>NZ_WVRN01000001.1:1305625-2048750 GCF_013112245.1 Ruegeria sp. HKCCD4315 | reverse complement strand
TGAGAGTGTTGACTTGATGTTCAATAGGGCGGCGTCCCTGATGGACCTACCGCCGGGGCTGGAGCAAAAGATCCGGGTTTGCAACGCGACCTACACCGTACGATTTGGTGTGCGGCTCAGGGGGGAAATCCATACCTTCACCGGATACCGTTCTGTGCATTCCGAACATATGGAGCCTGTCAAAGGCGGTATCCGCTATGCTTTGGCCGTGAACCAGGACGAAGTTGAAGCGCTGGCTGCGCTGATGACCTATAAGTGCGCGCTGGTTGAGACGCCGTTTGGCGGATCGAAAGGCGGTTTGTGCATTGATCCCAGAAAGTACGAAGAACATGAGATGGAGCAGATCACCCGACGCTTTGCCTATGAACTGGCCAAGCGTGACCTGATCAACCCGTCTCAGAACGTCCCGGCCCCCGATATGGGAACGGGTGAACGAGAAATGGCATGGATGGCCGACCAATACGCGCGGATGAACACCACGGACATCAACGCGCGCGCTTGTGTAACGGGTAAGCCTCTGAACGCGGGTGGCATTGCCGGACGGGTTGAGGCAACGGGACGCGGCATCCAATACGCGCTGCGCGAGTTCTTCCGTCATCCGGAAGACGTGCAGAAAGCTGGCCTGTCCGGCAAGCTGGACGGTAAGCGCGTAGTGGTGCAGGGATTGGGTAATGTGGGGTACCACGCGGCCAAGTTCCTCAGCGAACAGGACGGCTCAATCATCGTTGGCATCATCGAATGGGACGGTGCGCTGTACAATCCCGACGGCATCGACGTTGAAGCGGTCCGCCAGTGGATCGTCAAACATGGCGGGGTCAAGGATTACCCCGATGCGACCCACTCGGCCGAAGGTGGAAGCGTGCTGGAAGCGGAATGTGACATCCTGATCCCGGCTGCACTGGAAGGTGTTATCAACTTGTCCAATGCCGAACGGATCAAAGCGCCCTTGATCATCGAAGCCGCAAACGGGCCGGTGACGGCAGGTGCGGATGAAATTCTGCGCAAGAAGGGCACAGTGATCATCCCGGATATGTATGCCAACGCTGGTGGTGTGACCGTTTCTTACTTCGAATGGGTCAAAAACCTCAGCCATATCCGCTTTGGCCGGATGCAGCGGCGACAGGAAGAAGCGCGGCATGAGTTGATCGTGAGCGAATTGGAAAGGCTGGACCGCTATCTTGGCGATGCCTGGACGATGTCGCCTGACTTTAAGACGCAGTATCTGAAAGGGGCTGACGAGTTGGAACTGGTTCGGTCCGGTCTGGATGACACCATGCGCATTGCTTACCAGTCGATGCGCGAGGTCTGGCACAGCCGAGACGATGTAGAGGACCTGCGTACAGCGGCCTATATCGTGGCCATTGACCGCGTGGCGAAAAGCTACCGCGCCAAAGGGCTCTGACGTCAAAACGGGTGGGGCAGGCTGGCTGCCCCACTCTCAAGTTGTTCAGCAGTGCCAGGTGGCAAAAAGGATTATGGCAGCCCGAGACCCAGACAGGTAAGCTGCGCCGAAAGAAACGAATCCGGGAGAACCCCATGTTGCGTATCGCCATCGTCGCGGCCTTGCTTGCCACCCCTTCACTGGCTCAGGACAGCGCCGAGCAAAGCTGTAAATATCAGGCCGATGTGGTGGCCGCGATCCAGAAGGCACGGTTGGACAGGGTAAAAGAGCGCGACGTCGCACAGGCGATTGCGGACAGTTCACCGACCTGGCCCGAGAACTATAATGCGGCGATTCCGCTGATTACGCCCTGGGTTTATGAGCAAAAGATGCGCGATGTGCGCAAGAAGGATCTGGGTGCCGCGTGGTTGGAGCTGTGTCTGCAGCAATAATCCACAGTTACGCCAATTCCTTGTGGATAAGCCCGCGCCGTCCCCTTGGCGCGGGTTTTCATTTCTGGCAGGTTTGACCCATGTCTTTGCCCCCCGGATTTCTGGATGAGTTGCGTACCCGGCTAAGCCTGTCTCAGGTCGTCGGGCGCAAAGTTATGTGGGATCAGCGCAAGTCCAACCAAGGCAAGGGGGATATGTGGGCCCCATGCCCGTTTCACCATGAAAAGACGGCCTCGTTCCACGTCGATGACCAGAAGGGGTTTTATTACTGCTTCGGCTGTCACGCCAAAGGCGACGCAATCAGTTTTGTGAAGGAAACCGAGAATGTCTCATTCATCGAAGCGGTTGAGATTTTGGCGCGTGAGGCCGGGATGCCCATGCCCGCCCGTGATCCCAAAGCGCAGGAAAAGCAGGACCGCCGGTCGCAATTGGCTGATGTGATGGAGCAGGCAGTGCAGTTCTTCCGACTGCAACTCAAAACAGGGGCGGGTGCGCCTGCACGCGATTACTTGACGGGTCGAGGGTTGGACGCGCAAGCGCTGGATCGGTGGGAGATCGGATTTGCCCCGGATGGGTGGCAGGCGCTGTGGGATCATCTGCGCGGCAAGAATGTGGCTGAGGATCTGATCCTTGGGGCAGGGCTGGCCAAGCCGTCCAACAAGGGTAAGAAACCTTATGACACGTTCCGTAACCGGATCATGTTCCCTATCCGCGATCCGCGTGGACGGTGTATCGCGTTTGGTGGGCGGGCGATGGACCCCAATGATAACGCTAAATACCTGAACTCGCCCGAGACCGAGTTGTTCGATAAAGGGCGCAGCCTGTTCAACCATGGCCCTGCGCGGCAGGCGGCGGGCAAAGGGCAGCCTTTGATCGTGGCCGAAGGGTATATGGACGTGATTGCGCTGGCCGAGGCGGGCTTTGGCGCGTCGGTCGCCCCTTTGGGCACGGCAATCACCGAGCATCAGTTGCAATTGCTCTGGCGCGTTTCCAACGAACCGATCATTGCGCTGGATGGTGATACGGCGGGACTGCGTGCTGCGATGCGAGCGGTCGATCTGGCTTTGCCGTTGCTCGAAGCGGGTAAATCACTGCGCTTTGCACTGATGCCCGAAGGCAAGGATCCCGACGATTTGTTGCGGGCAGAAGGGTCTGGGGCTGTGCAATCGGTGCTGGAAAGCGCCATTCCGATGGTCAAACTGCTGTGGCAGCGTGAGACCGAAGGGAAAGTCTTTGACAGCCCCGAGCGCAAGGCGGCGCTGGACAAATCGTTGCGCGACAAGATCAAACTGATCCGCGACCCCTCGATCCGCTCGCATTATGGGCAAGAGATCAAGGATTTGCGCTGGCAGCTATTCCGTCCCCAGCGCCAACCACAGAACCGACAGTGGCAGCCGCGTGGCAAGTGGCAGCCTCCGCAGAGCGCCTCGCCGGGTGCGCGGGCGTCTTTCCTGGCGTCGTCCGAGACCGCTGATATCCAACTGCGCGAGGCGGCCATTCTCGCCATCGCCATCCTAAACCCACAGGTCGTTGTCCAGTTCGAGCACCAGCTTGAAGACATGGAATGCCTCAACCCCGAATACGCTGCCCTGCGAGACGCCATTCTGCGTCACGCGATTGATGATCCGGATCATCTGAAAGACCACATTGTAGATTCTTTGGGGGCTCAGCCCCTTGAAAACCTGCTGGTCCTTCGCCATGTCGCAGTGATCCCCTGTGTGTATAAACCAGGCGACGTTGAAAAGGCCGAGATGACGCTGGCCGAGGAACTCGCAAAGATCAAAGCTCTCCAGGGGTTGGATGCTGAGATAGCCGAAGCGGCGGAGGAATTGTCTGATCTGGCCGATGAGGCGCTGACATATCGGCTGGCGCAAGCCGCCGAAGAGCGCAACCGTACAAGCCGCAGCCAGAACGAAGACAGGGCCGTATTCGACATTGCCGACAACGGTGCGCGAATCAATCGCGACGAGAAAGACGCGTTTAAGGCAATCATGTCCGGTATCAAATTCGAGCGGAAACGCCGGTAAAGTGGTGTTTTCATAAGGCACTGGAAAAGAAAAACGGGTAAACGGGTGGCCGAATCACTTCTACGCGCTAATGATTCGGTTCAAACGAATCACCCATCCCTGCAGGAGCATTGAATGGCCGCCAAAGACACGACCGAAGATCGCAAATCCGAAGAGCAGGAACAGGAAATCTCGCTGGACATGAGCCAGGCCCAGGTCAAGAAGATGATCGCCGAGGCCCGCGAGAAAGGTTACATCACCTACGACCAGCTCAATCAGGTTCTGCCACCAGATCAGGTCAGCTCGGAGCAAATCGAAGACGTTATGTCGATGCTGTCCGAGATGGGCATCAACATCATCGAAGATGAAGAGGCAGAAGAGGAAGAGAACAAAGGCTCGACCGAACTGACCACCACCGATAGCAACCGTGAAGTTGCATTGGCTGGGGCCGCCACAGAAAAACTGGACCGAACAGATGACCCCGTCCGCATGTATCTGCGCGAGATGGGTTCGGTTGAACTGCTGAGCCGCGAGGGCGAAATTGCTATCGCCAAGCGGATTGAAGCGGGTCGGAACACCATGATCCAGGGGCTGTGCGAAAGCCCTCTGACCTTCCAGGCGATCACCATCTGGCATGACGAATTGTTGTCCGAAGACATTCTTCTGCGCGACGTCATCGATCTGGAGGCCACATTTGGCAATCAGATGGACGAAGACGGTGATGTGGAAGAGCCTGTGGTCGACACATCCACAGTGCAGGCAGCCAAGCCCGCAAAGGACACCGGCCCCGAGCTGGATGCTGACGGCAATCCGCTGAACAATGACGATGACGACGATGATGACGATCAGGCCAACATGTCGCTGGCCGCGATGGAAGCGGCGCTGAAGGATCAGGTCCTGACCACGCTTGAACGCATCTCGACCGATTTCTCGATGTTGTCGGAAATGCAGGATAGCCGGATTTCGGCCACTCTGAATGAAGATGGCTCGTTCAGTGAAAAAGACGAAGAAACCTATCAGAAGCTGCGCGCCGAAATCGTTGAGCTGGTGAATGGCCTTCATCTGCACAACAACCGGATCGAAGCGCTGATCGACCAGCTTTATGGTATTAACCGCCGTGTCATGTCTCTGGACAGCGCGATGGTGAAGCTTGCCGATCAGGCCCGTATCAACCGTCGTGAGTTCATCGAAGCCTACCGGGGTCGCGAACTGGATCCGAACTGGTTGTCCGAGATGGCTGAAAAGCCGGGCCGGGGGTGGCAGATGTTCATCGAACGCTCGACGGCTAAGGTCGAAGAACTGCGCAACGATATGGCTCAGGTCGGTCAATATGTCGGTCTGGATATCTCTGAATTCCGCCGCATCGTGCAACAGGTTCAGAAGGGCGAGAAAGAGGCGCGTCAGGCCAAGAAGGAAATGGTCGAGGCCAACCTACGTCTGGTGATCTCGATTGCCAAAAAATACACGAACCGCGGCCTGCAATTCCTTGATCTTATTCAGGAAGGTAACATCGGCTTGATGAAGGCGGTGGACAAGTTCGAATACCGCCGCGGCTATAAGTTCTCGACCTATGCGACTTGGTGGATTCGTCAGGCGATCACGCGGTCTATCGCGGATCAGGCCCGCACGATCCGTATTCCGGTTCACATGATCGAAACGATAAACAAGCTGGTTCGGACCGGTCGTCAGATGCTGCACGAAATCGGACGCGAGCCGACGCCGGAAGAACTGGCAGAAAAGCTGCAAATGCCGCTTGAGAAGGTTCGCAAGGTGATGAAAATCGCCAAAGAACCAATCTCGCTGGAAACGCCAATCGGTGACGAAGAAGACAGCCAGCTGGGCGATTTCATCGAGGACAAGAATGCCGTGCTGCCTCTGGACAGCGCCATTCAAGAGAACCTCAAGGAAACGACCACTCGGGTTCTGGCCTCGCTCACGCCGCGTGAGGAACGGGTTCTGCGGATGCGTTTCGGCATCGGTATGAACACCGACCACACTCTGGAAGAGGTTGGCCAGCAGTTCAGCGTGACCCGCGAACGGATCCGCCAGATCGAGGCGAAGGCACTGCGCAAGTTGAAGCACCCCAGCCGATCTCGAAAGCTACGGTCTTTCCTGGATCAGTAGATACAGAGGCGCCTCACACGAGGCGCCTTTTTCGTTTGGCCATCACATTGGCCTGTTCTCTCATCACATTGGCGGGAATTCACACGGCACGGGCGCTGTCGATTTCTATATCGGTCTTGTCCACTCATGGGACAGGGCCGGGGCGAGGCCTAAGGGCCGATGACCCCCGGTCTTACGTTCGAATGGGATGTTCGACACGGGTTTTGAAGGCGCTTGGTGGCTGCCCTGTCCAGCGTTTGAAGGCGGTTGAGAAGGCGGCCTGATCCGCATACCCCAGCGAAAACGAAATCTCTGACAAGGACATCCGGTTGTTCAGAAAGGTCTGTGCCAAATCACACCTTAGGTCGTCCACGATGTCGCGATAGCTTGTACCTTCTTCTTTCAGGCGGCGGCTAAAGGTTCGCAAGCTCATCCCAAGCTCAGACGCAATGGCTTCGGCCTGCGGTATGGTGCCGGGCAGGGACTTAGTGATCATGCCTTCGGTCCGCGCGCGGATCGAGCGGTTTGGTTTTTCGCATTCGGCCAGCAGGCGTTCACCGTATTCCAGAAGATGTTCACGCAGTTTGGGATCATATGTGGGAACCGGTAGCTCCAGCGCTGAAAGTGGCAGCACGATCTCCATTTTCTCCGAGCCAAAGATCACCGGAAAACCAGCAATCTTTTCAAAGCTTTTGGCTTGATCCCCGACCTTGTGATGAAACCGAATTTCAATCGGTTGCAGGTTGATCTGGGTCAGATTGCGCATTCTTGCCAGTGCGGCGAAGATCAGAAATTCGGTGCGTCGATGGTAGCGTGCAAATCCAGCATCTTTCCAATCCGCTTCCAAAGCTGCAAAGTTGCCTGCGACGCGCAAACTGAGCGCGATAGCCGGGTCAATAATCCCGTGAAACCGTGAAAGGTTCTCCATCACCTGTTTCAGGTCTCTGGAATATTTGCTGATATATGCCGTCACGGTTGAGGCCGAGGTGACCTCAAGCCCGGTGCGGGCCGCAAATGTTATATCTTTGGTGGCGTCACAGGCATACCGGATGAAGAGGGCTTCTTTCTGAATGCTGCATGTCTCAACCGGGGGGGCGATGTCTTGCGGCTTCAGTCCGGTTTGGCCCAGAACAGCCCGAGACATGTTCGCATTGCCGCTGTAGCGATCCAACGCCTGAACAAAGAAATGAAGACGGCCAACATCCACGTCCATCGCAATAACAATACCTTACGATTACAAAACCATAGGCAGCATATCATAGAATTCCGTAAGGCGATTGTGATTTTCGCAGACCCGCGATCGTCGATGGCAGAATCCCGCAAGGAATTGACCAGGCCTCACATGAACATCACGGTCTGAATACCCAGATAAGGCGTGTTGCCGGGTTAGCACCTTCATGGGGATGAGGTCAGAGCCTTCGGAGAAATCACCACTCTCTGCTCAGCGCTCCCCGGCACGCTTCCTTTCGCAGATGTCGCATTGTTCCGAGGCCAAAGATTTGCGACCTTTCTGGAAAAGCGAGGTCTCGGATACCAAAGACGTGCGAGAAAGTGGCTTAAATTCAGAAGGCTACGGCCCGAACCTGATTGTGTTCGACGGCGAATGCGTCCTGTGTTCGTGGTTCTTCAAGTTCATGCTCAGACATGACAAGTTGCGGTGTTTTCAGTTTGCAACTGCGCAATCTCCGCTTGGGCAAAAGCTCTACCAACAGCTGGGTTTGCCGACACGGAACTTTGAAACCAACTTGGTAATCGTCGATGGTGTGGTCTATCAGCATCTGGATGCGTTTGCCGCAGCCATGCGTCAATTGCCGGGAATGTGGAAGCTGTTGTCGATATGCCGCTTCCTGCCCAAAGCGCTGAAAGTTCCCGTATACCGCCTGATAGCACGGAACAGGTACAATCTGTTCGGCAGATCCGGCACATGTCTGATACCGGGTGCCGACGTGAAAGCGCGATTTGCAAGCGACGGCTTTTGATGTCAAGTGACCCGTTTTTGCAAGCTTTGGCCCCCAATCACAGCTTGCCCAATGCGGTTCAGTGGCTGCACAGCACGGAAGGTCAGTATTCAGGCCAATGCGACATCGAGCGGGGCACCGGTTTTCTCACCAAGATCGCGACAAATTTGGCCGGGTTTCCTCCCGGCGGCAAAGACGTTCCTGTATCTGTTACGATAAACAGGATGGGCGAAACCTTAACTTGGACCCGCGACTTTGGTGGCCATTGCACCACTTCGCATCTGGTCTACGACGCAAATCGGAACTGTGTCCGAGAAAAATTCGGGGCGATTTCTATCTGGTTGCGGCCGAGCCTGCAAAACGGCGTGTTGCGCATTGAAATTCTCCGACTGAGCGTATTTGGCGTTCCTTTGCCCGCTTTTGCATTGCCGCGTTCGAACACGCGTGAATGGCAGGACGCGCAAGGCCGGTTCAGGTTCGACGTTTCGGCCAATGCGCCCGGGTTGGGATTGCTGATCCGGTACCAAGGTTGGCTCACACCTGATCACACAATGCGCGGAGCTGGCTGAATTGATCGTGAGGGGCACTGTGCAATTTGCGAAGCTGGACTAACCTAACTGGGACACACAATCAGGGAAGATTTAACGATGAAAATGTTTTCTACACTTGCCGCATTGGCCATAGTTGCCTTCAGTGTTCCCTTGACTGCGGATGCTGCGCGAAACGGGTATCGAACTGAACCGATCAACGCCACAGACTTCGAGGTTATCCCGCGAGGCGATCAGCGTACGGAAGGGTACTGGTGTGCGGCTGCGGATTATGCACGTCGAACCCTGGGACTTGGCTGGATGGACCGGATCTATGTCTTGCGCGGTTATGGGCCCAGTGTCACCACCGGACGCAGAACGGCGATTCAGTTTTCGATCAAGCAACCCCAGTCCGTCGATGTGCAACCCAGCAGCTTTATCTCGTTCGGCTTTCAGCCCGGCAACAGTGAATCTGTACAAGGTGCAAACGCCCAGTGTAATTATCGGCCGTTCTTCAACGACTGATAAACCAACAGGATCGTCACGATGCAGACTGAATTCGTAGTGCACACCCAAGGACCGGGGCTATACGAATTCACGTCTGACGTCCGTCACTGGGTTGATCAGGGGGCTGGTGATGGCGTTCTGACGCTGTTTGTCCGCCATACCTCGTGCTCACTGCTGATCCAGGAAAACGCCGACCCCGAGGTTCAAACCGATCTTCAGGCCTTTTTCGAACGCCTTGTGCCTCCGTCTGACCATCCGGCTATGTCCTATCTGCGCCATACTTATGAAGGGCCGGATGACATGCCAGCACATATCAAGGCAGCACTCATGCCTGTGTCATTGTCGATCCCAGTGTCGAAGGGCCGAATGGTTCTTGGAACCTGGCAGGGGATTTACCTGTTTGAACACCGCACTGCGCCTCATCAAAGACATGTCGCTGCACATTTGGCCTGACCCTTTATCTTGCGGTTGAAAATTCCGACTACCCAAACCCTAGCGGCTGCCCTATAGTTGTGGATAAGTAAGCCGCAGCGCTTACAAAAAGAGGCCGAACATGGGACGAGGAGACGGCGGATGCGCTGCCCGTTTTGCGGAAATATCGACACTCAGGTAAAAGACTCACGTCCGGCAGAGGACCATGTGGCAATTCGCCGACGCCGGTTCTGTCCAGCCTGTGGGGGGCGGTTCACGACGTATGAGCGTGTGCAACTGCGCGATCTGGTGGTGATCAAAACCAACGGTAAGCGCGAGGATTTCGACCGCGACAAGCTGGAGCGTTCGATCCGCATCTCGATGCAGAAACGGCCTGTTGATCCGGAACGGATCGATCAGATGATCTCGGGCATCGTGCGCCGGCTGGAAAGTATGGGCGACACGGATATTCCGTCCAACAAGATCGGTGAGATTGTCATGGAAGCTCTGGCGCGGATCGATACCGTCGCCTATGTTCGCTTTGCGAGTGTGTATAAGAATTTCCAGGCGGCCGATGATTTCGAGGAGTTTGTCCACGAACTGCGACCGCCGCAGCCTCCGACGGACGAGTGAACGAAACAGATAAGCGATTTATGGCGCTGGCCCTGTCTTTAGGGCGGCGCGGTCAAGGGACGTGCTGGCCAAACCCGGCTGTCGGGTGTGTCGTCGTGCGCGAAGGCCGAATAATTGGGCGTGGCTGGACACAGCCCGGGGGGCGTCCTCATGCCGAGACCGAGGCTTTGGCCCAAGCCGGACAGGCTGCGCGTGGCGCCACCGCCTACGTGACACTAGAGCCCTGTTCCCATCATGGAAAAACCCCGCCCTGTGCCGAGGCTTTGATCGCAGCAGGTGTATCTCGTGTTGTTGCTGCCGTTGAGGACAGCGATCCACGCGTGGCCGGACAGGGCTTTGCAATGCTGCGTGAGGCCGGAATTGAGGTTCAAACCGGTATTCTGGCAGAACAAGCAGAACGGGATTTGGAAGGTTTTTTCTTAAAGACCGAACAGGGCAGGCCATTTGTCACCCTCAAACTGGCCAGCAGTTTTGATGGACGGATTGCAACCTCGACAGGGCACAGTCAGTGGATCACCGGGCCACAAGCGCGCCGCGTTGTTCACGCAATGCGGGCACGTCACGATGCGGTCATGGTCGGGGCAGGAACAGCGCGCGCAGATGACCCGTCGCTGACGGTGCGGGACCTAGGTATTGCGCATCAGCCTGTGCGCGTAGTGGTATCGCGCCACATGGACATATCCCTGATGGGGCAGTTGGCGCGCACAGCCTCGAAAACGCCAGTCTGGCTCTGTCATGCGCATCACCCCGATGCCGAGCGTGCACGCGCTTGGGAAGGGCTTGGGGCAAAGCTCATCCCGTGCGCCTTGAAAGACCACCATATCGACGCGCTGGATCTGCTTCAGCAATTGGGGCAGGCCGGTCTGACAAGCGTGTTCTGTGAAGGCGGAGCAGCACTTGCGGCTTCGCTTCTGGCCGAGGATTTGGTGGATGAACTGGTTGGCTTTACGGCCGGTCTGACAATCGGGGCCGACGGGCTTTCATCCGTTGGAACCTTGGGGTTTGAAACACTTGAAGCCGCGCCGCGGTTCGAGCTTATCGAAACGCAGGTTGTGGGGGACGATATCCTGCACCGTTGGCGCAAACCCCCTGCGTAAGTCTAGCGCCAAAAATGAGCATGCGTTGCGAACGCACCCTGGAGTTTTGAAAGCAATCGATTGATCGGACCTGTCGCAGCGGCGTTTCCCTGTGACAGACGCTCGACTGCTACTTCGACAGGGCAGGCTTGACCGGTAACAGGATCGAAATAGCGGGGATAGTCGATCAGCGTGGCGTGGACCAAACCCAACAATGACGGTCTTGCGCCCCGACGGGCTGGAACGACCCCAAGGTCTGTGGTCAAGCCCCACCCGGCATAGAAAGGTGCGCCAAGGGTTGTCACCTTTACCCTGCGCAACAAAGCTTCGAACCCCAAAAGCGAGGTCATTGTCCAAACTTCCTGAACTTGGGTCAGCAACGCAGCGGGATCCGTGTGGGGTACGACAACGTCTGCCAAGACCGTTGCGTCAATCTTGCCTTCACGCAATCCGGCCTCGACGTCGGGATGTGGCTTGTAGATCAGGATCGCGTTTGGGTTGGCGTCGCGAGCAGCTTGCAGCAAATCCATATTGCTGCGCACTGCGCCTGTGCCCAACAGGATCGAAGCATCATCCTCGACCTGTCCGGGAACCAGGATGCGGTGCCCTTCAGGCAAGGTAGGGGCGGGTTGGCCCGTGTTGTACTTGCTCAATCCCTCAGCCAATAGCCGCTCTAGCAGGCGTTCGGCACGCATCTCCTGATCTGGGCGCAGTGTTTCGCGCAGGCTGATCAGGTCCTCCAACCGGCTGGGTTTTGTGGGGTCGTAATAGATGCCGATTTCGTCCGTGACCAATGACAGTGGAGGCACCAGTTCCGCCCCCAATCCGCGCGACCTGAGGAACCCGTCTTCAACCCGCACCGCTCCTTCGGTGTTTCTTGCCTGACTGGCCCAGACCATATGCGGGCGATCTGAGTGTTCTGGCTGCGCGGATGTGAATCTTAGTTTTCCGTGCCGCCCAAAAATCTGCTGCATGTGTTTGCGTTTCCACAGACGCATGCCCGAGGCAGTCCAGCCTTTATGGTCCTGACGCCAGGCGCGGGTTTGAGCTTCAAGCGTGTCCAGCGCCATCTCCAGATCGCAGATCTCGTCCCGGTATGGATCGTACCATGTGGGGTACAGCAGCATAGCTGCAGCGAAAAGTTGCGCGCGGGTCAGGTTGCGTTGGCGACGCGCAATCGGGTTTTCGTCCTGCGTCAGGCCCCAACCAGCATAGAAGGGTTGACCAAACACACGCGGTTTGTGCCCGGCCAGGATGGCTTCGAACCCCAGTTGAGAGGACACTGTATAAACGGCGACAGCACCTTCCAACAGTGGCCAAGGGCTGATCGGGGCGTCGAACAGCGAGATCCGATCTGAAAGATCCTGATCGGTGAAATGCCCTTGGCGATGACCCGCCTGCGTTTCCGGATGTGTCTTGATTAGTATCTGTGCGCCAGGGTTTTCTTCTTGCGCGACAAACAGCATTTCAAGGAAACGAGCCCGGTCCGCTCCGCTGGCTGTGACTGCAGCGTCTCCCACCGTTTGATCGACGACCAGTACGTAGCCGGGATCTGGAGGAGCCTCGTCCAGATCAAATGCGGAATATTTGCTGAGGTGCAATTCCTTGATCCGTTCGATTGCTGCGCGCGCGCGATTGAGCAGAGCGGTGTTGTCCAACGGATCGTTGATCAGAATCTTCTCAAGATCGGACGGTCGTGACGCATCGAAATGCAAGCCCGAGCGATCCAGAAGCAGACCCAGCGGCGGTTCGCCTTCGCGTCCGGGATGCAGTGACCTGAGAAGCGCATCTTCGATGCGCAGAACTGGAACTTCGTGCTTTTCGGCGACCCTCAAGCCTCGATGAGCCGTGGGACTGTTGCCCCAGACGCCCACGCAATCTTCGCTCTGGGGGATGCCCAAACGAATATCAAAGCCAGTCAGAGACAGTATTCTCTTGAGACGCTTTTGCGTCAAAAACCCGCCGTTATAGACAAACAACCGGGTGCGACTGGCCCCGGTTGCTTTGTCGGTGTCAGGTATCATGCATCAGTTGCCAGTCAGCGTGGCAACATTCGCAATTGGCGTCAGGCCACCTGCAATAAGCGAGATCGATTTGCTCCACTGTGCGTAGGGCGCTTCAGTCACGTAGATCGTGTCATCGTCGCGGATTACGAAGTCGCGCGCGATGAACAGACCGTTGGGTGAGGTCAGGTTCAGCAGGTAAATCATGCGCTGATCACCCTTCAGATCAGCACGGCCTGTGATGCTCCGGGCCACGCTCTCGCGTTCCTTGCGCAGGATGAAGATGCCTGTTGGATCCGACGACAGAGTTAGGAGGCCGCCCACCTGGGCAAGGGCTTCGAGCGCGGACAAGTCCTGGCTTTCAAATGCCACGCGGGATTGGCCGCCAGTGGCGCCGAGGGCGATGTAAGACCTGCTGTCTTCTTCCACGAGGATCCTGTCACCACCGCGCAAGGCTACGTCCAGCTTGGGGTTCCGGTACAAATCTTCGTACCAGACGGTGCCCTTTTGGCCTCCACGGATCAGGGTCACCAGTGCAATGTCAGACGCCACCGAGACGCCACCCGCCTGAGACAGCATACCCAGCAAGGACCGGGTCGGCCGCTCGATTGGGTAGATGCCGGGTGCTGCGACTGTGCCGGTCAGCGAGACAGTAGACCCGTCGCCAGCAGCGCGTCGTACTTCGACCTGAGGGTCTGGCGTCTGTTCCTGCAACTTGTTTGTGATCAGAACACGCAGTTGTTCCGGTGTGTTTCCGGCAGCCCGCAAACGACCTGCATAGGGGACAAAGATGAAACCCTCGCTGTCGACCTGCACCTCGTCCAACGCCGTTGCTGCACCCGTTTCGCTGGACAGAAGGCCATCGTCAACGTTTTCCCAGATGGTCAGGCTAAGGACGTCGCCGGGGCGCACGGTATCAGCAGTCAACGTCTGGGCGCTGCTAAACGACGAGGAAAAGCCGTATTGCGGGGTCGAGGACGTGGCACGCGTCACCCGGTCATCGACTTCGACAACAAATGCGTTGCCGCCGTTTTGAACGGCTCCCGCCAGAATTTCGGATTTGTTCGGTCCGGATTTCGGAAGCTGGCACGCCGCCAGAAGGCCGATTGCGGCCACAAGGGAAGCCCCCCGCATCCAACGCATAGGAGAGATGTTCACTGCCGAATATCCTCAGTCTTTTTTTACTTGGGCGCAGATTAGCGGGTCAGGCGCTTAACTTCCAGTCACAGAGTGGCCGTGTCCTTCAACGATTTTCAACTGTGGCGTCCGGGCCGCGTTCTTGTTGAGGATCGATTGATAGGGGTCGGTGGCCGTCAACATCATATCTGCGGCACGTCGCAAAGCCTGCCGTCGACCACGTCGGGAATAGAACCCGCCGGGCACTTGACTGGTCTCCAGAAGGAACTGCCGGTAACACCTGTAGGCATCGCTGTCCGGGTGCTTGGGGGCCGCGAAAAAGGCAGCGATAGGTTGCTGCGACACAAATTCCGGCTTCTCATAAACCGACCGCCCGAATGTTCGCAGCGGAATGCCGCGCCACAAGACCTGCTGACCTGCCGTCGAGTTTACGGTGACAGCCGAGTTCGCATCGTCCAGAAGCTTGGCAAGCTTACCGCCGGGCACATAGTGAATTCTGTCCCGGATGCCATTTCTTCTGGCGCTTTCCATCGCGTGACGGCGCAAGGGCTCTCGGTGGTTTTCCAGCGGGTGTTCTTTGATGACCAACCTGTGATGGGCTGGTGCGCCTTGCGCGAAGCCTTCGATCACGTGATCCAGGAATTCACACATGCCAGAATACCCGGAATGTGCCTGGACTGAGCTGTCATGCCCCAACTGCAGCAAGACAAGGTGATAAGGATAACCGCCCCGTCTGACCTGAGCCGTTGCAACGCTGCGGCGCAGCCGGTGAAAAGGCATCAAAATCAGGCGTTTGAAGTAAAGTCTGAACTCTTGTGATACGGGCAGTTCCCTATGTCGGCGGAAGTTTTTGTATCGCCCGTTCCGGAACATTACGAACCAATGATAGAGGGCGCCGTAGAAGATATGCTGCCGCATATCCCCCCAATGTGAGGGCGGTGGAGGCGATTTGCTGTCCGCGACTTCCAAAGCCTGCTGCATTTGTTCGGCATCCAGGGACATGAGCCGAGAGTTCCCGTTTGACCCGTTGCGCTCATAAGTGATCCACCATGGGCGCAGATAACCCTCCTCGAACACATGAACTATAACGCCACGCGCCTTCGCAATTTGAACTGCCTGAGCGTGAACCGGGCGGGTGTCCCCGTACAGTACGATATCGGTAACGCCCTTATCCTCCATGATCCGGCAAAGGGTATCAGGCCAGTTTTCTTGTCGTTCTAGGAACGGTAAAAAGCTTGCCTTTTCGAACCAGAATGCCTGATCACCGGCATTGAACCCAACGCGCCAGACCTGAGCCCCAGCGGCGCGCAGCATTTTTCCCAGCGCCGAGAAAAACGGCCCATGTGGTCCCTGCAGAAACAGGAATACGCGATCTTTTGGATCTAAGGGCGTATGCTGCATTTGGACTGCTCGTTTGGTTTTATTGTCGAAACTATGCCCGTTTGGGCGAGGCACGGCAAGGCAGGGCTTGCTCGCGCGGTCTGATAGGCTTACCTCGGCGGTGAGACACGTACAGCGTAGGGACTGAGGGTTAACGGAATGTTTACAGGGATCGTAACCGACATGGGCACCGTCACTGAACTGGAGCAGAAGGGAGACCTGCGCGCACGGATCAAAACAGCCTATGACACGTCCGGTATTGATATCGGGGCTTCGATTGCCAGTGATGGCGTGTGCCTGACCGTGATTGCACTGGGGGATGATTGGTATGATGTACAGATAAGCGCTGAAACTGTGTCGAAAACCAACCTGGATACGTGGACTGTTGGTAAACGCGTCAATCTTGAACGTGCGCTGAAGGTCGGCGACGAGTTGGGTGGCCATATCGTGTCCGGTCACGTGGACGGGGTGGCCGAGGTTGTTGCCGTCGAAGATGAAGGCGACAGCACCCGTGTGACTCTGCGCGCGCCCAAAGACTTGGCGCGGTTTATCGCCCCAAAGGGATCGGTTGCGCTGAACGGAACCTCTCTGACGGTCAACGATGTGAATGATTGCGATTTTGGTATCAACTTCATTCCGCATACCAAAGAGGTGACCACCTGGGGCGACGTTCATGTAGGTGATCGTGTCAACCTTGAGATCGATACGCTGGCCCGCTACGTCGCGCGTTTGGCCGAGATGTCCTGATACGTCGCGTCGCGCCCGATCTGCGCCGTTTGCAGGCTGGCCTTTGGGGTCTGAGTGGTCTATGCCGCCGTGCAAACATGCCATCTGAAAGGCTGCCCCATGAGCTTTGAAACCCCAGGACCGGTCGAGGCCCAGCTGCGCGACGCGATCAGCCCGATCGAAGACATCATCGAAGAAGCGCGTGCCGGCCGGATGTATATCCTCGTCGACCACGAAGATCGTGAGAATGAAGGTGATCTGGTCATTGCCGCTGAATTCGCCGATGCCGAGGCAATCAACTTCATGGCGACCCATGGGCGCGGCCTGATCTGTCTGCCGATGACAGCCGAACGCGTGGATGCGCTGGGGCTGCCGATGATGGCCGTCAACAACTCGTCCCGGCACGAGACGGCCTTCACCGTATCGATTGAAGCGCGCGAAGGCGTCAGCACTGGAATTTCCGCTGCTGATCGTGCGCTGACCGTGGCCACCGCGATCAATGAGCAGAACACAATGGCGCATATCGCGACGCCCGGCCATATCTTCCCATTGCGGGCCAAGCGGGGTGGGGTGCTGGTACGCGCGGGCCATACAGAGGCAGCCGTTGATATCTCGCGTCTGGCAGGGTTGAACCCGTCCGGCGTAATCTGCGAGATCATGAAGCCCGACGGCACCATGGCGCGTCTGCCTGACCTGGTTGAGTTTGCGCAAGAGCATAACATGAAGATCGGCACGATCAGCGACCTGATTAGCTATCGTTCGCGCAACGACAATCTGGTGGTGGAAACATCGCGTCAGACTGTTACGTCTGAGTATGGCGGCGAATGGGAAATGCGGATTTTCACGGACCAGACTCATGGCATCGAACATGTCGTGATGATCAAAGGCGACATCGCCACGCCCGAACCGGTTCTGACCCGCACGCACGCGCTGCACGAAGCGCCGGATATCCTGGGCCTCGGGCCGAAATCTTCGCGCGAGTTGCCCCGTGCGATGGAAAAGATCGCCGAAGAAGGGCGCGGTGTCGTCTGCCTGTTCCGGCAACCACGCAACTCGCTTTATGCCATCGATGATGATGGCCCACGCACCATCAAGCAAACTGGTCTGGGCGCGCAGATCCTGTCCAAGATGGGCATTCAGGAGCTGGTGCTGCTGACCGACTCGCCTGAAACCGTGTATTTGGGGCTCGACGCGTTTGGCCTGTCCATCGTGGGCACCCGTTCGATCCTGAAGGAAGACTGATTATGGCTGAACAAGACAAATACGGCATTCTGCCGACACCCAGTTTCGACAAGCCGGTGAAGCTGTTGATCGTGGCGGCCCCGTTCTATCGCGCGATTGCCGACAACCTGATCGCCGGAGCCAAGGCCGAGATCGAAGCGGCCGGCGGTACCTGCGAGGTGGTTGAGGTTCCGGGCGCGCTGGAGATCCCGACCGCCATCGCGATGGCCGATCGCCAGTGCAATTTCGACGGCTATGTCGCGCTGGGCTGCGTCATTCGTGGCGAGACCACGCATTATGAGACCGTCTGCAACGACTCGAGCCGCGCGATCCAATTGATGGGTCTGCAAGGGCTGTGCATCGGCAATGGCATCCTGACGGTTGAGAATGACGAACAGGCCGAAGTC
Organism: Ruegeria sp. HKCCD4315; assembly: GCF_013112245.1. NCBI lineage: Bacteria > Pseudomonadati > Pseudomonadota > Alphaproteobacteria > Rhodobacterales > Roseobacteraceae > Ruegeria > Ruegeria sp. HKCCD4315. The sequence continues at coordinate 2,030,822 of NZ_WVRN01000001.1, read as the reverse complement.
CGCGCCAATCCAGAAAAGATGAATAAAGGCGGCGGGGCTGCTGCTGCGGCCTTGCATCTGATCGCACTCAGCCGTAAGTGGGGCTCTTCCAAAAAGGGCGTTGGTTTCAAGCCGCCGTCCGAGTCCATCCTTGTGGCGGGCGACAACAACGGACCCACGACAGCATGACCCAGACAGACGCGCCGAAGCCGGCCAACCAGAAACGCCTGATGAAATCCGCCGCCCGGCTTTATGCCGTGCAGGCGCTGTTCCAGATGGAGCAAACGGGCCAGACGACGGAAGCCGTCGTGAATGAGTTTCTGGATCACCGTTTTGGCGCCGTCTATGAGGGCGAAGAAATGCTGGACGGCGATATCAGCGTGTTTCGGTCGCTGGTCGACAACGCGGTGAACTTTCAAGCGCCGATCGATCAGATGACCGACCGCGCTCTGGTTGCCAAATGGCCGATTGCGCGTATTGACCCGACATTGCGTGCCTTGTTCCGCGCAGCTGGGGCAGAGCTGACCCAAAGCGACACGCCGCCCAAAGTGGTCATCACCGAGTTCGTTGACGTTGCGCGTGCCTTCTTCCCCGAGGGCAAAGAGCCCAAATTCGTCAACGCCGTATTGGACCACATGGCACGTGAGGCTCAGCCCGAGGCGTTCTGACGCCTTTACCGTCGCCTCCCAAGCGCTAGACTTCTGATATCAGCGCAAGGAGAGATACGATGCCGAAACTGATCCGTCTGTATATCACGCAAGTCGCTTGGGGTTTTGTCATCTCGGCAGTGTTTGTCGGCGTACTATTGGCGCTGAACGTGGCGAATCTGCGCCACCTGATCACCGGCTCGGAAATCGGCCTGATCGCGCTGGTCATGATCTGGTTCATGAATGGCATCGTCTTTGCCGGGGTGCAATTTGCCTACAAGATCATGAGCATGGCCGAAAAGCCCGGTGGTCCACGGCGTGGATCGCCTGTCGTGCACAGCTTCAAGCCTGCACTTGCCAAGCAGGAAGCCCGCGCAGAGCGCTGAAATTCAGGGAAAATTGCGGCGGGACCACCAGTCAACCGTGCGGTGTGATTCCCGAGGACCTGTATGTACAGGTGGGCGCCAGGTAATCAGGCCAGGACCTGAACAGAGCCAGCCCCCTCGGAATTGCTTAAGGCCACCAGAATGCTACCTGTCACAAGAAGGGCAGAACCCGCCACGCGTTTAACTAGGGTGTCTGGCGGGTTCGCACAAGGGGTCAGGCATCAACAGTTTCGTGCAATGCCACGCGCATCTTGCCAAAGTGTTCGTCCCACCCTTTGTCCAAGGCCAGGATCAGTTCGAAGGCATCGGCACCCTGCGGCAAGCCTTCGTGCAGCAGATCAAGACGCGTACCACCGGCCACAGGCTCCAAGGTCCATTTCACGGTGCTTACAGCATCGCCCATAGGTTTCACTGTGAACGTGTATTCAAGATATTTGGGAGGCTTAGCGACGCGAACTTCGCCCCAGATCAGCAAGTCGCCGCTTGTGGTGCCAAACATCTCAAGCTTTTGACCTTCGACCAACGGCCGTTCCGGTTTGTGAAACCATTCCGCCAAATGGCCAGGGTCTGTAAGATAAGCCCATACGGTTTCCGGTTCGGCCCTGAGGAATATTGATTTCTTCAATACAGAATCGGTCATTTTGATTTCCTTTCAACAGCTTCCTTGAGAGAGTTGAGGCGGTCGCCCCAGAACTGGTCAAAATAGCTGAGCCAATCCAGAACAGGGGCCATCCCCAGTGGTTCAAGTCGATTAATGCGTTCCCGACCGCGCACTTCGACCGAGATCAAGCCACCGTCAGAAAGAACAGTCAGGTGTTTCTTGACCGCAGCTCGGGTCATGTCGAACCGGTCGGTCAATTGCCCGATTGTCATGTCCTGAACTGCAAGCAGTTGCACGATGTCCCTGCGGGTTGGATCAGCCAGCGCACGAAACGCGTTTTGAGTTTGGTTTTCCATAAGCACCCTCAAATGAGATACCATTTGGTATCATATTAATGCAGTACCAAAAGGTATCATGTCAAGTCTGAAGGGACGCTTTACTTTTGTTCACTAATTGTTCACATTTGAGAAATGGTTTTGGATTTGCAACCTGGACAGAAACTGGCGCGGGGTGTCGCGCGACACCTTGCGACGCATGGTTTTGTATCTGTTGAGGAATTTGTCCCGGCACGCGGCTTGCGCGTCGATGTGATGGGGTTAGGCCCCAAGGGTGAGCTTTGGGTAATCGAATGCAAATCCAGCCGGGCGGATTATCAGTCAGATTCGAAATGGCAGGGCTATTTGGAGTGGTGTGATAGGTTTTTCTGGGCTGTCGACACTGATTTTCCGGTCGATCTTTTGCCCGCGGAAACCGGTTTGATCATCGCCGACGCGTATGACGCAGAAATTGTGCGCATGTCTCCTGAGGACAAATTGGCCCCGGCACGGCGGAAGAAGATGATCCAGAAGTTTGCAACAGATGCAGCACGTCGTCTGCACGCGCTGCGCGATCCGCGGCTTTAGCGTCAGCCTTTGACGGCCAGAGCGGCTTGGACAGCTGCGCGGATCTCATCCGCGATTTCTTCGGCTTCTTCCGGGTCGAAATCCATCGGAATTTCCACACCGTCAGCTTCGATGAACAAGCGTACCATACCCTGATCGGTTGGGCCGATTTGCAGATTCGCCTGAATGTCGCGTTCGGTATTGATGCCCATCTGTGCCTCCGAGACTGAGCATTCCTGCTAGCGCGCGCAGGGTTGAGAATCAAGTCACCTTTGCGGTCAGATAAATCATGGATGATGTCATACTCAGAACCTTTCAACCTGACGACGCCGCCTGGCTGGTCGAACAGCACGGTACGCTCTATGCGCGCGATGAAGGGTTTGACGACAGTTTCGCGCCTTTGGTTGCACGTATCCTTGACGAGTTCATCGCATCCCACGATCCCACCCGCGAAAAGGGGTGGATTGCAGAGCAGGGCGGGCGACGGCTGGGCAGCATTTTTTGTGTAGGTGTCGATCAACACACCGCAAAACTGCGCTTGTTTCTGGTTGTCCCCGAGGCACGCGGTCATGGGGTTGGGAAACGGCTGCTGGAAGCCTGTACAGGCTTTGCAAGGGACGCCGGTTATCAGGAAATGGTTCTGTGGACCCATGAAAGCCACAGGGCGGCATGTGCGCTGTACAAGGCGTTTGGGTGGGAACTGACAGACAGCAAATCGGTGCATTCCTTTGGGGTCGATCTTGTCGAACAAAGCTGGAAATTTCGGCTTTAATCCTCTTGCATTCCCCCGGCGCGTTCGGTACATCGCCCCTCACGAGTGCCGCCTTAGCTCAGTTGGTTAGAGCGCTGGATTGTGGATCCAGAGGTCCCCTGTTCAAGCCAGGGAGGCGGTACCACTTCTCTCAAAACAGGTTTGTTTTCATGCGACTGCACGCGTTACGCCATTGGAATGGCCTTGAAAGTTGATGCGATGCGCGCGCTGAAGATCAGCGCGCGAGGTTCAGTTTGAAACGCATCTTGGTTTGTCTGGCCACTGGAAGATGCCGGTTCAAGCGCTTGTTGATCATGCCAAAACCCCAGACGATCACCAATGTCAGCAGAATGAAATAGAACGCCAGAATCGGATATGGAACGAACGGGTTGAACGTCTTGTCGGCAAAGTAGCTGGCGTAATACAGCGCGTCTCCGCGTTGTTGCCAGGCTGGGAAAGCCGAGAAGAAAACCAGCGTGGTGGCGTGGAACAGAAAGATGGCCTCGTTTGTATAAGCGGGCCACGCCAGGCGCAGCATAGTTGGCCAGACGATCCGGCGGAAACGAGCCCAACCGGTCATGCCATAGGCATCTGCGGCCTCAATATCGCCTTTGGGAATGGATCTGAGCGCACCATAGAAGATTTCGCCCGAATAGGCAGCGGTGTTCAGGAAGAGCACGATCAGCGCCCCCAGCCAGGCTGAGGTGAAGGCGTCAAACATGGGGTAGGATTTCTTTAGCGACAGGAAGAAGAAGTAGGCAAAGAAGAACTGGATAAACAAGGGCGAGCCACGGAACAGGAAGATGAACCATTCCGAAGGTTTTCGCAGCCACTTGTTCGTCGAGGCTTTGCCGACCGCCAGGGCGGTGGCCAGAAAGAAACCGGTCGCCAGTGCCATGATCCCGAAATACACATTCCAGATCATACCTGACCCGATCAGAGTAAACTGCTCGCACAGGGTGAAATCGTTCTTGGGCAACAGGCGCTCGCCAATGCCAAGAGAACGGAGGCCATAGTCCTGAATGGTCTGCAAGCAGCTCATGCCGTGGTCTCCTTGCGTAGCAATTCACCGCCCGAGGTGGCCTGTCCGTGCGACAGCTTGCGCATCAGTTTTTCCAATCCAATCTCGGATACGCGGGTCATACCCAAATAGAAAATCAGCAGGAACAGGAAGTACCACATGCGCCAGTCGCCGTGGGGATATTGTGTGAATCTGGAGGTCTTGGTGCCACCAAGCTCGCGCGCCCAATAGACGATATCCTCGATCCCCAGCAGGAACAGAAGCGGCGTCGCCTTGATCAGTACCATCCACAGGTTCGACAGGCCGGGCAGGGCATAGACCCACATCTGCGGCACAAGGATGCGCCAGAAAGTCTGACGACGGGTCATGCCATAGGCTTCGGCTGTTTCAAGTTGCGCGTGTGGAACAGCCCGCATACCGCCGAACAGGACGTTGGCGGCAAAGGCCCCGAAAACGATTGAGAAAGTGATGATGGCCAGAAAGAACCCATAAGTTTCATGCACCCATTCCGGCGCTGTTCCCAATGGCAGCTTGGCCGCCTGACACACGATGAAGTCATTTCCCTGACGGATCGGGTCGGTCCATTCGGGGCACAGGATTTTATGCCGCGTCCATTCGAACGCCTGATCCAGGGCAATGACAAAAAACAGGAAGAATGCGATGTCGGGGACGCCGCGCACAATGGCGATGTACCCTTTTCCCAGCCAGCTTAGTGGTGGGAAATGCGACCGGGCTGCCATTGCACCCATAAAGCCAAACGCCAACGCAACAGGCGCGGTCACGGCCAGCAATCCCAATACTTTGAGGAAAGATAAGTAGAAGGACCAGTGGACACCGTTGGTCAGGTAACAAGAAAACCAACGGAATGTTCCGAGCGTGTCTGGATCAGCGCAAAAGGAAAACATGTAGCGTCTTTCGAACGTCGTGCCCGCGTTTCTGACGGGCCAGGTTCGGCGCGACAAACGCGCCGAACCGCTTGATACGGATTAGTTTGTAACGACCGAACCGTCAGCGTTGTAGGTCGGCACGCCTTCGCCGAACCACTTGACGATCAGTTCGTTCAGCGAACCGTCTGCTTTCATCGACGTGATTGCTTCGTCGAACTTACCACGCAGTTCGCCATCCGATTCACGGATGCCCAGGCCAATACCGCCGCCCAGAGGCACGTCATCGCCTACGAAAACCAGCTCACCGCCCGACTCCTCAACGATCGGCACCAGGAAGTCCTTGTCAGCAAAGACCGCGTCGGCTTCACCGTTACGTACGGCTGCGATGGTTTCTTCCGGGGTTGCGAATTCAACCAAAGTCGCGCCGGATTCGGCTACGTGACCGGCCTGAATGGTTGCGGTTTGCGCGGCGACGATACCACCGGCAACATCAACGCCTTGCGCTGCACCGACGTAGGCCGAAGCCGCAGGCGGGAAGTAGTTCTGGGTGAAATCGATAACCTCGTCACGCTCGTCGGTGATCGACATGCCAGCGATGATGGTGTCGTAGTTGCCCGACACTAGGTTCGGAATGATCGAATCCCAGTCGTTCTTAACCCACTCACACTCCAGGTTTGCGCGTTTGCACAGCTCGTCGCCGACCTCACGCTCGAAACCGTCGATCTCACCGGCGTCGTTGATGAAGTTATACGGAGGGTAGGCGCCCTCGGTGCCCATGCGGACGGTGTCGGCCATGGCGATACCGGCAGTCAGCGCCAGTGCCGCGGTGGACAGAATCAGGTTTTTCATTGGTTACTCCCCAGTTTGGTTCTGTATTTGAAGTTAAGCCGCCTGAGTGGCGGAGAGAAAGCCCCGAAGCCGTTCGGATTCGGGTGACGTAAAGATATCTTCGGGCGTGCCTTCTTCCTCGATAAGGCCCTGGTGCAGAAACACCACGTGGCTTGAGATGTCGGCGGCCATTTTCATGTCGTGGGTCACGATGATCATGGTGCGCCCTTCGGAGGCCAGATCCTTAATCACCTTGATGACCTCTTGTTCAAGCTCGGGATCCAGTGCCGAGGTTGGTTCGTCGAACAGCAGCGCCTCGGGTTCCATGCAAAGGCCACGCGCAATGGCTGCACGCTGTTGCTGACCACCGGACAATTGGGCCGGGTAGACATCGCATTTGTCACCAATGCCCACTTTGTCCAGGTACCTTCGTGCGCTGTCTTCCACTTCGGCCCGGTCACGGCCCAAAACGGTCACTGGGGCCTCCATCACATTTTGTAGGATGGTCATATGCGCCCAAAGATTGAATTGCTGAAACACCATCGACAGATTGGTGCGAATGCGCATGACTTGCTTGGGGTCCGCCGGACGGCGCGAATGGCCTTCACCAGACCATTTGACTGGTTCACCCTTGAAAAGAATTTCACCCTGCTGACTGTCTTCCAAAAGGTTGCAGCAGCGCAGCAGCGTCGATTTTCCGGATCCCGATGATCCGATCAGCGAGACCACGTCGCCCCGATGAGCCGTGATATCCACCCCTTTCAACACCTCGAGATTGCCGAAGCTTTTGTGAAGGTTTTTGATTTCGATGACGGGAGCGGTTTCTGTCACGGGCAGTCCAGTGGTTGGTGGTGTTGGTGCGGTACTAGGACCGAAAAAATAGGTCAATGCAATGCGCAAATGACAGAATCAAGACCTCAAACGCCCAAAATGGCCAAATGCATTCGACAATTTGGTCAGCTGTTCGAAAGTAAGGCGTTTGGGGTCGGTGGGTTGGGAACAGACAGGTAATCGGACGCCGGAATGTCCACTAGGCCCCGCAGGTACAGCTGTTGTCGATCCGCGTCCTCTAGGCTTTCAATGGCTGCGCGAACGGCATGCGCGATTTGCGCAGCGTTTTGCCCTTGTGCGGTAATGAAGGGCAACGTTGGGGTCGGCGCGGTCCTCGTCACCTCTTGCACGCGGTCATTCAGGTCAGTGTGATCCTGCAGCAGATGCCATGTTAACGCATCCAACGCGGCAAAGTCGGCTTGTCCCTCGGCCACGGCTTGCGCCGATAGCGCGTGCCCGCCGGTTTCCAAAACTGCAGCGGGGCACAGATTCAACTTTGTCAAATGCGTGATTGGGGCCGCCCAACCGGACTGAGATAGGGCCTCGTTATAGGCAAAGGTGCCGTTCGCCAGATCTGGTAGATCGCGGGCGTCATCCCGACGTTTGACAAAAACCGAGCAGTAATGGCCAGCCGGACAATCGGGCAGGCCATAATCTGGCGTTCCAATCAATTGCACATGACCATGTAGTCGGGTTCGATACGGCATCCCACAGGTCTGAGCCAATATCAGATTCGGGTCCTGCCAGACCTCCCACATGTCCTGATCTCGGGTCAGGTGATCCGGGCCGAAACCCAGATGATTGCGTATCAGCCCCCAGAACCGGTCATTGGCAGCTTGAAGCGCAGGCATGTCGTACATGCCAAGCATTGCAATCACGATTTTGCAGCCCTTTGGCGCGCCAAGGCCGAATCCACGTCGCTTACACCCAACAGGCTGACCACGAGACGCAGCAGAGAATCTTCTTCGCCAGTGCGATGACCGTCAGCAAGCGCTACGGACCACAGGGCCTGGACCACGGCCAGCCGGTCCTCATAGGCGACAGCCTCTTTGATGGCACGGGTAAAGCGGACCGTGTCGGGGGCTTCGGCCTCCAAATCCTCGGCCTGCGCGCGCAATGCAGCGCTTTCGAACGGCGACAGGCCAAAGCGTTCCGCCGAAATGCGGTCGATCCGCGCCATCTCGGTATCGGAATAATCATTGTCAGAACGGGCCAGACGCACCAGCAGGGCCGTCAGGGCAAGGCGGGCGTCGTCTTCGACAAGCGGGTCGGGCTGAGGCTGCGTGAGCCTGGAAAGAAAGTCACTGAACATGGGATAGATATAGCGAGCGCCTACCTCACATCCAAGCGGCTTTGAACGCGTTCACGTGCGGCCTTACTGTCGTTGAAGCTCAACCCCATGGCGACGCGGGCTTCTTCGACGATTTTCATTTCGCCTTCGTCTGTGCTGCCATCAGCCAGAACAACTTCCCAAAGCGCATCCAGCGCGGCCAGACGTTCCTTCAAGTCGGTCGTTTCGCGGATCAGCTTGCCAAAGGTATCCGTTTCCGGCGCAGCTGCGTGAAGCTTTTCGCAAGTCGCACGCACTTTAGCGGCTTCAATCGCGTTATGCTGGTAAAGGCGGGCCAGAATTTTGTCGATCAAACTGATCTCTTCCAGTTTGTAGTCCCGGTCCGCCTGCGCCACACGCACCATGAGCGCGCCCAGGGCAAGCTCGGCATCCGGATCGGGCAGGTGTTTATGTTGAGGCGGTCTGAGCGCCTGAAAGAACTTTTTCAACATAAGGTCAGGTTATTCCATATTTTGTGGTCCGCCAAGCGAAGACTACCTGCCATAGACCTGAATGATCACAAGATTGCCGATCGACAGCAGGCCGCTATGAACTTGCATTCATCGTTTGATGCGTTCAACCAAGAGATGAGGGAAATACTGACCGAAGGCAATGCCATCCCACCAACGGCGCTTAGCCTTCATAGTTCAAAGCCGCCTGCGCCTGCTCGGTCAGCCATTTGATCATCTGACGATAGGGCACAGGCCCGTAACTGACACGAGCAACGCCCAGTTCAGCCAGCTTGGACGTAGCAGGCGTGCCGGGCAGGGCGATGATGTTAACCGGCAAGTTAGTTGCTTCGCACAAACGACCAATCAAAGCTTCGTCTTTCAGGCCCGGTGCAAAAAAGCCGCTGGCACCGGCCGCTTCATAGGACGCGGCCCGCGTGATGGCATCGTCCAGCATAGCCTCGCTGTGGGTCTCTGCAGGAGCTTTGAGAAAGATATCGGTGCGCGCATTGACATAAGCGGGGATGCCCGTGCTGTCGCACGCCTCTCGCATGGCTTCGACGCGCTTGGCCTGAACCGCCACATCATAAAGCCCCGCGCCGCCAATAATCTGATCTTCGAAGTTGAAACCAACCACACCGCAATCCAGAGCGCGTTTCACGTTTTCTGAAATACCCTGCGCGTCTTCGGCATAAGCGCCTTCGAAATCCAGTGTCACCGGCAGATCGACTGCTGCCACAATGCGGCGAGCGTTGTCCAAGGCAGCCTCAAGCGGGACGTTTTGTCCGTCGCTGAACCCCTGAGCCATGGCAACCGGGGCGCTGCCAGTCGCAATTGCCTGCGCACCGGCATCCCGAACCGCACCGGCGCTGCCTGCGTCCCAGATGTTGAAAAGGATGACCGGATCGCCCTGTTTGTGAAGGCTGGTGAAGGTTTTCGCGTTCTGGATCTGGTCGGCCATCGGAACTCTCCTGTTGTAACGTGACCAACAGTTAACGTTACGATGTCCGACCGAGTAGGTTTTTTTTCCTTTGATACGTCACTTTGAGGTGACGGGCCCTGCATCGCTCAATTCCTATCGGACTGAGCTATGCGGGTGATTTGCGGCAAGCCGAATGTAAGCAGCCTATGCCTCGTCCGCTGCCCCAGATACGAATTTCGCACTGAAATTGGCTTCGCCCAGACGCTTCAGCAAGCTCAGTTGAGTGTCCAGCCAGTCCTTATGACCTTCCTCTTCCAACAAAATGCGTTCGAACAGCGTACGTGAACCGACATCGCCGACTTCAGCTGCTTGCAGCGCGGCTTGGGTATAGAAATCAACAGCTTCGGTTTCGTCTTTCAGATCGGCAGAGAACATCTCTTCCAAAGAACCTGCCGCGGCCGGGCTTTTCTGAAACGAAAGCTCGGGCACGCCACCCAGAAACAGGATGCGCTCGATAAACGCGTCAGAGTGGCCCAACTCTTCCTGCATTTCGCCCCGCATCTTTTCGGCTAGAATATCAAGGCCCCAGTCTTCTAGCACATGGGCGTGCAGCTGATACTGATGCGCCGCCGTCAGCTCCATATGCAGTGCTTGTTGGAGGTTGGTGATCGTTGTTGCGTTGCTCATCGGAAATCTCCTGAATCTCTGAACTGTATCCAAGGCGCGAAGCAGAAACTTCGCATCCTCATACAGTTAAGAGGTCAGCCCCCACAAAACAACGTGGGGGTGACAGACCGACACAGCGGCGGATTACACCAGACGCGAGGTGTCTTTTGCAGCGCGCACAAAATCGCGGAACAGCGGGTGCGGGTCAAAAGGCTTGGACTTCAGTTCCGGGTGGTACTGAACGCCGATGAACCACGGATGATCTGACCATTCCACGATTTCGGGCAAACGGCCGTCCGGCGACATGCCTGAAAAGTTCAGGCCCGCCTTCTCAAGCTGTTCGCGATACTTGATGTCGACCTCATAGCGGTGACGGTGGCGTTCCTCGATCTGGGTGCTGCCATAGACGCCGGCAACTTTGGATCCTTCGGCCAGAACCGCGTTGTACGCGCCCAACCGCATGGTGCCGCCTTTGTCGTCGCCGACTTTGCGTTCAACCTTGTGGTTGCCCTGTACCCACTCTTTCAGGTGATAAACAACTGGCTCGAAACGTTTTTTCCCGGCCTCGTGGTCGAATTCCTCTGAACCCGCCTCGGTGATGCCAGCGGCATTTCGCGCCGCCTCGATCACCGCCATCTGCATGCCCAAACAAATGCCCAGATAGGGGACCTTGTGTTCGCGCGCATACTGAGCAGCCTTGATCTTGCCTTCGGTGCCGCGTTCGCCAAATCCACCGGGGACAAGGATCGCGTGGAAGCCTTCCAGATGCGGGGCCGCGTCTTCTGTGTCGAACACCTCGGCATCGACCCACTCGATTTTCACCTTAACCCGATTGGCCATACCACCATGGGTCAGCGCCTCGGCAATTGACTTATAGGCGTCTTCAAGCTGAGTGTATTTGCCGACGATGGCAACTTTGACCTCACCTTCGGCATTGTGGATGCGGTCACTGACGTCTTCCCATTTGGCCAGATCGGGTTTCGGGGCAGGGCTGATCTGGAACGCGTCCAGCACCGCCTGATCCAGACCTTCCCGGTGATAAGCCAACGGAGCGTCATAGATGGTGCTCAGGTCCTGCGCCGCGATCACGCTGTCGGGGCGGACATTACAGAACAGCGCCAGTTTCTCGCGCTCTTTCGTCGGGATCGGACCTTCAGACCGGCAGACCAGAATATCGGGTGCCAGACCGATCGACCGCAGCTCTTTCACCGAGTGCTGGGTCGGCTTGGTTTTCAACTCACCCGACGCTTTGATGTAGGGCAGCAATGTGAGGTGCATAAAGATACACTGACCGCGCGGCTTGTCCTGGCTGAACTGACGGATGGCTTCAAAAAAGGGCAGGCCCTCGATGTCGCCGACGGTGCCGCCGATCTCACACAGCATGAAATCAACCTCATCTTCGCCGATGGCGATGAAATCCTTGATCTCATTGGTGACGTGCGGGATGACCTGAATGGTTTTGCCCAGGTAATCGCCACGGCGCTCTTTCTCGAGCACATTCGAATAAATCCGCCCCGAACTGACCGAGTCGGTTTTCCGCGCTGCTACGCCGGTGAAGCGTTCATAGTGGCCAAGGTCCAGATCGGTTTCGGCCCCATCGTCGGTGACAAAAACCTCGCCGTGTTCGAAAGGCGACATTGTGCCTGGGTCGACGTTCAGATAGGGGTCCAGCTTGCGCAGGCGAACGGAGTACCCCCGCGCTTGCAGCAGCGATCCCAAAGCCGCCGAAGCCAGTCCTTTGCCCAAGGACGAAACCACACCACCAGTGATGAAAATAAAACGCGCCATAGTTTTTCGGCTGCTCCCGTGAGACGTCAAAATCAGCTGCCCGACGGTTCCGAAAAACCGCTGCATCACGGGACTTCACGTATAAAGGATTCGCGCCAAAAGCGCAAGAGAACCGCAAGATGCTGTTGCAGTCCTCTTTCAGGTTTCTAGGTTTTGTGGATCAGTCCGCTTGCGGGATCAGTGGCGCGTTGTCGCCCTGTGCCGGTGGCAGAAGATCATCTGCCGACGGAATCGCCGGAGTGCTTTCTTCGGTGGAAGCCGGAGCCGGAACGCCCAGACGGTCGATCACCGAACTGCCCGACGACTTCTGAGCCGCGAGGATGGTCAGTGTGATCGAGGTCACGATAAAGCAGGCCGCCAGAATCCAGGTCAGCTTGCCCAAGGCGGTTGCCGCTGCGCGACCCGTCATTGCGCCGCCACCGCCGCCGCCCATGCCAAGGCCACCGCCTTCGGACCGCTGCATCAGAACAACGGCAATCAGGCCCAAGGCCAACAGAAGGTGGATGATGAGAACGACGTTTTCCATGGTGGTCCTGTACAGCGTGGCGTGTATCGCGTGGTACTTATGCAAGTTTGTCCGCGGGGGCAAGTCAGGAGTTCACATCACCACACGTGATACATCATATCACGGCAACGGGACTGGACAGAACACCAATGCGTGACGCAGGCTGCGCCGTATGCCACATGACGACCACGACCACCCGCACGCATTGTTACCACCGGAACCCGCTTTGCGCGTCAAGGCGCTGGAAACGATTCTGACCCGTAAAGGGCTGATCGATCCGGCTGCGCTGGATGAAATCATCGACACGTATCAAAACAAGATTGGACCGCAAAATGGCGCGCGGGTTGTTGCCAAAGCATGGAACGATCCTGTGTTTAAGGCGGCTTTATTGGAAGATGCCACACCCGTTGTGGCGGATCTTGGTTATTACGGTCGGCAAGGCGAGCACATGGTGGTTGTTGAGAACACACCCGACCAGCACAACATGGTCGTCTGCACCTTGTGCAGTTGCTACCCGTGGCCATTGCTGGGTATCCCGCCCGGCTGGTATAAGTCTGACGCCTACCGTGCCCGCGCCGTGCGCGAACCGCGTAAAGTGCTAGCCGAATTTGACGTCACTCTGCCCGAGGGTACATCTGTGCGGGTTTGGGATTCGACTGCCGAGATTCGCTACCTCGTTCTGCCCATGCGACCTGAAGGCACAGAAGGGATGAGCGAAGACGAACTTGCCGCGCTGGTGACACGCGACAGCATGATCGGTACCGGCCTTCCCATGGTGTCCTCATGACCCGCGTTCATGACATGGGCGGCCGTTTTGGAGATGGCCCGATTGATCCAGAAGCAGAGGGCGCGCCGGTTTTTGCCGAAGAGTGGCACGCTCGGGCATTGGCGGTGACACTTGCCGCAGGGTTTCTGGGGCAGTGGAACATCGATGTGTCGCGACATGCGCGCGAACGGCTGTCTCCAAAAGACTACGCGCGATTTTCATATTACGAAAAATGGATCTCTGGCCTAGCCGACCTGCTGGTTGAAAAAGGTGTTCTCAGTTTGGATGACCTGCGGGGTGGCGGTGAGGAGAGAGCACACCCGCTGACCGAGAAAGTGCTTAAAGCCGAAGCCGTTTCTGCTGCTTTGGCTAAAGGTGGACCAGCGGACAGACCGTCGAACGTCGCGGTGCTGTACTCTGTTGGGCAAGACGTCATCACGAGTCGACCTGCTGCAAACCGGCTTGTGGATGGGGGCCATACCCGTTTGCCGATCTACGCATCAGGCGCCAAAGGGCGAATCCTGCGTTTGCATGGGACGCACGTTTTACCCGACGCAAACGCCCACGGTTTGGGCGAAGCACCTGAACCGCTGTATGCAGTGGCCTTCCCGGCGTCTGAACTGTGGATCAACCCAGAACATCCCAAAGACGAAGTGGTGCTGGATTTGTGGCAAAGCTATCTGGTTCCAGCATGAGCGAATGCGTCATCCATACGGCCCCGGAACCTGTCTTTGCCGAACCCTGGCACGCGCAGGTCTTTGCTGTCACCGTTGCCCTGAACGAGGCTGGTCGGTTCGGTTGGTCCGACTGGGCAAATCGATTCTCGAATACACTCAAGCGTCATGGCTTTGCGCGGGAACTGGATGGTGGCGACGACTATTTTCACGCTTGGTTGGAAACACTTGAGGACATGCTCGCCGAGCAGGGTGCCGCTCTGCCACAGGATGTGACTGACCTGCACCGGGCGTGGGAAGAGGCTTATCTGACGACACCCCACGGGCATCCGGTGCATCTGCGTTGACCATTGTTCGGGGGCTCTGCCCCCGCCGCCCGTTCCGGGCGACTCCCCCGAGGTATTTCTAGCCAGATGAAGCTGGGGATCCGTCTTCATCTGGCCCCAAATACCTCTGCCGGAGGCATCGCGCATTCGCGCGATTTCAATCTGCGGCGAAAAATCGGTTTCCCTGCCGTTTGTGCCCGGCTATACGAGCCGAGTTTGATTACTCAGCACGAAAAGGACCGGATATGGCCAACGTGGTTGTTGTCGGCGCTCAATGGGGCGACGAAGGAAAAGGCAAGATTGTCGACTGGCTCAGCGAACGGGCGGACGTGATCGCGCGTTTTCAGGGCGGGCATAATGCCGGTCATACGCTGGTGATTGATGGTGAGGTCTACAAGTTGAATGCCCTTCCGTCGGGGGTTGTGCGCGGCGGTAAACTGAGTGTTATTGGCAACGGTGTCGTATTGGACCCCTGGCATCTGGTAAACGAGATTGCCTCGATCCGTCAGCAGGGCGTTGAGATCACGCCCGAGACATTGATGATCGCCGAGAATACGCCATTGATCCTGCCAATCCATGGTGAATTGGACCGTGCGCGGGAAGAAGCTGCCAGCAAAGGCACCAAGATCGGAACCACCGGTCGCGGAATTGGCCCTGCATATGAAGACAAGGTTGGGCGCCGTTCGGTCCGTGTGGCTGACCTGGCGGATGAGGCAACGCTTGAGGCCCGGGTGGATCGTGCGTTGCAGCACCATGATCCGTTGCGCAAAGGTCTGGGCATTGAGCCTGTCGACAGGGACGCCCTGATTGCACAACTAAAGGAGATCGCGCAGGAAATCCTTCCCTTTGCCGCTCCGGTCTGGAAAGTGCTGAACGAAAAGCGCAAGGCGGGCAAACGCATTTTGTTCGAAGGGGCGCAAGGTGCTCTGTTGGACATCGATTTCGGAACCTATCCATTTGTGACCTCGTCCAATGTGATCGCCGGGCAGGCCGCCACCGGCGTGGGAATCGGGCCTGGATCGGTTGATTTTGTTCTGGGTATCGTCAAAGCCTACACCACCCGCGTCGGCGAAGGCCCGTTCCCAACAGAGCTGGACGACGACGACGGCCATCGCCTTGGAACCCGGGGGCACGAATTTGGAACGGTGACAGGCCGCAAACGTCGCTGCGGCTGGTTCGACGCCTGTCTGGTGCGCCAGACCTGTGCGACCAGCGGCGTGAACGGCATCTCTCTGACAAAGCTGGATGTTTTGGATGGGTTTGAAACGCTGAAAATCTGCACCGGATATGAGCTGGATGGCGAACGGCTGGACTATCTGCCCACCGCGGCCGATCAACAGGCACGGTGCACCCCCATCTATGAAGAAATGCCGGGGTGGAGCGAATCGACGGAAGGCGCGCGCAGCTGGGCCGAACTTCCGGCCAACGCGATCAAATACGTACGTCGTGTGGAAGAACTGATTGAATGCCCAGTGGCGCTTTTGTCCACCAGCCCGGAGCGGGACGACACCATTTTGGTGACAGACCCGTTTGCCGACTGATGGCCGAGGAAAAGAAACCGGGACTGAGTTACAAGGCGCGTCGGCGGTGGTCTCTGGTGATCCTTGTTATTGGCTTGCCGCTGTACATTGTGGCTGTGGTGACGGTTGTGAACTGGCTGGATCGCCCCCCGATCTGGGTTGAGCTTCTGGTCTATGTCGTACTTGGCGTTCTTTGGGCTTTGCCGTTCAAGTTCGTTTTTCGCGGCGTCGGGAAAGAAGACCCGGATCAGTCCTGACCCTCTTGAGAAGCCTGTGTCGGGTTCGGCCAACTGAGAACTGCGCGTGCAAATGCGCGGTACTCACTTGTGATTTCTTTGGCCATGCTGAAAGGGGTGGGCCATGGTGTGGTCAGGGTCGCCTCGACCTGACCCGGTACAAGGGTTAGCTCTGCGTTGTGCTTTGCGGCCAGGCGTCTCATTTTCTGATTGGTCGCAAGGCATAGCATATGGACTTCTCTGATCCCTCGGTTTTGAGCGATCGTAATGAGGCGGGATAGCAACGCATCTCCAATCCCTTGATCTTGCCAAGCTTTTTCAACAGTAAATGCCGCTTCGGCGACGTGGTATTTGTGGTCAGGTATCAGACGCAATTCTCCCACGCCGCGTAGACAAGAATCCGGGAAAGCTCCGAAAACAAATGCTGCGTCGGCAAACATATTGGACAGGTAGTCTTGCACCCCCTGCGGCTGAACAGGTGTGCCAAAGCGCGAAAGCAATACGTCCTCATCCAAGCTGTTGAAATGGCTTGAAATTAAAGCGTGATCATGTCTTCGAAGTCGGCGAATTACGATGTCTTGCATAGCACTGCCTCAGTCTGAAACGGATCTCGTGACGAGAGTTTTACCGTGAGACTATACCATAATTCTGCGCTGCAGCATAAACCGTTTTGACGCGCTGCCTGAATAACGGTGCACCTTGCACAGTTGAGTTCGCAAAAAAAGGGCCGGGATTTAACCGGCCCTGCTTGTCTATAGGCGCGTCAGTCAGCCCACTGCGCGTTCATCATCCGGGCGGAAGCCGATCAGATTGGAGGCCGCAAAACGGCCACCGCCGGCTTTCTCGATTTTGCCGTCGCGCAGCAACTGACCGAATGAACGCAGGCTTTCTTCGCGATTGAACTCATCCTGCTTCAAAGAGCGGACTTTGTTCATCAGTTGCGGGCGCGAGAACTGTTCCTGACCTTCAATAAAGGACAGATAAGCTGCTGCTGCTTCCAGAAGGTCAGGCAGTGATTGAGCGCCCTGGTCCTGTGCAAACTGGGCAAAGCCGCCTTCTTCCGAACCGCTGTCTTCCATTTCAGTGGTGACGCGACGGGGCATCACGGGGCCGGTTGGTTCGCTCTGATCGTCAACGCGCTGTTCAGCCACCAGTTTTAGCGGGGCCGGAGCATCTGCTTCCGGACGCGCACTGGTCACCTTCACTTCGGGGCGGCGGGGGCTGACCACAGATTCCAAGTCGCCACGGTATTCGTCGGCCTTTGAGGATGCAGTGTCTGCGTCATCCAGCTCTGCCTCGGTCGCAGCGACAGCTGTACGCAGGTGCGAATAGGTTTCGCGCGCATCGCTGCTGGACGGATCATCCATATGTTCGCCGGTTTTGGCCATCAAACGCTGGACATCCTGATCCGGATCGGCGTCATCCGCCAGTTTTTGGCTCGAGCGCTCAGAGAACTCTGACTCGATCTCGGAAATCTCGCTCAGCAGGTTCTCTTCATCTTCGGCCGTCAACAAACCATGGGTCTGATCGTCCTGTGAGTCCTGGGATGCTTCATCCGAAGTTTCAATCGCCACGTCCTCTACATTCAGGATGTTTGGAACGTCCTCTTCTTCGACCTCGTCTGCTACGTCTTCTTCCAGATCCGCGAACAGCGGTTCGGCAGGAAGTTGCTGCATTTCGGGGGCGTCTTCGAGGCTGTCGACCTGCACGTGCTCGGGGGTCATGGGCACGTGCAGGTTGTCAGCGTCACTCGTTGGGGCTTCTGTTTCGACGGTTTCGGCTTCGTCTTTGTCTTCAGTCTCTTGTGCCTCCGCCGTTACATCCACGGTCAAGTCGTCTGTTTCTTCGGGCTCGAACTCTTCCACAGCAGGTGTCTGCTGTTCTTCGGCCACTGGAGCAGCGGGCTTTTCAAAGTCTTCAGCGCTCAGCGCACCGGCCTCAAAAGCTGCGGCGACTGCGTCCACTTGGGGGGTGGAGCCTGCCAGTAAAGATGTGTCTTCATCTTCGGAGTAAGCCGAAGGGGGAACGTCCGAATGAGAGACGACCGCGCGAATACGCTGCAGCTTAGACGCGATGCTGTCAGCTGCCGGAGGAGAAGTATCTTTGACGGGTTCCGCCTCGGAAAACGCTGTTGGTGTCGGCTGTTCGTGAGTAGGGGTGTGTGCAACAGGCGGAGCGGCGGTGTGCGAAACCGGTTCCTGGTACGTGGCTTCCGGTGTCTGCGTGGCGCGCAGCAGCAGTCCAGATTCGTTCTGGCTTGCTTCTACCCGCTGCGACGCATCGCGCCGGGCAATGCGGGTCAGCATTTCGGCATCAGGTTGAGGGGGCTCTGAGCCGAAATAGCGGTCATCCGCAGCGAGGTCACGAAAATACTCGGCGATGGCTTTCATCGTCTCAAAGGAATCGTCAAATCCTTCCAAAGTGCAGGAGAAGGTTCCATAAGAAACGGTCAATACCTTGTTATTCTGTACCATCAGACGCACGTCCTTTACAAACTACGAGAGCCAGCTTACCCGGATTCGGGAGCACACACTGGCTCGGAACTCTTCGCATGAACCTATCATTTTGTGGTCTTAATGTGTCCAAATCCGGGAAAAATGGCCAATCTTGTGAAAAATGAGCCAATTGTACGCTCAACGGATCCAATTGGACTGTTTGGGGGGGGATTTGTCGGCGCAGAAGACCTGAATCTGGTGCTGAATCGCGTCAAATCCCTTGTAGCTGCTGATGGTGGTGCGGCTGTTCTAACAGAATCAGGTCAGATCCCGGATGCGGTCATAGGTGATTTCGATTCGCTAGACGCAGTGGAAAAAGCGAAAATACCTCCCGAGCGTCTCTTTCCGGTCCGCGAACAAGACAGCACTGACTTCGACAAAGCCCTGCGTAGTGTGCAGACCCCATTGGTTCTAGGGGTGGGGTTTCTGGGTGGGCGGCTGGATCATCAACTGGCTGTTTTGAATACTTTGGTCAGAAGGCAGGATCAGGCGTGCATTCTATTGGGTGAGCATGAGGTGGTCTTTCACGCGCCGCCGTGCATTCACCTGCCCGTTGATCCCGGAGATGTCGTTTCGCTGTTTCCAATGTGCCCGGTTACAGGACGCAGCACCGGGCTGGAATGGCCAATCGAAGGGTTGGAGTTTCAGCCAAACGGTCAGGTAGGCACTTCCAACCGCGCACGGGCCGAGGTTGAGTTGCAAATGGACGGGCCGGGGCTTTTGGTTATGATCCCGCGCTCCGCGCTGGATCGGCTTATGCAGGTGTTTCTGTCGGGGCAGACCGGGCGGTGGCCCGCTCGCGCAGAATGACATAGAGGCCCGCAGCGATGGTTATCAAAATGCCAATCGCTGCAAGCCCGTCCGGCAAGTCGCTGAAGATGACCCAGCCGATCAGGGTTGCAACGGGAATTTCCAGATATTGCATCGGGGCCAACGTGGCCGAAGGCGCATAACGCAACGACCAGGTCATCAGCAGATGGGCCACCGTGCCCAACACGCCGATTGCCAGCAAAAGCCAGTACATGTCAGCGGCAGGCAGCGTGGCTGAGATCTCCCATACGTCAAGGTGCGTTCCAATCACCAGAACCGGCGTTAAAACCAATGTGGCAAGAACGCCCGACACGGCCTGCAATGACACAGGGTCAGTCTCTTTCGCGATTTGCCGCGTGACCAGCATGAACAAGGCAAAGACAACAGCGACGATCAGGGGCAATAGCGCAGGAGCGCCGACCTCGGCAAAGCTGGGTTGGATGACCAGAAGCGTGCCGATAAATCCAACGATGCACGCGACCAGACGGCGGGCACCAACTTCTTCGCCCAGCACGTATTTACCCAACAACAACATGATGAACGGCATGACAAAAGCGATTGCGATAGCATCCGCCAGAGGCAGGAACTGAAGCGCGCTGAACATCGCCGTGATGCCGACGATATGCAGAAATGTGCGGATCACAGTCAGGCGCAGAATACGCCCGCGCATGCGCCATGGTCGTCCTGTCAAGGCAACCAGCGGGATCAGGATCAAGGCTTGCACAGCAAAGCGGACTGTAACCAGCAATCCCAACGGAGTCGTCTCGCCCAACAGCTTGGCCATTGAATCACCCAATGGCGCAAGCACGCAGAAACCAAGCATCAAAACAATGCCAAAGACGGGACGATCCTGAGTCATGCCTGCGACGCTAGCCGTTTCGCGAAAGAGTGGAAAGGTCCGACGTTAGGCTTTCGGCAGAGGCTGAACCTTGGTGTAATCTGGCCCAACACAGGTGGGCAAACCGTCATCAAAGTGCAGCCAGCTCAGCTTTTCCTCGTGAGAGACATGAAGTGTTGGGTGCAACACCTCTGGGTTCTCTAATGTCGCCACGTACAGATGCAGTACATCTGACATCTTGGCCGAACGGAACGAGATCGGTGTGCCGCAATGCGGGCAAAAGCTGCGCTCAACTCCTGGTGAGGAGTTGAAGCGCTTAGGTTCTTCCCCGGTCCAACGCCATTGCCCGTCGCGAACCGCGAAATAGATTGTCATCGGAGCTGCGCATTGGCGGCGGCAACTGTCGCAATGGCACGTCACACAAGACAGAGCAGGAGAGTCGACTTCGTATTTGATTTTGCCGCACAGGCAATGTCCACGCATCCGGTAGACTCCTTTCCGACCTCAACAGTTCGGGATGTTTACAGCCAACCCGCCCAGCGAAGTTTCTTTGTACCTCTCGTGCATATCAAGCCCGGTTTGTCGCATGGTCTCAATTGCCGAATCCAAAGGCACAAAATGCTGACCATCACCTCGCAGCGCGAGCGACGCTGCAGAGACTGCCTTGATGGCGCCCAACCCGTTACGCTCGATACAGGGTACCTGAACCAGACCCGCGACGGGATCGCAGGTCATGCCCAGATGATGCTCCAGCGCGATCTCGGCGGCGTTTTCCACCTGCTCGGGTGTGCCGCCCATCACCGCGCAAAGCCCGGCTGCAGCCATGGCAGAAGCGCTTCCAACTTCAGCCTGACAGCCCGCTTCAGCGCCCGAAATCGAAGCATTGAACTTGACCAGCCCGCCAATTGCAGCGGCAGTCAGCAGGAAATCTTCGATATGGCTTTCCGAAGCACCGGGCACGTGGTCGAGGTAATATCGCAGCACTGCAGGCAGCACACCCGCCGCGCCGTTGGTTGGGGCCGTGACAACTTGCCCGCCGGCCGCATTTTCTTCGTTGACCGCCATCGCATAAACGCTCATCCAGTCGTTGATTGTGTGAGGCGCGGTCAGGTTCATCCCGCGCTCGGCCATCAGAGCGTCATAGATCCCTTTGGCACGGCGACGCACGCTCAGGCCACCTGGAAGAATACCATCGGTCCGCAGGCCGCGCTCGATACAGTCGTTCATTACCTGCCAAAGGCGGGCCGAGCCCTTGGTAAAACTATCCGCGCAGCCGCGCGCGATTTCGTTGGCGCGCTTCATTTCGGCGATGGATTTGCCGCTGGAATTTGCCATTTCCAGCATCTCGGCTGCCGATTTGAACGGGTAGGGGACTGGATCGCCTTCTTCGGTGGCTTTGCCTTCGGCCAGTTCCTCTTCGGTCAGAACAAAGCCGCCACCGATGGAATAGAATACCTGCCTCAGGATCACGTCGCCCTGCGCATCCGTTGCCATCAGGATCATCCCGTTGGCATGCCCGGGCAGGTTGTTGTCGTAGTCAAAGACCAGATCGGTTTTCGGGTCGAACGTCAGTGTCGGCAGACCTTCGGGCGACACGGTATGCGTGTCGGCAATGGCAGCAAGCGCAGCCTCGGCTTTGTCATTGTCATACGTGTCGGGCACAAACCCGGCCAGGCCAAGGATAGTTGCACGGTCGGTCGCGTGGCCGACACCGGTAAACGCCAGCGAGCCGTGCAATGACCCCTTGAGGCCGGAAAACTCAAACGGCGACGCGCGCATCATGTCCAGAAAGCGCGCGGCAGCGACCATGGGGCCCATGGTATGAGATGAGGACGGGCCGATGCCCACTTTGAACATATCGAAGACAGAGAGGAACATATCAGATAGCTGAGCCTTCTGGAGGGTTGGCGTGAACAGGGGATGTGAACGGGGTGGCCCCAAGACCTTCTGCGGCTATGGCCGAACGGGTCGCGGGGCGTGTTTCAAGGTGCGCCAGCATTGTTTGCAGGCAAGGTGTATCGGCCAGCTGGTACCAACTGCGGTCTGCCTGAGCGGGGTACAGCGCCATCCAGCGCATCATGCACGCAACGTAATAAGTCAGCACCGATGGTTGGTCAGCGCAGAACCAGTCCGGCGCGCGTTTTGCTACAGTATCCAGCAGTTGCAGGTGGCGCCTCAGACGCGGGCGAATGCCAGTCCGCAATGTGTCGGCCTGTGATGGGTCGATGTATTTCTCAGCGTAAAAGAGGATACGCAGGTCCGCGTGCAACGTATTGGACGCAAAAAACAACCACTTCAGAAATTCTGCACGCGCAGGGTCACCCGGCGCAGGTGCAAGCTGTCCGTGATGCTCGGACAGCCACAGCAGGATCGCCGCGGTTTCAAAGATCGGCCCTTGGGGTGTTTCCAGCACCGGGATCAACCCGTTGGGGTTCAAGGCACGGTATGCGGCACTGTCCTGTTCGTTCCGGCGGCGATCCACCAGAACGGTTTCATACGTCACGCCCATCTCCTCCATCGCCAGGCGGATCACCAGCGAGGCGTTATCAGGGGCATAGTGCAGGCGGTAGGGCGTCAACATGGCGGCAACTTATAGCTCTAAGATGAACTTGTAAGACATGATTGCGACGTTTCCGATAGGAAACGCGTAGTCCCGGGCCATCTTTGGGTTCGCCGCACCGCGAATTGGGGTCGCAGTTACGCTGCGCATTCCCTATAACTCGGGCAAGCCAATTTAGGACAGCTGCCATGACCGGAGATCTTTCGCCTATCGACACTGCGAAATTCGTGGCTGCGCGCCGCGCGGCCGAGATGGTCGAGGACGGAATGCGCGTCGGCCTGGGCACGGGTTCCACGGCCGCATGGCTGGTCAGACGCCTGGGCGAGAGGGTTCAGCAGGACGGCTTGCGGATCAAGGGTGTGCCAACGTCAACACGAACCGCGCAACTTGCCCGAGAGGTCGGGATTGAGGTGATTTCGTTGGACCAGGCCGGATGGCTGGACCTGACAATCGATGGAGCAGACGAGTTTGACAGCGACTTGAACCTGATCAAGGGCGGCGGTGGCGCGCATTTGCAGGAAAAGATCGTAGCGACTGCCAGCGACCAGATGATCGTCATCGCTGATTCCGGCAAAGAGGTCGAAACGTTGGGGGCTTTCCCTTTGCCGGTCGAAGTCGTTCCGTTCGGATGGCAAACCACACGCACCCTGATCGAAGAGGCACTGGATGCCATGGATGTTCTCGGGACGACATCCGTACTGCGCATGAACGGTGAGGCCCCGTTTGTAACGGATGAGGGAAATCATATTCTGGACCTTCATCTGCAGCGCATCGGCAATCCGCGCCAGATGGCGCTGATCCTCAATCAGGTGCCGGGTGTTGTCGAAAACGGCTTGTTCATCGATATCTGTGACAAAGTCGTGATTGGCCACGGCGACGGTCGTGTCGAATTGAGGGATATAAATGCAGGGACCATCCAACTGGATCAGTTGCTTGGGGGCTCTCGTGACAACCTGTTTTCCGATGTTTCGGACTGACTTTAATGCCCTTATCCCTGACAAGCGCCAGTGAATGTTCGAAATTTCAGTGCCCGGGGGTTGGCACCGGGGTTTTCGCGCCCAGATATCCAGAGAATTTTTGCAAGTTGAACGAAGGAAACCGGCATGAGCTTTGACTATGATCTTTTTGTCATCGGCGGAGGCTCGGGCGGGGTCCGCGCAGCGCGCGTGGCAGCGGGTGAGACCGGAGCCAAAGTCGCACTTGCCGAAGAAGACCGCTATGGCGGGACCTGTGTGATCCGCGGCTGTGTCCCCAAGAAACTGATGGTCTTTGCCAGTGAATACTCTGGCATGGTTGGCGATGCGCAGGCTTATGGTTGGGACATTCAGCCCGGTGCGTTCAACTGGAATACATTCCACGGTAAGCTGGTGACGGAACTGGATAGGCTGGAAGGGATCTATCGTAACATCCTGAAAAACAACGGTGTTGAAAGCTTTGATCAGCGCGCGCGTTTGGTGGATGCGCATACGGTCGAGTTGGCTGATGGTACCCGTAAAACCGCCAAGCACATCCTGATCGCCACGGGTGGCCGTCCGGTCGTGCCTGATTTCCCGGGATCAGAGCTGGCGATCACTTCGAACGAGATTTTCCATCTGGATAAGCTGCCCCAGAGTATTCTGATCGTCGGTGGTGGCTATATCGCCAGCGAATTCGCCGGGATCATGAACGGGCTGGGTGTCAAGAC
The DNA here is from genome assembly GCF_013112245.1 of Ruegeria sp. HKCCD4315. Lineage (NCBI taxonomy): Bacteria > Pseudomonadati > Pseudomonadota > Alphaproteobacteria > Rhodobacterales > Roseobacteraceae > Ruegeria > Ruegeria sp. HKCCD4315. The sequence continues at coordinate 2,006,441 of NZ_WVRN01000001.1, read as the reverse complement.
CACGCAATTCTATCGCGGCGCGCAAATCCTGCGCGGTTTTGATGAAGAGGCGCGGGGGCTGATCTGTGAAGAGATGCGCCAAAACGGCATCGACGTCCGTCTGGGCACAAATGTGCTGGAAATGACCCAAGACAGCGGCCAGATCCGTGTCAAGGCAACCGATGGTACCGAAGATCGTTTTGACGTGGTGATGTACGCAACGGGCCGTGTGCCAAATGCGGATAATCTGGGGCTGGAAGACTTGGGCGTCGAACGCGGGCGCAAGGGTGAAATCATTGTAAATGAATTCAGCCAGACCGCCGTGCCTTCGATCTATGCCATTGGCGACGTCACGGACCGGGTGAATCTGACGCCCGTTGCGATCCGCGAAGGCATGGCATTTGTCGAAACAGTGTTCAAAGGTAATCCGACGCCTGTGGATCATGAATTGATCCCAACCGCGATCTTTACGCAGCCGGAATTTGGCACTGTTGGCCTCAGCGAAGAAGAAGCGGCAGCGCAAGAACCGATCGAAGTCTACGCCACGTCGTTCAAGCCGATGCAAAAGTCATTCGCTGGCGGAACGCAGCGGGTTTTGATGAAGCTGTTGGTCAGCCAGGCCACGCGAAAGGTACTGGGGTGCCACATTGTTGCCCCCGGTGCGGGTGAGATGATCCAGCTTGCAGGTATTGCCGTAAAGATGGGCGCGACCAAAGAAGATTTTGACCGTACTGTCGCCGTGCATCCGGTGATGGCCGAAGAACTGGTGACAATGCGGCAACCTGTGCGCACGGCTTGATTTGCAACCGCGCGCACACAAGTTACAAAGGACGCCGTGATCACACGGTCAAACACAAGGGAACATATACATATGGCGGGCAACAGCGGTGGCCCCTGGGGGGGCGGAGGCTCTTCCGGTGGTGGAGGAAATCGGGGAAATAACGGGGACGGGCGCAAGCCACCCGAAGGCGACGGCCCGCAGATCCCCGAGATCGACGAGCTGATGAAAAAAGGCCAAGAGCAGCTGCGCGTCCTGATGGGCGGTCGCGGCGGGGGTGGCCGTGGCAGTAATGGTCAGGGGTCAGGCGGTGGCGGCCCGATCTTTACCAAGGGCACCGTTATTATTGGTGGCTTAGTGGCTGTTGGTCTTTGGGCTGCGGCAAGTTTCTACACGGTTAAGCCGGAAGAACAGTCTGTTGAGCTGTTTCTGGGCGAATTTTCCGCTGTTGGAAATCCTGGTCTGAACTTCGCGCCGTGGCCTTTTGTTACAGCCGAGGTAATTCCGGTTACGCGTGAACAGAACGAGGATATGGGCGGTGCCCGTGGCAGCGACGATGGTCTGATGCTGACCGGCGACGAAAACGTGGTCGACATCGACTATCAGGTCGTTTGGAACATCAACGACCCGGCCAAGTTCCTGTTCAATCTGCGCGACCCGCGTCAGACGATCCGCGCGGTTTCGGAATCGGCGATGCGCGAGATCATCGCGCAAAGCGAATTGGCTCCAATCCTGAACCGGGATCGTGGTGTTATCGCCGACCGGTTACAGGAACTTATTCAGGCAACAATGGACAGCTATGATTCCGGCGTGAACATCGTCCGTGTGAACTTTGACAAGGCCGACCCGCCGCAGGATGTGATTGCCGCATTCCGTGACGTTCAGGCCGCTGCGCAGGAACGTGACCGTCTGCAAAATGTGGCCGACGCCTATGCAAACCGCGTGTTGGCGGAAGCCCGTGGTGAAGCCGCGCAGGTACTGGAAGAGGCCGAAGCGTATCGCGCCCAGCAGATCAACAGTGCACAGGGTGAGGCGAGCCGTTTCAGCGCGGTTCTGGAAGAATACTCTAAAGCGCCGGATGTGACCCGCAAGCGTCTGTACCTGGAGCGGATGGAGCAGGTTCTGGGTGATGTCGACAAGATCATCCTGGACGAGAACTCGACCGGTCAGGGGCAGGGCGTCGTACCCTATCTGCCGCTGAACGAACTGCGTCGCAACCAACCTGCGGAGAGCAACTGATGCGTAAGTCGCCTATTATCCTTATCGTCATTGCCATTCTGGGCGTAGTTGGTCTGTCCTCGATCTTTATCGTGGACGAGCGCGAACGCGCGTTGGTGCTGCAATTCGGCCGCGTTGTGGCTGTGAAGGAAGAGCCCGGTCTGGCTTTCAAGATTCCTCTGATCCAGGAAGTGGTTCGCTACGACGACCGTATCCTTTCCATCGACGTTCAACCACTTGAGGTAACACCTCTGGATGACCGTCGTCTGGTGGTCGATGCGTTCGCACGTTACCGGATTTCTGATCTGGAGCAGTTCCGTCAGGCTGTTGGTGTTGGTGGCGTTCCTGTCGCCGAAGACCGTCTGGACCGTATCCTGCGCGCGGAAACGCGGGAAGTTCTGGGTTCGGTGTCCTCGCGTGACATCCTCAGTTCAGACCGTGCGGCTTTGATGCTGCGCATCCGTAACAGCGCGATAGCCGAAGCGCGCGCGCTGGGTGTCAACGTGATCGACGTGCGTCTCAAGGCAACCGACCTGCCACAGGCGAACCTTGAGGCCACTTTCGACCGGATGAAGGCTGAACGGGAACGTGAGGCGACCGACGAACGCGCCCGAGGTAACGAGGCCGCGCAGCGTGTGCGCGCGCAAGCCGACCGGACCGTGGTCGAATTGGTGTCGGACGCCAACCGCGAAGCCGAGATCATTCGCGGTGAGGCTGACGCCGAGCGCAACGCAATCTTCGCCGAAGCCTTTGGCAAGGACCCGGAGTTCTTCGAGTTCTATCGCTCGCTGTCAGCCTATGAACGCGCGCTGGGCGGCAGCAACAGCTCAATGGTGCTGAGCCCGGATTCCGAGTTCTTCAACTACCTGAAATCGCCCACAGGGCAGGCGACCCAGTAATGGGCATGATCCTTCTGGCCTTTGGGCTGGTGCTAATTGTCGAGGGGCTGGCCTATGCGCTGGCCCCTTCGCTTATTGAACGTATGCTCGAAGCGCTTCGTTCAGTTCCAGAACAGGCGCGCCGGTTGATGGGGCTGCTTTGCGTCATAAGTGGGTTGATCCTGCTTTGGGGGGCGTATCAGCTGGGTTTTTGAGGGTATGCCTTCACTTGGCAGTGAATTCCCCGCGATCCTGAGTTGCTCGTCCGATCAAACTGACTACATTGGTCGATAAGCAAGACTGTTTCTTAGCGGTCTGGGGAAGACTGTCGACAAGGAGAGCTCAAGTGCAGGCGAAAGCGCGCAGTGTGTCCGTCCGGTGGGACGAAAGGGGTGAGTGGATGCGGGTGATGTGGCTGGCTTTTGCCGGAATGCTGCTTTTGCTGGCGCAAACAGTTGCCGTACAGGCCCGGGGTGAAAGTCTTGCGCCGCTGGCGGAAAAGATCAGCCCGGCCGTGGTAAACATCACAACAAGTACCCTGATCGAAAGTCAGGCTGGTCCACAGGGGATTGTTCCCGAAGGGTCCCCGTTCGAGGATTTCTTTCGTGAATTTCAGGACCGAAACGGAGATGACGACGACGCGCCAAGGCGCAGCAACGCTTTGGGTTCGGGCTTTGTGATTTCGGAAGACGGATTTATCGTCACCAACAATCACGTTATTGCCGAAGCCGATGAAATCCTTGTGGAATTCTTCCCGGGCGACGGTCAGCCCAAACAAGAACTGGTCGCCAAAGTCATCGGTACGGATGAGAAGACCGATATCGCATTGCTCAAGGTCGAAGCGTCGGGCCCGCTGAAATACGTGACCTTCGGCGATAGTGACGTCGCGCGTGTGGGCGATTGGGTGATTGCCATGGGCAACCCGCTGGGGCAGGGCTTTTCGGTTTCAGCCGGGATCGTGTCGGCCCGTAATCGAGAGCTGAGTGGCTCTTACGACGATTACATTCAGACCGATGCGGCGATCAACCGAGGCAACTCAGGTGGTCCGTTGTTCAACATGGATGGCGAAGTGATCGGCGTGAACACGGCTATCCTGTCTCCCAACGGGGGGTCAATCGGGATTGGATTTTCGATGGCGTCCAACGTTGTGGTCAAAGTTGTCGACCAATTGCGTGAGTTTGGGGAAACGCGCCGCGGGTGGCTTGGCGTGCGTATTCAGGACGTGACGCCGGACATGGCAGAAGCAATGGGGCTTGAAAAGCCTGGCGGTGCTCTGATCAGTGATGTCCCGGAAGGTCCGGCAAAAGAAGCAGGTTTGAAGGCGGGTGATGTGATCACCAGTTTTGACGGCGTCGAGGTTGAAGACACACGCGGTCTGGTGCGTCAGGTCGGTGAAACAGAAGTTGGAAAATCTGTGCGTGTCATCGTGCATCGGGACGGCGGAACCCAGACCGTGTTGGTCACACTGGGGCGTCGCGAAGATGCTGAGCGTGCCGATAGTGGCGAACAGGAACCTGAAGAGGCGCCGGTCGACGAGGACGCGGATATTCTTGGCCTGACGATATCTCCCCTGACCGACACGCTGCGCGAGGATCTGGGTCTGGACGCAGATGCCGAAGGTCTGGTGATTTCCGACGTGGATCAGGCGTCTGAAGCTTATGCCAAAGGATTGCGGGCCGGTGATCTGATCACCGAAGCAGGACAGCAAAAAGTTGAGACCATCGGTGATCTGGAAGAGAGAATGGAAGAATCGCGCGAAGCCGGCAGGAAATCCTTGCTGCTCTTGGTACGCAGGGGCGGAGATCCGCGGTTTGTGGCGCTGAGCCTCGAAGAGTAAACGAAAAAGGCCGGGATAAAATCCCGGCCTTTTTCTTTGCCTACCGATTAAGGGGCAGAGTATTTGAAAAAAAATGAGCCATACGCAGAAATTGCGTATGGCTCAGATACAGGGAGAGGTCAGTGGACAGATATCGGGGATGATTCTCTGACCTCCTACGGTAACAACTTCACCGTAGGTTATGTTTGGAAACAGGTCTGTGAACCAGATCACATCCGCTCAGATCAGGTCAGATTCGGCCAACTCACGTAGTGCCACAAAGTCCTGAATCAGCAGTCCGCCGCGGGATGCTTCCACAACATTGTCGCGTTTCCAGCCTGAGATTGTCTTGGACACAGCTTCGCGCGTCGCCCCGACAAACTCGGCCAGTTCACTTTGCGACAGTGTAATGCGTTCGGACGGGTTGTCCTGCAAACCTGACAGGTGTAGCAGCCTTCGCGCAAGACGAATGGGCATGGGCAAAAAGACTTGCTCGTTCAACTGAGACCCCATGTACCGCATCCGCAATCCGGCCAGCCGGATTAAATCCTCTGCAAGATCAGGATAGTGCCGGATCTGTTTCAGGACGTCATTGCGGCGCACTCGCAAAACGCGCGAGGCTTCGGCCGCCGCAATGGTCGCTGTGCGGGGACCGTTGTCGAACAGGGCGATTTCGCCAAAGACTTCGCCTGGGCGCATCAGGGTCAGGGTCAGCTTGCGCCCGCTCATGGCGAGAAAAGACACTTCGAGGGTGCCTTCCAAAATGGCGTACAGCGCGTCGCCCTCGTCGCCTTGTTCAAAAAGTGTTTCGCCTTGGGTCAGGGAAATTTCGGTCGCTTGAGCCGAAAGCATTTCTCTGAGTCCGTCGGAGGCTTCGGACAAGAAGCCGCTGTTGGGAAAGGCCGTCATGTATGCACCGATCTTGGGCAAGGTGAGTGTGCGGGTGGTGATACAACTTCACATAGCTCGGCGCATTATCCAAGAATTTTGTTTGTTTTGGCAGACCTGGCTGACGCAACGGGACTTATTTCTGTTCCGGATCCTCCATGTAGCGCTGCAACATGCTGAATTGCAGCATCAAAAAGGCCATCAGCGCTATGGGAAAGCCAAAGGTCTCAATCTTGACCCACATGTCCGTCGACATTGTGCGCCAGACAAATTCGTTGGCGGCGGCCAAAATGGCAAAACAGGCGCACAAGCGGCGGGTCAGGATCATCCAGCCTTCCTGTTTCATCGGAAGCAACTCTTCCAGAACATAGGCCAGGTAAGATTTCTTTTGCATCAGGCCAATGCCCAGGATCAAAGCAAACAGACCATAGACCAGCGTGGTTTTCATCTTGAAGAACCGCTCGTCATTGAACCAGGCGGTGAGGCCACCGAAGAAAAGGACCATGAAGGCGGTGAATATCTGCATTCGGCTGAGTTTGCCGGTCAGGTACCACAGGATACCCATCGCGCCGAGCATCAGGGGCACAAAGATGATCGTTGCAACGATAAAGCCGGAATACTCGATACCACCGATCAGAAAACTGTCGTCACGCAAACGCAGGTAGATGAAGAAGAAGGCCAAGGGGGGGCCAAGTTCCAGCACCTGTTTCAAAAACGGGTTGATGTCTTTTTTGGCTGTCATCTGTACGTCCTGCTGTTTACCCGCCCATTTCAACTATTACGGCGCCGAGTGCAATCAATGCCATAAGGGCAATGCGTCGGGGCCCTACAGTTTCCTTTAGCACAAGCCAACCGATCAGGGCCGCAAAGACCGTTGAGGTTTCGCGAAGAACGGCGGCCTCACCCACTTTGTCCAGCCGGGTGGCGAGCATGATCGCACCAAATGACAGAGGGGCAATAATTCCACCCGCCAGACCGCGCAGCATGAGAGGGCCAATAGCAGGGCGGTCGATCATGGCACGCCACCTGAGGAAAGCGTAGATCGGCATGGCCGCGCCATCGATCATGAAGAACCAAGCCAGAAAGGTGAAAGGGTCGGCAGTGGCGCGGATACCGTAGGCGTCATAGGTGGTGTACAGGGCCACAAAAAGGCCCGTGATGATCGCCAGAGTGAGCGCGATGCCAAGTGTGTCGCGATTGGTTTCCAGAAACCGGAAATTATACGCGGCCAACCCGAAGATTCCGGCTAGCAAGGTCGCAACGCCCAGCCATTGAACGGCAGAAAAGGTCTCTCCGAATAGAAGATAAGCTCCGATGACTGTAAAAAGCGGACCGGTTCCGCGCACGACCGGATAGACCACTGTGTAGGAACCTTTGGTATAGGCCATGGCCTGAAGCGTCTTGTACGCGATGTGAATCAGCCAGACGAGCGCGAAGATCGGCCACATATGCGGTTCGGGCCAGGGCACAACAAAAAGGGCGAAAGGTGCGGCCATGAGGCAGTAACTGGCATCAATGGCGCCACGAGACAGCCACGGGTCATGACGCCCCTTTTGCAGAGCCCCAAACACGGCATGAAGAAAGGCCGCCATCAGGGCCAACCCTAGTGCAAGTTGGTGGCCCGCTTCCGTCCCTTCCAATGAGATCAGCCAGTTGCTCAAAGATGCCAACCTTTTGCTGGGCGGTGAGGCTGGGGGTTTTCCACCCCCAGACCCCCGAAGGTATTTTTAGCCAGATGAAGGGGCGGATCAGCCTTTGTCGAGACCGGTCAGGGCGGCGGCAAATTCTTCGGGATCGAAGGGGGCGAGGTCGTCGATCTGTTCGCCCACACCAATGGCGTGGATGGGCAGGCCGAATTTGTCTGCCAAAGCGACCAAAACGCCGCCTTTGGCGGTGCCGTCCAGTTTGGTCATGACAAGGCCCGAGACGTCAGCCAGCTTGCGGAAGGTTTCCACCTGGCTCAGCGCGTTCTGGCCTGTTGTTGCGTCGAGGACCAACAGGGTGTTGTGCGGGGCGGTATCGTCGACTTTGCGGATGACGCGGACAATCTTGGCTAGCTCTTCCATCAGGTCAGCACGGTTTTGCAAACGGCCTGCGGTGTCGATCATCAGCAGATCTGCACCTTCGGCCTGTGCGCGATTCAGAGCATCGAACGCCAGGCTGGCAGGGTCCGAGCCTTCTGGCGCGGTCAGCACCGGAACCCCGGCCCGATCGCCCCAGACTTGCAATTGTTCAACTGCAGCGGCGCGGAACGTGTCACCGGCGGCGATTGCAACTTTTTTGCCCGCTTCCTTGAACTGGCTGGCTAACTTGCCGATTGTGGTGGTCTTGCCCGAGCCGTTGACCCCGACGACCAGCACCACTTGCGGGCGTTTGGGATAGATCGGCAGGGGCTTGGCCACGGGTTCCATCACGCGGGCGACTTCTTGTGCAAGCAATTGCTTGATTTCCCGAGTTGAGAGTTTGCGGCCAAAGCGCCCCTCGGCCATGTTCGAGGTGACGCGCAAGGCCGTGTCGACACCCATGTCAGAGGCGATCAGCAGCTCTTCGAGTTGCTCCAGCATGTCATCGTCCAAGGTGCGGCGCATTTCCGTCGTGCCGCCGCCGCGATTGAACAGGCGGTTCAGAATGCCCTTCGATTCAGGGATTTCGGGTGGAGGAGCGACCGGAGTTGGATCAGCGGGGACAGGGGCGGGCGGTTCAGTAGGTAGTGGTGCCGGGGCTGGATCCGGGATTTCCGGGACCGGTTCCGGTTCGGGCTGTGGTTCTGGGATCACCGGGTCAGGCGCGGCCGTTTCCTCGCCGCCATCTTCGACGATTGCTTCCAGCCCCTCTTCCAGACGAGAGGAGGATTTGAACAGCTTATCCTTTAGCTTTGAGAAAAACGCCATGTAGTGTCTCCGCAGGTGTTCCCTTCACCTAATGCGGATTTGCGGCAGTTGCAAAGGGTCACGCGAATGCAAGGACAAAGCCGAGCTGTGCGCCCCAGTATAGGGGCCAGATGAGATAGGGCGTTGCCTTGAGGGCCGGATGGTTTGGAGGCAGTAGAAACTTCTCGGTCGCAAGGATCAGATCGGACGCGATAAAGGCGATGGCGGCAGGAAAGGCCCTGCGCAATACACCTGTTTCCGGCAGTGCCATAACAGCTATACCCATTCCCAGGATGATGGGTATGTAGGCCAGAACAGGGCCTTTCAGATCAGCCGCGCGTGGCGCCAGCAAGGTGGCCATGACGATGCCCAGAATAATCAGAGACCACACCGTCGCGGGCGCGTTCCAAATCAGATCAGCGTTACTGGTCGGATAGGTCAGGAATAGCGCGATATAGGCCAGATGTCCGCCAGCGAAGGAAGCAATCCCCACCATAAACGTGGCATCCGTTTCGCGAGACAACAATGCATCGCCTGTCGCACAAAGAATGAGCGCAACAACAAGTAACCATGGCCCGCCTTGTACAAGGGCTGCAACGGCCAAAGCGGCAACCGAGGTGGTCTTGAATACCGTTCGCAAGGCCGAGGCCGGGCGCGCTGTCAGCGGCAGATAGACAAGGGCGCAGCCAAGTGCGATCAAGAAAACTATGTTGGTCATGAGTGCCTCCGACTGCTCACGACCGATCTCAGCCGGTGCGGGTTTTGAAATCAATTGCTTACGTTAAGTTAATTTTCTTATGAGGTCCCAGCATCAAACGGTAAATGGAATCGAAGTGAAGCTTCTGGCAGGGTGCGTATATGCTCAGGTATTGGATGATTCTCGCAAGTTTTGCCGCGCAGGCCGTTGCGGCCCAGACGCCTTTATCTGGCACGGAGTTCGACAGATACACGCAAGGTAAAACCTTGTTCTACGGGTTCGACGGGCAGGTTTACGGGGTCGAGCGGTATCTGCCGAACCGGCGTGTGATCTGGTCTTTTCTGGATGGCAATTGCAAGGAAGGTGTCTGGTATCAGCGGGACGAGCAGATCTGCTTTGTCTACGAAGACAGGCTCGACCCTCAATGCTGGGTTTTTACGCAATCTGGCGGCGGGCTGGTTGCGCAGTTTGAAGGCAACCCAGAGGCGACTGAGCTGTATGAGGCTGAGGAACTTGGCGAGGAAATGGTGTGCTATGGGCCTGAGGTTGGTGTGTGATCAAAGCAAGCACAAGACCTCAGAGCCCTTTAATTTCACGACGTTTTGCGGCCCCAGATGGTCAGCATGGCTTAAAACAGTGATCCCTGATCCGGGGCGTCCGGTTTGGGTTTCTTGGGCGTCGGTTTTGCGGCTGTGCCAGTGCTCAGAACACCATCTGCGAACTCGATCTCAAGCGCCGCATGTGTGGCCGCCTGGGCTTTGGTGGTGATCACGTCACCTTCCGCACGGACGACCGCATATCCCCGCTCCAAAGTGGCTTTGTAACTGAGCGTTTCGCGCAGGCGGTCGGTGGCCTCAAGTTGTTGCTGAAGGCGTTCCAGACGCGTGGTCTGAGCGGTGTTCATTCGATCATTAAGCCGGGCAAGGCTCTGCCGCTGCTGCTCGATCTCGCGCTGAATCGGGCGCAGAGACAGGCGCGACGACAGGTTGCGCAGCGATTCCTGACGTGTTGTTACCAAACCACGTAGGGTCGAAGGGCGTAGATGGGCGGACAGTTCGACGACTTGCAGACGGCGGTTTTGCACGCCGCGGGTCAAGGCGGGTGTCAGGCGATCTGCAATCAAATCAAGACGTTGGCGTGGGGAGTTCAACAAGCTGTCTGGGCGCGGCAAGGCGCGGGACAGATCGCGCAGCCTTTGCGTTCGGCGTTGAACTGCATCCGTTGCCGCACGGGACAACCGCGCCCCTTGCTCTCCGGTCCATGCAAGCAGCTCCATGCGGACGGGCACGGCAAGCTCTGCTGCGGCAGTGGGCGTGGGCGCGCGGCGGTCCGAGATAAAGTCGATCAGCGTTGTATCGGTTTCGTGCCCGACGGCTGAAATCAGCGGAATTTCTGATGCAGCTGCGGCGCGGGCGACGACCTCTTCGTTAAAGCCCCAGAGGTCTTCGATAGACCCGCCACCGCGGGCTACGATGATCAAGTCGGGCCGGGGCAGGGCTCCGCCAGGCGTCAATTGGTTGAAGCCTTCGATGGCGCGAGCGACTTCTGGTGCGCAATTCGCCCCTTGGACGGCCACGGGCCAGATTAGCACCTTACGCGGGAACCGGTCTCTGAGGCGATGAAGAATGTCACGGATCACAGCACCCGAAGGCGATGTCACCACACCGATGATATTCGGCAGATAGGGCAACGGCTTCTTTCGCTCGGGCGCAAACAAACCCTCGGCTTCAAGCTGCTTCTTGCGTTTCTCCAGCAAGGCCATCAATGCGCCTTGTCCGGCGACGGATACCTCATCGACATTCAGATTGTATTTCGATTGCGCACCAAATGCGGTCAGGCGGCCCGTGACGACAACCTCCAACCCTTCTTCTGGCACAACGGAAAGGCCGGAAATCTGTCCTTTCCATGTGGTGCAGGCCAGAACGTTCCGGTCATCTTTGATGTCATAGTACAAATGCCCCGAACGCGCTTTGAACACGCGCCCGACCTCACCCCGCACTCGGATTCGCCCGAAAGAGCCTTCGAGCGTCCGTTTCACCTCTCCTGAGATCTCGGAAACGGTGTATTCGGGGGTATTTTGGCCCGGAATCGGGTCATCGAGCAGATCGGACATTTCAGCGCCTTGTTTCAAATGCCGGGCCAGCTTAGAACGCCGCGCAGGCAAGGCCAAGCAGATCGGAGAGCATTCATGAACATCCTCATTCTCGGCAGCGGCGGACGCGAACACAGTCTCGCCTGGGCGGTGTTGCAAAACCCAAAATGCGACCGTCTGATCGTGGCTCCGGGCAATGCCGGGATCGCTCAAATCGCGGATTGTGCGGCGCTGGATATTGAAAATGGCGGGGCTGTAGTCAGCTTTGCCGAAGAAAACGCGATTGATTTTGTGATTGTCGGGCCCGAGGCACCTTTGGCGGCTGGCGTGGCTGATCGCTTGCGCGAGGCCGGAGTTCTGGTTTTTGGTCCCTCCGCCGAGGCGGCGAAGCTCGAAGCGTCGAAAAGCTTCACCAAGGAAATCTGCGACGCGGCCAATGCGCCCACCGCAGCTTATGCCCGGTTCACCGAGGCCGAGCCTGCCAAGGCCTATATCCGCAAACAAGGCGCGCCGATTGTGGTGAAGGCTGACGGTCTGGCTGCAGGCAAAGGCGTGATCGTCGCGATGGACGAACAGACCGCACTGGACGCAATTGACGACATGTTCGGCGGCGCTTTTGGCGGTGCTGGTGCGGAAGTTGTCATCGAAGAGTTCATGGAAGGCGAAGAAGCCTCGCTTTTTGTTCTGTGTGATGGTGAGGACATCCTCTCAGTCGGGACGGCTCAGGACCACAAACGGGTTGGTGAGGGCGATACCGGGCTGAACACGGGCGGTATGGGTGCGTATTCTCCCGCACCGGTGTTGAGTGCAGAGGTTGAAGCACGTGCGATGGAAGAGATTGTGCGGCCAACCATTGCCGAGATGAAGCGCCGGGGTACGCCGTTTCAGGGGGTCCTTTACGCTGGGTTGATGATCAAGGGCGGTCAGCCACGTCTGGTGGAATACAATGTGCGTTTTGGCGATCCAGAATGTCAGGTGCTGATGATGCGCCTTGGTGCGCAGGCGATGGATTTGATGCATGCCGCAGCCGAAGGGCGGCTGGGCGAGATGCGGGTGAACTGGGCCGATGATCACGCGATGACGGTTGTGATGGCGGCCAAAGGCTATCCGGGTTCCTATGAAAAGGGTTCAGTCATCAAAGGGTTGAACGCATTGCCCGAGGACAGCAGCAACATGGTATTCCATGCGGGGACCAAGGCTGTTGAGGGTCAGGTGCAGGCCGCAGGTGGGCGTGTGTTGAACGTAACGGCGCGCGGAGACTCGTTGCAAGAGGCGCGGGACCGGGCGTACCAGATGGTTGCTGGGGTGGAATGGCCCGAAGGATTTTACCGGCGCGATATCGGGTGGCGTGCTTTGGATGGTTGATCGGGCAGGGGGCTTTGCCCCCTCGGCCTGCGGCCTCACCCCCAAGGTATTTTTAGCCAGATGAAGAGACGGATCAGCAGTTCAACGCTTGGGCGAGGCTGTTTGGGCCTTTGAATGGGCCGAGATCGGTTTTGGTCCAGCCATTGTCGTAAGAAACGCTGATGATCCGTGACCAGTCGGCGCTGGCCACGATCAACTCCGGGCGGTCGCCACAGGCGCGCAGACCGCCTGAGATAAAATCCTCACCGATCTTGTGGTTGGTCAGACCGGGTATCGAAGCGATCTCGGTCAGGGCGTTGTCTTTATAGCGCCAGACGCGCAGTGTTTTGGCAAGGTGCGGACGGTCGATATAGGCGATTTCGATATGGCCGTCACCGTCCAGATCGGCTGCGCCAATTGGGGCGAGCCAGCGGAAGTGGGTGCCGATGTGAGGTGTAGCGGCGATTTTAGTGCCGCTTGCGTTATAAATGGCGAGTTGCGCGCCTTGTTGATCCTGAGATTCGACAACAATCGCTTCGAGAGTTCCGTCAGCATCAATATCGATAAGCCGTGGTGCGAGATCTTCGAAGACGCGGTCTTGGGTCAGACGAACGGTCACGGTCTTTGGGTTTGAGCCGGTGATTTGAACGCGGAGTTCCAATGCACCGTATTCAACAGCGTCGCCCAAGACCCCATGCGCATAGCGTGTAGTGGGTTCTGTAAACTTGGCCGCTTTAATTTGCTCGGCACCAGTTGCTGTGCCTAAGGTCGATACCCAAAGGCACAGAGACGTAAGTGCGCCGCGCGCCCGGTCTTGCCAAATGCGAGCGGGCGTGCGCGGCGCTTTGGAATGCATCAGATCTGTTTTTCAGGCATCTGAACGACCAGACCGTCCAGCGCATCGGTGACCTTGATCTGGCAGGTCAGGCGCGAACGGGCCGGGTCGGGCTCATAGGCAAAGTCCAGCATGTCTTCTTCCATGTCATCCTTGCCCGGGATTTTCTCTACCCAGTCGGGGTGGACATAGACATGGCAGGTCGAGCAGGCGCATGCGCCGCCGCAGTCGGCTTCGATGCCGGGAATGTTGTTGTCACGGGCCCCTTCCATGACGGTCAGTCCGTTGGCGACCTCGACAGTGTGTTCGGTACCGCCGTGCTCGACATAGGTGATCTTTGCCATTGCGTGCGTCTTCCTTTTGCGATGTTCGAATCTTCCTTAGTCAAGGCATTTAGGTCTTTCCAGCCTCATTTGCGACTCATCGCGCCGTGTCTGGACTTTCCTTGCGTTTGTTCTATCTTTGTTCTCATGCTTGTTGCTCCTGTTCGCACTGTCGCGCCAAACCAGGGCTGGCCGCGCCCGCCATCCTGTTTGCCCTCAAACCAGTTAACTGCACCGCCCGAGGGCGCGCGGGTGGCCGTGGCCGGGCTGGTGATCCTGCGGCAAAGGCCGGGGACGGCCAAGGGGGTGATCTTTCTGACGCTTGAGGATGAGACCGGGATCGTGAATGTGGTGGTGTGGCGCAAAATCTACGAACAATTCCGTCGCGCGGTGATTTCAGGGCGTTTGCTGAAGGTGACAGGTCGGATGCAGCGGGCGCATTCGGTGACTCATGTGATCGCGGAAGAGATCGAAGATATCTCGGGCATGTTGGATGTGCTGGTGCGGGGGGAAGGGCATTAAAGCAATCTGCGTATAGTGCTGCCTCTGGACAGGGCGCTGCCCCGGTCATAGCTCGGATAGGTATTGAAACGGGTCAGAGGGCGCGATGGCAAACGGACATTTTCTGTGGACGGACCTGTCCACCTACGACATGCGCACTGCCAGAACGGACTATGCTGAATTTTTCAATTGGTCCTTTGGCAAAGAACAGGCGTATGAATTTGCCACCATCGGCGGTCAGGAGGTTGCAGCAATCTTCCCGATGCCGGATCGTTTGGCGAAAATGAACATGCCATCATTTTGGATGTCCTACATCCATGTTGATGATCTGGACGCAAAGGTCGAACAAGCTCGGACACACGAGGGGGTCATCATCGAAGTTGAGCCCCAACCCTTCAGTGAAGCGGCCCGTATCGCGTTGGTTCGGGACCCGTCCGGCGCGGGGTTTACGATGTACGAAGGACCTGACATCCAGACCGGTGCCCCAGGCGCTGGTAAGATCATAGGCCGCTTTCACCACGTTCCTGACATAGCGCTGATCGCGCCATTCTATGCGGACCTGTTCGGGTGGCGCTTTGAGAAAAGCTCAGCAAGCCCATGGCCGCGCTATGATATACGCCATCCCGACGGAACAGTTGTTGCCTGGGCCGAAGAGGTGCCCGAGGATATTCGTGGAAAGTTTCGCTATTGGATGCCGTGTTTTGGCGTCAAATCGGTCGGCGATACCCTACGGCAAATCGAGGCGCGGTCCGGGCAGCACCACAATGACCTGCCGGAGGGCCGCGTATTGGTATCAGACCGGCAAGGGGCTCATTTTATGATCCAGACTCTGGATCCAAACGGCGCTGCGGTCGGCGAAAGATCGGATTCAAGCGCCAACGGCACGCCTGTGGGAGTGGCCTGGAAGTCGCTGATCGCGTTGGTTTGCGTATGGCTTGCCGTGATCATGGATTTACAGGTGTTTTGGGGCGTGCTGTTCCTGATCTGGACATGGCTGGCACTAAGATCCGGGCGCGCCGATATTGTTGAGCCGATTGATCGGGCGACTCGACCTTGGATGTTCTGGCTTATCACCGGAACGTGGATCGTTCTGAGTTCCTGGGTGATAATTGCGTCGGTTTTCGGTGGCTGGTGACTATGTGCGAAGAAACTCAGCGCCGGGTGCAAGTCAGACGCTTTTTCAGCAGCTTGGTGTCCGATTCCGCTCTTTTGGGAATGGCCACATAGACGTGTTTGCATCCACCAAGAGTGAGCAAAAGGCGCTTTTCCGCCAATTTGGCGACAGTTGGTCGACTCTCCGACATCGGGTGGGTATTTGCTCATGTCTTTTTGCGTCAGCCGAGGCCCGGGGGTGGGCTTGGTCGCGCATCACTCAACGTCTTCTCAGAGTCAATCGGGATGCCAAACGTTACACAGCACGGATCGTTCAAAAAAACCGTCGGTCTGGATGAAGATCAAATATTAGACCGTCTTGCAGAGCTTTCAGTGCTCAGCCGGTCAAAAGGGTATGTGCATTCTGCAAGAATGATTGAAGAAGCTCAGAAAGCATACGCTTTCGAGAGCAAGCACCTTGCAGCCGCTGAAATGTACCGTTCCGAGTTATTGAACTTGACGGGTTTCGAGATTTCGCGGTCGTCGGAAACTTCGGAAATGAAGCAAAGTGGAGGTCCGAGTTTTCGGTCGAGGCGCTCTAGAAAACCGGAATACTTCCGTTCCGATGTTGCCCAGCGATCAGTTGAGTCGCAGGGGCAGAGAGCTTTTGTCCTGACAGCCGGAATGCGTATCGAAAGCAGGAAGGTTACAGCGCTGCGTGGTCAGCAATGGGCTGGCAAACCAATGCGCTTCCCAGCAGAGCCGGAATTCAAGTTTCGCTGACCCATTGTGCTGTGGCCAATGTTTTTTTGCCAAACAATGAACATCACCCAAAGATCATGTGCTCGCCGTGATTGGGGTTATCGTTTGAACAAAACCCCTTGCGACTGCTTGTCCCTGTGATCCCCACGCAATTCGGCGTGTAGTGCGCGACCAGCCTGAACGCCAGGACGGGCGCTTACGGTTTCAAGCCAGCGGGCGAAATGGGGTGTGTTGTCCAGTACATGCTGCTGACCTTCCCAAAGGCTGGCCCAACCCCAGATCGACATATCTGCGATGGAGTAGAAATCGCCCGCAACGTACTCATTATCCGCCAGTCGACGATCCAGCACGCCGTAAAGGCGGGCGACCTCGGTGCGATAGCGGTCCTTTGCATAGGGCAGGTCCTGTGGTGGGTCCAGTTGAGGGGCATATTTCAAAAAGTGATGCGCTTGACCGGCCATGGGTCCGACACCGCCCATCTGCCACATCAGCCATTCCTCAACAGCGATCCGGTCACGCTCGGTCTTGCCATAGAACCGCCCGGTCTTGCGGGCCAGATACATCAGGATCGCACCGCTCTCGAATACGGAAACGGGTTCACCATCAGGACCGTCGGGATCAACAATGGCAGGCATCCGGTTGTTGGGGGCGATCTTCAGGAACTCCGGGTCGAACTGATCGCCTTTGCCGATATTGATCAGGTGAGTCTTGTAGGGCAGCTCCATCTCTTCCAGGGCGATGGACACTTTCCAGCCGTTTGGCGTGGGCCAGAAATACAGATCGATCATGGTCTCTCCTCAGGTTGATGAGATCATGAGGGTTTCTGAGCAATCGGCAAGAGGGCTTGCGGCAGGCGAAGCGCAAAAAGCTGTGACTTCGGGCGATGCCATCGCAGGGGAAGGCCCGTCGAACCTTTGATTACAGATCTGTGACGATGGGTTTGTCGGGGTTGACGACTCTGCATGTGCGGCGTAAGGCCAACATCACAGACCACGTGGCGATTTGTTACCGGATTGCGGGCCACGCTAAACAACACCGCTAAAAGGTCAGGATGAAAGACCCCTTTCGCTTGGCCGCGTCTGGGGTTTTTTGTTTGCCTCTGCCAGAGGCTGAAAGGATTGAGATGAGCGAGAACTGGAACAAACGCACCCAAGCCGTCCATGGCGGCATCCGCCGCAGCCAATACAACGAGGTGAGCGAGGCGATTTTCCTGACGCAGGGCTTCGTTTACGAAAACGCAGAACAGGCCGAAGCCCGGTTTCTGGAGTGCGGACCTGACGAGTTCATTTATGCCCGTTACGGCAACCCAACTGTATCCATGTTCGAACAGCGTATCGCAGCGTTGGAAGGGGCCGAAGACGCCTTTGCAACGGCATCGGGTATGGCCGCTGTCAACGGTGCGTTGACCTCGATGTTGAAGGCAGGCGATCATATCGTCTCTGCCAAAGCCTTGTTTGGATCCTGTTTGTACATCGTCGAAAACATCCTGACCCGCTTTGGTGTGGATGTGACCTTTGTTGATGGCACTGATCTTGAGCAATGGAAGGCCGCAATCCGGCCCGACACCAAAGCGGTGTTCTTCGAATCCATGTCGAACCCGACTTTGGAGGTGATCGATATCGCGTCTGTGGCCGAACTGGCCCACGCTGTCGGTGCCCTTGTTGTGGTGGACAACGTGTTCTCGACCCCGGTGTTTTCGCGCGCGATTGCGCAGGGTGCAGATATTGTAATCTATTCGGCGACCAAGCACATTGATGGCCAAGGCCGCGCGCTGGGCGGCGTGATTATCAGTACTCGTGACTTCATCCGCGGAACGGTCGAGCCGTACCTGAAGCACACCGGCGGCGCGCTTAGCCCGTTCAACGCCTGGGTCATGCTGAAGGGTCTGGAAACCATGGCTCTGCGGGTCAATGCGCAGGCTGAAAGCGCGCAAAAGATTGCTGAGGCACTGGAAGGGCACCCGGCGCTTGAGCGTACCCTGTATCCCGGCCTGAAAACCCATGCGCAGAACGCGCTGGTTCAGACGCAGCTTGGAGGCAAGGGCGGCACGGTTCTGTCTCTGGACATCAAGGGTGGCAAGGATGCGGCTTTTGCTTTCCTGAATGCGATGACGATCCCAGTGATTTCCAACAATCTGGGCGATGCCAAATCCATCGCAACGCACCCGGCTACAACGACGCACCAACGGCTGAGTGACGCGCAGAAAGACGAATTGGGTATCACACCCGGCCTCATTCGGTTCTCTGTTGGTCTGGAGGACGCTGATGACCTGCTGTCCGATATCCGGCAGGCGTTGGAGGTCTCGCAAAAGTAATCTGCCGCGCCCCTGGCGTCTTTATCGTGCCGGGGCGTGACTTGACGTCAAACTGCAGCGTAATTGTGTGTTCGTACGGATTGCCTGTTGCGTTGTTTCTTGCTGATTGCACCATCAAAGGGCGCAAATCGTTGCGAATTGACGGTTTTGCACCGCTTTTTTCGATCCGGACTGCTATTGGCCACGTATCTGGGTAGACTGGAAAATGAACATCAGTCGTATATAGTCCGACGATCAATCGAGGAACAGCAGCCGATGAACGTTCACCCGCGCGACATTGATGAAACTCCGGATCGGGAAAAGGCCGCCGAGGCTCTTAAAGTTCTTCGGCAATGGGCTCAATCGGCGTCTGCATCCGAGATCAGCCAATTGGACCCGGCTGTGGCCAGGTTGGTGCCCGGGCTGACTTCGGTGAATTACCCATCTCTTTCTCGCGAGTATCCTGAGGATTTTGCAATCGATGCCGCGTATCGCGCGTCACTGCCAGATTTGCAGAATGGCCCGTCCAGCCTGATCCGTGGGGCCAAGCAGCAAATCCAGCATGTGGGCATTTCGAACTTCCGCCTGCCTATCCGTTTCCATCGGAAAGAGGGCGATGACCTGACGCTTGAGACTTCGATCACAGGTACTGTCAGTCTGGAGGCCGAAAAAAAGGGCATCAACATGTCCCGGATCATGCGGTCGTTTTACAAACATGCAGAACGTACGTTCAGCTTCGAGGTCATGGAAGCGGCGCTTGATGACTACATGACAGATCTGGACAGTTTCGATGCCCGGATTCAGATGCGGTTTTCTTACCCGGACAAGGTAAAGAGCCTGCGCTCGGGTTTGGAAGGCTACCAATATTACGACATTGCCCTGGAATTGGTCGAAAAAAACGGTGTGCGCCAGAAGATTATGCATCTGGACTATGTGTACTCTTCGACATGTCCGTGCTCGCTGGAACTGAGCGAACACGCTCGTTCGATGCGCGGGCAGCTTGCAACGCCGCATTCTCAGCGCTCGGTCGCGCGGGTTTCCGTTGTGGTGGACTGCGATGCAGATTGCCTGTGGTTTGAAGATCTGATTGCGCTGTGTCGTCGTGCTGTTCCGACCGAGACGCAAGTCATGGTCAAACGTGAGGACGAACAGGCCTTTGCCGAGCTGAACGCCGCAAACCCCATCTTTGTCGAAGACGCTGCGCGCCTTTTCTGCGCTGAACTGTTGGCGGATCACCATGTGGGCGATTTCCGCGTTGTCGCCAGTCACCAAGAAAGCTTGCACAGCCATGACGCCGTGTCGATTCTGACCGAGGGCCCAACGTTTGAGGCATCCAGCCTGGACCCCAGGTTGTTCACAACCCTGTTTCATGTTGGGTGAATCGCGCCGTGTAAGCGGTTAGAATTTAATCAGAGTTTCTGGCCGCAAGCGTTCTTTCGCCGCAATGCAGCAAAAATGCTGCACTTGCGCATTCTTTGCCTGTATATTCGAAGGGAATGCAGCAGACGTATGCCTGCCTTCGGGAAGGTGTGCGTCCCCGAAAGGAAACCGAGACGTGACACGCCTTGGACTGCAAGACCTGGATCACCGCCCGATACATCGGTGCGGGCAGGGCACCTTACCCAAAAAATTCGGGCTGCATCGTTTTTACAGGAGAAACATGTAATGAATCCGATTACCCAACCGTTGGAGCTTCAGGCTGCGGCGTTTCGATTGGCGGGCTATGCCGTGGTCAATCAAATGAAGATCATGCAAATCGTAGCTCGTTCAGCGTTCGAATTGCCGATGGCACCTGTGCAAGCACTGCATGCGGCCGCATCAGCTCCGGCGCCGGTCGCTGAAAAGCCAGTCAGAAAACCGACGGTCAAGGCCAAACCTGCTGCTTCTAAGGCCAAACCTGCTGCTTCGCGTGTGCAAAAACCAGCGGCCAAAAAGGCCACGGTTGCGAAAAAACCAGTAAAGAAGGTTGTGGCGGCTGCGCCCAAAACAAAACCGGTTGAGTTTTCCGCCAAGCCGCGCGCTGCCGCTGTGGCAAAGGTTGAGCCGGTCGTGAAGGCCAAGCCCGCGCCAAAACCAGCCCCGCAGGCCAAAACAGAAGAAAAACCTGCCGCACCCGTTGCCAAGCCAGCAAAACCTGCGGCGCGAAAGGCGACCCCCGCATCGTCTTCTACCGTTAAGGCAACTCCGGCGAAAAAATCTCCGGCCCGGGCTGCAGCGCCTGTAGCCAAGACACCTGCGGTCCAGCCAAAAACCGCTACGCAGTTGGAAAAAGCGGTGTCGAATCGCGCGAAACCTGCGCCCCGCACACGCAAAGCGGCTTCACCCAAACCTGCACCGTCTGCCACCCAGTCAAAGCCCGAGGCGACAGCAGAGAAGCCCAGCCCGCAGACGCGTAGAACCCGTGCACCGTCCAAACCTCCGGCGATGCCCGGGGCAGATACGAAATCCGACGCTTAACCCGGATCATCTGCTTGACACGGTCGGGTTGGCGCGCCAACGCTGCGCGTCATGATGGATCTTCGCCCGGTCGGATATGTGATTGGCTTGCTGGTCGCCATTCTTGGGGCGACCATGCTGTTTCCTATGCTCGCCGACATGATCGAGGGGCGGGGGGAATGGCATGTGTTCCTGGAAAGCGCGATCATCACGATGCTGACCGGGTCGGTTCTGGCGATGAGTTGTTCCAACGGCGTGGGCGAGGGACTGACCATTCGGCAGACCTTTTTGCTGACAACCGGCGTATGGGTCGCGCTGCCGGTATTTGGTGCAATCCCGTTTCTGTTCGGTGAAACCGAACTGCGCTTTGTCGATGCCTATTTCGAGGCCATGTCCGGCCTCACAACAACAGGCTCAACCGTCATAACCGGGCTGGATACACTGCCACGGGGGCTTTTGCTGTGGCGCGGTATTCTGCAATGGTTGGGCGGCATCGGTATCATCGTGGTCGCGATGGTGTTCCTGCCGGAATTGCGGGTGGGTGGTATGCAAATCTTCCGTTCGGAAGGGTTTGAAACCATGGGGAAAATCCTTCCGCGCGCGCAAGAGATCGCAGGCCAGATTTCCCTGATCTACGTGTTCCTGACTGTAGTATGCGCGCTGGTCTACGCTGCATTCGGGATGAGTTTTTTTGATGCCACCGTCCATTCGATGACCACCATCGCGACGGGTGGATTTGCCAACTATGACGCGTCATTTGCAACATTCTCGGGCCCGGTGGAATACGCGGCTGCGGTGTTTATGATTCTGGCGGCGTTGCCTTTCGTACGGTATGTTCAGCTTGCCAATGGCCAGACCTCTTCCTTGTGGGAGGACAGCCAGATCCGTGCCTTTATCGCGACCGTTCTGGTGCTGGTCGTGATTATGACCATCTTTCTTACTTCGGTCTTCCCGCACCATTGGGAACAAGCTTTCCGCGAGTCCCTGTTCAACATCACCTCGATCATCTCGGGCACCGGGTATGCCAGTGTTGATTACATGGGATGGGGCAGCTTTCCGGTTATGTTGTTTTTCCTGATCGGGCTTATTGGCGGCTGCGCAGGATCCACAGCATGTTCGATCAAGATCTTCCGATATCAACTGCTGCTGGCGTCAATCAAAACTCAGATCAGGCGGATCCGGTCCCCTCACGGAGTTTTTGTCCCGCTTTACGACGGTCGGCCCGTGGGGCGCGATGTTCTGACCTCGGTCATGAGCTTTTTCATGTTCTTCGTTCTGTCGATGGGCGTGTTGTCCTGGGCACTGGCGCTGACGGGGCTGGACTTCATCACGTCCGTGTCCGGGGCAGCAACCGCATTGGCCAATGTCGGCC
Source organism: Ruegeria sp. HKCCD4315 (assembly GCF_013112245.1). Classification (NCBI taxonomy): domain Bacteria; kingdom Pseudomonadati; phylum Pseudomonadota; class Alphaproteobacteria; order Rhodobacterales; family Roseobacteraceae; genus Ruegeria; species Ruegeria sp. HKCCD4315. Next base: position 1,984,267 of record NZ_WVRN01000001.1, on the reverse strand, counting down.
CCGGTCTGGGCAGCCAGATTGGGCCCGCAGGCAATTTCGCGGGCCTCAATGATACGGCCAAGTGGCTGCTCACGATCGGAATGCTGGTTGGGCGGCTCGAACTTCTGGCCGTTTACGCGATCTTCACCGTTCAATTCTGGAGAAACTGATGAAAAGACCCCTTGGCGCGCAAATTTCGCATATGCTCAAGGATCGTGGCGTGGATGTGATCTTTGGCATTCCGGGCGTCCATAATCAGGAAATGTATCGCGGCATCGAAGAGGCGGGCATTACCCATGTTTTGGCGCGGCATGAGCAAGGGGCGGGGTTCATGGCAGATGGCTACGCGCGCGCCACGGGCCAGCCGGGTGTTGCCTATGTCATCACCGGGCCCGGTTTGTGCAATATCATGACACCGATTGGTCAGGCCTACAGCGACTCTGTTCCGATGCTGGTGTTGTCTTCCTGCCTTGATGAAACGCAGGCAATGCGTGGCCAGTTGCATCAGATGAACGATCAGCGTGTCGCTGCCGGGACGGTTGCCGATTGGTCGGCACAGGCCGAATCCGCCACAGCAGCCTATGGGCTGGTGGAACGTGCTTTTGAAGAGTTCGAGCTATCGCGACCACGACCCAAACACATTCAGGTGCCAATTGCGCAGTTGGAGGCAGATGCTGAGCCCGCGCCATTTCCAAACCAGCCAGCGCTGCGCACCAAGGCGTTGCCGCCTGATGTGTCATCCGTTGTTTCGATGCTGAACCTGTCACGCAGGCCATTGTTCATTTTGGGCGGGGGCTGCAAGTCCAACGACTGGCGGCAAATTTTGACACAGTTGGGCGCTGCTTGCTTTACCACCTACGCCGGGCGCGGGATGCCGGGCGCGAACTACCCGCTGGATTTCGGATCCATGCTGCCGCGCCCTAGAAGCGCCGAAGTCATAGCCTCGGCGGACCTAGTGATTGCTGTTGGCGCTGAGCTGGGCGAGGTTGATCTGTGGCGGCATGAGCTTGGACACAAAGCGACGCTGATCCGTGTGGATCTGGACCCCGAAGTTCTATCTGATCGCCACCGGGCCGCAATCAAGCTCCAGACAGACAGCCAAAGCTTTGCCCGCGCATTGTGGCACGCGACTGCTGACATGAAACCCGCGACCGGATGGTCGGCCGATGAGGTCGCCGTTGCGCGTGCCCGCTGGCGCGCCGAGGTAGATGCCGAGCGGCCCGGAATTGTGCCGGTTGCGGACGCGCTGCGCGAAGCCATGCCAGCTGATACAATGATCTATTCGGACATGACCCAATTCGCTTATGTCGCGAAAGAGGTTTGGGACATGGCCTATCCTCATCACTGGCATCACCCTACGGGGTTCGGCACCCTTGGCTACGGGTTACCTGCCGGAATCGGTGGAGCAGTGGCACGACTTGGAAAGCCAACGGCAGTTATCGCCGGGGACTATGGGTTTCATTATACGATGCAGGAACTGGGTGTTGCGGTTGAGTTGGGTTTGTCTTTGCCGATCATCCTGTGGGACAATGGCAAGCTGAAAGAGATTGAAGACAGCATGGTGCGCAGTCAGATCGCACCGAATGCTGTGGTTGCTCGAAACCCGGATTTCTGCAAATTGGCTGAGGCTTTCGGTGCCTTGTCGGCGGCACCTTCGACATTGGCAGAAATGCAGAGTGCCACCCGCGCCGCCTTCGACGCACCGGTCCCGACGCTTATCCATGTGACGCCAGACATTCTGTAAAAAAGCGCCGCGCGGGTGCGCGGCGCTTGGAAATTTGCAGGTGGCTGCGGTCTATTCCCAGCAGTGCACCAGAACCGTCATGCCTGTTGCGCGTCGGCTCAATTCATTGGGCGAAATCTGTGTGGTTTCCTCGCCCGACAGACCGGACACGCCAGCTTGAGCCAGAATTTCTGTCAGCCGCTCACCGGTGGCTGCCAGACTGACAGATGCAGGCAGACTGCGTCCTTCAGATGGCGGCGGCAGTAACATGCCCACAACATTGCCGCTGTCATTAAAAACCGGACCACCGGCATCACCGGGCAGCGCGCTTAGCGCCAGACGTTTGACACCAGTTTCACCGTTCAACCCGCGGACATCGGCAACTTGCCCAAATGTCAGCGTTGGTGCGCCCAATGCGCCCTGATACGAGAAGCCTGACACCGCGATGTCGGACTGAAGACGCGGCAAGGCCGGGCTGAATGCGGCCACGCTCATGGGCGCCAACGCCTTGGCCGGGCGCAGAACAGCAACGCCTACTTCGTCGTCTGCCACGGCAAGCTGCACCTCTTGATCGCCATCCAGTGTGATACGGGTGCAATTTTCAACAGCTTCCGAAACCGTCAAGACGGTTCCCTTGTCATCCGCAAAGAAACCCGAACGCGACAGGCGGGGCTTGCGGATCTGAAGGCCGGAAACAAGGTCAATGCTCTGCTCTGCGTTCAAACCTGCTGCAGCGTCAAGCACCGCGTCGGTTGTGTCAAAACTGGACGCCATAGCTGCCAAAACCCGCAAACGACGCGCTTCATCCCCCTCGGGCCACACCAGGGTGAACCCCTTGATCTTCCCATCGGTCAGACGCGCCTGTGTGAAGGACACAACCCCGTTTCCGCGCCCTTCAAGGGTGAAGCGATCTCCGCGCAGCTCACGCGGACCATTCAGGGGAACGATCTCCAGCGACTGCATGACCTCATACAGGGCCCGCAGCGTGCGCTTGTCGCCGTCCTGGCTGATCAATAGTGCCTTGGCGTTCAAATCGGATGCGCTGTTGAAATGCACGAAAGGGGCCTCATACCGGTCAAAGCTGACGGCACCCAGCGGGAAGTCCATTGTGATCCCGGCGGCGTCATCGCTGTATCGGGCCATGCCGACACTCGTCAGCGGCGCGTTATAGTCGTCCATCAGTGCTTTGCGCTGCGCTGTGGTCAGAACGCCAGTTGCTTCATATCCGTTAAAGCGCTGCCAATCTCCCATCGAGCGGCGCGTTCCCTGACCAAAGGCCCCGTCAATGGTCGAGTTATAAAACCCCGCCGCCTGCAAGGCCGTTTGCAGGTTTCTGCGTTCCTGCGCGGTCAGCAGACGTTCGGATTGCAAGGCTTGTGCCCGCGTTTCATCCGCGTCCTGAGTAGGCGCGATTGTCAGCGTATCTTCTGCCTGAGCAACTGGCGCAACCGGTGCCGCGACGGTGCCACGGTTCAGCACGTTTGCCCCAACAGGCCAGAATTGTTGCCCCAGTCCGCTGGAAAAGGCGATGAAACTGTCGCGGGGGATTTGACCCTCGGACCGATAGACCTGCAGCACCTGTTGCGCATCCGGGCGCGCATATGGGCCGACCACGATTGCATACCACCCGCTGTTCAGTCTGAAACCGTTCACATCAGGCAACGCAGACGCATAAGCCTGCGCCCGTTCCTGCGCTTCTTGCAGGGTTGGCTGGGCTTCAATTTGAACCCAGACGCCGGGGTCTTGCTGAGCGGATGCGGCGCGCAGGCCGACCGCAAGAAATAATAGAATTGCTGAAAATACGCGTGTCATTGTCTGCCCGTGTTTTGCAGTGTTTGTGCTTTGGCGCAGGGTACGCGATTTCCAGTGCTAAATACCATGCCGCATGTACGGGGAATTTGTGGTGTGGCCGCGCAGATACAGCCATGGGGCAAAGCCCCGTTGACGCCCCTTGGCCCCTTGCATAGGAAGGGCCAAACCGACCGGAACCGGGCGTAAGAATGCCCAGAGGGAATGCCATGACCGAACCGAACAGCGCACCGCGTTCATTTCAGGAGATTATCCTGCGGCTTCAGACCTATTGGGCCTCGAAAGGCTGTGCGATTTTGCAGCCCTATGACATGGAGGTCGGGGCAGGGACGTTCCATCCTGCGACCACTCTGCGTGCGTTGGGATCCAAAGCATGGGCCGCGGCCTATGTTCAGCCGTCGCGCCGCCCGACGGATGGGCGCTATGGCGAAAACCCAAATCGTTTGCAGCATTACTATCAGTACCAGGTGCTGATCAAACCCAGCCCGCCCGATCTGCAGGAGCTTTATCTGGGCAGCCTCGAGGCCATCGGCATCGACATGGATCTGCATGACATCCGATTTGTCGAAGATGACTGGGAAAGCCCCACCCTGGGTGCCTGGGGTCTGGGTTGGGAAGTCTGGTGTGATGGTATGGAAGTCAGCCAGTTCACTTATTTCCAGCAGGTCGGCGGGCATGATTGCGCACCCGTCTCGGGTGAGCTGACCTATGGTCTGGAGCGTCTGGCGATGTATGTGCTGGGTGTAGACCATGTGATGGACATGCCGTTCAACGACCCGCAATCCCCCAGCCCGCTGACATACGGTGACATCTTCAAGCAAACCGAAGAGGAATACGCACGCTGGAACTTTGACGTTGCCAATACCGAGGTTCTTCTGCGTCATTTCGAAGAGGCCGAGGCTGAATGTGCTGCCATTCTGGCGCAAGAGCATGACGATCCTAAAACCGGCAAGCGCATCATCATGGCGCACCCGGCTTATGATCAATGCATCAAGGCCAGCCACATCTTCAACCTGCTGGATGCGCGCGGAGTGATTTCGGTGACTGAAAGACAGGCTTACATTGGACGTGTGCGGGCGCTGGCAAAGCAATGCGCGGATGCGTTTGTTCAGACCGAGGCGGCCGGGTTCCAAGCCTGATGGGCCAATCAGGCCAGCCCCGGCAGCAGCGCTTTGAGGCCATCCGCGATCATACTGATCGCGATGGCCGACAAGATCATACCCATAAAGCGGCTCATGATCACACGCGCGTTGCCCGACAGGCGTTCGGCCAGCCATGCTGCATTCCAGAAGGTGACCAGCAAAAGCGCGACGACCACCAGGAATACGCCTGCGAATACAATTACTTCGACAGGCTTTTTCACGTGATGGGCGTACAAGATCAAAGTTGTAATGGTTCCGGGCCCAACAAGAATGGGAAAGGCCAGAGGGTAAAACGCGACGGTTTCAGCTGTGTGGTATTCTTGTTTCTCGTCTTCGGTTCCGTGGTGCGACGTACTCTCGTTGCCGTTGAGCATGTTGAAACCGATCATCAGAACGACCAGACCGCCCGCGACCCGCAAGTGATCGACCGTTATGCCAAACAGGCCAAGCGCCTGACTGCCCACGGCTGCAAACGCTCCACCCAGGATCAGGCAGTAGAGGGATGTTTTGATCGCAACTTTGCGCTGATCAGAGGCGGACAGGTTCTGCGTGACACTCAGAAATACCGGCAGGTTCGTCACTGGATTCATGATGGCAAAAAGCGCGCCGAAAAATCCAACGGCAAGGGTGGTATCCATACTTTTCGCCTCGGGTCGTTCTGTTCTGCGTTGAAATGTGGCCTATTTCTGAAAGACTTGAAAGTCCTTGCATGAAGGGAAGCATCGAAAGATGACTGGTAAAATTCTGGCGATCATCCTGCTTTTGTCCGCAGCCCTTGCAGGCGCAGGCATGTATTACTTGCAGGTCTACGGGTATTATTACGATGTTGAACCCCGTCCGGGTGAGGATGTTGTCTTGTTGGCTGACGCAGCACAGCCGCCGGTTGCTATTCCTTATTCTTCGTTTCAGGCCATAGACGCAGACAGCTCTCCGATCCGATACCGCGCCTGTTTTGAAACCGACATCGCGCTGGACGAGTTGCGGGCCACTTATGTGACGGCGGAAGAGGCAACACCGCTGACCGCGCCGGGCTGGTTTGACTGTTATGATGCGGTGGGCCTGGCTGACGATCTGAAATCCGGCAAGGCCCAAGCCTTTATTGGCCAGAAAAATGTGCATTACGGCGTTGATCGCATCGTGGCCATCACCCAGGACGGCAAAGGTTTTATCTGGCACGTTCTGAACAATTGCGGCGAAAAGGCCTATGACGGTACGGTGGTCGGAGAGGAGTGCCCCCCGCGCCCCGAGAACTGAGGAACTTGCCTTGGCCGACGCAGTAACAATCCCGGATTTCATCACGGCGACCATGGGTTTTGCTGTCTATCTGCTTGGCGCGCAGATCAACAGCAGGGTTGCGATGCTGCGGCAATTCAATATCCCTGAACCCGTCACTGGTGGACTTCTGGCATCGCTTGTCGTTCTGGCCCTATATCTGGTGTTCAACCTCGAACTGTCCTTCGAACTGAACACCCGCGATTCCCTACTGGTTCTGTTTTTCGCCGGGATTGGCCTGAATGCGCGGTTTTCTGATTTGATTGCGGGCGGTAAGCCTCTGCTCATTCTCCTGATTTTGACGCTCGTGACGATCATTGCGCAGAACGTGATCGGAGCGGCAGGCGCGTCGTTGTTTGGCTATCCCGCGCAAGCCGGCGTTCTGTTCGGATCCGCTGCCCTCATCGGCGGGCACGGGACCGCGATCGCATGGGCACCAGAGGTTGCAGGGGCGACCGGTTTGGAAGGCGCGACCGAATTGGGCGTTGCGGTTGCGACGTTGGGCCTGGTTCTGGCGGCTTTGGTCGGTGGCCCCATCGCGCGCCTGTTGGTTGAATCGCGCAATCTGACGCCTGATCGACCCGATGAGGAACACACGGTCGGGCTGCCCGATGATGAGCCAAAGCTTTCGGGCATCGACCATATCTCGATCATGCGCGTGCTGCTGCATCTGAATCTTGCGGTCATTTTTGGCTTTATATTGGGCGAGGCCATTGCCGCTGCTGGGCTGAAACTGCCTTTGTTTGTGCCCTGCCTTCTGATGGGCATCGTGATTTCGAACCTGAGAACGGCCTTGGTGCCGTCCGCCCCACCTGTTGCACGGACGCCCTCGCTGGCCTTGATCTCGGAATTTGCACTGGGTGCGTTTCTGGCGATGTCCTTGATGAGCCTTCAGCTTTGGACAATTGCCGAATTGGGGATGGCGATAGCGGTTATCATGTCGGCGCAGACGCTGTTCACGGTCGTCTTTGTAATTTGGGTGCTGTTTCCGCTTATGGGTTCAAACTACCGCGCGGCGGTGCTGGCTGCGGGTTTTGGGGGCTTTGCTTTAGGGGCTACACCCACCGCAATTGCAAATATGACCGCCGTGACCAAGCGATATGGTCCATCGCCTATTGCCTTTATTGTGCTCCCCCTTGTATCCGCCTTCTTTGTGGATATCGCAAATGCCATCGTCATTCAGACGATCGTCAATTTCTAAGGACCAACAATGCCTGACCTGCTGATCGAACTGTTTTCCGAGGAGATCCCCGCGCGCATGCAGACCCGCGCCGGTGAGGACCTGAAAAAGCGGATCACCGATGGTTTGGTCGAGGCCGGTCTGACCTATGCCGGGGCTGCCGCCCTGACCACGCCGCGCCGCCTGACGCTGGCGGTCGAAGGTCTGCTGGCGGAAAGCCCCACCATTCGCGAGGAACGCAAGGGCCCCAAGGTCGGCGCGCCGGACAAAGCCATCGAAGGGTTCCTGCGTGGCGCTGGCCTGACCCGCGACCAGCTAGAAGAGCGCGACACACCCAAAGGTGCGGTTTACTTTGCCACCATCGAAAAGGCAGGGCGACCAGCGGCTGATATTGTCGCTGAGGTGCTGGAAGCCACCATCCGCAACTTCCCATGGCCCAAATCCATGCGGTGGGGCAGTGGTGCCATGCGTTGGGTCCGTCCGCTGCATTCGATCCTGTGTATTCTGAATGATGAAGCAGGCTCGCAAACCGTGCCGCTTGAGGTCGAGGGCATAGCATCCGGGGACACGACCGCTGGCCACCGCTTCATGGCGCCGAACCGGTTTTCGGTATCGTCGTTCGAGGATTACGCCGCCCAATTGAAACGCGCATTTGTCGTGCTGTCGCCCGACGAACGGGCCGAGCATATCTGGAACGACGCCCAGAACATGGCCTTTGCCGCCGGTCTGGAAGTGGTGGAAGACAAGGGCCTGTTGGCCGAGGTCGCCGGGCTGGTCGAATGGCCCGTGGTACTGATGGGGCAGATCGACGAGGAATTCCTCGAATTGCCGCCCGAGGTGCTGCAAACCTCAATGAAGGAACACCAGAAGTTCTTTTCCGTAAAGAACCCCAAAACGGGCCGGATCGAGCGCTTCATCACCGTCGCCAACCGCGAAACCGCTGACAATGGCGCGACCATTCTGGCGGGGAACCAGAAGGTGCTGTCAGCTCGTCTGGCGGATGCGAAATTCTTTTGGGAGAATGACCTGCGCGTTGCCAAGTCGGACATCGCCCAATGGACCCGCGCGCTGGAGAATGTGACCTTCCACAACAAACTGGGCACCCAGGCCGAGCGCATCGACCGCATCGCCGCGCTGGCCCGCGAACTGGCCCCGGTGACCGGAGCGGATGCCGATCAGGCCGAGAAAGCCGCGCGTCTGGCAAAGGCCGATCTGAGTTCCGAGATGGTTTATGAGTTCCCTGAACTTCAGGGTCTTATGGGCCGCTACTATATCGAAGCCGCAGGCGAAGACGCCGCAGTGGCTGCCGTGGCGGAGGAGCACTACTCACCGCTGGGTCCATCGGACGACGTACCAACCGCACCGCTTTCGGTGACCGTGGCGCTGGCTGACAAGCTGGATACGCTGGCTGGGTTCTGGGCGATTGATGAGAAGCCGACCGGTTCGAAAGATCCGTTTGCACTGCGCCGTGCGGCGTTGGGAGTTATTCGTTTGGTGCTGGGTAACGATCTGCGCATCAGTTTAGACCGTTTCTTTGATAGCCAGTTAGTGCGGGCAGAGAACGCCATCAATGAGGCGCTGCCGGATGCAAATGTGCGCGACCTTCTGGAGGAAATTGCAGATCACGGTGTATTTGGCGGGGCTTTTCAGGCTGTCAAAGAAAGAATTGGCGGATCGCCTGCGGCGGCATTTCTTGAGTTAGAGGAAAAGGTTCCTGACGCATCCGATGACCTCCTCTCCTTCTTCCACGATCGTCTGAAGGTCTTTCTCCGCGACGAGGGCATCCGCCACGACATCATCGACGCCTGTATCGCGATGGAGGGGAATGACGACCTCAACCTGCTGGTAAAACGCGCCCGTGCTCTGAATGCGGTGATCTCGACCGAGGATGGCGAGAACCTCGTGCAGGGCTTCAAGCGCGCCAACAACATCCTGACGCAGGCCGAAGAGAAGGATGGCGTCGAATACTCCTATGGTGCGGATGTGAAATTTGCTGAGACGTACAGCGAAAAGGCGCTGTTTGCCGCCTTGGATCAGGCACAGGCGCAGATTGACCCCGCGCTCAAGGCTGAGGATTTCCCGACTGCCATGACCGCCATGGCCGCCCTTCGCGGGCCGGTGGATGCGTTCTTTGAGGATGTGCAGGTCAACACCGACAATGACATCCTGCGCCGCAACCGCCTGAACCTGCTCAGCCAGATCCGCACGGTCTGCTCCAGCGTGGCCGATCTGACCAAGATTGAAGGTTAAATCTCTGGGCGCGCGGCAAATGCGCGCCCAGAACGCCCTTGCGCGAAAGGCGCAAGCGCTTATGCTGCACGCAAACCAAAAGGTGCTGCAGTGCAGAATAATCCGCATACCACGCTCATAACCTCCGACGCGCCGGTCACGGCCCATACCCATGGCGGGCGGGCCAAGTGCCTGCAACGGCTGGTCCGTCTTGAACTGCCTGTTCCGCGAACCGTCGCACTGTCTTTTGACTCTGTGCACCAGATTGCCGAAGGCGAGATCCCGAACCTGGCCGCGATCCTCGAACAGTTTGACCCGGCGACGTTGCTATGTGTTCGACCCAGTTCCGAGGACCCGGATTGGGGCGGACCCGGGGCAGTTCTGAACATCGGCATGAACGATGCACGCTATGTGGATCTGTCGGAAAACATGGGGGCCGAAGCGGCTGCCGCACTGTATCTGAGATTTGTACAAAGCTATGCCATCCACGTGGCACGCCTGGATCCTGATGTGTTTGACGACATCGAACTGGACGGAAGCGAGGGCCTGCGCCTTTCGTTGCGGGCCTATGAAGATGAAACCGACGAAGCCTTTCCGCAAGACCGCGGAGAGCAGTTAATCGGCGTGTTACGGTCTATGGCACGGGCGTGGGATGGAACCTCGGCGCGCTTGTTGCGGCAGGCCAAGGGGGCACCGGTTGATGCCGGGTTGGGGCTGGTCATTCAGGAAATGATCCCCGGTGTCGGGCAGGGCGAATGTGGCTCTGGCGTTTTGCAACTGGTCGATTCCACAACCGGGATGCAGCAGATCACCGGTCGTTATCTGAGCCAAAGTCAGGGCCGGGATGCGTTGGGTGAAGATGTTGCCGCGCTGTTTCTGGAAAAAGACCCGCGTGGCCCATCGCTTGAGGAAGTTGCACCCGAAGCCTTTTCTGAACTCAAGCAACAGGCCGCTTTGATGCGCGCAAAACTGCGCGAAGAAATGCAGGTCGAATTCGTTATTCAGAACGGTGACGTGCACATCCTGGATGGCGTGCGCGTACAGCGCAGCGCTCGCGCGGCTATGCGGATCGCAGTGCGTCTGGCGGAGGACGGGATAATCCCGCCGCAAGAGGCGGTCATGCGTGTTGACCCCCACGCGCTGAACGAACTTCTGCACCGGCAGGTGCATCCGGATGCACGACGCGATGTTCTGACAACTGCCATTGGCGCTAGTCCCGGTGCATCGACCGGTAAGATCGTGTTCACCTCGGCTGAGGCGCAGGCAAGTGCCGCGCGTGGCGAAGCCTGTGTTCTGGTGCGTCGCGAAACTTCGCCCGAGGATGTGCGTGGAATGCACGCGGCTGTGGCTGTGTTGACGGAAAAAGGCGGAATGACCAGCCACGCGGCGGTGATCGGGCGCGGACTTGGGTTGCCCTGTATCGTCGGTGCGTCTGACATTCGGTTTCAGACCAAGAAGAAGATGCTGACAGCACCGGATGGTCGCGTCTTTAAAACCGGCGATGTTTTGACCATCGATGGCAGCTCGGGGCAGGTGCTGGCGGGGCAGCCTGCAATGCTCGAGGCTGCGCTGGACGATTGTTTTCAGACGTTGATGGCTTGGGCTGATGAAGAGCGTGACATTGATATTCGTGCCAATGCTGACACACCCGCCGATGCGCAGACTGCCCGGAATTTTGAGGCGCAGGGGATCGGATTGTGCCGCACCGAACACATGTTCTTTGATCCCGGCCGTTTGATCGTTATGCGCGAAATGATCTTTGCTCAAACCTCATCTGGTCGCGCGGCGGTGCTGGAACGATTGTTGCCGATGCAACGCGAGGACTTTGTGCAACTTTTCCGTATCATGGAAGGCAAGCCGGTCTGTATTCGCCTGTTCGACCCGCCGCTGCACGAATTTCTGCCCACGACCCGCAGCGGGCAAAGAGAATTGGCCGAAGCACTTGATCTGCCTGTTTCAGATGTAGAGCGCCGCGTTGCTGCCATGAGCGAATACAACCCAATGCTGGGTCTGCGCGGCGTGCGTCTGGGCGTAACCGTGCCGGAAATCTACGACATGCAGGCGCGCGCGATTTTCGAAGCAACGTTGGAGGCCCGGAAAAACGGGGCTGCAGTTGTGCCCGAGGTCATGATCCCTCTGGTTTCGGCAAAGCGCGAGGTTGAGCTGGTAAAATCCCGCATCGACTCGGTCGCAGCGGCTGTTGCATCCGAGCAGGGACAGGAATTCGACTACCGGCTGGGCGTAATGGTTGAAACGCCGCGCGCCTGTCTGCGAGCAGAAGAGATCGCCCCGCAAACGGCGTTTATGAGTTTTGGTACAAACGACCTGACCCAGATGACTTATGGCCTGTCGCGGGATGATGCCGGTCGTTTCATGTCAGCTTATGTGCGGCAGGGCGTCTTTGGCGAAGATCCGTTTCACGTCCTTGACCCGGACGGGGTGGGGGAGTTGTTGAAACTGGGGGCCGAACGCGGGCGCTCTGCAAAACCTGACGTGACCTTGTCTGTGTGTGGCGAACATGGCGGAAACCCCGAATCAATCGCGATTTGCCGGGATCTGGGGTTTGACTACGTGTCGTGCTCTCCGTTCCGGGTTCCGGTCGCTCGGCTGGCTGCCGCTCAACTGGCGATTTCGTCCAGACTTGGGGGTTGACAGAGCACGATATCCCAAGGATTAGTGGGTTATCTGATCACTCGTGGGCGAATTAAATCTTCGCTACGGGCGGATTTTCACTTGCTTTTTCCGAAAGACTGGACCTTTGCGCTCGATTGCGCTAGATGCCTCGTCGCGCCCGCCGGGGGAGGGTATGGCGCGAGAAGTGCCTGTGCGAGGTTATCTGATGCTACGTTATATACTGGCTGCTGCCACTTTGGCGGCAACCATGCTGCCAAGTGCGTCCTTCGCCGAGAGGGAAGCAACCGAAACCGCAAAGCAAGAGCTTGTGGCCCGTAACGAATTGCCGGGTCAGAGCTTTCGTGACTACTTCAAGCTGTTCCAGCCGCGCAAAGCCGCGCCTGTCCAAGTGAGCTATTCTAAGGATTGGCTTGACCAGCAACCGAAAGCCACAGGTGACGAGAACTGGAAGTGCCTGTCTGAGGCACTGTACTTTGAAGCGCGTGGTGAAAGCGTGCGCGGACAGTTCGCCGTTGCCGAGGTTATCCTGAACCGGGTCAAAAGCAGCCGCTTCCCGGACTCACTCTGTGGTGTAATCCGTCAGGGTACGGGTAAAAAATACCAGTGCCAGTTCACATACACATGCGATGGCCGCAAGGAAGTCATCCATGAAAAGAAAGCCTATGAGCGCGTGTCAAAAGTAGCCCGTGCGGCGATTGACGGTATAGCCAAAGAGCTGACCGAAGGGGCGACCCACTATCACACCACCGCAGTGCGCCCGTCCTGGTCGCGCGTTTACAAGCAGACTGCGCGGATTGGTGTGCACATCTTCTATCGCCACAACTATCGGACAGCGAGCAACTGATTGACGCACCCGCGCTGGAAGCTTGATGGCGCGGGGAAAGTTGCAGTCTATATTACGAGCCAGGAGGCCCGTAATGCTTTTTACACGAAGACACATTCTGAAAACGGCTGCTGCAGCCGCGACGCTGCCGCTTGCGGCACGGGCCGATTTCCCGTCGCTTGAAGCGCGCGAAGCCCGGCAACGTGTTGCGCCCGACGGATTTCCTGACACAACAGTTTGGAGCTTCGATGGCTCTGTCCCCGGAACCACCATAAGGGTTGGGCAGGGCAGACGTGTTCAGCGCAAGCTTGTGAATCAGCTTCCCCAACCGACCTCGGTTCATTGGCATGGAATCCGAATAGAAAACGCCATGGATGGTGTGCCCGGTTTGACGCAAGATGCGGTCGAAACGGGAGGTTCCTTTGACTATGACTTCGTCGCGCCTGATGCCGGGACCTATTGGTACCATTCGCATAACAGGTCAATCGAACAGGTTGCGCGGGGCCTTTACGGGCCGCTGATCGTGGAAGAGGCACAAACGCCAGATGTCGATCAGGACCTGATACTGATGCTGGATGATTGGCGATTAAACCCGGAAACGGCGCAGATAACAGACGATTTCGACAACGGCCATGATCTGAGCCATGCGGGTCGGCTTGGCAATATCGTCACCGTAAACGGGTCGTTTGACCCAGCCTTTTCTGTGCAAAGGCATGAACGCCTTCGACTGCGCTTGATCAATGCCTCTAACGCCCGGGTCTATGATCTGGATCTCGACGGTCTTTCAGGTTGGATCGCTGCCCTCGACGGCATGCCGCTGGAAACTCCGTTACAACTGTCAGGATCGTTCCCATTAGCACCTGCACAACGTGCGGATCTGATTGTCGACGTCGTCACCGAAGGTGATACCGCCAGTCTCGTCAGTGTTGAACGGGATGGTGCCTTTGGTCTGGCGCGGTTCGACGTTACAGGCGATGCCGCAAAGGCGCAAAGGCAGAGCGTGTCAGCATTGCCGCCCAATCCTTTGCCGGAAATCAAGAATATTGAAGATGCACCCTTGCATAAAATGGTTTTGCAGGGCGGTGCGATGCGATGGTTGGAAAGCGCGCGGCTTGGCGCAACCGAGTTGTCAGGCCGTGAACTGGCACAGCTGGGTCGGTTCTGGGCGCTGAACGGTCATGCAGAACGGCCCGATGATCCATTTCTGGATGCCGCTATCGGCAGCCTGCACAGGGTGGAGTTCGTGAATGAAACAGCCTTTCCACACGCGATGCATTTGCATGGGCATCACTTCCGCTTGGTTCTGGATGACGGTTCCCTTGGCCCTTGGCGCGACACTGTTCTGGTGGGGCGGGGGCAAACTCGCCAGATCGCTTTGGTCGCGCACAATCCGGGCGACTGGCTTTTGCATTGCCATATGCTGGGACATGCCGCATCCGGCATGATGAGTTGGTTTAGGGTCGCCTGACGCCGCAATCGGCGGTTGGAATGGCGCTTGTTTGAGTGCTATAGGCCCCGGCAAAGCCTATAGTAGGCAATCTTTGCAACGAGCCCGAAAAGGCCTGACCCATGAGTTCTGAAATCCGCCTGGCATTTGCACACCCCTCTGAGAGGTCCGAGGCGACTTCTCCCCGAGGACCGCTGGATCGCATTTCGCTGCGCGATCACATCGTTGAAGTCGAAATCGGTGCCTTTCAGGCCGAACGGGGCACAACCCAACGAATTTGCTTTAACATCGTGGTCGAGGTGCGCCCGCTGACTGCCGATATTGACGACGACGTTGATCGGATCCTGTCCTATGACCGGGTCACCGAAGCCATAGCCTTTGAATTGGCTGCAGAACGCTTGAACCTGCTCGAGACGCTGGCGGAACGCGTGGCGGAGCGCATTCTTCTTGAACCTCAGGCCGTAAGGGTCTTTGTTCGCATCGAAAAACTGGATCGCGGTCCGGGGGCTTTGGGTGTTGAAATCGTACGTGGGAAGGACTCGGTCCATCACGAAATGGTCGAAGAGGAACGCCCGCATCCGCGTCTAGTTTACCTGTCGAACGAAGCCATTTCCTCGGACAATCTGACCGGTTGGATCGATCAGTTGGAGAACCGCCAGCGCCCGTTGATCCTGTGCGTCGGGGCGTCGGATCTGGACGCGCCCCAAACTGGCCACGCGATGACGCAGCGCCGTATCGATTTGCTGGCTATTGAACAGAATGCATGGGTTCTAGCTGCACGAGATCACCGCTGCGTGGTGGTTTCCACCCGGACGGAACTGGATTGGGCGATGAAGAACGGACAGATCTGTGTTTGGGCCCCGTCCAAGATTGTGTTGGATGCGGTTGACGGTCCTTCTGCTGCGCCATCTGATGCTGTGGCCCTTGCTGCCTGGTTCGCAGCAACCTTTGAAGCCAGCGAAATGCTGGTGATCGGCGGCGCATTGCCAAAAGAACCCAAAACGCCCTTGCGCGCGGTTGCCGTGGATCAGGCTCAGCTGTGAGCACCTATTACAGACCAATGGTTCAGCATGGCCCTGTACGCCCTGTAGGCGCCGTGCCGCTGGCGGGTCAACCGCTTTGGTTCACCCATGTTGAAGCCTTGCGGCGCGGGGCGGACCCTGAGGTTATTGCGGTATCAGAGGTTCCGTCTGACTATCTGGGCCGTTTGACCCAAGCGCGGGCAAACATTGCGGGCTTGGACATGCAGGTGCCGCATATCATGGGCATTCTGAATGCCACGCCGGACAGTTTCTCGGATGGGGGCGTCCACAGCTCGGCAGAAGCCGCGCGTACGGCCGCCGCAGATATGGTCGCGCAAGGGGCCACGATTTTGGATATTGGTGGGGAATCTACCCGCCCCGGCGCTGATTTTGTGCCAGCTGACACAGAAATCGCCCGCACACGCCCTGTGATTGAGGCGATCCGGGCTGAAACGGATGCTCTGATCTCGATCGACACGCGCAAGGCCAATGTGGCCAAAGCTGCCTGCAATGCCGGGGCCGGGTTGGTGAACGATGTTTCAGGCTTTACCTTTGATCCAGATCTGGCACCGTTTTGTGCAGCACAGGGCGCCCCGGTTTGTGTCATGCACATGCAGGGCGATCCGGCCACGATGCAGGACAATCCGCATTACGACGATGTTTTGCTGGATGTGTACGACTTTCTGGAAAACCAGATTGCACTGCTGGAAAATTTGGGTCTCAGCCGCGATCTGATCATTATTGATCCCGGCATCGGCTTCGGCAAGACCGAGGATCACAATCTGACCCTGCTGCGCAATCTCAGCCTTTTTCACGGTTTGGGCTGCCCGATCCTGCTGGGCGTGTCGCGCAAAGGTTTCATTGGTTCGATCGGGCAAGAGCCACGCAAGACTGCGCGCGCGCCGGGATCAATTGCCGTGGCGCTGGCAGGATTGTCTCAGGGCGTGCAAATCGTTCGCGTGCACGACGTGGCCGAGACCTCTCAGGCCTTGCGCCTATGGGCTGCTGTCCGGTAATCCGGTCTCACGACAAATCACGGAGTGACACGTATGCGCAAGCTGTTCGGAACCGACGGGGTGCGGGGCACCGCCAACACGCATCCGATGACGGCGGAAATGGCCTTGCGCATCGGGGCTGCGGTTGGGCGGTACTTTCGCCGTGACGCAACCGGTGTGCACCGGGTTGTCATCGGTAAGGATACACGTCTGTCCGGTTACATGCTGGAAAACGCGCTGACGGCTGGTCTGACCTCGACGGGTATGAATGTGCTGCTTCTGGGGCCCGTACCAACGCCTGCCGTTGGTCTCATGACGCGGTCCATGCGCGCTGACTTGGGGGTCATGATCTCGGCCAGCCATAATCCGGCAGAAGACAATGGCATCAAGTTTTTTGGACCCGATGGCTATAAGCTGTCGGATCAGGCCGAGATCGAGATCGAACGGTTGATCGACGAAGGCGTCCAGCCTGCTCAGGCACGAAATATCGGCCGGGCGCGTCGTGTCGATGATGCGCGGTTTCGCTATGGCGAGCGTGTGAAATCGTCCTTGCCCCGTGACGTGAGTCTGGATGGTCTGAAAGTGGTCATCGATTGCGCAAACGGCGCGGCCCACCGCACTGCGCCCGAGGTTTTGTGGGAACTGGGCGCTGATGTCATTCCAGTCGGCGTTTCGCCTAACGGAAAGAACATCAACCTCAATTGCGGATCCACAAAGCCGCAACTGGCCGCAGAAACGGTTGTGGCCCACGGTGCAGATGTCGGTATCTGTCTGGATGGCGATGCGGACCGGGTTGTTGTGGTCGACGAAACCGGTCAAGTGGCCGACGGCGATCAGCTCATGGCGTTGCTTGCAACGGCTTGGAAGAGGTCGGATCAGTTGAAAGGCGATGCTCTGGTAGCGACGGTGATGTCCAATCTGGGCCTCGAACGTCATCTGACAGGGCAGGGGTTGCGTCTGGAGCGCACGGCTGTCGGCGACCGCTATGTGGTCGAGCGGATGCGGGAAGGTGGTTTCAACCTGGGCGGTGAACAATCCGGCCATATCGTGATGAGCGATTATGCCACCACCGGTGACGGGCTTATGGCGGGCCTGCATTTTCTGGCTGAAATGGTCTTGTCGGGGCGCAAGGCATCGGATTTGTCGAAACAGTTTGAAACGGTGCCGCAGTTGCTGAAAAACGTGCGCTATACCAGCGGGCAAACTCCGCTAGAGGTTCAGAGTGTTCAGGCCGCCATCGCAGATGCCGAAGCGCGACTGAACGGGCAGGGTCGGCTGCTGATCCGCAAATCCGGGACCGAACCGCTGATCCGCGTCATGGCCGAGTGCGAAGACGACGGGTTGCTGACTCAAGTCGTCGATAGCATCGTAGCCGAGGTCGAAGCCGCCACGGGTTAACGTCCGAACAGAACCTTGCGCAGGCTGAACCATTGGCTGATCGCCATGCCGGTCAGGATCAGGCCCAAGGCAATGTAAAAGCGCAGGGGCAGGGCCTCGGACAGGATCCATGCGCCGAACACCATCGACCAGATTGGAACCTGATAGTTCACCAATGTCAGGAAAACCGATCCGGCGCTGCGGGTGATCGAAACGCGCAGCAGGGTAGCAAAAGCGGTTGGGACCAATCCCAACACAATCAAGGCGATTGTCGGGCGTGGTCCTTGCCACGTCGGCAGACCTTCGGTGAGCAGCATGATCGGTAACAGAAGTATGGCCCCGACCACCAGTGTCAGGGCCGCCAGCACCACGGGATCGACCGGGGGGCAGCGCCGGGTCATCACAGAAGAACTGGCGTAACACAGTGCCGCAGTAATACAGGCCAATTGTGCCAACGGTTCCGCCCCTTGACCCAACTTTGCAAGGCCAGGGCCGATCAAAACCAATGCGCCTGAGAACCCAAGGCACACCCCCAGAAAGCGGCGCAGGTTCAGCGGTTCATCCGAGAAGAAATGCGCAAGCGGCAGCACCATCAACGGGATTGCGGCCATGGATAGACCTGCAAAAGCCGAGGGCACAAATTGCTGTCCCCAACTCAGCAACATGAATGGAACGGCTGTGGACAGGACACCGATCAGCACAATCGAAGTGCTGAGCGCTGGTGTCAGAACCGGCAGTTTGCGACCGGTCGCCCACATCAAAAGCAGCAGGGTCACAGCGCCCAGCGTCGTCCGAGAGGTCGCAACTGTGATCGGGCCATAGCCTTCAATCGCCATGGCAACGACCATGAATGTCGCGCCCCAGATGAGGCCCAGCGTGAAAACGCCGCTCCAATCCTGTTTTGTTGGCTGTGGCACCATTTGTTCGTCCTGCTGCGGCTGCGTGAAACGGAAAAAAGGTTAATCTGACCAGGTGTTTATGGGCCGCGCCGCTTTTTTGTGCAAACGAAAAAGGGCGACCACTCGGGCCGCCCTTGTGCTGACAGAGGTCAGACTTAGTTCTTTTCTTTGTCGACCATTTTGCCGGCCGAAATCCACGGCATCATGCCGCGCAGTTTCGCACCGGTTTCTTCGATCATGTGCTCGTCATTGGCGCGGCGCGACGCTTTGATGGTTGGCTGGCCAACGGCGTTTTCCAGCATGAAGTCGCGAACGAATTTACCCTGCTGGATGTCGTTCAGAACCTCTTTCATGCGCGCTTTGGTCTCGTCGTATTTCAGGATGCGCGGGCCGGTGACATACTGGCCGTATTCGGCAGTGTTCGAGATCGAGTAATCCATGTTGGCGATGCCGCCTTCGTAGATCAGGTCAACGATCAGCTTCACTTCGTGCAGACATTCGAAATAGGCCATTTCCGGCGCGTAGCCGGCCTCGACCAGAGTTTCAAAGCCGCAGCGGATCAGTTCGACCAGACCGCCGCACAGCACGGCTTGTTCGCCGAACAGGTCGGTTTCGCATTCTTCGCGGAAGTTGGTTTCGATGATGCCCGAGCGGCCGCCACCAATGGCCGAGCAGTAGGACAAGCCGATTTCCAGCGCTTTGCCTGTCGCGTCATTGTCAACTGCGACCAGGCAGGGCACGCCGCCGCCTTTGGTGTATTCGCCACGTACGGTGTGGCCTGGGCCTTTGGGGGCCATCATGATGACGTCGACGCCTTCTTTCGGCTCGATCAGGCCGAAGTGGACGTTCAAGCCGTGAGCGAACGCGATCGCAGCACCCGGCTTGATGTTGTCGTGGACGTATTTCTTGTAGGTTTCAGCCTGCAGCTCGTCGGGCATGGTGAACATGATGACGTCACACCAGGCTGCCGCTTCGGCGATGCCCATGACTTCCAGACCTTCCGCTTCAGCTTTCTTGGCCGAAGGCGAGCCTTCGCGCAGGGCGATGACCAGGTTCTTGGCACCCGAGTCACGCAGGTTCAACGCGTGGGCGTGACCTTGCGAGCCATAGCCCAGGATGGCCACTTTTTTGTCTTTGATCAGGTTAATATCGCAATCGCGATCGTAATAGACGCGCATTTCGCCGGTCCTTTCAGGTTAGATTGCGGCGGTTTTACATGCCTGATCGTATTTTGGCGATAGCGTTGGGCTTGAGTATTTGTGAAAAAGGTGAAGAATAATTCGCAAAGAGTAAGAAAAGTAAAAAAATCATGCTTGATGACATTGATCGGCGCATCTTGCGCCATTTTCAGGCCGCGCCAAGCCTGACAACAGCAGAACTGGCTGATCTGTGCCGGATCAGCGCCGGGGTCTGTTGGCGGCGGATCGAAAAGATGCAGGCGGCCGGGATTATCGAAGGACAAGAGGCCGTGATTGATTGGACCGCCATGGGTTATGCGGTCGAGGTTTCGCTTCGGATCACGCTGGATAAGACACAGGCGCGGGCCTTTGACGAGTTTACCGAGGAAGCGCGCGATGTGGCCGAGGTAGTTGAGATCCAGACCTTTCTGGGACGTGTGGATGTACGCCTTTCGGTCATTGCCAAGGACATGAACCACTACCAACAGCTGTATCGCGATCGGATTCTGACCTTACCTCATATCGCCGACATCGAAGCGCTGATGCATATCGCGCGGGTCAAACGGGATGAGGTGCTGCCGGTATGATCGAGTTGGACGAAGTTGACCGCCGCTTGCTGCGCGCTCTGCAACAGGACGCGACACAAAGCGCGGGTGCGTTGGGGCGCAGGTTTGAATTGTCTCAACCCGCCACCTGGCGGCGTATCCGCCGGTTAGAAGAAGCAGGGATCATCAAGGGGCGGCGTTTGCGCTTGAACGCCGAGGCGCTTGGCTTTGGGGTAACGGTGTTTCTGGGTGTGAAACTCGGGCGAAAAGGTCAGATCAGTCTTGAGGATTTTGAACGCGCCGTAAGTGCCATTCCCGAGGTGCAGACCGTCGAGCATGTTCTGGGCTTATATGATTATCGCCTGCGCGTTGTCGCACGGGATTTATCTGATTTTGAACGTGTGTTGCGGCGCCGGATCATGACCTTACCCGGTGCAGGGGATGTCGAGGCAAACGTTTTGCTGAGCGAAGAACGCTTGCCCGGACCGCTTGGTTGAGATGCCTCAGTATTTTGTACGGACGCAATACCCCGGATGGTGGGTCATACGGGCGAACGTCAAAGGTTTATCCTCTTTCCACGTGGTGCGTTCCATCTGAATCATGGAGGTGCCTGTTGTGGTGCCCATAAACTCTGCCAGTTTTGCGTCGGCCGAGATCGCGCAGAAGGCGATTTCTGCCTCGGTGAATGGGGCTGCGTGCAGTAGCCATTCATGCGGCCCGTGTCCGCTCAGGTCAGCGGTTTCCACATCCGGGACCGCGTCGATATTGATCCAGCGCTCTTCCAACTGAAACGGTCGGTTGTCCGCGTAGTGCATACATGTGACATGCAGAACGCGCATGTCATTGGGCAAATCCAATTGCGAAGCTAACCAGCCGGGGCTTTCCACGACGTTACGCTCGACCAAAGCATAGCGATAGGTCGCGTTTTGGCTTTCAACCATTTGACGGGCCAGAGAAAACTCAAGCTTGGCGTGTTTGCTTGGTTCCTTTTTGACCCGCGTTCCGCTTTTACGTTTGCGCTCAACAAAACCCTGTTCGGCCAATTCCCTTAGGGCGCGGTTCACAGTGGCACGCGCGCAATTGAACTCTTCGGCCAATTGCGTTTCGGTTGGTAAAAGCGATCCTTGTGGCCAGACGCGGCTTTCAATACGCCGTTTAACTTCGTCTCGAACGGACTGGAAGCTTATCCGCTTTTGTATAGTCACGGGTGGAATTATCCCTTCAAGTATAAAGTGTGTGCATCTGTTCAGAAGCAAGCAGAAGTGTAAAGGGGAAGGTGACACTACTTGGCGTCATTTATGGGTGATTCAGCAGGATCTGGCGCAGCATTTGTGATTAAGCGCAGCATGCCGTTGCGTCACCTTTTTTGTCGCGAAAGTGCTTTACGGAGGCTGGCAAAGAGATCAGGTTCTCGAAAACGTTTTTGGAAAGGATGAGGAATGCCAGCGTTATTGGATACCGTTGACCCGAACGGACTTGAAGAGTTTTCGGTGGTGTTCACCGACCGCTCGCTGAACCACATGTCGCAGAAATTCCAACAGGTCATGCGGGACATCTCGGACATGTTGAAAGAGGTGTATAACGCTGAAGGCGTCGCTGTCATTCCCGGCGGTGGCACCTATGCTATGGAGGCCGTAGCCCGTCAGTTTGCGCGGGGGGCGGATGTTTTGGTGGTTCGGAACGGGTGGTTCTCGTACCGGTGGAGCCAGATCATCGAAAGCGGATCCCTGACGCAAAGCGCTACAGTTATGAAGGCCCGTCAGACAGGCAACTCCAGCCCGTCGCCCTTTGCGCCAGCCCCCATTGAAGAGGTTGTCGAAGCCATTCGGTCGCAAAAACCGGGCGTCGTGTTTGCCCCGCATGTTGAAACATCTGCCGGTGTGATTTTGCCTGATGATTATGTGACCGCTTTGGCAGCGGCCGCGCATGAGGTTGGTGCGCTGATGGTGTTGGATTGTATCGCATCTGGGTGCGCTTGGGTGGATATGCGGGCGACAGGCGTCGATGTTCTGATTTCTGCCCCCCAGAAAGGGTGGAGCGCATCGCCTTGTGCTGGCCTTGTCATGCTATCCGAGCGGGGCGAAGCTCGTTTACAGGAAACAGACTCCGACAGTTTTGCAGTGGATCTGAAAAAGTGGCGTCAGATCATGCAGGCCTATGAAAATGGCGGTCATGCTTATCACGCAACGATGCCGACCGACGCGTTGTTGGCCTTCCGCGATACCATGGCAGAGACCAAAGATTACGGGTTCGAGAAACTGCGTGAGGCGCAATGGGCACTGGGTGACGGTGTGCGGTCCATGTTGAAGGACAAAGGCATCGTTTCAGTAGCTGCAGATGGTTTTGGCGCGCCCGGCGTTGTCGTCAGCTATACTTCGGACCCCGACATTCAGAACGGCAAGAAATTTGCGGCGTTGGGGATGCAGATTGCTGCTGGCGTGCCCCTGCAATGTGATGAGCCCGAAGGGTTCAGCA
Source organism: Ruegeria sp. HKCCD4315 (assembly GCF_013112245.1). Taxonomy (NCBI): domain Bacteria; kingdom Pseudomonadati; phylum Pseudomonadota; class Alphaproteobacteria; order Rhodobacterales; family Roseobacteraceae; genus Ruegeria; species Ruegeria sp. HKCCD4315. The sequence continues at coordinate 1,961,538 of NZ_WVRN01000001.1, read as the reverse complement.
CCTTCCGACTAGGTCTGTTCGGGCTGGACAAGCTCTACGATGTGGATGGCACCATCGCGCGTTTGAAACGGGTGTTGGATCAGGTTCTGTAAACTGACCGGGCCTTAGCGAACGCCAAGGCCCATCTGCATCAACGTCTTGCGTACGGGCGGCAGGGAATAGAGCGCGCTCAACCCCATGGCCCGTGCATCGCGCAACGGACGCGCCTCGATCATCGAGGCGCGGTTCAACAGGTCGATGCCCTTAACCCGCATTTCGACCTCGGTATGGCGGGCCTTGTGATAAGCGTCCAGCATCTGAGCATCGCCCAGCCCTTCGGGGCGGGCTTGCGCCAGATCCATCAGGCAGCGCAGATCACCCAAAGACATGTTCAACCCCTGAGCGCCAATCGGCGGCACAACATGCGCGGCCTCGGCCATTATGGCAATGCGTTCGCCAGACAATCGTTCCGCCGACTGGCTGATGATCGGCCAGATCGTCCGGCGCGACGCCAGCTTCAATGGGCCAAACAACCCGCAGGACCGTTCGGTCATAGCGGCCTCAAATGCTTCAGGCTCGAGGTTCAGAAGGTCGATGGCCTTCGGACCACGCTCCATCCAGACAATGGCCGAGGATGGCTGTCCCTGCCAATCGGGTAAGGGGACTAGCGTGAACGGCCCACCGGATCTGTGAATTTCAGTCGAGACGTTGTCGTGTGGAATGGGGTGGGTCACCGCAAAAGCCAGCGCTTTTTGCCCGTACCGTGTTGTGTGAACCGATATTCCTGCGGCCTCTCGCATCGGTGAATTGCGGCCATCGGCTGCGAGAACCAGTTTACACCGGACGCGGCTGCCATCGCTCAGCCCAACGCGGGCTTCGGCGGTCCGCGTGAACAGGCTGGTTGTAGCTGTGTCGGGGCGGAAATCGACATTGGGAAAGTCTGCCAGTCGCGCCACCATTTCCCGGCGCAGAAGCCAGTTGGGCAGGTTCCAGCCAAAGGGCTGATCGGAAATGTCGGCGGCATTGAAATCGCGTACAACGCGCGGTTCGGGCACGTCTCCGCCTGCGTCTACGATACGCATGATTTGCAAAGGCGCTGCATGGGCGTCCAGACGCGCCCAAAGCCCGCACTGTTCGAGCAATCCGTGCGCAGGCTGCAGAAAGGCGGTGGTGCGCAGGTCTGAACCGTCCACATCCCGCTCAGTGATCGGAGGGGTCGGGTCCACGCAGATCACGTCAAAGCCTGCTGTTCCGAAAACCGCTGCTGCGGTCAGGCCGGCGATGCCACCGCCGGAAATCAGGATGTCACAGCTGTCAGTCATGGCGCCTCTCATCGGTTTGGGCAGAACCTAGTTCGGTTCGACCCCAAGCGCCAAGTGACATCCTGTCCCGTGCCTCAGCCCCGCGAAATCAGGACGAGAATCAAAAACATCACCGGCACCATCATCAGGGCAGGTATGAAGAGACCGGGCAGGCCGAACAACATGATGGAACAGCCCCACATGCTGAAAATCGCACCGGCGGTGTAATACAGATCTTCGGCCTTGCCATTGACCGCATCGCGGGCCAGCCACCCGAATACAGGGATTGCAAAGAAAAGGCGCTGCCACATCGGCAGGCGGCCGGTCATCTCGATCGCGGTCATTTAGGTCTCCATCTGTTCGTCGCTGATGTGCATATAGGGACGAGGATGCAGGTGCAGAATGTGCGGATCGTCGCAGTGTGACAGCCTATCGCAGGCGGGCCAGAAACGCCGTCAAATCGTCCGTGTGATGGTGGATGTGATCGGCGTCATGCGGGTCAGGCGCCACGTGCACAGTCCGCATTCCCATCTCGTGCGGCGCCGCCAGATTGCGCGGATCATCCTCGAACATGGCAGCTTTTTCAGCTTGGATACCATCCTGGGCAAAGATGGCCTCAAAGGCTGCTTTTTCGGGCTTTGGCCGATAACCTGCATGTTCCACGCCATAGATTGCATCGAACAGTCCGGAAAGGCCGCGCGCCTCAAGCACCCGTTCGGCGTAAGGAGCGCTGCCGTTGGTATAGACAATACGTCGCCCGGGCAGGGCGCGAATGTGGTCGGCCAAGGCCGCATCCGGGTCCATATGGCTCATGTCCACTTGATGAACGGCGTGCAGATACGGGTCCGGGTCCAGATCATGTTCGGCCATCAATCCGGCCAGCGTGGTGCCGTATTCGCGCCAGTAATGCGCCCGCAAACGGTCCGCTTCGGCCTGCTCTACACCTATGGCCCGCATGACATAATCCGTCATCAGAACTTCGATCTGATCGAACAGACGCATGTGTGGCGGGTAAAGGGTATTGTCCAGATCGAACACCCACTGTGTGACATGAGAAAAAGCCGGTTTGACCATAAGCAGGGTGTAGGGCGCGGGCGCGATGTTTTCAATGCTCTACTTGATCGTTCCCCCTTTGGACGGATAGACATGTCCGAACGAGGAGATAATGAACCCCATGAGCCAGACCCGATCCCCCACCAAGGATGCCTACAGCCTGATACTCGAAGCTATCGATGTGGGTGTCTACAAGCCCGGTGATCGTCTGGTGGAAAGCGAGCTGGCCGAACGGTTCGGAGTGTCACGGACGCCGATCCGCGAAGCGCTGCAGCGGCTTGAGACACAGTCACTGCTGGAACGGGACGGGCGGTCGCTGATTGTTGCCTCGCTGGATCACAACCAGATGGCTGAGCTGTATATCGTACGTCGGGAACTGGAGGGGTTGGCTGCGAGCCTCGCGGCCAAACATGCGACCGAAGAAGAGATCAAGGTTCTGCAGGAGATGGTCATCGAAGACGACAAACTGGTTGATGACCCATCAGCCTTGTCGCGCGCGAACCGGCGCTTTCATGAGCAGATCCATCTGGCATCTCATAACCGCTATCTGGTGCAGCAACTTGATCTTGTGCACCGGACAATGGCTCTGATGGCAACGACCTCACTGGCGGTGCAGGGGCGTGGAGAAATCGCCCAAAGTGAACATAAGGGCATTGTCGAAGCCATTGCCGCAAGGGATGAAGAGGCCGCAGCACGGGCACTGAAGGACCATATCTCGATCGCGTTCATGACGCGACTGAAACAGGATGCAAGCCTGCGCGACAAATAAGTATCAGGCCAGCGGCTGATCTTCGCTGGCTTGCCCATGTTGGGTTTTGTCCCAGAAGAAGGGATTCGTCGCCAGTTCCCACAAAGCTTTGTAGGCGGCAACCACGCCCAACGGGTAGTACAGAGCCATGGTTGGAACCCAGGGCAACAAAAACCGCCGCTCGCGCGCCCAGACGGCAATGCATCCGACGCAAACACTCAGCGCCTCGGTTGTCAAAAACAGAATTATAAGTGCGGTAGCTACCTGTTGTGGAACAACTTGCGCCATTGGATTAACCAAACCCAGCGTCGACAGCCAGAAAAGCCATAACACAGGGGCCAGTAAGAATTGCCCCAACGTGCCCAGAAAAAACGCCTGAAACCCTAGAAACTGCGCGACACCCAGATCGCGCAGCAGTTTCTGAGGGGATCGCATGTGCACGAGATACGTTACCATGAAACCCTTGAGCCAGCGTGAACGCTGCTTCACCCAAGGCCAGGCGCGAAAATTTGCTTCTTCATAAGTTGTGGTGTCCACCAGTTCGGTCCGGTATCCGGCCCGGCACAGCCGCACGCCAAGATCGGCATCTTCGGTCACGTTGTGGGCATCCCAGCCGCCCAATTCCAACAGCTTGTCTCGACGAAAGAAAAAGGTGGTCCCACCCAGTGGAACGACAAGTCCCATACGCGCAATTCCCGGCAGGATGATGCGAAACCAACTGTTGTATTCGATGGTGAAGCAGCGAGAGCGCCAGTTTGTGCGCGGGTTGTAGTAGTCAAGGCTGCCCTGAAGACACACGACCTGCGGAGCGGCCAGCGTGAAATGTGCGACCACCCGTTCGATCTGATCCGGTTGCGGCGCGTCTTCGGCATCCCAGACGCCAACATAGTCGCCTCGGCAAAAGTCCAAAGCATAGTTCATGGCACGTGGTTTGGTGGTCAGCCTGCCCAATTCGGGCACCTCGACGATCCGCATCCAACTGGGCAGATCCACTTGCGCCAGAGTTGCGCGCGTGACTTCGTCCTTTTCTTCCAGGACCAAGATGACGTCCAGAAGCGCCTTGGGGTAGGTCAGTCGTTTCAACCGGTGCACAAGCGCATTCGCAATCTCGCGCTCTTTGTACAGTGGCACCATGATTGAGACGCAGGGCTGGCGTAACGGGATGGCTGCATCAGACGCTTCTGGCTTCTGACGAAAGCTGTGGCGCAAATAGGCAAAAGTACCGGCAAGGCGAAGAACAGCAAAGAGAATTAAAGTTCCCACAGCCGCGGCAAGCAGGGTCGCCATCCCAAACCACGGGAAAGCAAAAAACAACGCAATAATTCCAAGCGCTGAAACAGACGGTACGATGCGCGACCCAATCGTCCAGTTGCGGCAACTTTGATCCGCATCAACCCGTGTTTCTGCAGCCTCGGCCAAAGGGCGTGAAAACTGTCGGGCAATAGTGCGGTCGATCTGATCAGAAGCCGCAAGAACTGGAATGATCGTGTAGTCGCAATCCCGCATGTTGTTTGTGACAGCTGGAAACCGATCCGGACGCGCGGTCGCAACCAACAGGAGCGGGCCAACCCGCATCCACGGAATCACGTTGTGTTTCAACCAAAAACCTACCGGTTTCAGGTCGCACAGCCCCGGCATAGGCGGGATCTGTTCCAAGTCCGCAATCTGCCAACCGGACTGGACAGACAAGGCGTTCAGGACGTCTTGCCTGGTGGCAAACCCTTCACTCACCAAAATTTCGCCCAAAGGCGCGTTTTGCTGGGATTGCAAATGCAAGGCGTGGTCAAGTTCCGACTGTGTCAGAGTTCCGCCTTCTACCAGACAGGTGCCCAGCGGTTTTCGAAATCCGGGGGCTGGGATTGGAGACGCGGTTGTGAAATTTTGGAGATTTAGCTCAATCATAAAAAGAACCCTGGCACAGTTACCCGTGCTCAGGGTTGTTCAATCAAGGTTAACGTGCCGTTAACACTGCACAGTTTGAGTGTTATGCGCTTTGCTTTTTCTTTTCCATGGCGTCGGCGAAGCGCTCAAACAGATAGAAACTGTCCTGAGGTCCGGGGGACGCTTCCGGGTGATACTGAACCGAATAAACAGGCCGGTCTGTCATGCGGATACCGCAGTTCGAGCCGTCAAACAGCGACCGGTGGGTCTCTACAACGCCGTCTGGCAGGGACTGAGCATCAACTGCAAAGCCGTGGTTCATCGATGTGATCTCAACTTTGCCGGTGTCCAGATCCTTGACCGGGTGGTTTGCGCCGTGGTGGCCGTGGTTCATCTTGACCGTCTGGCCGCCCAAGGCCAGCGCTAGCATCTGGTGGCCAAGGCAGATACCGAAAACAGGCAGATCTGTGGTGTCCAGAATCTCTTTGATCATCGGTACGGCGTATTCCCCGGTCGCCGCCGGATCACCGGGACCGTTTGACAGGAACACACCATCGGGCTGGTGGGCCAGCACTTCGGCAGCAGTTGCCGTTGCAGGTAGAACCGTCACATCACATCCCGCAGACGCAAGGCAGCGCAGAATGTTGCGTTTCGCACCGTAATCGACGGCCACAACCTTGTGCGCAGGGGCTTCCTGACGCGTGTACCCGTCAGGCCAGGCCCAACGCATTTCGTCCCAGCGATAGCTTTGAGCACAGGTTACGTCCTTGGCCAGGTCCATGCCCTCCAGGCCGGCAAATCCACGTGCGGCTGCCACCAGCGCTTCGATGTCAAAATTGCCCTCGGGGTCATGGGCCAACGCGACATGAGGTGCGCCTTGTTGGCGGATGGCACGCGTCAGGCGACGGGTGTCGACGCCGCCGATTGCGATGCGGCCGCGACGGGCCAGCCAGCCTTTAAGCTCTTCGGCTGAACGCCAGTTCGAAGGCTCGGTCGGGTCCCATTTAACGACCATGCCTGCAGCAACCGGATCATTGGTTTCGTCATCTTCAGGGTTCACGCCGACATTGCCGATATGCGGGAAGGTGAATGTCACGATCTGACCGGCATAAGATGGGTCGGTCATGATTTCCTGATACCCGGTCATGGCTGTGTTAAAGCACAACTCGGCCACTGTTTGTCCGGTGGCACCGAAGCCTATGCCGTAAAACAATGTCCCATCGGCCAATGCCAGACATGCGGTGGGCTTGGACGGGGCGTTCTGGGCCATGGCGCGACTCTCCTGCAAGGTAAACCGGCGCATACCTAAGGGGGTTGGGCGCTTGGGTCAAGTCTGTTCAAATTTTTGGCTATTGTTGTTTTTCAATGACTTAGGGGTATTCACTCCCTGTTGTGTCAGGCTTTTTGTTTAGATATGGTCGGGGTTCCGTTGTCATGGGGATGGACAAACCAAATGGACATGCGATCACGGGTGAATGCCGCCCTGAAGCAAGCAATGAAGGACAAAGCAGCCGAGCGTCTGTCGACGTTGCGGTTGATCAACGCGGCCATCAAGGACCGCGATATCGCGGCGCGCGCCTTGGACAACGAAGAAGTCAAAGGCTGCGGTGACGCTGAGGTGCTTGAAATCCTTGGTAAAATGACCAAGCAACGCAAAGAAAGCGCGCGTGCCTATGAAGAAGGCGGTCGTTTGGATCTGGCCGAACGCGAGATGCAGGAAGTTGCGGTCATTGAGGAATTTCTGCCCAAGCAGCTGGATGATGACGAGGTGTCAAAGGCGATTCAGACTGCGATCACCGCAACCGGGGCCGGATCCATCCGAGACATGGGCAAAGTCATGGGTGAGTTGAAGACTCGTTACACCGGACAGATGGATTTTGGCAAAGTTGGCCCGATGGTCAAAGATCACCTCTGCGCCGCATCGAATGGCAACTGCTGAGACATCAAAATGAACGATGACCTACTGCGCGACCGGTTCGCGCAGTCTTGTGCTGAGTTCGTCATAAAGCGTTATCCGCTCATCTTCCGATAAAAACGAACCGATCTCGACCTCTCGCCCGTCACCGACAAGCGTGACATAGTGGGGGACGGGGCCACCTTTCTCATGCATTTCCGTCCTTGCCCAAAAGCGGTTGCAGGACCATTCCTGCTGGTCTTTGCCGGGTGTGTAGTGCACCAGATGCGCTTGCGTATCAGACAGTGTCAAAACCTCGAAAACGCTGCGTGCGCGATAGTTGGTCTGAATGGCCAACCAAAGGCCAAATACCGTGATCAGAAGAAAGGGTAACAACCCCCACAGAACCACGGACCCCAGCATGGCCAGCAAGGGGATCAGGCCAAACAGGAACACAGAAAGTATAGTGATCATAGCTCCGCGCGGAGGCAGAGAGTTGTGCGGCCACAGGCGCAGTTCTTGTTCCGTTTCGGACGTCTGATTCCATGTATACGGCATATCGCGAACATAGCGCAGGACGTTCTTGTGTCGACGGGTTTTGATCAGATGACGTGCCCGACACGGGCCCAGGACAGGGCATCGTCCAAACGGTCATCTCCCCAGAACACTTCTTGCCGGACAACAAAGCTTGGCGCGCCAAATACACCCAGTTTCACGGCCGTTTCAGTTTCAGCCTCAAGCGTTGCAATGACGTCTGCGCTGCGGGCTCGTCCCAGCGCCAGACGAGGGTCTTGCTGGCAGCGCAACAAGGCCTCGGACAGGGCGCTTTCGCTTCCGGCTTCGATACCTTCCTCGAACCAGATGCGGTACAAAGCCTGGGTAAAGGATTTGCCCCATCCTTCTTTCATTCCCAGAACGGCGACCTGATTGGCCAAAGCCAAGTCTGAGACCGGGTAGGGCGCGGGCAGTTTGGCATGAATGTGGTACTTGGCACAGCGCCGCTCAATGTCGCGCCACATATAGGCTGATTTCACGGGTTTGCCTGCAAAGGGAACGTTCTGCTGGGCCGACATGACAGTGCGCACGTTGAAGGGGCGCCAGTTTACGGTGGCGTCGTGTTCGGCACACCACTCATCCAAACGCATCACGGTGAGGTAGGTATAGGTGCTGCCGATAGAGTACCAAAAGTCGATTTCAGGCATAGACGACCCTCCGGCTGTCTTGCCTGCATATGATACCTGATTTTGCTGCAATTGGCGAACGTGAAGCACGCGCAAAGAAAAACCCCGCCACTTGGGCGGGGTTTCTTTGGATCATGTTGGGGTTAGTGCGCGTGGCCCTTGTCCCAGTCTTCCTGCTTGGGCAGCTGCTCGAACGTGTGTTCGGGCGGCGGCGAGGGCAGGGTCCATTCCAGTGTGTCGGCGTATTCGTTCCACGGGTTCGGACGCGTCTCTTTCGCGCCACGGAACAGGGCGTAGAACACAATGCCGAAGAACAGCAGGAACGAGGCGAACGAGATGAACGCACCAATCGACGATACGAAGTTCCACTGGGCGAATGCCTCGGGGTAGTCGATGTAGCGGCGCGGCATGCCTTGACGGCCCAGGAAGTGCTGCGGGAAGAAGGTCAGGTTGGCGCCAATGAAGAACATCCAGAAGTGAACCTTGCCCCAGAACTCGGAATACTGACGGCCTGTCATCTTCGAGAAGTAGAAGTACACGCCAGCGAAGATCGCGAAGACAGCACCCAAGCTCATCACGTAGTGGAAGTGGGCCACGACGTAGTAGGTGTCGTGATAGGCACGGTCGACACCAGCCTGCGACAGAACCACACCGGTCACACCACCAACGGTGAACAGGAAAAGGAAGCCAAAGGCAAACAGCATCGGAGTTTTGAACTCGATCGAGCCGCCCCACATGGTCGCAATCCACGAGAAGACCTTAACGCCTGTCGGAACCGCGATGACCATCGTGGCCAGCATGAAATAAGCCTGCTGACGCAGCGACATGCCAACGGTGTACATGTGGTGCGCCCACACGACGAAGCCCAGAACACCAATCGCGATGATCGCCCAGACCATCGGCAGGTAGCCGAAGATCGGCTTGCGCGCGAAGGTCGCAATGACGTGGCTGATGATGCCAAAGCCGGGCAGGATCACGATGTACACTTCTGGGTGGCCGAAGAACCACAGAATGTGCTGATACAGGATCGGGTCACCACCACCGGCCGGGTCAAAGAAGGTGAAGCCGAAGTTGCGGTCCATCAGCAACATGGTGATCGCGCCTGCCAGAACCGGCAGCGACAGCAGAATCAGCCACGACGTGACGAAGATCGACCAGCTGAACAGCGGCACCTTGAACAGGGTCATGCCCGGGGCACGCATGTTCAGAAAGGTGGTGATCATGTTGATCGCGCCGAGGATCGAGGAGGCGCCCGATACGTGCACGGCAAAGATCGCAAGGTCCATGGACATGCCGCCCTCGGTCGTGGACAGCGGCGGATACAGAACCCAGCCGACGCCCGAACCAAGCTGGTCGTTACCGCCGGGGCTGAGCAGCGAGGCCACACCCAGCGACGTACCGGCGACATACAGCCAGAAGGACAGGTTGTTCATCCGCGGGAAAGCCATATCCGGCGCGCCAATCTGCAACGGCATGAAATAGTTGCCAAATCCGCCGAACAGGGCGGGAATGACCACGAAGAACATCATCAGAACACCGTGATAGGTGATCATAACGTTCCACAGATGCCCGTTGGGGGTACATGGGTCGGCCATGAAGCCTTCCAGACACATGTACTGAACGCCCGGGTGCATCAGCTCGAGCCGCATGTAAACGGTCATCGCCACCGAGATCAGACCGGCCAGGGCCGAAACGATCAGGTACAGAATCCCGATGTCCTTGTGGTTGGTCGACATGAACCAGCGCTGGAAAAAGCTGCGCTCGTCTTCATGGTCGTGACCATGAATGGCTGCGTCTGCCATTATAGGTGCCTCCTGTTGCAACTACACCGCGCAGTCGGACCTCTCCAACGCGCGGGATTCCTGCTGGTTTTAGATTGCGAAGAGAGCACCTTCAATGGCCGAGTTTGATCTGGATCAAGATTAATTGTCGCGGGCAGGGGGCTGCCCCGCGATTTTCAGGCCTCGAACGGCATCTATCTGGGGATGCTCGCCCGGTTTTCAAGCCATAAGCACCGGGTTGAAACAGGCGCTTGGCAGATATCCGCCTTGACCGTCATGAACTGGCGTCTCAGAACTACGCCGACACCCGCAATCCGGAGACTGAATATGGCTGACTACGATCCAGACAACATCTTTGCCAAAATCCTGCGCAATGAGATCCCCTCGACCCGTGTGTACGAGGATGACGAGACGCTGGCGTTTATGGACATCATGCCGCGATCCGATGGTCATTTGCTTGTGATTCCGAAAACCCCATGTCGCAATGTTCTGGATGCCACGCCCGAGCAACTGGCGGCGGTGATGAATACCGTTCAAAAAATGGCGCAGGCCGCCAAGGCGGCATTTGATGCGGATGGGGTGACGATCCAACAGTTCAATGAAGCGGCAGGCGGGCAAGAGGTCTTCCACCTTCATTTTCACGTTCTGCCGCGTCACGAAGGCGTGTCGATGCGCCCGCCGGGGAACATGGGCGACTTCGAACAGATCGCGCAGCACGCCGAAAAGATCAAAGCTGCTTTGTAAAGCTGGGTTTCAGTTTTACGCCTGCGACGGATTTTTGACCAGCACTCTTTAAAGGGGCGCGAAGTTCAGTCGTCTATCAGGCAGGGGAAAGAGAATTGCCGTTCCGATTTGGGGTCGGAACGGCAGACTCGTAACCAAACACTTCTCGGATTTCGAGGGCGAGCCCTGGATCACCGGTTAACATACCACTCACTCTTGATTGGCAGTTTCATATTACTCGTTAACGGTCCCTTTGTATCTAAAAGAGTTAAAAATTAGCTGAAGAAACTGATAAACCCAGGGCATTCAGGGTTAATTGCGTAAGGCTTCGGAAACAGAGCCATTCGCCTGAGCATATTGTTCTGATACTTGCGCGCTAACACCGATTCGCCTTGCGGTTCGATGGGGTTTTCACGCGTCTTTTGAGCCAAAGACCTCAGTAAACGTCTTCTCCAAAGCTGCATCAAGATCAGCCATAGTGACGGGAAGCCCCAGATCAACCAGAGAGGTCACGCCATACTCAGTTATGCCACACGGCACGATGCCTGAGAAATGCTCCAGATCCGGTTCCACGTTAACCGAGATGCCGTGAAAGCTGACCCATTTGCGCAGGCGCAGGCCGATGGCCGCGATCTTATCTTCTGCTGGCTTGCCGGTCACTGTCAGCGGCTTGTCATCGCGGCGGACCCAAACACCAACGCGCCCGTCGCGAATCTCACCGTGTACATTGAATTCAGCCAGCGCCGAGATCACCCAAGTCTCCAACTGCTTCACAAACTGGCGTACATCGCGTCCACGCCTGTTGAGATCCAGCATGACATAGGCCACACGCTGACCGGGCCCGTGATAAGTGTATTCGCCGCCGCGCTTGCTTTCATAGACCGGAAACCGGTCAGGATCGGTCAGGTCCTCAATCTTGGCTGAGGTGCCTGCGGTGTAAAGGGGCGGATGTTCCAGCAGCCAAACGCATTCTTCAGCGTCGCCACGCGCGATCCCTGCGACGCGGGCCTCCATGAAGGCCACGGCGTCGTCATAGCTGGTCAGACCATCGGTGATTTTCCATTCCATGCCGGCCTCATATCCGCCCATAGCGGTCAGGGGAAGGGGTCAGGCGGCCTCGGACAGGCATCGTTGCAAGACTTGCGCATAGGTTTCGGTCCCTTGCGCCCCAGTCAGCAGGTATTTTCCGCCAAACACCATGGACGGTACGCCGGAAATACCTCGGCTGGTCCAGAATTGCTGTTTCTCGCGAACGGGGCCCGTGTGTTTGCCACTTTCAAGCGCTTGCCGAGCAGCTTCCGCATCAAGCCCGACTGATCGAACGGCATCCAGCAAGACCTCAGTGTCCGAGACGTCCTTCTGCCGGGTAAAGTACGCATCAAATAGGGCAAGTTTCAGCGGGTGTTGTCGACCTTGCCCTTCTGCCCAATCCAGCAACTGATGTGCGGCAAACGTATTCACCATCCGGCTTTCGTCGCCGAAGTTGAACGTAAACCCCAACTCTGCGCCAATCGACGTGAGCCTGTCCCGCGCTTGCTGGCTTTGTTCGGCGGTGGTTCCGTATTTCTCCATGATATGGTCGCGCAGGTTTTGACCTTCGCGTGGCATATTCGGGTTCAACTCGAACGGATGCCAGCGCAGCCGGGCCAAAACACTCATTTGCTGCAAGGCCGTGTCCAATTGTTTGAAGCCAACAATGCACCACGGGCAAACCACGTCTGAAACGATGTCGATCTGTACAATAGGGCGGTTCTCGGTTGAGGTCATTTCGGGTTCCTGTCAGATCGGATGTGTGGTGATCATTCAGCTAGATAGGTCTGCTGCGCGGTAATTTAAACCAGAGCGTTTTTGCCTCTTCACATCGCGCGCGCCAACGTCTATACGCCGCTCTACCAAGTCACTGGCAGTGCGGTCGTGGCGGAATTGGTAGACGCGCAGCGTTGAGGTCGCTGTGGGGTAACTCCCGTGGAAGTTCGAGTCTTCTCGACCGCACCAGAACTAGCTTGATCAGTTGGTTTTTGGCCTTATAAACAAGGGCATTCAGCATTTTCCGAGTGTGTCGCATAACGCAAACAGCACACACGGACAGCACACAATGGCCTTTGAATTGACTATCAAATACGTAGACCAAATCAGTGACACTCAGTGGCGTTTCCGCAGAAGGTGGCCAAAGAGGGTGCGCGAAATTCTTGGTGAGGACGCTTACCAGAAGCACATTAAGGCACGTGATGGAGCCGCCTTTCAGCGCGAGTATCAGTTTCACCTAGGAAATTTTGACGCCATTGTTGAGGACACCCTTAGGCGGCACCCTGAGGTTGATAACAGGTCGGCCACTCAGAAGTTCATCGATACCCAGCGCCTAGCAGAGCAATACATGGAGGGTGTTCAAGGGTTGGACCCGGAAGATAGCTGGACCCGTGGTGTAGTGGGGCACAGTCTGGCTGCCCGTGGAGAGGACCCAGAAGTGGTAGCGGCTGTCCTGAACCCTAATCGAGAGCCCCCGAAGCCCTCGCTGGCCGACATGCGAGACACCTATGCAAAGGACAAAGGTTTGGCCGAAGACCGAAAGGCGATGGTGAGAATTGACCGCACCTTTGGCCGACTGAAGGACGCCCTAGGCAAGCCCCTTGAAGATGTGAGCATTGAGAGTATCGACCGCCAGACTGCGCGTAGCTTTATGGACCATCTGCTTGGCCTCAAGAAAGCCTACGGACAACCTCTGGCCCTGAAGTCGTGTCAACGTGAGGTGATCATAGTAGCCGCTGCCTACAACCATGCTGTCAGGGAATTGGAGATACCATCTGAGCGAAACCATTTCGAGCGTCTGCCTTGGCCTAAGGAACAGGTTAGCTCACTGGATAAGAACGTCCCGCTACCAGACAGCGTTGTCGACGCCGTGCAAAAGACCTTGGAGGGTGGTCGCAGCAAAGACCTTCCTGTTATGTGGCGGGTGCTGAAGGGTACCGGGATGCGCCTAGGCGAAGCCTGCGGTCTGCGCATCAGCGATGTGGACCTGACAGGGGAAACTCCATCCATCCTTATCACCCCGAACGAAATAAACGGCATCAAGAACAGCAACAGTGACAGGTACGTTCCAATAGCCTCAGACAGCCTCAGGGAGCGTGTTGAGGGGCATAAGGGTAACCAGCCTTTATTCCCTTCTTATGGCCGTGACGGAGGCCCTACGGCTGCCTCTGCGGCTTTGATGAAAGCTGTTAGAAAGAACACTGACGACAAGCGCATGAAGGTCCACGGGCTTCGACACAGAGCAAGCGATAAGCTGAGGGACGCAGGTGCACCTGTTGAGGTGCGTCATGGTTACCTTGGGCATTCCGCCCAATCGGTAGCAGAGAATACATATGGGGGACGTGAGGCACGGCTTCGAGAGTTCGCTAGGTGGGGCGTGAAAGCGGGACTTTAAGTTGGTTATTAGGCCGTTGTCCTGCCGTATTGGCTGTTTCAGACATGAACTCAACCATAGCCACATTTCCTACTCTATTTGTGCTTTCGAGCATATTTGGTACTGTTAATCAGACACTACCGCCATTTTCGAAAGTTAGTCGTTTATGCTTGTGCCAAAATTTTTTGAGACAGAAAAAAGGGTAAATGTGTGCGCTGCTCTGAGCGCGTGTATATTCAGGAGCCTGCTTACAGTTTCTTTTCTGGTTACAGTACTTGTTTTTGCGCCTGCTAATGTCTTTGCTGAGTTATCATGGCGTGACGGGTCAGTCGCACATCGAAGTCTTCCACCGCCAGATATGTCAAAAAGCTATGTGCGATTGGATGTACCCCACATCAAGCAAAAGCCCTACCTGTGTGTGCCCACTTCTGCCGCAATGGTTATCCGTTACTATGGTGAAAAAGCAAATCCCACTCAGCTAAAGAAGCTGGCTGAGGACCACAAGCCTCCGAACCTCAGAAACGTTGAATTCACTTACTTTGTAGATCTTGATCATGCTCTCAGGCAATTCGGTTACAAGTGGAAAATTCGCAGTTTTCCGAAGACAAGCGCTGGCTTTAACTCTGGTCTTAAGCAGATTAAGAAGCACCTCTCCAAGGGAATGCCGGTGTTAATTGATGTTCACCAAGATGATGGCCACACTTTTGTGGTAACAGGATTTGATGACAACCGTCAGGTTGTTTTCGTACGAGACCCTTTATTGCCTAAGAACAGGTCGCGCGTCTTTAGTTATCGAGAGCTGTCTTACTTTTGGCACGATCATCGTTTTGGAAATAGCCGAACTGCAGTTTTCACATTTCCAAAGTAAAATGAAAACTCGTTGAACTGCCGGGTTCTGAAGATTGAATCCTAGGCATTAGTATTTGTGTTGGAGGTCTTCTCGCTTGGAACGGCGGATTGCAGCAATTTTAGCCTGTGACATGGTCGGCTTTAGCCGATTAGTGGAAACAGATGAGGAGGGGACGCTAACCCGGCAAAAGAGATACCGACTAGAGCTGATAGAGCCGTCAATTTCGAAGTTTAATGGCAACATAATCAAGTTCACCGGCGATGGATTACTAGCGGAGTTTTCCTCTGTAGTCGAAGCCGTTCAGTGCGCCATACACCTTCAACAAGAAATCAGTGCACGAGAAGAAGGTCGCGAAGCTTCGAAAAAAATCAGCTACCGCATGGCCGTCAACCTTGGGGATGTAATCTTCGATGACGGTGACATTTTTGGAGACGGCGTCAACGTGGCGGCTAGGCTCGAAAGCATTGCTCCCGCTGGGGGTTTAGTGATTTCTGGCGCAGCCTACGACCTGCTTAAGAACCAAGTGCAGGTCGACTATCAGTCGCTTGGGAAGAAAAAACTAAAGAACATCGCGTCTCCGGTTCGTGTTTATTCAGTTCTTCCAGTCAATTTGCAGAACAGTGAAACTAAGAAACTGTCTAGACGTTTCACGCGACCGGGCATGACAGTACTAGCCTTAGTGGCAATTCTGCTTGCAGGGCCCATCTTCTGGGTTGTTTCTTCTAGTGGTGATCTACCGGACTTGGAATTTCGCCTGGAACAAATGGCACGTGATGCTCAACAGCGACTTACTGAAGAAAACTACCTAGTAGAATATGACCCCGGTATTTTTGGAGTAAACACTAGGATGGCATTGGCTGATTTTCAGTTGGACCACGGCCTCCCCGAGACGGGTATACTATGCGCTGACACCGCTAGTGCCCTAGGAGTTCCAATGCGAATTCTGGGTGCCGATTGGGATAATGTCATAGCAAATCGCCGCAAAGCCATGATACGGCACCCAGAGGTGTTTTCGGTTCTCACAGACGATCAGCGCCTAAGTCGCGTTGCTACCGTATTTGAAGGAATGGAGTTTGCCTTCAGTTACTTTAATGACCACTTGTATGTTGCTGTTTTGGCAAATGGTTCAACCCCGTGGTCCGATGCTGTTCGACTTTCGAAACAAGCGAACGGTTATCTAGCCGCGATTTCATCAAGTGAAGAAAACAGCTTTGCCTTTGATCTCTCCACCAGTGATGCAAAGTTCTGGGTGCTTGGCGATAGTGGATCAGCGTGGATTGGACCAACAATAGGCCTATTCCAAAAACACGGGGCACCAGAGCCGTCTGGTGGTTGGAGTTGGATGAATGGAGAGCCTATTTCTTACACAAACTGGGCACGAGGTCAGCCCAATAATTGGGGAGGCGTAAACGAACGAACTGCATCATTTTATTCACAAATTCTCCCGTCTCTAACAGAGACAGAAACGGTTTTAAGTCCAACTTGGAATGATGAGCGTGAATGGGTTCATTCATTCCTAGTCGAGATTGAATGAGCTGTACTTTCGGCAAAGAAAGATTCTGACCGCCGGCACAGTTTATCTTCTGAATACGTCTGCTAGGCGTGCTATCTTCAGACAGTCCCTTTGTTTCCCTTGAAGGCCCCCACTGTAGGTTGGTCCTAGTTGGTAGCGGAAAAAAACGGGGAGAGATGAACTCTCCTGGGGGTCACTTCTCACCATATAAATAAGGTGCTTAAGGTCACGTGCCCGTTAGATGAAAGTTTTAGTTCACGCCCTTCCTAAGGGGCACCATCAGGGGAGACTCAAGGGTCGCATTCTGCTGAGGGAGAAGTTCCTCGACGGTCTGACCTACGGTGTCCCGGAGATTGACCCTGCCTCTGGTGAGGTCATCTCTCGCTCTGAGCCTAGGGCAAGTTGGTTGGCAGAAGCCCACAGGTTCCTGAACTCTGAGGACAAGAAACGTGAGGCCGAAGAAGCCGAAGCCAAAGAGAAGGCACGACAGAGTAACGCCTTAGAAGAGGCCATAGGAGAACTGCCTGAGTTTGCCGAGGATGAGGGTAACGCACCCAAGGCGCGCTTTTCTTTAGCGTCGCTTGCTGTTTGATAACCGGCCCATGCTTCGGCACGCACTTGCCGGAGAGAGGACACGCTCTCCATCACGAAGTCTCGTGGCTGCATGGATACCGCTTCCTTGCGCAGGTCATCCAACAGTCTCCGCTTCCATCTGTATGCTGTTTCAACGGAAATTCCGAACGCATCGGCAATGGCTTGGCCGAAATAGTTCTGCATCAACATCGGGTGCAGTAGTTGTCTGACAATTTCCCACTGTTGCTCTGAGCGGAGGCGACCAGATTGCCGGACCATTGTTGCAGGTGAATGTACAACTTCGGTATCGGGTTGGGCTTGGTCGGTCGTGGGGCAGGGCTGCTCGGTCATTTTGAAACCTTTCCGATACATGGGGGTATGAATCGATGAAGAAGCTGAATATGTTGACAGTCCGGCGGTCATTGGCTTCTTTGTTTCCGGTTTACATCAATTAGAACTACTAAAACGAACAAAACACGAGAAATTCTCGGTGCTTGGACAGCTCATTCTTTATGATGTTCGTGGAAGTATCGCGGCCTGCAAGTAGTAGGCCTATTTGCCGAAAGTTGTGAATCTACTGCATCTTCGGAAATGTATCTGGTAACGAGTGTGCTGTTCCGATCTCATGACCGGAACAGCATTTTCTTTTTTTTGGAGTTGCATTGGCAATATGCAGGCTCCCTCATTTTACCGCAGGCGGATTCGAGCTTGCCATGAGGTCATGTAATTTTGGCGTTAAATGTACGGCGAAAAATCCGCGCTAAAATCATGGGGTTCCTTCGAAAAAGCACGGTGACTTGATTAGTGGGATTCGGCTAAATTTGCTTGGATTGCGCGGTGCACGGTAGTGAGGTGTGCTCGGCTCCGGCGGAATCTACCTCGTGCCCGTTTATCGCGGGGAACATAATAAAGAACTCTGTGCCTTCACCAAGTTTGCTGCTGTAGTCTATTGTTCCGCCAAAATGCTCAACAATTTCCTTTGAAATGTGCATCCCGAGTCCGGTACCGCCTGCGTGACGTTCATCGGAGGAGTCTATCTGAGAAAAGCGATCGAAAACTTTGTCATGGAACCCCTCAGGAATCCCGATGCCATGGTCTTTGACGAAGAGGCGAATATTCCCGCCGACTTTCTCGCATCCGACGGTTATCTCGCCACCATCAAGGGAGAATTTAGCTGCGTTTGAGATAATGTTGGCCAACACCTGAAGAAGGCGGGAGGCATCACCTTTAACGTACAGATCATTGTTTCCCCTCAAGTCTTCTACAATTTCTACGTTGTGAGCACTGGTGTATCCCATGTTACAGGCAATCGCTTCCTGAATCAGCGCGTGTACATCAACAATTCCTTCACGGTAGTTCATCTCGCCCGCTTCCATTTTTTGAATGTCCAGCACATCATTGATTAGGGATGCGAGCCGTTCGCAGTTTTTACCTGCTAAATGAATGAGGCTTTGCATTGATTCTGGAGCTTCACCCAATGCGCCTGTGTTGATTAGGTCAAGTGATCCCTTGATCGAAGTGAGAGGCGTACGCAGTTCATGGCTAACTGTCGATATGAACTGAGTTTTCGCAATGTAGGCCGCCTTTGTTCTTTCGTGCTCTGCTTTGAGCTTTTCAAGTTGTTCCAAATTCCTGCGATAGAGCTTCAGAAACACCATCGAACAGTCAATCAGAAAGTACATGACAAAGATAACGGTGAAGAAGTGCAGCCAGAGCTCAGATGAAAGCTCGGGGCGTTCGATCCAGATATCCTTGACGACAATCAACATGAACGATACGCCGTACATGGTCAGACGGATAATCATTGCCCACAGAAACTGATGGTTGTTCATTGCTGCAAACAACGCCGCAGCAAACAAGAAGAACATTGGAGTAAAGTGACCACCGGCGGGCTGTGCGAAAGCAACTGAAACAGCATACAGGCAGATTGCAGTTGCGCTGAGGATCGTATTCAACAGAATCCAAACAACCATCATACTAATTGCTTTGTGCTGATCTGGCTTTAAGCGCGGTACGCGTTTGGCCAGCAATAAATCTTGCGCTTCGCAAATTAGGATTGTCCCGTAGAACAGCATGGCGTTAATGGGATCGAAGAAGAACGCAGTCAAAATGGTCGTGGCCAGATAAATAGCCTGCCGCTGCCACAGAAGCGCAAAGCTCATGGCAGTATAATCTTTGATGTTTTGCAGAAGCCGGTTTTCCGTTTCACCAGAGTCCCGGTCCGGCAGATTGGCGTCGATGGCTGTCATCTAGATGTCTTCGTTTTTCGCGCTTGGACAGTACCATTAGCGGCACAATGAGGACTTAGTTGGTCTGAATTGGGTTCACAGTTTGGCGCTAATCCTTTGCAGGCCACCGTGATTGTTGGCGTTTCACGCAAGATTCTGGTGTGAGAGGTTGAAAAATTTTTGTTGCGCAAATGCAGTGTGAGGCGCCCAAAATTGACGATCTCGTTGCTAAGTGCAATTTTTTTTATCTTAATGTGCCAGAAAGAAGGAGAAAATCTAAAAGGGTTGGGGTTTGACTGCAGTTGAATTTACGAAGTTGGGGCAGGGCGCAGTCGCTCCTGTTTCGGCTCGGCTTGCAAAAAAGCCGGTGACACTGCTTCAGTTTGCAAGGTCCGCTGGTCGAAACATGTTTGAAGTCATCCCGGCCGAAACTCTGCGTGAAACTTATGTTCGTGGGCCCTTGAACATACACTATATCTGCGATCCTGAAATAATAACCGAGTTACTTGTCGGGCAGGGTCGTTCGTTTCCTAAAGCCAAGTTCACTAAAGACATTATTGGATCGGCTGTAGGCAACGGGTTGATACTCTCTGAAGGGGAAAAGTGGCGTCAGCAGCGGCGTAGGTATTCTCCACTATTCGCCGCCAGGAACCTCCCGGTTCTGGCTCGGCATTTTGCAGAGACTGGTTTCGAGATTGCAGATTCATTGGCGGAACACGAAGGCCCCGTAGATGTTGCACAAATTGCGCCTGCATCAACGTTGACGAATATTTCCAGGGTGATTTTTTCGGGTAACAAGAAAGTCAGTTCAGAGCAAATACGCGTGGGGCTGATCAAGTATTTTGAGTACATCTCTGATTTGTCTCTTTTCGATTTAATGGGTTTGCCAAAGTGGGTGCCGCGCAAGAATTGGCTACGCAGCCTGGCCCCGGTCACTAATATGCGGAACCTTGCCAGACAGGTTATTGATCAGCGTCGCTCCGAATGCCGCAGCGAGCCACAGGATTTCCTCGATTTCATGATTGAGGCGTTGAAAACAGATTTCGAGGATGAAGCGACAACCGTTGACAACCTTTTAACCTTTGTCGTCGCTGGTCATGAGACTTCCGCCAACGCTCTGGCCTGGGGGTATTATCTGCTGGCGTTGCACCAAGATATGCAAGCTATGGTTAGACAAGAAATTCGGTCGGTACGCCCAAAAGGTCCAATGGAGTTTTCTGATCTGGAGGCAATGCCACTCCTGCGCGCCCATGTAAAAGAGACGCTGCGGCTTTACCCTTCAGCCGCGTTCTTTGCTAGAGACGCAATTGCCGACCTTGAAATCAAAGGGGTAAAGATTGCAAATGGTGACGCGCTGTTCTTCCCAGTTTACTCTTTGCACAGAAACGAAAAACTATGGGATGCTCCTGACCACTATCGACCGGAACGGTTCTTGGGATCTACACTACCTCGAGGTCAGTACATTCCGTTTGGAGATGGTCCAAGAATCTGCATTGGTGCTCAGTACGCTGAAACTGAAATCATGGTACTTATGGCTTCGGTGCTCCGTCGAATAAATTTCTCGATTACAGAGTCTGAATTACCGGAACCAGTTTTGACATTCACCATGCGTACCAGTGGCCCACTCATCCTCAATGCCGAACGGGTTCGCGAATAAAGTTGATATCTAAACTCCAGTGCCTGACCTTTGTTCGACGTCAGGCTTGGCGATAGAATTAGCTTACTGCCGGCGAGTGAGGTAAGTGTTATCGCCGTACAGCTCACGCAAGACTACATCAAACAATCTATCGTTGACCATTTCTTTGCGATGCGGGGTGGGCTCTGAAAATGTGGAAGAGGTTGTAACCAGACCCTTTCTGAGATCGGCCTCACGATAATTCACTTTTTTGATAGCCATGTCCAAAGAGGCGAACGCTCCAACCTTCGTAATAGAACGAAGCGATACCGGTGTACCTTTCACTACTTTAAGATGGACAGATGCGCAGCGGTTGCTGAGAACAGTCCCTAGTTCTTGGTTTAGGAAAGCTTCGGTCGGAATATTCTGGGTGTGTTCCCGCCCATGTGTAACAACAAGAAATACGCCGCTCCCGCGATAGGAATAGATTCCTCCAGCAGCCTGTGTTGTTCTTTCAATGCAGAATCCAATGTCGGAAACAGATCGCCGAAAATCACCAAAATTCTTCAGATCAAAGTGATACTCGGCGTCACGAAATTTGATTGCGGTGACCCAGGTGTCAAATCGACGCCTCCGTGAAAGCTGCTGGACATAGTTGTCGAATTCGATATACCCCAAGCATTGTTCCTGCTCGTCGATAGACAAAGGATCCTTGAAATTGAATTTCTGGTTGAAATCCAATTCACTGCGAAGATTTTCTATCGACGCCGATGAGGATTGGGTTTTCTTTCTTTCCATCATCAGAAGGTGAGCAGCGTTCATACGGCTGCGCAATTCAAAGAAGTCGAAGGGTTTAGTTACATAATCAAATGCGCCTTCTAAAAATGCCTTCTCGATGTTGTGCCTGTCATCCAGTGCAGTCAGCATTATGACAGGTGTTTCCAGATTTTCCGGCAGGTTTCGGATTTGTGAAAGCAACTCTATCCCTGAGGTTCCAGGCATCTGAATGTCAACAAGCAGACAGTCGAACGGGGATTCTGCTGCTTCTATCATCCCAAGCGCTTCATCAGCTGAACTGGCAGCAGCCACATTGCAGTTTTCGAGTTCAGGAAGTGCTGACTGGAGCAATTTCAAAATGTCAGGATCATCATCAACCGCCAGTACAGTAAGTGCGGTCTTTCTTTGCGCTCGATGCTCTAAATTTCTTTGGAACCGATCACTGCCAAATGTGGAATGTCTCATAACTGGTGAACCGTCGATATCCTCATAACGGGATAAACTTATGAGGAGAGTGGGTCGAAACAGCGGCAAAAATGGAGAAAGTCTTCGTAGAAAGGGGCTTTTTCTTGACCTTTATTTGCCGCCAACGGCCTCAACAACGAATTGCCAGTTATTGTTGTGAGCTAGCGTCGCTTTCTCTTAACCTTATTTTTTCGGCAATCTGTTGGCGCGAAAGGGCAGTCTACGATCGCAAAACTACGGGATTGAACAACGGTTGGAAGTCTACGCATCGACTCTGGAAACCCCACGAAAATGCAACACAGCCGAGTTTTCCCAATAGTCTTAAAATCAACCTTGGTTGCAATGAAATATGCGTCGGGCGTCCAAGAGCAAATAAGACAATCTAGTGGGTGAGGTGTTCCATTTACTTGTGGATATTAAATAAAACCGACTGACTGATGGTGCCATCGATGGAAAACTTTGCGCCGACAGGCGAGGCATTGATGCCCAGTCGCCGTGACCACCGCGCCCAGACTGAGGGGACGATGCCCAGGATGCTGGTTGCACCACCTTCCATCGCGACAGTAGTCATCTGGTGAAACAACTCTTGTTGAACCGGAAGCCTGCGTGACGATGCAACATCCTTTGCCACGAAGAAACGGGAAGCTTCCCAAACAGAGCGCTTTACCGGGGCGTCAATAAATAGAACGTCAGATGGTATTCCTTTAAGGATACCTCTTTGCGCGTCGCGCAGCATATAACTATATACCCCGCACTCTGCGGTCGTGGGCAGAAGTCGCACACCTCCTAAGACCTCACCGAATTCATGCAACACAACCCATCGACAGGCTGGCGTGTCGTATTGGTCAAATTCCATCCCGTCAGCTTCACCAACTTGCCACTTTAACTGGTCAATGAAAATTGATTTTCTGGTTTCAAGGTATTTTGTCAGAAGGGTGCCATGCTCGGAAATATTGCGAAAATTAAGTGTAGTCGCGCGAATATGGCCAATATTACCACGTGGCATTGGCGGACTGCTGTTGACAGCAAAAATTTCTAGTCGCGCCAAAGTATTTGGTGCGTCTGAAGTGCCGTTAGCAGGTGTTAGTTCCGGAAGCTTTTCCGGGACCGGGTATGTCTGCTTATACCTGAGTGGTTGGTCCATATTTTACTCATATTTCTGACACACTTATGGCAAGATTTAACTCAGCTAGTCCACAACCCTATGCGGTAGTTGCCCGAATAGATGGATAGGTGTGTCTAAATCTCCTCCCTTCCTTTGGTTACCTTCGCTGACTGACCAAAAACTCTAGAAAGTTCTTGCCTTCTATTTTCTTCCGCAGGTTCAGTTTTTTTTCCTATGTCTGGCAACACTTTGAAAAAATACAGCTTCTCTTATGTATTCTTTTCAAATTCTCGATGGATCAGGCGCGGTTTAGCTATCCGATAGTATTTCGAGGCCGTCGTGACGGCTGATAGGAGCAAAGATAGAACGGCATCAAGAATTGGAGAGATTTGCTTTTCAGTATGCGCTCTCGCACGGGAAGAATTGTACAAATTAAAAAAATGCACAGACATAAGGAAGCCCACCTTATGTCACCGTTTTGCCGCCTTCGTAAGAGAGGCTGAGAAAACCCTGAGTGTATCATTCGCGAGCCAACCGTTGCCTGAAGTCTGCAATGCCCAACGTTTGGTGAGATGTAAAAGGTTGGTGAAAAGTTATGCGTATACTTGCTGTAGACGACGATCCTAGCATCCTGGAGTTGCTAGATAGAGTTCTAGACGCGTTCGGTTATAAAGACGTCGTCACCGCCAGAAGTGGGCCAGAGGCCATTGAAATACTGTCACGACCTAACGAAGCGTTCGACTGCTTGCTACTGGATGTGCAGATGCCGCAAATGAATGGCATAACTCTTTGCGAAGAAGTGCGAAAATTACCAGAATACACGTACACGCCCATTATCATGGTGACCGCCATGGTGCAAAAAGAGTACATCGACGAAGCATTCGGAGTTGGGGCGACGGACTACGTTACAAAGCCTTTTGAGTTCTCTGATCTGAAGCAGAGGTTATCTGACGCCTATAGAATGGCAGCGGAACGCAGAGCCGCAATCGAAGTGCTGGAAGCTGAAGCGGATTTTGAGTTGTGTTTTGGTAATAGTCCGGACGTTCGCTTAAGTGATCCGCAATGTTTCGGAGATTTGCCCGGTTTCATTGGGTTAGCTGAATTTGAGAACTACGTAAATCAGCTTTCAACGATGCACTCCATGGCTGCAAAGCTTGTGGCGGTGAAATGCATAGGCGCCGAACAACTCTTTGAGAAGAGCACGGTCAGTGAATTCCGAAGTGCCATGACTTTAGCTGGTACAGCGGTTCTGTCAGCTAGTCAGGAAGGGCGTAAAGTGGCGACCTATTGGGGAAATGGCGTGTTCTTGGTGATCTACGACAATCAAATTAATTTGAGCGTGGACCAGTTGGGAGCTCCGCTTCCGGAAGCATTGAAAGAAATTTCCAGTGACACCACTTCAGGTCGGCCAATTGGCTTCCAAGTTAGCGAAGAAGTTATGCTCAAAGCCAAAACCAAGATGGAGGCGTTGTTCTTGATAGACAAGGCCGTCGAAATGGTTGAAATGTCGGAAGGTCGAGCGGCGAATATCGGTTAAAAAACTGCATATGTGGATCGTTTTTGAGACTAGGCTGCTGATGAAAAATACATTAGAACGCCCTGAGTTTTTCATTTTGCTGGTTAAAATAGATCCGCGAGCTCGTTCATCAGACGTTCATCCTTTTTTGCTTTTGGCCTACTTTGTCCGTTCTCAGTGCCTACCCGGCGGCAACAACTCGGAGAAAGAGCCGTAAGCTTCTTCTCGAAATTTGATCTGATGCGAGATCCGGCGTATTCGCCTCTCTGAAGTTTCCTGAAGGTTTCTTTCGCGATCACGGTCAAGGCGTGATCGGTCTAAGCAGCTTCCCGGCGTATCCGTTCTTGTTCTTTGATGGGGTCTTTGCCTTTGCGGGCTATGGGTCGCCATTTCTCGGCTTCCTCGCGCGCTTCCTTCAAAGATACGGCTGACAGAGCGCCCAAACCCATCTCTCTGCGACGCCCGTGGACATGGACCCGAAGGAACCACTTGCCGTCATCACCATCTTTTTTGTGTAACCAGAGGCCCCCGCCGTCCGAGTATTTGCCGGGTGAGGCATTCTTTACCTGCAATGATGATAGCTTGTTGAGTGCTGGCATTGGTCCACCCTCTGGTCCACCTTATAGTGTGAGACGCAGTGAACCGCTCTGACGCGAATGGAAAGCACAATTTTATGTTTTGCAGTGGTTTAGTAGAATTCTTGAGGCAACCTGAAGCGGTCAGAATTATGCGTGTTCAAGTCTTCAATGCATCTCGACCGCACCAAATCATACCTTAATCCTGTGGCACGCTCATTTTCGCAAGCTGCCAGGCACGTGCGCTTCGGACACGGTTGTGACGTCTGAAAGGGCAACAAGCTGCTGCCCACTTGCATTGCCAATCCACGGCCCGTAACACAGCCCTGTTCAGGGATGCGAGCTATGCCTTTGCTCGGATGCGTTTTTCCTGCATCTCTGAATGCCGGGGCCATGATTGCGGGATGCGTTGATGAGATTAGTCATTTCCACGATGAAAGATGAAGGCCCTTTCATTCTCGAGTGGATTGCCTACTACCAATCGATCGGTTTCACACATTTCATCGTCAACTCGAACGACTGCTCGGATGGTGCGGATGCGATCCTCAAACGGTGTGAAGGGCTTGGTTTTCTGGCGCATATCGACAATCCGGGACCGTGGAAACACGGGCCGCAAGCCTCGGCTTATGCCAACGCAATGAAGCATCCCTGGTCGTCCGAGGCCGAGTGGATTCTGGTGTGTGATGTTGATGAATTCTTCGATATTCGCGTCGGCGAAGGCACGCTGGACGATCTTTTCCGAACGTTGCCACATGCAGATGGTTTTGCGGCGCTATGGCAGATGTTTGGGCACAACGGGATTGTCGAGTTCGAAGACAAGTTCGTAATTGAACAGTTCACGCGCGCCGGCGAGATGGGCATGGTCATGCCGCAGAATTTGCGCGCGTTCAAATCTCTGATCCGCAACAATGGATCTTATCGTTTGGTCAACACGCATCGACCGCGCGGTCCGATCAAGGGTAAAGTTGAAAACTTCGCTTGGGTCGATGGTGACGGCGATCCGCTACCACCTGCAATGCGTCGGCGTGGCTGGGCGTTTACAACAACTGGTGCGGCCTTTGGAACTTCGTTGTTTCGTATGAACCACTATGCCGTCAGGTCCATCGAAAGCTATCTGATGAAGCGGCTTCGCGGGGATGTGAACACAACGGCGTTTCATCCCAAGATGGAGGCGACCGGACAGGCCTATTGGCACATGCATTGCTTCAATGATGTCGAGGAACGGTCAGTTCTGTCCAAGCTGGACCGTATGCGTCACGCATATGAACGCCTGTGTCAGGACGAAATCTTGCGAAACCTCCACGAACAGGCTGTTGAGTTTCATAAGTCCCGGATTGCCACGGTTCGCCAAACCGACGCCGCCAAGAGCTTTATTCGGAGGTATCAGAGTTTCCGCAGCGGCCAGAACCTGAAAGCCTTGGATTTGGGGGTCCTGGAAGAAGCCAACACTTCGTTCGATGTGGAAGTGTACAAAGACCCCGAGGTCAGTTTTGCGCAGGTCGCGAAATGGAACCGGATCGGGCAAATGGCGATAATCTCGAACAATAAGACGCTGAATTACCCGTGGTTTGTTCGGCTTGATGCCCTGGACACGCCAATGGATTGTGAACAGGCTAAGACAGAACACGCCAAGATCACTGACCCGAAACAGGTCGATCTGCCGTTTGATCCAAGAGATCCCAGTTTTTTGCCGCAAACACCTAAGGAAGTTGAAAGAACGGCAAAGCAACGCAAGAAATTCCTGAAGTCGATCAGCGGAAAGAAATCCTGGGTCCTGATCGGGCAGGTTGAACCAGAAATCGTCCAGGAAATACTGGATTTGGGTACTGTTGCGCAATTGACCGTAATTGCGCCTTGGGGCTTGTCCTGGAACGGGTTTGCCTGCCCGGACACGACCCAAGATGAGGGCGCGCAGGCGCTTGACCGCGCGTTCTATGCGTTTCTCGAGTATTTCCGCGAGCCCATTCTGTCGGGAAAGTTGCGTGTGTACAGGGCGATGCCGGCCTTGATGTTGAAACTGTTCAAAGATCAAAGCATTGGCGTCGTCGTCATTCGTGGCGTTCGCGCCGAACGCGTTATGCTTCAATTGCTGAGACGGATCGACAGGGTGCTTGCGCCGGGTGGCAGCATCGCCTTCACGTCTTACAGGCGCGGCAAGGGGTCGTATTCGGGGATGTCTGCTGCGATCAACCGGTTCCTGGCGGGCAATGCCGGGTCCTACAGAATAACCAGCTTAGAGCCACCGTGGCTTGGGATCGACAAATTGCCCCCGCTCGATAAAGAATAACCTAAGCTTCTGGCTCTTGCGCTGTTGTCGTGGTAGCGATCTAGAAAAGAACAAAGTGGGGTGGTCGCATCGTTTTGATGCCTGCTTCGAACACAGAACGAGGTTGAGATGGCAAACGAACCCCAGATCATTGGTGCCGCGCCGGGGCGTAAGGAAAAGCCGCAGGCCGACAAGGCAACCAAGCGCAAGAACACCAAGGATGCAATCCGCCGCACGTTTCTGTCGCGCCTTCCAAAAGGAGGTGTCGCAGTTGAAATCGGTGTCTGGCAAGGAGAGTTCTCGCCGACCATTCTCAAACTGATTGAGCCCAGTCAGCTGTTTCTTATCGATCCTTGGAAACACATCGGGGAAGAGTCGCACACAACCGCATTTGTTGGCCGGACCGAAGACGAAAAGATGGAGGCCATCTTCCAGAAAGTGGTCAAGTCGTTCGAAAAAGAGATTGAAGAGGGCAAGGTCGGTATCATCCGGGATTTCTCGGTGCCTGCGCTTGAACTGTTTGATGACGAAAGCATCTCGTTTGCCTATGTCGATGGCGACCACTCTTATGAAGGCGTGACCGCCGATCTGGCGGCACTGTTTCCCAAGATCAAACCTGGTGGGATCATGGCCTTTGATGACTACCACCGTCGGGGCTGGTGGGGTGATGGCGTCATCCGGGCGGTGAACGAGTTTCTTGGCAAGTATCCACGCGCGTTGCGCATCCGGGCAATTGCCGGTGCTCAGATCGCCATTGAAAAGATTGTTCCGCAGGATGACAGCAAAGGGCAGGCCAGTTAAGCGACGGGATTGAGTGGCAGCGATGGTTAAGCCTGAAAAAATCCTCATCACCGCGATGAAGAACGAGGGGCCCTATATTCTGGAATGGGTCGCCCATCACAAGGTTTTGGGGTTCGACCGGATCATTGTCTACACCAACGATTGTACGGACGGCACAAACCAAATACTTCGCCGTTTGCAGGACTTGGGCCATGTCGAGTTTCACAAAAACCGCGTTGGAACAGGTGGGATTCACCGGTCCGCTCTCAGACAGGCGCGCCGTCTGCCGGTCGTGAAAGAGGCCAAGTGGATTTACGTGGGCGACGCGGACGAGTTCCTGAACATTCACGTCGGCAATAACAAGCTGGACGACCTGATCGAAGCGACACCGGGGGTCGATGTCATCTCGATTCCGTGGAAGATTTTTTCGAACAACGGTCGGCACGTGATGCGTGATACGCCTGTGACGCAGCAATTCTTTGACGGTGAGTTGGACTATGAACAGGGTGGGGCAGGGCGCCGTTTTGTGAAATCCATGTTCCGGCAAGGTGAAGTCTATTTACGCTATGGGCTTCACAACCCTCATCCCCGGGCCGAGTATCAGGCGGCAGTTTTCCGTTCTGTGCCCGGAGGGCATGCCAAAGAACCCGCGCCTTTTGGCAATCACGTCTCGCCACCCTTTGGCTTTGAAATCGCGCAAATAAATCACTATGCGGTACGGTCTACTCAAGCTTACCTGGCTAAACGAAGTCGGGGCAGGGCGAACCACTCATCTCAGACGCTTGGTACGGACTATTGGGATCGCTGGAACCGCGGCGGCGCAACGGATGACACTATCCTGCGATACAAGGATGAGGTTGACGCGGTGTTAGAGGAGTTTCGAGCGGATGACCGGCTTAAACGGTTACACAGAAAGTCTTTCCGCTGGCACAAGGCGCTGATCAACGATCTTCTGAAACAGCCAGATTACAACGAACTGTACCAGAAACTGCTGGCAAAACCGGCGGTGGAGTTTGTCAAAAAAGACCGCATTGTGCGGGAGCGGCTTTCGGCAGAGCCCACCCCTGCATCCGGTGAACAGACGCCAGAAACCTAACAGATCACCCCTCGGAGAAAAAACTATGGTTGCGGATCGCTCTCTTCCGACGATTGGGATGCTCTGGATGGAAGGCCGTCTGAGTTTTCTGGAACAGATGTGCATGCTGTCCTTTATCGAACAGGGCCACAGGCTGGTTTTGTTTCACTATGGGCAGGTCGAAAACGTACCGTCTGGCGTTGAATTGGTATCGGCCAACGAAGTGCATGAGCCGAAACAGTTCATCATGAACAACCAGTTCAAAACGCCGGTTCCGCAATCTGACATCTTCAGATTGCAGTTGATGAAAAAGACGGATTTCCTGTGGTGCGATACGGATGTGGTGGCACTGTCTCCGATCCCTTGGGCTGATCACATCTTTGGCTACTTCAACAGAGACACGATCTGTAATGCCGTGATGCGGCTGCCCTCGAACAGTCCGGCACTGGACGCGTATATTGAGTACAGCAATGATCCTTACCCGATCCGTCCCTGGGTCGAAGGTGATGAACGGGCAGAGCTTGAGCGGATGAAGCGCGCCGGCGAGTTGCCGCATGCTTCGGATCAGGAGCACAGCGTTTACGGACCGGGTGTTATGACATGGTATCTGCGCCAACATGACGAACTGAAAAATGCCAGTCCAATCCCGGTGTTTTATCCGTTGCCGTTCCGTCAGGCCGGGCAAGCCAACGATATTCACGTCCGAGAGTTCAGAAAGACATACATCAAGGACGACACTCTTGCAGTGCACCTGTGGGGTCGCCGGATGCGGTGGTGGATCGCAAATGGCATCAAAAGGCATTCTTTCCTGGACAGACGCTTGCGAAACCTGGGCATCCGAGCAAGCGATGCGCCTCTGCCGCGCCATGGCAGAAAGGGGCCCAAACCGATCGAGTTTCCGGCCGACCTGCCCGCGTTACGGCCAACAACAGAAGACATCCGAAAAGCCACAGGCGGTGCAATGTCTACGGCCCTGCTGTCAGACAGAGAAGACTATTTGAAAGTCGCGCAGGCAGAGCTGGACAGGATCCATTCTGACAATCTCTATGGCGGGAATGATCTGCCCCGTCCGGGCCGTCTGCGTGGCTGGGATCACTACGGCAGTGAGGCTGCGCGTCTGAATGCGCTTGCCATGTCGCTGTTCAACTATGCCGAAAGCCACCGCCGTCTACCTGATCTCTGCGCGCCGAAAACCTTTTCCGAAAAGCTGTTGGTGATGAAGCTGTTTGGTGCAGTTCCCGACGCGTTTGTTGCAGAACAAGACAAAACAGTGGAGCAGGTGCCGGACGGTCTGACTGTGCCGAGGCGTGTATGGCATTCACACATACCGACCCTGCCTGAAGCGCTTTCTGACGAGCCCGGTGAATACAGCCTGAAAGGCTCGGCCAGCGTTGCGCACAGGATTGGCGTGTCGCTTCCGCTGGATGACGCTGAGCGCGACGCGGCAAACAATCAGATGGCCGCGTGGCACAAAACCAAAACGCCGGAAGGGTTCTGGACCGGGGACTGGTGGCGCGTTACCCGGCAGCCCAACTATTGTCTTGAGGAAGATCTGACAGCCGGTGAACACACAGTCACCGATTGGAAGTTCTGGGTGATCGCTGGCTGTGTTCATTTGGTGCAGGTCGACCGTGACCGGGGGCGCGGACGCATTCAGATGCTGCACGACCGAGACTATACATTCCGACCAGATGAGTTGTTTTTCCCAACCAGTTCGGACACAGAGCCGCGGCCCGCGCAATTCGACGAGATGGTCGGGATCGCAGAAGCTCTGGCGCAAGACGTCGAATTTGCCAGAGTAGATTTGAGCTTGGTGGGGGAAAGGATCTGCCTGCGCGAGGTTACTCTGTCTCCGCTTGTCGGAAAACTGAAAATACGGTCAGACGCGCTGGATCAGCGATTGGGCGCGGCGTGGGTTGGTACGTCGTTGTTCCCGAACGAAAATTAAGCTGCATGCCAAATCTGGTATGGGGGCAAGGCGTTCGCCCTTGCTTACTCGACCACTATTTCCTGACGCAGCTTTCCGGTCGTTTTGTCAAAGATCAGAACACGGTTGTCATCCGTGACAACCGCGTACCAGTTAGAGCCGATGGTCAGCGCCTGGGCCTTCGCACCGTCCGGCAACTCGATCTGATCCGGAAGGGTGGGTGTGCGGTCCGATAGGCGGATGACAATCAGGGCGAATGTCACTAGAACCCCGCCAATCATCACCGCGGTCAACAACATGACCATCCGCCGCAGCAATCGCAGCTGCGGTGTTTCCTGCGGTTCTTGGGGTTCGGAAGGGACAGTCATGGGCACCCGCCAGATTGAGTTTCAGATCGCGGCTGATCCGCCGTCACGCCTTGATAAGGCGCTTTCAAGGGATGTGCCAGATGGTGAAAACCTGTCGCGCACCCGGTTAGCGCGCTTGATCGAAGAGGGTGCGGTTCAGATCGACGGGCGCGAGGCACGTGACCCTAAGGCAAAAGTTGCGGAAGGGGCGCAGATTACCATTGTCGTGGCCGAGGCCGAAGACAGCCATATCGGCCCCGAAGACATCCCGCTTGAGGTCGTTTTTGAAGATGCGGATGTGATTGTTGTGAACAAGCCCGCAGGCATGGTCGTACATCCCGCGCCGGGTTCGCCCAGCGGTACGCTGGTAAACGCGCTGCTGCACCATTGCGGGGATGATCTGTCAGGTGTTGGTGGGGTCAAGCGCCCGGGCATCGTGCATCGCATCGACAAGGAAACCAGTGGCCTTTTGGTGGTGGCCAAATCGGATGCAGCGCATCACGGTTTGGCTGCGCAGTTTGCCGATCACAGCGTCGAGCGGTATTACCGCGCCGTGTGCTACGGGGTGCCGGACGCCAACGATCCACGTTTGCGCGGTGTCAAAGGGGTCAATTTCGAACCCGGCAACATCATGCGTGTGACAACGCAGCTTGCGCGCCACAAGACCGACCGTCAGAGGCAGGCTGTTCTCTTCCATGGGGGTCGCCACGCAGTAACGCGTGCACGGGTTGTTGAGAGTTTTGGTACACCCGCAGGACTGGCTCTGATCGAATGCTGGCTGGAAACCGGACGCACCCATCAGATCCGGGTCCATATGGCTCATGCAGGACATGGGCTGGTCGGAGACCCGGTTTACGGCGGCAAGCGCAAGCTGTCTGCCAAGGCGTTTTCGGTTGCGGCGGCTGAATCTGTCCGCGATTTCCCGCGTCAGGCCCTTCATGCAGCGGTTTTGGGGTTCGAACACCCGGTGACCGGCGAAAACCTGCGGTTCGAGGTCGACCTTCCGCAGGACATGAAATCCCTGATTGCAGGGCTGCGCACACCAGTGTCACAATAAGCAAAGTCCCGTGAGAAAGAGTTTCTTATCTTCCCTTAACAGAAGTTTAATTTCAGACTGATAACAGCACCTCTTGAATAGGCAGGGTTCCTTACCCATATCCTATGTTAAAGACTTAAACATTTGTCGGAGGGACATCATAATGGCAAATTACGCAAATCTCCCCGCACCGACGCCCGAGGGCGGCCTGAATCGTTATATGCAGGAAATTCGCAAGTTTCCTCTGTTGGAGCCGGAAGAAGAATACATGCTGGCCAAGCGCTGGGTCGAAGAGCAGGATACTGAAGCCGCACATAAGATGGTGACATCTCACCTGCGTCTGGCGGCCAAAATCGCTATGGGCTATCGCGGCTACGGACTGCCGCAGGCCGAAGTGATCTCCGAGGCGAATGTCGGCCTGATGCAGGCGGTGAAACGGTTTGACCCTGAAAAAGGCTTCCGCCTGGCAACCTACGCCATGTGGTGGATTCGTGCCTCGATCCAGGAATATATCCTGCGGTCGTGGTCATTGGTGAAGCTGGGTACAACCTCGGCTCAGAAAAAGCTGTTCTTCAACCTGCGCAAGGCCAAGGCCCGTATCGGCGCGTTGGAAGAGGGCGACCTGCGTCCTGAAAACGTCAAACAGATCGCCAATGATCTGGGCGTGACCGAAGAAGAAGTCATCAGCATGAACCGCCGTATGTCCGGTGGGGATGCCTCGCTGAACGCGACCGTGGGGTCCGAAGGTGAAGGCACGATGCAATGGCAGGATTGGCTGGAAGATGAAGATGCCGATCAGGCGGGCGACTATGAAGCGCGCGACGAACTGGAAGCACGCCGCGAGTTGCTGACTGCTGCTCTGGATGTGCTGAACGATCGGGAAAAGGACATCCTGACTCAGCGCCGGTTGATGGATCAGCCGGTGACTCTGGAAGAGCTGAGCACGCAGTATAACGTCAGCCGCGAACGTATTCGCCAGATCGAAGTGCGCGCGTTTGAGAAACTGCAAAAGAAGATGCGGGACCTTGCCCGCGAAAAAGGCATGCTGGCAACCAGCTGAGCTAAACACCAGCCCGCAATCTCTGCGGGCTGGTTTCGTTTTACCCCTTTGAAAATTCGTTATGGACCGTTGATCTATGTGACCGGATCGACCCGTGAATTGACTCGCGAACGTCAAAAGCGGCAGAGAGGTCATACAGAAACGGATGGAGAGTGCGATGCAACAGCCTGTTCAGTTTGGCGTTTTGGGGGCCGCGAAATTCGCGCGCGAGCATATGGCTCCGGCAATACATGCAGCAAGTGGTGCTCGTTTGGCTGCATTGGCAACATCTGACGCAGCAAAGGCAAATCCATTTCTGTCCTTTTGCCCGGACCTCAGCGTATTGAACAGCTACGAGGCTTTGCTGTCAGATCCCGGCATCGACGCGGTCTATATCCCCTTGCCGAACCACATGCATGTCGAGTGGAGTCTAAGGGCAATGGACGCCGGTAAACATGTACTGTGCGAAAAACCAATGACCATGAAGGCCGCTGAGTTTGACCAACTGATCGCCAAGCGCGACCAGACAGGGGTGCTTGCGGCCGAAGCCTATATGATTGTGCATCACCCCCAGTGGCAGCTGGCACGTGATCTGATCGCCGATGGTGCCATCGGGAATTTGGTGCATGTGACCGGCGCGTTCAGTTTTGACAATCGGGCGGACACGGGGAACATCCGCAACCGGGCCGAAACGGGCGGCGGCGGATTGCGGGACATTGGTGTCTACGTCATCGGCGGCGCGCGCTTTGCCACTGGGGCAGAGCCTGTGGCGGTTCAATCTGCAATCCGCTGGCAGAACGACATAGACACCTTTACCGAAATCCGCGCCCAATTCCCTGGCTTTACATATTCGGCCTACGTGTCCATCCGAATGCACCCTCATCAGGAAATGGTGTTTCATGGCGAGGGTGGTCTGATCCGTCTGACAACGCCTTTCAATGCGCGTGTGTTTGGCGAGGCACGGGTAGAGCTGCACCGCCCAGGTCTTGAAGTTCAAGTCAACAGGTTCCCAGCGGCAAACCATTACAAATTGCAGGTAGAAGCGTTCTGCCGGTCGATCCGGGATGGTGCGGATTATCCCTGCCCACTAGAGTTTTCGCGCGGCACGCAAGAGGTGATTGATCGTGTATTTGAAGACGCGGTGTCGCTGTAACTTGCTCAGCGCCTAGGGGCTCGGCTATCCTGTTGTTCCATGTTTCAGGAGGAAACCCATGGCAGGTGGCTGGGCACGCGATGGAGCGGTAAGCGAACAAATCGAAGCTTCGATTTCGGACGAACTGGCGCGGATGCAAGCTCAGAAGCGCCCCGTCGGCGAAAGCCTGACCCATTGTGCGGAGTGTGAAGAGCCGATTCCGGAAAAGCGACGCGCTGCGCTGCCGGGCGTTAAGCTGTGTCTGGATTGCCAGCAAGACCGCGATGGCGTGACTAAAGTTCGGGGCGGAATGAACCGCCGGGGCTCTAAAGACAGCCAGCTAAAGTAAGTGCGGCTCAGTGATGCTCGGAACCAAACTGATGCAAAACGGTCTGGTCCTGGGGTTTCTGGCGGCGTTCCTTTGGGGCACGCACAGTGTCATCGTGCGCTATCTAACAAGTGATCTGGGCGGATTACAGATTGCTGTCACACGCCTGTTTATCGCCGCTCTGGCGATTTATTGCATGTTGCGGGTGATGCGGGTTTCTGTGTCGATCCAACTGGGCGATTGGAATTTCCGTCTGGCGGTACTGGCGACTGTGGTCAACTACATCCTGTTCCATATTGGCCTTGAGCACACAGGAGCGGCAAATGCGATGGTGCTCGAGAATACCGCGCCGTTCTTTGTTCTGGTTTTCCTCTATTTCTTTGCAGATACGAAGGTGACGCGCATAGACGTTTTGGCGACGGCACTTGCAATTTTTGGCGTTTTTTTAACAGTTTACCGGGATTTTCAGGGGGGTGGCGAACCGTTGTTCGGTGATCTTCTGGAAATCGGTGCGGGCCTCAGTTGGGCCGTGTTTCTAATTTCCAGCAGCCGTGCAATGCGCAGTTCGAAATCAACAGGAGAGAGACTGAATTTCCTGTTCGGCATTTTCCTTTGTTCAGGAGTATTGCTGATACCAATGGCCGCCTTTTCATTGCAAATACCAACGGCTAACGACGTTTTGTTTTTGATCTTGTTGGGTGTACTGCCAACCGCGTTGGCCTACTATCTTTGGTACGAGGCCGCCGCGCGGGTTTCGACTTTGACAGCGACTTTGCTATTTGCAGCTTCGGTCGTGTTTACTTTTGTAAATTCGGCCTTGTTTTTGGGCGCAACAATCACGCCGCATGCCATCGTGGGGGCGACGCTGATCGTAGGGGCTATCTTTCTGACATCAATGAAGAAAGCGGAATAGGTGTTCGTCGCTACACTGCCGTTGCTGATAAGGGCAGGGACATTATGTATTGGGGCCCGGCCTCGCCATGAGGCCAGATATCTCCGGTCTCTTCGAAACCAGCGCGGCGATACACAGCGACGGCAACGGGATTTTCGAGGTTAACGGTCAAAAACAGAGCGTTCGCCTTCGGATACAATGCAGGCAGGTATGTCCTCAACTCGCGCA
Source organism: Ruegeria sp. HKCCD4315 (assembly GCF_013112245.1). Lineage (NCBI taxonomy): Bacteria > Pseudomonadati > Pseudomonadota > Alphaproteobacteria > Rhodobacterales > Roseobacteraceae > Ruegeria > Ruegeria sp. HKCCD4315. The sequence goes on along the minus strand of NZ_WVRN01000001.1, from coordinate 1,925,330 downwards.
TGGCGGCGGTTCCATGCCCTTGGCCCTGAACGCTATGGTCGAGGATAACAGCCCTTAATCCAAGATCGTTTTGAGAGGCAAAAGGATAGTCTTGCCAGTAAAAGCGATCGATTTTGAACAGGCCCACAGGGCGTTGGTTCAGCATTATTTGATGGAGATCGAACCGTTCCGCAGGCTCGGCCAAAGCTTCTTCTACAGTACCCGCGAATTTTAACTGATCGGGCCGCAGCGTGATACCCGCGACCCGATTTGCCTCATTGCGGTTCAAAGGTTGGAGTGCAATCACCCCTCCATCGCTTCCAGCTCATCAATAAAGCCCGAGATCATCGACAGACCTTTGTCCCAGAATTTTGGATCGCTTGCGTCAAGGCCGAACGGGGCCAGAAGCTCTTTGTGATGTTTGGACCCACCGGCGCGCAACATTTCGAAATACTTGTCTTCGAACCCGTCCGCGCCGCTTTCGTAAACAGAATACAGCGCGTTCACGAGGCCATCGCCGAAGGCATAGGCGTAAACGTAGAAGGGCGAATGCACAAAGTGGGGGATATAGGCCCAGAACGTCTCGTACCCGTCCATGAATTCAAACGCGGGGCCGAGGCTTTCGGCCTGAACGCTCATCCACAGGGCGTTGATATCATCCGGGGTCAGTTCGCCTTCGCGACGGGCCGCATGCAGCTTGCATTCGAAGTCGTAGAAGGCGATCTGGCGGACCACTGTGTTGATCATGTCCTCGACCTTACCGGCCAGCAGGACTTTGCGTTGCTCTTGGGTTTCGGCTTGTTCCAGCATTTTGCGGAAGGTCAGCATTTCGCCAAAGACAGACGCTGTTTCAGCAAGTGTCAGCGGGGTTGAGGACAGCATCTCACCCTGATCGGCGGCCAGCACCTGATGCACGCCATGGCCCAGCTCGTGTGCAAGTGTCATCACGTCGCGCGGTTTGCCCAGATAGTTGAGCATCACATAGGGGTGGACGTCAGTGACTGTCGGGTGGGCAAAAGCACCCGGCGCTTTGCCGGGTTTCACCGCTGCATCAATCCAGCCCTTTGAGAAGAAGGGCGATGCGATCTCTCCCATGCGTGGATCGAAGGCATTGTAAGCGTCCATGACGGTCTTTTCCGCCTCGTCCCAATTGACAACACGCGAGTCTTCCATAGGCAGTGGCGCGTTGCGGTCCCAGACCTGCATCACGTCAAGACCCAGCCATTTACGCTTCAGCTCATAATAACGGTGGCTCAGCTTGGGGTAGGCGGCCACAACCGCCTCGCGCAGCGCTTCGACCACTTCGGGCTCTACATCGTTCGACAGGTGACGCCCGGTTTGCGCGCTGGGCATGTTGCGCCAACGGTCGACGATTTCCTTTTCCTTGGCTTGGGTGTTGTGGACACGGGCAAAGGTCTTGATATTGTCCTGAAACACCGATGCCAGTTCCCGCGCGGCCGCTTCACGCTTGGCGCGATCCTGCTCGGTCAACAGGTTCAGGGTGCCTTCGATGTTCAGTTCTTCGCCATTAACGTCAAAGGTCAGCCCGGCTATGGTTTCATCAAACAGACGTTCCCACGCATCGCCGACAACGCCCAAGTCGTGCAGGAACTTTTCCAGCTCATCGGATAGTTGATAGGGCTTCATCGCACGGATGCGGCGGAAAACGGGCTCATAACGGGCCAGATCGGCATTGGCGTCGAAATGCGCCTTGAGCACGTCATCGTCGATACGGTTGAGTTCTAGCGTGAAAAACACAAGCGGCGTGGTGAAGATCGTGATTTTTTCCTGCATGTCCGACAGGAACTTGGCGCGCTCGGCATCCGTGGTCAGTTGATAATAGCGCAGACCGGCAAAGGACATGATGCGGCCGGCAATGGAGTTGATCTTTTCGTTGCGCAACACACAGGCCAGCAAGCCGTCTGCGTCCAGATCGGCCAGTTTGCCTTCGTAGTCTGCGGCAAAGGCGGCGCATTCGCCTTCCAGCCAGCCCAAGTCGCGCTCAAGCTCGGGTGCGTCTTCCGAGGTGTAGAGATCGCTCAGATCCCATTCCGGAAGGTTGCCAAGATTGTCGGCACCGCCCATTGCGTTTGCGTCTCGGACAGGAAAGGGAAGGTCGCGCATGGATCACCTTTTGTAGATAGCTTTTGCAAACATCTAGGGCTGGTGCGCGCAGATCACAAGCGGCCAGTCCAACAAGAGGCCAGACGGAAGCAGGGTTTTCGGATCGCAGTTTAACTGGTTCGATTGGACAGAAAATGCGCGGCCAACTGATCCAGAACCGGCCCGCGTACATCAGGGGCCTCCATGAGCACTTCGTGTTCGCCGTCTGGGATTTCTACGAGTGTACCGTTTGGCCAGTTTTTCATGCGCGCGCGTATGGCCTTGCGGTCGACGATTTGTTCATGGCTGCCAAGGAAGGTCAGGCCAGGTGTGTCAGGTGCGGGCTGCTCCATCAGCCAGACACATTCGTCCAGCGATTCGCGCAACCAAAGATTCGAGGGTGCCCCAAGCGCCAATTCAGGATGGGCTTTCAATTGATCCTGCATCATCCGAAACATCGCCGGATCGCGGGTCAGCATATTGCCCTCGAAGGGTTGCGACAGAACATAGCTTTCCAGCGTTGTGGTTGGTGGCGTTTTTTCGCCAAGACCAAGCGCTGTGCCCCAATAGGCCGTTACGCGGCTGAGGGGTTTCATAACCGGGTTAAAGAAAATGCCCCACATCGGACCGGTGAAGGCGCAGGCTGCAAAGCACTTCTGCTCAATCACGGCGCGCAACCCAATGGCACCCCCCATCGAGTGTCCGATTACGAACCAGGGCTTCGGCAGATCAAGCGTTCGGGCAAGGTCAAGCGTGGCCTGAACGTCGCGCTGATAGTCTGTAAACTGATCGACATGTCCGACACGAGGGTCGTCCAGCAAGCGATCTGCCAGTCCCTGACCACGCCAATCAACAGCAAGCATGGCAAAACCGCATTGGATGAACTCGGCAGCGGTGCTTCCGTATTTTTCGATGTATTCGGTTCGACCGGGAAACATCAGCACGGTGCCCTGTGCTTCGCCTTCAGGCAGCCAATGGCCAACGCGGATTCGAATCTGGTCCGAGGTCATCACCCAATGGGCATTCCCACCGGCGGGACCGCCGGCCACGTCTTCAAAGAAAGGGGCCGGCGTCAATTCCATCAGGCCAACACCGACGCAAGCTTCATCGCAACGCCCATGTCGCCGTCAATGGTCAATTTACCGGACATGAACGCACCGGTGGGGTTCAGTTCACCGCTGAGGATTTGTTCGAACGTGTCGGCGTCGGCGCTCATGGTGACATCAGCGTCATCGTCGCTGACACGGGCACCGTCAGAATCCAGAACGATTGCGCCCAGATCGGCGATTGCAAACTTGGCCGAAGCATCAAACGCGCCGCCTTCCAGTTTTTCATTCAGCGCGGCTGCTGCCTTTTCAAGAATCTCGCTCATGCTTTTCCTCATTTTGTTAGTGCGCCGTGAATGGACATCCCCGGTCGCAACGCTACACTGACTATTGTTATGAGCATTGCAATCCACAATCTCAAAGGTACCGTTGCGGCACTTGCCTTTCTAGTCACGTTTTCCACCAGTTGCTTCGCGCAGCAGGCGGATTTGCGCGATGAAGACGCGCTGTTGCAGCAACTTGCCCAATCGACACCCGAACAAGCAATGGCCCTGGACCGGCAGCTGCAAGCCTTGTGGGCGCAATCCGGCTCGGCCTCCGCGGATCTACTGCTGGAGCGCGGTCGAGAAGCGCTTGAAGACGGGGACATAGATGCCGCGCTGGATCACCTGACGGCATTGACAGATCATGCGCCCGAGTTCGCCGAAGGCTGGCATGTACGCGCTTCGGCGTTTTTCGGGATCGAACGGTTTGGCATGGCAGCCGCCGATCTTGAACATGTACTGACCCTCAACCCCAACCACTACGAAGCGATTTATGGGCTTGGTTTGATCTTTGAAATCGTAGGAGAGCCTGAGAAAGCGTATGATGCTTATTCGCGGGCCTTGGCTATACATCCCCACCACGAAGAAGTAACCAATGCGGTGAATCGACTGAAGCCTCAAGTTGAAGGCGCAGCGCTGTAAGGTCCGGGGCAGGGGGCAATGGTGAACGGGTCATCCCGAGTAGTGGCCGTATTGGGCCCGACAAACACAGGCAAAACCCATTACGCAATCGAACGGATGCTGGGGTACCGAACCGGCGTGATTGGCCTGCCGCTGCGGCTGTTGGCACGCGAGGTCTATGACAAGATTGTCGCTATTCGCGGACCGTCGGTTGTGGCTTTGGTCACGGGCGAAGAGCGCATCGTGCCGCCGCGCACGCAATATTGGGTCTGCACAGTCGAAGCCATGCCCGAAGGCATGGGAGCAGATTTTGTAGCAATCGACGAAATCCAGCTTTGTGCCGATCCCGAACGTGGTCATGTTTTTACCGATCGTCTGCTGCGGTCCCGTGGCACGAACGAGACGCTTTTCCTGGGTTCGGATACCATGCGCGGCCCCATCGCGGCGCTGGTTCCCGAAGTGCAGTTCGTCCGACGTGAACGGATGTCGCAGCTTGTCTATACAGGGTCCAAAAAGATCAGCCGGATGCCCGCGCGCAGCGCCATCGTCGGATTTTCGGTCGACAATGTTTATGCCATCGCGGAATTGCTGCGCCGTCAAAAAGGGGGGGCGGCGGTTGTCATGGGCGCGCTCAGCCCGCGAACGCGCAACGCTCAGGTTGACCTCTATCAGAATGGCGAGGTCGACTATCTGGTTGCCACCGACGCCATCGGGATGGGGCTGAACCTGGATGTGAACCACGTCGCGTTTTCATCCCTCACCAAATTTGACGGCCGCCGGATGCGCCCGCTGGCCCCGAACGAACTGGCGCAGATTGCGGGCCGGGCTGGTCGTGGGATGTCTGATGGCACCTTTGGCGTGACGGGCGAGGCTCCGCCGTTAGATGAAGGCGTGGCGCAGGCCATCATGGACAGCCGCTTTACGCCGATGAAAAAGCTGAACTGGCGGAATGCCGCCTTGCGGTTTGGCTCCATCGACGCGCTGATCACTTCGCTTGAGGCCAACCCAAATGACGAGCATCTGATCAAAGCACGCCCTGCGGACGACCTGAATGCGCTGAAATCCCTATCACAAGTGACCGAGATCGTTGCCCGCGCCAGCGACCCGCAATCGATCCGTTTATTGTGGGACGTGTGCCGAATCCCCGATTTTCGCGGCATCAGCCACGCAGAACACGCCAGCTTGCTTGAAGTGATCTATGGTCACCTGCACGAGCGCGGATCGATCCCGGATGATTTTATGGCGCGGCAGATTCGTCGTATCGACCAGACCCAGGGTGACATAGATGCGCTGTCCAAAAGGTTGGCATATATTCGCACTTGGACATATGTTGCGCAACGAAACGGCTGGGTCCGTGACGAATCGCATTGGCGTGACGAAACGCGCACTGTAGAAGACAGACTGTCAGACGCCTTACATGAGCGTTTGACTCAGAGATTTGTGGACCGGCGTACATCTGTTTTGCTGCGCCGGCTCAAACAGAAGGAGGCCCTTTTGGCCGAAGTAAATGACAAGGGTGAAGTGACCGTCGAAGGCGAATTCGTCGGTCGTCTGGAAGGGTTCCGGTTTACACCGGACAAAAGCGCGCAAGGGACCGAGGCGAAAGCTTTGAAATCGGCTTCTTTGCAAGCACTCGCGCCGCAATTCCATCTGCGCGCCGATCGCTTCTATAATGCGCCCGATACCGAAATTGATTTCACGGATCAGGGTGGCCTGATGTGGGGCGAATATGCCGTCGGCAAACTGGTTGCCGGGGCGGAACCTCTCAAGCCAATGGTCGAAGTTTTTGTGGACGAGGCCGCAGGGCCGGATGTCGAACAGAAAGTGCAGCGCCGGTTGCAGCATTTCATCGACCGTAAGGTGGCGGCTCTGTTTGAACCGCTCTTGAACCTGTCTCGCGATGAAGAACTGACCGGTCTGGCAAAAGGGTTCGCGTTCCGCATGGTCGAAGCGCTGGGCGTTCTGCCGCGTGCGCAGGTCGCGCAAGAGGTCAAGGATCTGGATCAGGATGCCCGTGGCGCGCTGCGCAAGCATGGCATCCGCTTTGGCCAGTTCACGATCTTCATGCCTCTGCTGCTGAAACCCGCACCCACGCGCTTGCGTCTGGTGCTGTGGGCGTTGTCCAGCGGTTTGCAGGAATTCCCCGAAGCGCCACCTCCGGGTCTGGTCACTGTACCAGTCGCCAAGGATGCGCCGCAGGGCTATGACACCATGTGTGGCTACCGTGATGCGGGCGAGCGTTCGATCCGGATCGATATGCTGGAACGTCTGGCCGATATGCTGCGCGCCGAAGACAGCCGGGGCGGGTTCGAAGCCAAGCCGGACATGCTGTCGATCACCGGCATGACGTTGGAACAATTCGCAGACCTGATGCAGGGCCTGGGCTACAAGGCCGAGCGTGGCGAGCGTGAAAAGGTGAAAGCGGTCGCCGCTGAGCAACCTGCGGCGGAAGCGGCGGAACAGCCTGCCGCCGAAGATTCTGCGGCACCTGAGGCTACGTCGGAAGAGGCCGCCGCAACCGCCGAGGCGTCAGCCGAGGCCACGACAAGCACCGAGGCGGCAGCCGAGGCACCAGCACCTGACGCCGCACCGGATGAGCCTGAGGCCGAGGTTTTCTATACCTTCACCTGGGGCCGTCAACGCCAGCAAAACCGTGGCCCGCGCCGCGAGCAGGGGCAGGGCAAAGGCAAACCGCGTGGTAAACCGCAGGACGGTCGTGGCAAGCCGCATGGTAAGAAGGGCGGCAAACCACAGGGCGCGAAATCGTTCTCGGCACGGCCTCCGAAGAAGGAAAAAGCCATTGATCCCGATAACCCGTTCGCTGCGGCGCTGATGGGTTTGAAGGACGGCAACTGATCCGTCATGGATCAGGCCAAACTGCGGATCGACAAATGGTTGTGGCAGGCGCGGTTCTTCAAGACCCGCAGCCTGGCCGCCAAACAGGTCAGCAGCGGCCATGTCAGATTGAACGGAATCCGGGTGTTGAAACCGGCACAGGCTGTAGGTCCGGGTGACGTTCTGACCTTTCCGCAAGGGCGAATAGTGCGTGTTGTGCGTATCGAAAAACTCGGGGACCGCCGTGGTCCGGCCCCCGAGGCGCAAACGCTGTATTTCGATATGACCGAAAAGCAGGACGTACCGCCTAAGAATCCGGGTTTTGAGGGAAAAGGTCGTCCAACCAAGAAGGATCGGCGCGCTCTTGATCTTTCTCGCACAGAAGATCGCTGATCCCATCTTGAAGAGCGGGCCAGACTGAATTAGCTAGTCGAACAAACCGCAAACGGGAATCCGCTCATGACCTATGTTGTCACCGAAAACTGTATCGCCTGCAAATACACCGACTGTGTCGAAGTGTGCCCGGTGGACTGTTTCTATGAAGGTGAGAATACATTGGTTATTCACCCGGATGAATGCATCGATTGTGGCGTTTGTGAACCTGAATGCCCGGCAGACGCAATCCGCCCGGATACTGAGCCGGGAATGGAGCAATGGGTCGAGTTCAATCGCAAGTTCTCGGAACAGTGGCCGGTGATTGTGACTAAGAAAGATCCGCTTCCCGACGCTGAAGAGCGCGACGGTGAAGAGGGCAAAATGGAGAAGTATTTCTCTGAAGCGCCCGGCGAAGGCGGCTAAGCGATTCGCGGCTGCAGCCTGACGTCTAGCACGAAGTTCACGAAGTAACTTGTTGAAGGTGCGTGTAATTCGAAAAATTCCCGTAGGGTAAACTTTCGGGTGTCACATTTTTGTGGTATACTCCTGACCTGTATGATGACCGAGATTGGGATGCACTCCGAAAGTATGCTCACTTTGGAGTTCTGAATTTGTGACAGAAACGCCGCCTGACGGGGCTGAGACAGTCCCCGCATGTGGTGCTTTTGTTGTCTGTGTCCCGGTCCGCAAGCAAGGAAAAAACTGAATGACAAAGTCGAAAAAGCTTGAGTTCCGCCCCAACGACTATGTTGTCTACCCCGCCCATGGCGTGGGGCAGATCATCTCGATCGAGGAGCAGGAAGTTGCGGGCTTTTCGCTCGAACTGTTTGTCATCTCATTTGAGAAAGACAAAATGACATTGCGCGTGCCGACCAACAAAGCAACCGAATCCGGCTTGCGGTCGCTAAGCTCGCCCGATGTTATCAGTCAGGCGATGAAGACACTGAAGGGCAAGGCTAAGGTCAAACGCGCTATGTGGTCCCGCCGTGCCCAGGAATATGAACAGAAAATCAACTCGGGCGATCTGATCTCGATTGCTGAAGTTGTCCGCGATTTGCATCGCACCGACGATCAGCGCGAGCAGAGCTATTCCGAGCGTCAGCTTTATGAAGCCGCGCTAGAGCGTCTGACCCGAGAGGTCGCAGCCGTGTCCGGTGCTGGCGAAGTTTCGGCCGCGAAGCAGGTGGACGAAGTCCTGACCTCGCGCGCAGCTTGATCGTGCCAAAGAACTGCCTGAGGCCGCTCCTAACGGGGCGGCCTTTATCGTGGCTTGGTGATTTGTGCAACTGCCGTTAATTTCACTTTAGATGCAGCACGATACAGGGCGGATATGAAGCAAACGGTGAAATACCTGTATATCGGGCATGACCCGATTTCGGTCTGGTTTCGCTACGGCCTAATCCTGTTCGACATTGTGTCGATCATCTTCTTCGTCGCCACCGCTCATTTTCCTCACGGGCCGGGCGTCACGGTCGCAAGCCTGCTGATTGGTTTTCTGATTTTGCTGGATTTCTCAGCGCGGCTTTGGATCGCCAAGGACCGTTGGAAGTTGTTGCGCCAGATTTACACGCTGGCGGATATCGTTGTTATCGTATCCCTGGTGCTTGATCCGTTCCTGACTGGCAATCTTGCGTTTTTACGGATCTTGCGCGCCTTGCGGTTGATCCATTCCTACCACTTGCTGCGGGACTTACGACGCGACAGCAATTTCTTCCGCACCCACGAAGACGCGGTGATCGCCGCCATTAACCTCATGGTTTTTGTCTTTGCAACTTCGACCGCCGTTCTGGTGTTCTTTATTCCCGCAGATTCGAAAACGCCGTATATCGACGCGCTCTATTTCACCATGGCGACCCTGACGACCACCGGGTTTGGCGATATCACCTTGCCCACTCCAGGCGGCAAACTGTTTTCGGTCTTCATCATGGTGGTCGGCGTAGCTCTCTTTGTCCGGCTGGCGCAGGCTATCTTCATGCCTCAGAAAGTCCGTCACAAATGCCCAAGCTGCGGTTTGTTCCGGCATGATCCTGATGCCGTGCATTGCAAACACTGCGGTGCCACTTTGCGGATCGAAACCGGAGGTGCGTCTTAAATCAAAGCGACGCAGGTCAGCAGAAAGGTAATTTCGGAGACCAATTGAGTGGCCCCCAGAATGTCACCGGTCTGACCACCAATTTTTGCCTTGGCGATAAGGGCAATGACTGCTGTACTGGCTGCTGCAAATACCACAGCAATGACAGCGCCTGCGCCCAGAAAGAGAAGGGCGAGTGCTGCGGCCAACCCCAGTGCTGCTATAACGGAGGCCACTTGGGGCGTACCGACAGAACGGCTCAGGCCCGACGTACGCGCTAGTGGTAATCCGGTCATCACTACAGGCATCAAGCCCCTTGAAACGATGCATGCGGACAGGATCGCCCCCACCGCTCCGGCGGTCAGCAAAGCAGAGATGGCCGAGATCCGAACCAGTTGAGACAGGATCAGGGCAAGTACGCCGTAAGTCCCGATATGGCTGTCCTTCATGATCTCCAAGCGCCGTTCGCGGGTAAATCCACCCCAGAGGCCATCGAACATGTCGGCAAGGCCGTCCTCGTGCATAGCGCCGGTTGTGGCGATCAGTGCGGCCATGAGCAGACCGGCAGACGCCATGACAGGCAGCCCCAATGCAAGCGCGCTCCACCCCACAAGGCAGGCAAGCCCTCCGACGATCAGACCCACAAAGGGAAAAGCCCAGACCGACTGAGCTTGCCGTGAGAAAACCGGATCAGGCAAACGCGGCACGGGCAGGCGGGTGAGAAGCACCAGCGCCAGCGGAATATCCATCAGAGAAAAGAGTTTCGTGTCGTTTTTATGCACGCCCGTGCCTTTCGGGGTCTTGTTGGATTCAGTGCTTCGGTTAAACACACAGGACCACTCTGATGCAATGAGGCTTTCATGCTGCCTGAACTGAATGATTTGAATGCGTTCCGCGCTGCACTGTCGGCGGCTCCGGGCCCGGATGCCGCTGCGGTGCAAGGCGCGAGCGAGCGTAACGGACAACTGACCAAACCCCCCGGTGCACTTGGCCGGCTTGAGGACTTGGCGATCTGGTATGCGGGATGGCGCGGGGATGCGCGTCCGCAGATCTCAGCCCCTCAGGTCATCGTCTTTGCCGGAAACCACGGTGTCACCGCGCAGGGCGTATCGGCCTTCCCGCCGGAAGTCACCGTGCAGATGGTTATGAACTTTGAACATGGCGGTGCGGCGATCAATCAGTTGGCCAAGGCGGCGGGCGCAACAATGAATGTGCACGGGTTGGATCTGGACAAGCCGACAGCGGATTTCACGCAGGCTCCGGCCATGAGTGAAGATGAATTGCTGAGCGCCTTGCGCACCGGCTGGCAGGCCGTTGATCCGCAGGCCGATCTGCTGGTTGTGGGTGAGATGGGTATCGGCAACACAACCCCGGCTGCGGCCATCGCCTGCGCGCTGTTTGGCGGGGATGCAGAGGATTGGACCGGTCGCGGGACCGGCGTGGATGACGCGGGTCTTGCCAACAAAACCCGCGTTGTGGCTGAGGGTGTGGCGAAACATTCCTCAGAGGACGGCCTTGAGGTTCTGCGCTGCCTGGGAGGGCGCGAGATCGCCGCGATGGCCGGGGCGATTGCCGCCGCGCGCGTGCTGCGCATTCCGGTTATTCTGGACGGTTTCATTTGTACTGCCGCCGCAGCTTGCCTTTGGAAACTGTCAGACAGCGCGCTGGATCATGCGATTGCAGGGCACCAAAGCGCGGAAGCGGCGCATGGGGCCGTATTGTCAAAGCTTGGCAAGGACCCGTTGCTGAGCCTTGGTCTGCGTCTGGGCGAAGGCTCTGGCGGGGCGCTGGCGATCAACATTCTCAAAAGCGCAGTGGCGTGCCATTCTGGTATGGCAACATTCGCCGAAGCGGGCGTATCTGACGGCTAAGGTTTTGCCTGACCCAGGGTTTGATCTGGGTCAGGCAGATTTCTTTGCGTGTTCTTCCGCCAATTCAAGCAATGCGGTTTCCAGATCCTTTTCCAGCTTCTGAGCGCGCTCGATGTATTTCTTGTTCTCGGCTGTTGGCATTCCGGGAACCCAGAGCTCGGCCAGATCACGGACTGACGTCCGGTCGTGGTGATAAAAGGTCTGTTCGGCCTGCGCGGCCTCGTATTCACTCAGTCCAATGTTCTCCAGAACATAACGCCCTGCGCGAAGCGAGCTGTCGAACAGTTCGCGGACAATGTCGTTGGCCCCCGCCTGATACAGCTCGTACACGTGGGTCCGGTCGCGGGCTCGGGCGATAATGTGCAGGTCGGGGCGCTGCCGTCTGGCATACCCAACCAGCCGCGTCACCTGCTTGTGGTCGTCCATTGCCGCCACAAGAACCGACGCTTTTTCCAACCCTGCAGCGCGTAGCAATTCGGGGCGCGTTGGGTCGCCCAAAAAGCCTTTAACCCCAAACCTGCGCATCAATTGAACGGTTTCAATGTCGTGGTCCAGAACCACTGTTTTGAAGCCGCTGGCGCGTACCAGCCGGTTCACGATCTGACCAAACCGTCCGATGCCAGCAATGATCACAGGGCCTTTTTCGTCAATCTCGTCGGGTTCGGGATCTTTGGCGGTGTCGCCTATTTTCCGAGACAGAAGATCATAGATGATGAACAGAAGGGGGGTGATCAGCATGGTCAGGGCAATGATCATCAGCAGTTTCTGTGACAGATCAGGTGGGATAACGTTCTGCTGCGTGGAAAAGGCCAGCAGCACAAATCCAAATTCACCGGCCTGCGCCAACCCAAGCGTGAATAGCCAATGGTCGCGCCCGCGTAGTTTAAAGGCTTTGCCGACTAGAAACAGGATGATCCCTTTTGCAAGGATCACAAGCAGTGCCAAGCCGATCAGGTCCAGCGGGTCATCGAAGAAATAGGCAACGTCGATCCCGGCCCCAACCGTGATAAAGAACAGCCCAAGAAACAGCCCTTTGAACGGTTCAAGGTCGCTTTCCATTTCATGGCGAAATTCTGAACTGGCCAGCACGACGCCCGCCAGAAACGCGCCCAATGCGGGCGACAGTCCAACAAGCGTCATCAGGAAAGAAATACCGACCACAATCATAAGCGCCAAAGCGGTATACATCTCGCGCAGGCGCGTCGCGTGGATAAACCGAAAGAGAGGGCGGGTAAGATAGACGCCCGCCAGAATAACAAAAGCAATTGCGCCAAGCGTGACCAGAGTGACGGCCCAACCCGGCAAACCTTCGACCAGCGAAAGGCTGTGATGGCCCGCTGCGTGCAGATCACCAGCCCCCCGATCAATCGATCCATCTGCTTCGATATGAGGCATCGCGGGTAAAGCCAGCAGCGGCAATAGCGCCAGGATCGGAATAACTGCAATGTCTTGTGTCAGAAGTACCGAAAACGTGGCTCGCCCACCATTTGTCTGCATAAGACCCTTTTCTGACAGGGTCTGCAGGACGATTGCAGTCGATGACAGTGACAGGGTCAATCCGACCGCCAACGCGACAGACCATGGGTGGTTTGCGTACATGGCTACTGCAGCAATCGCGGCAGTCGACAGCACAACCTGAAGGCCGCCCAGGCCCAATAACCGATCTCGCATGTCCCAAAGGGCACGAGGTTCAAGCTCCAGCCCGATCAGGAACAGCATCATCACAACACCGAATTCGGCGACATGTTGAAGGTTTTCCGTTTCGGCCCCAACCAGCCCCAACACTGGCCCGATGATGATCCCGGCGGCCAAATAGCCCAGTACCGACCCCAGCCCCAGCCTTGCGGACAGAGGCACCGCGATCACAGCCGCAGCCAGATAGATCGAAGCCTGATATAGAAAATCGTCCATTTGTCTCCTCGTGAGCCCGGTCAGGTGGGCAGGGGGGCGTCGCGTTTCAGTTGGTCCATGACTATCTGGCTTTGGACTCGGGCAACAGCAGGATGCGGCAGGATGACCTGATGGAGCAAGCTGTTGAGCGCGGAAAGATCGTCGCAATAGACATGTAACAGGTAATCTGCCTCTCCTGTCATCGTCCAGGCGCTGGTAATTTCGGGGCGGGTATCGACCATGCGGGCAAAGCTTTGGGATTGTTCGGGGCCATGTGTACCCAAATGAACCTGAACAAATCCTTGCACCTGCAAACCAAGCTTCAGCGGATCGAGCCGGGCGGCATAGCCCGTGATGTAGCCTTCGGCCTCAAGCCGTTGTCGGCGTCGACCTGCCTGGCTGGGGGAGAGGTTCAGCATCTCACCCAGTTGATGCGCGGTCAGATGCGCGTCCTTTTGCAGGGCAGATAGAAGACGTTTGTCAGTAGCATCCAACACGTGCGGAAGAATCCCGGTTTCTTTGAAATTCATGCGCGTTTTGCGCGTATACTATGAGTTTACACGAAAACAATGCGCAGAAACAGCGTCTGGAAAGTCATATTTTTGAATCAGCAATAAATTTCCTGTCTTCAAAGGAGACGCGCCATGGGTCCTTTCCCGCATAACGCCCCGAAATCTGTGATCAGTGAAGAAAACCCCGCCGGGACCGACGGGTTTGAGTTTGTTGAGTTTGCTCATCCCGAACCGCAGGAACTGCGCGATCTGTTCGCCAAGATGGGCTTCGATCGGGTGGCCCGTCACAAGGACAAGCCGCTGGTCGAACTTTGGCAGCAAGGGGATGTCACCTATATCCTGAATGCCGATCCGGACAGCTTCGCGGATAAATTTGTGGCCGAGCACGGTCCATGTGCCCCGTCGATGGGGTGGCGTGTTGTCGACGCACAGAAGGCGTATGATCACGCTGTATCGAAGGGCGCCGAACCTTATGATGCAGCAGACAAAACGCTGGATGTTCCAGCGATCAAGGGTATCGGCGGGTCGCTGATCTATTTCATCGATCAGTATTACGATACGTCGCCCTACAATCAGGAATTCGAGTGGATCAAGGAATCCAAGCCGCGTGGTGAGGGATTCTATTACCTCGATCACCTGACCCACAATGTCTACAAGGGCAACATGGACAAATGGTTCAAGTTCTACGGTGACTTGTTCAACTTCCGCGAAATTCGTTTTTTCGACATTCAGGGCAAGTTCACAGGGCTGTTCAGCCGCGCCTTGACGTCACCTTGTGGCCGTATCCGAATTCCGATCAACGAAGACCGCGGCGAGACCGGGCAGATTGTGTCGTACCTCAAGAAGTACAAGGGTGAAGGGATTCAACACATCGCTGTGGGCAGCGAAGACATCTATGCCTCAACCGACGCGATTGCCGAGAATGGTTTGAAGTTCATGCCCGGCCCGAACCGCGCCTATTACGAGATGTCGAAAGATCGCGTAACGGATCATGACGAGCCGTTGGATCACATGATGAAGCACGGCATCCTGATCGACGGTGAGGGTGTCGTGGATGGCGGCGAAACCCGCATTCTGCTTCAGATCTTCTCAAAGACCGTGATCGGCCCGATCTTCTTTGAGTTTATCCAGCGCAAAGGGGATGACGGTTTTGGCGAGGGCAATTTCCAGGCCCTGTTCGAATCCATCGAACGTGAGCAGATCGAAAGCGGCGAAATCTCTGCCGCCTGACATTTTCGCGAAACGCCGGGGTAATCTCCGGCGTTTTTCTCCCTACTAGCGATCAGCTGCGGGGCATCGAAAGCGTCACGTTGCGGCCCTTTTTCTGATAGCGCAGTTCGCTGTCACTGATGGCGATGACCTTGCCGCCGTCAATGCGATCCCCGACTTTCAATTTCTTGTAACGACCGCTGGGCAAGCGCACCAAGGCGCGACGATTGGCAGGCGTGCCATAGACCCCGATCAGGTTCAGCTTGCGCAGGTTGATGGCGTTGTCGATTGTCGCCTGTCGGGCCACTGACGCGGTTGACGGGATCTTGGGCGCAACGGCTTTGGGCTGAAATGATCCCGCGTCGTCAGAGTTTTCTACCAATGCCGCAGTTGATGCCAAAGTGGACGGCTTCGCAACGGTCGGTCTGGCAGCAACCAGTCCTGCCGGTCGCGCCTTGGGGCGGGGGACGCGCATAATGTCCAGCTCGGCGACAGGTACTTCGACCTCTTCTGGGGCTTCCAGGCCCGCAGGGCGCGCTTTGGGTCGTTTTCCAGCAAGTTCCTCCAGCGACTGGCCGCCAAGCTGCTGACGTTCAAACGTCTCTTCAAGGTTTTCTGGGCGCGGTCTAGGGCGTAGCCCCGCCAGCCTTTCGTCGACCTCTTCAACAACAGGTTCTTCCTCGAACCGCAGCGGAGCTTGCGGTGGCACCTTGGATGGACGACCCAAATAGACTGTGATGCCTTCCGGGTTCAAAGCACCTTCAGGCGTGGCGACAACAAGCCCCCGATCATCCAGATCGAACCGCGTGCCTGCAGCACTGGGCAATCCCTCTTGGCTGAACGGCGCGTCCGTGTCGAAGCTTGATGCAGGCGGCAATGCCACAGCATCATTGGACAGATCAGATTTGTCGATTGACGTCAGATAAAGGTCTTCCGGCTCAACGGCTTCAGGCTCTTGCAGGGGTGCGGGAGGCGTTACGTCAACTCCTGTTTCCGCAAGGACCTCCTTTGGAGCTTCCGGGTCTTGAGCAATCGGCTCGACCGGTGTTGGCGCGACTTTGAGCGCCTCAAGGATCGCTGCATCCGTAGGAGATAGCTCGGGCTGCTCGCGGGCCTCGTCAACTTGTGGCTCCGGGGACGCGCTTTGCTGGGGATCGACGGCTGCTATTTCGGGCGTCGAATCAACGACGGGCTCCGGCTCCGATACAGCCGACTCAAATGGGTTTGGCTGAGCTTGTTCGGTCTGTTCCTCGGCCTGTTCTAAAGCCGGTTCGGCGAGGGGGCTCTGCTCGGGCTCGACTGTCGCAACCTCGGGCAACGGATCAGCGGGGGCCTCGGGCTGCGGCTCTGATACGTCCGGAGCAATCGGGGTCAGCGCGGCTTGCTCTGGCGGCTCAGAGGGGCCCGAGGCCAGCCACGCGCCAAATACGCCGCCAAGCAAAACCACGGCGGCAAAGGCGGGAATGGCAAAGCGCCTTGAGGCAGGTTGAGCTGTGGCACGTGCGGCCGGGGATACGTCCGGCGCGCGGAACGTATCCGGTGCCGCTTTGCCCGCAATGGGATGAGCTGGCAGATCGGAAGCGTCATCTTCTTGTGGCGGATCCGTTTCTATAGTTTCCGAGCGCTGCGTCTTAAGGGACGGCTCAGGTTGATCGGGCTGCTCTGTAAACACAGGCTCTCGCGGGAAAGTGCTTGCACTTTCTTCCGTGGTAAACACTGTCGGCACAAAACCATGACCCACGGCGAAGGTCCGCGCTTCGGCCAATGTCTCTTTGGCTACGGCGGCGACATGGGTTGTGCCGCCGGTGGTCTGGCCGTCATAGCTGAGGTCGGACAGAGCGTAAGGGGTCGCATCGGCCAGCGCCGCTTCAATCCGAGCCGTCCGGTCCGCGTCAGGCAAATCATCTGTTTCGACGTCCAGAAAGCGCACCTGATCAGGTGGCAATACGATCTTGCAGCTCAGGTCATTTTCCAGCGCAAATGCTTTTTCCCGCAACGCCTGCATTTGCTCGGGCAAATCCTGCGCGTCCAATGGAATCGAGCCAATGACGTACCAATCCCCCTCCGATTGGTGGTGCAGAAAGATTCCGGTTGTTGAAAAAGACAGCGCAAAGGCAGGTTTCATAATCCGGAGGAACCATAATTATCAGCGTCAATGCAAACGACTTTGTGTTCGCAGACCGACAATAAAGCAGGAACCCGCCGAGGGAAAGAAAAAGGCTGGGTCTGCTCTTGCATGACAATGGGGCGGCAACCCATTTTGAGACGGAGTAAATTGGAGTGATAACCTTGAAGACATTCGCTTTTCTGGCTGCGATGATGGCAGCAACAGCCGCAGGCGCAGCCCATGCGGAAGAACGTCGCATCACCGTGGATGCCACCGGAACGGTGCAAGCTGCGCCCGACATGGCGACGATCACGCTGGGTGTGACCAACGAAAACGCTGAGGCCAGAGCGGCCATGCAGGCAACGTCGGATGCGGTTGCTAAAGTCCTGGCGCGGTTGGCCGATATGGGCATCGAAGACCGCGATGTTCAGACCCGTGATTTGTCATTGTCACCGGTTTGGTCGGGGCGGCATGGGCAGAATGGGGAAAAGCCCGAGATCACAGGGTTTACCGCGTCGAACCGAGTGTTTGTGCGGGTTCGCGATCTGACACAGTTGGGAACGATCATGGATGCAGTCATTCAGGATGGTGCCAATGATTTCGGCGGGCTGAGCTTTGGTGTGCAGGATCCCAAACCGCTTGAGGCGCAGGCCCGTGCGCAAGCTGTTGGAGAAGCCACTGCGAAGGCCGAGCAGTTGGCGCAGGCGGCGGGTGTCACGCTTGGCCCGGTCCAGACAATCTCGGAACGTGTGGCCGGTGTCCGCCCGATGGCCGAGATGCGCGCCATGAGCATGGCGGATGCAGGCGGGGTTCCTGTTGCAGGCGGAGAGGTCTCAGTCTCGGTCAGTGTCTCGATGGAATTCGAGATTTCGGACTAAGATCAAGCTTTTACACGGGCCATCAGCGGTTTGCGTTGTTGGCCCGCAGCGTCGAAATTGTCCGGTGAAAGCCAGGCTTCGAACGCATCCCGAATGCGCGGCCATTCGCTGTCGATGATTGAATACCACGCAGTATCCCGGTTGCGCCCTTTGTAATGGGTCGCTTGCCTGAAAATCCCCTCAAAGGTAAAGCCCAGCCGCTCTGCCGCGCTGCACGATGGCGCATTCAGAGAATCACATTTCCATTCATAGCGGCGATAGCCCAACTCATCGAACACGCGTCTCATCATCAAATACATGACTTCGGTCGATTGCGGTTTGCGCTGCAACAGGGGCGAGAAGTGGATATGCCCCACCTCTATTGCGCCTGCAGCGGGCTCGATCCTCAGGTATGAGGCCATACCTATCGGTACGTCATTGCCGTCCAGTACGGTGTGAAACATCGGGTCCGCATCCATGCAGGTGGCGCGGGCCCAATCTTCGAACGCAGGCTCGTTGTCGAAAGGGCCGTAGGGCAGATACGTCCAGTTGCGACCATCCCTGTCATTGGCAAACGCCCGGAAAAGTCCGGGCGCGTGCCTGTTCACGTCCAAAGGCACGACAGAACAGTACCGTCCTTCCATCGGAGTATACGGCGGGCTCGGGCGTGGAAACTCGCCCGAAACCGGCAGGCCGATGGGCTGGCCAAGGTCGTTAGTGTCGTGCTCGGCCATCGTCAGGCGCTGGCCTTGGCCAGAGCTTGATCCAGATCGGCGATCAGGTCGTTCACATCCTCGATCCCGATGGACATGCGCACAACACCCGGACCTGCACCTGCAGCTTCTTGTTGTTCCGGCGTCAGCTGACGGTGGGTGGTCGAGGCCGAGTGGATAATCAACGAGCGCGCATCGCCCAGGTTGGCCACATGGCTGAAGATTTCCAGCGCGTTGACCAGCTTGATGCAAGCGTCATAGCCACCTTTAACGGCAAAGGTGAACAGCGCACCGGCACCGCGTTTGTATTGCGACTTGACCCGGTCGTGATAGGGCGACGAGGGCAGACCCGCATAGGTGACGTATTCCACGCGATCATCCGCTTCCAGCCAGGCCGCGATCTTCTGGGCGTTCTCAACGTGGCGTTCCATCCGCAGTGAAAGGGTTTCGATCCCCATCAGCGTATAATGCGCGGCTTGCGGGTTCATGGTCATACCCAGATCACGCAGACCGATGGCGACGCCGTGGAAGGTGAAGGCCAGCGGGCCAAATGTTTCGTGGAACTTCAGGCCGTGATAGGCGGGCTCGGGTTCGCTGAGCGAGGGGAACTTGTGATTTGCTGACCAGTCAAACTTGCCCGAATCCACGATGCAGCCGCCGGTCACGGTACCGTTGCCGGTCAGATATTTGGTGGTCGAGTGCACAACCAGCGTCGCACCGTGTTCAATGGGTCGGCACAGATAGGGAGTGGCCGAGGTGTTGTCGACGATCAGCGGAATGCCCGCCGCATCAGCAACGTCCGCTAAGGCGCGGATATCAGTGACATACCCCCCGGGGTTGGCGATGGATTCACAGAACACAGCACGGGTGTTTTCGTCGATGGCGTCCTTCACCGCGTCCAGATCGTCGGTGTCGACAAACTTGGCCGACCAGCCAAAGCGTTTGATCGTCTGGCTGAATTGCGTGACCGTTCCACCGTACAGTCGGGTCGAGGCAACAACGTTGCAGCCCGGTCCCATCAAAGGGAACAGCGCCATGATCTGCGCTGCGTGACCGGACGAGCAGCACACGGCCCCAACGCCGCCTTCAAGCGTCGCCACACGTTCCTGCAAAACGGCGACGGTTGGGTTGGTCAGGCGGGAATAGATGAAGCCCACTTCTTGCAGGTTGAACAGGGCCGCCGCGTGATCGGCATCGCGAAACACATAAGCTGTGGTCTGATAGATAGGTGTCTGGCGCGCTCCGGTCGCCGGGTCGGGGCGGGCGCCCGCGTGAATCTGCAGCGTGTCGAAACCGTAGGTGGGGCCGTCAGACATCTTGAAAATCTCCTGTTGGAATTTGTGCTGCTGAATCTTTAGGTGAATGCGCGCTTGCGCACAACGATCCTGTCAGCGCAGCCAAAGCCCTTTGCTTTTGATCGTGTTGCGAATGGCCTGTTCGCGCCGCGGCAGGTTGTCCTGATCAAACAGGGCGCGAATTTTCGCGCCTTTCCCCTGCAGGACCAGCTTTTTCAGCGGATCATATTGCTTGAGCACCTTCTTGACCTTGTTCGGTGCCACAACGGTTTCCAAAACGTCGATCACATGATCGCTTTCACGGGCGTAGAGCAGGGGGAACAGGCGGTAGTGACAACTGACAGAGCCGTCGAGCAAACCGTCGGGCAGCGCATCCCGACCTCCTCCCAACGAATGTACCACAAGGGGCAGAGCGGCCTGATCCAGCCATGGATCCAGGTTCTGGCCCGTCAGTTCGGGAATGTGCGCGTCTCGGATCGTTCTAGCATAGTCCAGATATCGTTCGCCAAAAACCCTGGGGCAATTGAAAAAGAAATAGCCCGCGTTGAAATACAGATATCGCCGCCAGTAATCATGCGGTTGGCTAGTATCCAATGAGCTTTCGAAATCCAGCCCGAACCGCTGGTACAGCGCGCGCCAGATGCCATCGAAGCCAGGGCCGTAGAGTGTTGGCTTTGGCCATGTTCCTTCAACCTTCAGCGACGCGCCGGGGCGGTCGAAATCAAAAGGTACGCGTGCGATGTCTCCGGTGATCAATGTATCGGTGTCAAAGAACACAAACGGCTCGCCCTCTGGCAAGGCCAACAGAGCCTCGATCTTGTTGCCGTAAGGATAGCTTTCACCAAAGACATGCGAGTCGAATGGCAGAACTTCGGCGTCCAACTGTTTCAGCGCCTTTAGAACTTCTTCGTCCTGAATGCTGGGGTTTTGACTCCAACGCGGCCCCGGGTTGGGCGTGGCCACAAACAGCTTGCCTTCAAATTGCGGTGAGCTGTGACGCAACGATGCGGCAAACAACAGGGCCTCGTACTGCAGGCGGTTGTTTTGCCCGACAACAGCGATGTTAAATTTCTGTGGATTTGCCTGCATCTGCGCCCGTTCCCGATAGGTGCGCGACCCTGCACCCTTCGTCCCGGAGTACAACACCTGACCCGAGCCGTCAAAAGCCGAAAATTTGCAATTCCAGCATAAGATCCCATTTCTATCACGGTCGTTAGATGAAAGGGGCGAACATGCGGATCAACGCGGATTTCACGAAACGGGTTGCGGTTCATTTTGACCAAACCGAATGGGTTGCGTCCCCGGCCGCAGGGGTCGAGCGGAAAATGCTGGATCGCATCGGCGAAGAGGTCGCCCGCGCTACGACTATTGTCCGCTTTGCACCCGGCAGCGCGTTTTCTGCACATACGCATGATGGTGGAGAGGAGTATCTGGTTCTTGACGGTGTTTTTCAGGATGAAACCGGGGACTTTCCTGTTGGAAGTTATGTGCGCAACCCGCCAACGTCGTCTCATACCCCATCTGCCGCTCAAGGGGCGACCATTCTGGTCAAGCTCCACCAGTTCGATCCGCAAGATCGGACCGAGGTGCACAAGTCTGTGAACGGTGAGGCTGATCTGCATTTGTTCAAAGACGATCATGAAGATGTTCACGTGCAAAGTTGGGCTGCTTGGGAAAAGATCGAATTGGACGCAGGCGAGGGGATGGAGGCTTTTGTCATCGCCGGTGGCTTTTCCGAGGGCGGCGAACACTTTGCCAAATGGGACTGGTTGCGCCTGCCGCCGGGTACGCGAACACAGGCGATTGCAGGGCCGGATGGCGCACGGGTTTGGACCAAATCCGGCCATCTAAGCAAAATGATCTGAGGGTTTTCGCCTCAAAATTATGCAAAACCATAGGAAACCGGGTCTTTTGGCCCGGTTTTTCAATTTTTTGACCATTTGATAAATTTTACCAATTGATAAAATATTTTTTTGTGGCAAGCTGAGGTCATAACAAACATATCTACAGGGAGTAGAGTGATGGCACAGGGCCAGATGGCACCCGGCATCGTTGCTGGGCGGCTTTCCAGCGATGAGCTGACCTCGAATTTCACCGATCTGCATCCGCCACTGGCCCCGCATGAGGCCGCCGTTGCCGCTGATCGATGCTATTTCTGCTACGACGCACCATGCGTGACCGCGTGTCCGACGGATATCGATATTCCGCTGTTCATTCGCCAGATACAGGCGGGACAGCCACAATCGGCAGGGCGGACTATCCTGGAACAGAATATTCTGGGCGGTATGTGCGCTCGGGTCTGTCCAACCGAAACCCTTTGCGAAGAAGCCTGTGTGCGCGAAGCTGCAGAAGGCAAGCCGGTTGAGATCGGACGCCTGCAACGTTTTGCGACCGATGACATCATGGCCTCTGGCGCGCATCCGTTCGAAAGGGCGGCGCCTACGGGCAAGACTGTTGCTGTTGTTGGGGCAGGACCTGCCGGTTTGGCCTGCGCGCACCGTCTGGCCATGTTAGGCCATGACGTCGTGATCCACGAAAGCAAGCCCAAGCCGGGCGGCCTGAACGAATATGGGATCGCCGCTTACAAATCGACCAACGATTTTGCACAGGCCGAGGTGGACTGGCTGCTGAAAATCGGCGGGATTGCGATCGAGACCGGATCGGTGCTGGGTGACAGTATCTCGCTGGATGGTCTGCTTGAGAATTATGACGCCGTATTCCTGTCCATCGGCCTGGCTGGGGTGAACGCCCTGCGCGCAGGGGGTGTCGACAAGGATGGCGTGCGTGCCGCTGTTGATTTCATCTCGGACGTGCGGCAAGCCAGCGATCTTTCGCATCTACCTGTTGGGCGGAATGTCGTTGTCATCGGCGGCGGCATGACGGCTGTGGATGCTGCTGTGAAATCCAAGTTGCTGGGCGCGGAACACGTTACAATTGCCTACCGCCGCGGCCGCGACGCCATGGGGGCAAGCCGCTATGAGCAGGACCTTGCGGCCTCGCACGGCGTTCGGATTCTGACCAATGTGCAGCCGGTGGCCGTGCATGGAAACGGAACTGCTGCCGAGATCGAACTGGAATACACCTCCAGCCAGAACGGTCAGCTTACGGGCACCGGAGAGACGATTCGTTTGTCAGCAGATCAGGTGCTCAAAGCCATCGGTCAGACGCTGGATGGCGCACCCGAAGGGCTTTCGCTTGACGGCAATAAGATTGCTGTCACCGGGGCCGGGCGCACCTCAATGTCGGGTGTCTGGGCTGGTGGGGACTGTGCGGCAGGGGGCGAAGACCTGACCGTAACCGCAGTTGCCGAAGGCCGGGATGCGGCGATGGACATCCACGCGACGCTCGTTTCGTGATAGGGTGGGGTATTCACCCCATTCCTTTCGCTGTTGAGGTATTCCCATGTCCCAGATCGAACAAGCTGTTGCTCAACACTATACCACCGGTGCCCTGACCGAACGCGTCCGCGCGGCGCTTGAGGCCAGCGGTATTGACCCGGACGCGGCCACCGTTGCTGATCTAAAAGCAGGGGACGAGTTCCACACGGGCGGCGTTGTGGCAACCGACAACCTGTTTGCGCAACTGTCGCCGACCCATGCGACGCGTGTTCTGGATGTGGGATGCGGGATCGGGGGCACTTCGCGTTACATCGTGGATCGTTATGACTCGATGGTAACCGGGGTCGATCTGACACCCGAATTTGTGGAAACGGCCACCGCGTTGAGCGATCTGGTCGGGCATTCGGAAAAGGCCACTTTTCATGTGGGCAGTGCCTTGGACATGCCTGTGCCAGATGCGGGGTTTGACCTGGCTGTCATGATGCATGTGGGCATGAACATCGAAGACAAGGCCGGACTGTTTGCGGAAGTGTCGCGGGCGCTGGCCACGGGCGGAACCTTTGCCCTGTTCGATGTCATGGGCGGAGACGTCGATGAACCCCTGGCTTTCCCGCTTCCCTGGTCCACGTTGCCAGAGACGTCCTTCGTTCACGCACCGGATGTTTACAAAGACGCAGCAGAAGCGGCGGCGCTGGAACTTGAGACTGAAACCGACCGCACCGATTTCGCGATACAGTTCTTCGAAGATGTCTTTGCCAAGATCGCCGAGAGCGGCCCCGCGCCGCTGGGGATTCATCTGATGATGGGCGAGACGGCGCCCGAGAAATTCCAAAACTACGTCACAAACCTCAAGGCCGGGCGCATTCGCCCGACCGAAATGATATTCAAGAAATCCGGCTGAGCCGGGAAGGGAGAAGCCATGGCCGATCTGACGACAAACTTTCTGGGCATTTCCAGCCCTAATCCCTACTGGCTGGCCTCTGCGCCGCCGACCGACAAGGAATACAACGTTCGCCGCGCCTTCGAGGCCGGATGGGGCGGTGTGGTTTGGAAAACGTTAGGGTCTGAGGGCCCTCCGGTCGTGAACGTGAACGGCCCGCGCTATGGCGCGATATACGGCGCGGATCGGCGGTTGCTTGGCCTGAACAACATCGAGTTGATCACAGACCGGCCACTGGAAGTGAACCTTGAAGAAATGGCGCGGGTCAAGGCCGATTACCCGGATCGCGCGCTGATCGCTTCGATCATGGTGCCGTGCGAGGAAGCGGCCTGGAAGGCCATCCTGCCACGCGTTGCCGAAACCGGCGCGGATGGGATCGAACTGAACTTTGGCTGCCCGCACGGTATGAGCGAGCGCGGCATGGGCTCGGCCGTTGGGCAGGTGCCGGAATACATCGAAATGGTGACGCGGTGGTGTAAGCAGTACTACGACCGCCCGGTCATCGTGAAGCTGACGCCCAACATCACCGATATCCGTAAACCTGCAGCTGCGGCAAGGAACGGTGGCGCGGACGCCGTGTCGCTGATCAACACGATCAACTCGATCACCAGCGTCAACCTGGATACGTTCAGCCCCGAACCCTCAATCGACGGCAAGGGCAGCCATGGTGGTTATTGTGGTCCCGCAGTGAAACCGATTGCCCTGTCGATGGTGTCCGAGATCGCACGGGCCGAGGCAACGCATGGTCTGCCGATTTCCGGTATTGGCGGCGTCACCACATGGCGCGACGCGGCCGAGTTCATCTCATTGGGTTGTGGCACGGTGCAGGTTTGTACCGCTGCGATGACCTATGGCTTCAAGATCATCGACGAATTGACCGCCGGTCTGTCCGAATGGATGGATGAAAAAGGATACAGCAGCATCGACGAAGTAATCGGTCGTGCCGTGCCCAACGTCACCGACTGGCAGTATCTGAACCTGAACTACATCGCCAAGGCTAAGATCGATCAGGACCAGTGCATCAAATGTGGTCGCTGTTATGCGGCGTGTGAAGACACCAGCCACCAGGCGATTTCGATGTCGGAGGACCGCGTTTTCGAGGTGATCGACGAGGAATGCGTGGCGTGCAACCTGTGCGTCGACGTGTGCCCGGTTGAAGACTGTATCTCGATGGTGCCGATGGCACCGGGTGAGGTGGATCCGCGCACAGGTAAAGAGGTGCAGCCGACCTATGCGAACTGGACGACGCATCCGAACAATCCGATGGCCAAGGCGGCCGAATGAACCGATTTGGAAAGATCATCAAGGGGCCGTTCTTGCGGCCCCTTTTTTCAAGGGGTCAAAAGCTTTCGGTACAGGGTGTCCACAAAAGGGTCGGCACCTTCAAACGGATCCTCTTCCCCCAAGATCGCACGCACCTGAACTTCGAAATCTGCGTAGTGCTGGGTTAGCGCCCAAATCGAAAACATCAGGTGATAGGGGTGCACCCGCGCGATTTTGCCCTGATCCATCCAGCGCGTCAGGATCACGGTTTTTTCGTCAACCAGTTCCTTGAGATCCTTGGACAAAGCCTCGTGGATACGCGGCGCGCCCTGCACCAGTTCATTGGCAAAAAGGCGGCTTTCGCGTGGTAACTCCTGACTCATTTGCAGCTTGCGCCGAATATAGGCCAGGATTTCCTCCATCGGATCGCCATCCTGGTCCAGATCGTGCAAGGGGGCCAGCCAGGTTTCCAGAAGGCCGGACAGCAGCTCGGTGTGGATCGCCTCTTTCGACGGGAAGTAATACAATAGGTTTGGTTTGCTCAGTCCTGCCTCTGCGGCAATCTGATCCACGGTCGATCCACGAAACCCGTGGGCTGAAAACACGTTCAGGGCGGCCTCGAGGATCGCAGCACGGTTCTTTTTCTGAATGCGAGTCGGTGCGCGGTCTTTCGGCATGTTTTCAGCGTGTCTCTTTTTTCGACTATAGGCGCGGAATTCAGTGAAAATTCAAGCTGTGCCGCGCAATTTCTTGACTGATCTCGAACCCGTGATAGCGTGAGTTTGACCAGATGGTCAAATCAAGACACCAAAAGCGAGCCAAATCGCAAGCAAACAGGGAAGATGAACATGGCAGCTCCGGCGCAGAATCTCAGGATCAATGGCGACAGGTTGTGGGACAGCCTGATGGAGATGGCCAAGATTGGGCCTGGCGTTGCCGGTGGCAACAACCGCCAAACCCTGACGGATGAGGACGCAGAAGGCCGCGCCCTGTTCCAGAAATGGTGCGAAGAAGCGGGCTGTTCCATGGGCTTGGACCAGATGGGTAACATGTTCGCCCACCGCGAAGGGGCGGACCCTGACGCGTTGCCGGTTTATGTCGGATCGCATCTGGATACGCAGCCAACGGGCGGGAAGTACGATGGTGTCTTGGGCGTTTTGGGGGGGCTGGAAATCATCCGGACCCTCAATGATCTTGGGATCAAAACAAAGCACCCGATCGTGGCGACCAATTGGACCAATGAAGAGGGCACGCGATATGCGCCCGCCATGCTGTCTTCGGGGGTGTTCGCGGGAATGCACACTCAGGATTGGGCGTATGAACGCGAGGATGCCGAGGGCAAGAAGTTCGGAGATGAGCTGAACCGCATCGGCTGGCGTGGCGATGAAGAAGTTGGCGCACGGAAAATGCACGCGTTCTTTGAGCTGCATATCGAACAAGGCCCGATATTGGAGGCTGAAGGTAAGGATATTGGTGTTGTCACGCACGGCCAGGGGCTGAGCTGGACTCAGATCACGGTGACCGGCAAGGATGCCCATACCGGGTCAACCCCGATGCCGATGCGAAAAAATGCCGGTCTGGCAATGGCGCGCATTCTGGAGAAAGTGGACGAGATCGCCTGGTCTCATGCGCCTCATGCGGTGGGTGCGGCTGGTCATATCGATGTCTATCCGAACTCACGCAACGTGATCCCGGGCAAGGTGGTATTCACGGTCGATTTCCGCTCGCCCGAACTGGACGTCATCACTGATATGGAAAACCGCCTGAAGGTGGCGGCTGAGGATATCGTTGAAGACATGGGCCTGCAGATCGAATTCGAAAAAGTCGGTGGGTTCGATCCGGTGAAATTCGATGATGACTGTGTGTCCGCCGTACGCAACGCGGCTGAGCGGTTGGGCTATTCGCATACGGACATCATCTCGGGTGCGGGGCATGACGCCTGTTGGATCAACCGCGTGGCGCCAACCGCGATGATCATGTGCCCATGCGTGGATGGTTTGAGCCACAATGAGGCTGAAGAGATCAGTAAGGACTGGGCGGCAGCCGGGGCGGATGTTCTGTTGCACGCGGTCGTCGAGACGGCTGAGATCGTGGAATAGGGGGCTCTGCCCCCGTCGCCCGATGGGCGACTCCCCCGAGGTATTTTTAGCCAGATGAAGCAAGCGGCGCAGACCGCATCAGGGAGTTTGAAATGAGCACAGTTATCAAGAACGGAACCGTCGTAACTGCGGATTTGTCGTACAAAGCGGACGTCCTGATCGAAGGTGGCGTGATCACCGAGATTGGGATGGATCTGAAGGGTGACAAAGAGTTGGACGCCACCGGTTGTTATGTGATGCCGGGCGGGATCGATCCTCATACACACTTGGAGATGCCCTTTATGGGCACGTACTCCAGCGACGATTTCGAAAGCGGCACGCGCGCGGCTTTGGCTGGTGGCACGACAATGGTTGTGGACTTTGCGCTGCCCAACCCGGGGGAAAGCTTGCTTGATGCGTTGAAACGCTGGGACAACAAATCGACGCGGGCGAATTGTGATTATTCGTTCCATATGGCGGTTACGTGGTGGGGCGAGCAGGTGTTCAACGACATCAAGACCGTGATTGAGACGCGGGGCATCAACACCTTTAAGCACTTCATGGCCTATAAAGGCGCACTGATGGTGAATGATGATGAGCTGTTTGCGTCGTTCAAACGGCTAGCTGAGTTGGGTGGAACCGCAATGGTCCATGCCGAAAACGGCGATGTCGTGGCCGAGTTGAGCGCCAAGCTTTTGGCTGAAGGCAATACCGGGCCAGAGGCGCACGCCTATTCCCGTCCGCCGCAGGTAGAAGGCGAGGCGACGAACCGGGCCATCATGATTGCGGATATGGCAGGCGTTCCTCTTTATGTGGTGCATACGTCTTGCGAAGAGGCGCATGAAGCCATTCGTCGCGCCAAGATGCAGGGCAAGCGGGTATGGGGCGAGCCCCTGATCCAGCATCTGACTCTGGATGAGAGCGAGTATTTCCATCACGACTGGGAACACGCTGCGCGGCGGGTCATGAGCCCTCCGTTCCGCAACAAGCAACATCAGGACAGCCTGTGGAACGGTTTGCAATCTGGAACGCTGAGCGTTGTGGCGACGGACCATTGTGCGTTTACGACTGAGCAAAAGCGCTATGGCGTTGGGGATTTCACCAAGATTCCGAACGGGACCGGAGGGTTGGAAGACCGAATGCCCATGCTGTGGACCTATGGTGTGAATACGGGGCGACTGACGCCGAACGAATTTGTCGCTGTTACATCAACAAACATCGCCAAGATATTGAACTGCTATCCTAAAAAAGGATCCGTCCTGGTCGGCGCTGATGCCGATCTGGTGGTTTGGGATCCAAACAAGGCCAAGGTGATTTCGGCTGAGACGCAGCAGTCATCGATCGACTACAACGTCTTTGAGGGCAAAGAAGTGCGCGGGTTGCCGCGGTTCACGCTGACCCGTGGCGTGGTCGCGGTGCATGATGGTGAGGTCAAAACTCAGGAGGGTCACGGGAAGTTTGTGGCGCGTGAGGCGAACACGCATGTACACAAGGCGCTGAGCACCTGGAAAGAACTCACTGCGCCAAGACCGGTCGAACGGACGGGTATCCCGGCAACCGGGGTTTGATCAGTGTGGGCTGCTGTGCGGGCAGCCCTGACACCACTCTTTTCAAGGCACTAGAATGAATACTGAAAGCACGACCCAGCCCGTCATCGAGGCAAGGCAGTTGGACCTGACGTTCCAGACCAACGATGGGCCCGTTCACGCACTGAAGGACGTGAACCTGACAATTGACAAGGGCGATTTTGTCAGCTTCATCGGACCTTCTGGTTGCGGCAAAACTACATTTCTGCGCTGTATCGCTGCGTTGGAAACCCCGACAGGTGGAACGCTGACGGTGAATGGAATGACCCCAGATGAGGCGCGACGGAACCGGGCCTATGGGTATGTGTTTCAGGCGGCGGGTCTGTACCCCTGGCGGACCATTGCAAAGAACATCAAGCTGCCGCTTGAGATCATGGGCTATTCGGCTGCTGAGCAGGAAGAGCAGGTTAAGAACGTTCTGAAACTTGTTGATCTTGAAGGGTTTGGTGGCAAGTTCCCTTGGCAACTTTCAGGTGGTATGCAACAGCGGGCCAGCATTGCACGGGCTCTTGCCTTTGATGCCGATATCCTGCTGATGGATGAACCCTTTGGCGCTTTGGATGAAATCGTACGCGATCACCTGAACGAACAGCTTCTGGCGCTTTGGGCGCGGACCGAGAAGACGATTGGGTTCGTGACGCACTCGATCCCTGAAGCCGTATACCTGAGCACCAAAATCGTGGTGATGAGCCCAAGGCCCGGCCGGATCACCGATGTGATTGACAGCCCGCTGCCCAAGGAACGGCCATTGGACATTCGGGACACGCCGGAGTTCATCGAAGTGGCCCACCGCGTGCGCGATGGCTTGAGGGCAGGGCATTCTTATGACGATTGAACTGAACGCAGAAAAGATCCGGCGTGCTGTGCCAGATGACGTGAAGGCCTGTGCCACGGTCGTGCACAATTGGGCCAGGCAAACGGATTGGATGCCCGAGGAACTGCCGGTGGAAGAACTCTCGACCATGATCGGTGATGCGTTCAACCGCCGTGAAATCTGGGTCGCTGGTGATCCGGTTGATTGTTATATGTCAGTAGATCCCGCGCTCAATAAAATCGGAGCGTTGTATTGTGGTCGGACGGGACAAGGCATTGGCAAGCGCTTTGTCGACAAGGCAAAAGAGGGCAGAAATTTTCTCTGGCTGACAACGCACAGACCCAACACCGCAGCGCAACGCTTTTATCGCCGCGAAGGGTTTGAGGTGACCGCGGAAGAACCTCCTGTACCTCCTGACACCGTGCCTGTCTTTCGGATGGAGTGGCACGCATGAAGCAGTTCTTATCTGTCATGACTGTGTTGCTTGCCATCGCCGTGCTTTGGTACCTGGCGGTGGCACCAATGAACATCCGTGTCTCTCTGGATCAGGCAGAACGTGCCGGAGAAACGGTAACTCCCGAAGCCTCTCGGGATCGTCAGCAGGTCTCGGTCTGGGTTCTGATGGCGCAAAACCCGTCGCAAATCCAACGCGGCTATGATCTGGATCGCCCACGCTTGCCGACGCCGGTGCAGGTGGGGCAGGAGTTGTGGAAGACAACCGGCGAGATGGTGATGAAAGGCCGGGCGATGTCGAAACGGTCCTTGATCTACCACGGCTGGATTACACTTCAATCCACGCTTTGGGGTTTTGTTCTGGGAACAGCTGTTGGCATTCTGGGGGCCGTGGCTATCGTTTACTCTCGCGTAGTGGATATGAGCTTGATGCCCTGGGCGATCATCAGCCAGACCGTGCCAATCGTGGCGCTGGCCCCCATGATCATTGTACTAAGCTCGCAGTTGGGGATCGAAGGGCGTGGGGTGCCGAAGGCGATTATCTCGGCTTATCTGTGCTACTTCCCAGTGCTGGTTGGGATGGTCAAAGGCCTGAGGTCTCCGGCTGTATCGCAGCTCGATCTGCTCAAGACCTACAACGCGACCGGGTTGCAGGCGTTTCTGAAGCTGCGCCTGCCATCTTCGGTGCCGTATCTCTTTACCTCGCTGAAGGTCGGCATAGCAGCAGCACTGGTTGGAACAATTGTGGGTGAGCTGCCAACAGGTGCGATCTCGGGGCTGGGAGCCCGGATACTGATTGGGGATCAGTTTGGCACACCACTGGCCATTTGGGCGGCGTTGTTTGCGGCGGCCATTCTGGCGGGCATCTTGGTGACTTTGCTGGATGTTCTTCAAAGGGTCACCCTTAAACGCATGGGGATGAGCGCATGAGCTGGCTTGTCTTTGCACTGATTTTCTGGGCCGGCGCATGGGCGTTGAATGCTTGGTTAGCGCGTTCGATCTATCGCGACTCCAAAGGTGTGCGCGTCTTTGTGCCCGTATTGTTTGGTGTAACGCTGCTGATCTTGTGGGAAGGGGCAGTACGTGGCCTGAATGTCTCGCCTGTCATCCTTCCGCCGCCTTCGATGGTCGCGCAAACCTTTGCGAATTCGACGGATATTCTGTGGCAGGACTTCAAGCAGACCGTGTTCAAAGGTGCCTTTACCGGTTTTGCCATCGGCAGTGTTGCCGCGTTCCTGACTGCCGTCTTGATTGACCGATCCGTCTTCTTGACCCGGGGGTTGTTGCCCATCGGCAATTTTGTGGCTGCATTGCCCATCGTGGGCATCGCCCCCATTTTGGTCAGCTGGTTCGGGTTCGATTGGCAATCCAAGGCGGCAGTTGTCGTTGTGATGGTATTCTTCCCGATCCTTGTGAACACCGTGCAGGGCCTGCGCGAAGCAGATGCCATGCAGCGCGACCTGATGCGCACCTATGCGGCCAGCTACACTCAAACACTTATCAAACTGCGCCTGCCAGCAGCGATGCCTTTTATATTCAACGGCCTCAAGATCGCCACGACGCTGGCGCTCATCGGGGCTATCGTGGCCGAGTATTTCGGATCGCCTACACGCGGTATGGGGTTCAGAATCTCGACCGGCGTGGGCAGCTTGTCGATTGACCTCGTCTGGGCAGAAATCGCGGTGGCGGCATTGGCCGGAACCGTGTTCTATTCCCTCGTGGCAGGGCTCGAAAAGGTGGTAACCTTCTGGCACCCTTCCCAACGCGGATAACAAAATTCAACAGACCCCGAAAACGGGGCAAACACGCAACTAGGAGACTTGAAGATGAAAAAGCTACTCAGCGGGGCGGTTGCCGCCTTTAGCCTGACCGCCAGCGCAGCACTGGCCGCCGATGAGGTGACCTTGCAGCTCAAATGGGTCACGCAGGCGCAGTTCGCAGGCTACTATGTGGCGAAGGACAAGGGGTTTTATGAGGAAGAGGGTCTGGACGTGACCATCCTTCCGGGTGGTCCTGACATCGCGCCTACTCAGGTGATAGCCGGCGGTGGGGCCGATGTCACAGTCGAGTGGATGCCTGCCGCGCTGGCAGCGCGCGAAAAGGGCCTGCCACTGGTCAATATTGCCCAACCTTTCAAAAGCTCGGGGATGATGCTGACCTGTTGGAAAGATGCCGGGATTGCCTCGCCCGAGGACCTGAAGAACCGTACTCTGGGTGTTTGGTTCTTTGGCAATGAATTCCCGTTCATGAGCTGGATGAGCAGCTTGGGCATCGATACCGGCGGCAAAAGCGAGAACGGTGTCGAGGTCCTGAAACAGGGCTTCAACGTCGACCCGCTGCTACAGCGTCAGGCCGATTGCATCAGCACCATGACCTATAATGAATATTGGCAGGTGATTGACGCAGGCGTCAGCCCGGATGAGTTGGTGACGTTCAAATACGAAGATCAGGGCGTCGCGACACTGGAAGACGGCCTGTATGTTCTGGAAGAAAACCTGGGCGATGCAGCTTTTGTGGACAAGATGGAACGGTTTGTTCGCGCTTCGATGAAGGGTTGGAAATACGCCGAGGAAAACCCGGATGAAGCGGCCGATATTGTTTTGGAAAACGATGCCACCGGCGCGCAGACCGAAGAACATCAGCAGCGTATGATGGGTGAAATCGCGAAACTGACGGCCGGATCGAATGGCGCGCTGGACCCGGCGGATTTCGAACGCACCGTAAATACACTGCTGGCGGGCGGATCGGATCCGGTCATCACCAAACAGCCTGACGGTGCCTGGACGCATCAGATTACCGACGCAGCGCTTAACTAACGCAAGCCGTCAGTTCAAGGCTTTCAGCGCGGCCCCAATTGGGGCCGCGTTTCTCATTTCAGATGCCGGATTTGTGTCTGTACTCGATGGAAAAACAGAGTAGTATTTACCTGTAAATGAACGCATTTCATACGAAATGCAATCTTTCAGGAATAAAATGCAGGGATTTGCATCAGAATTCAGCTCAGCCATCGCTCTGATCTTTCAAGGAGACTCAGAACTTTGGGCAATTGTGCTTCTGTCCCTGAAAGTTTCCATGTTTGCGGTGCTGATTTCAGCGCTGATTGGTATGCCGGTTGGGGCTGCTTTAGCCGTGGCCCGGTTTCCCGGACGCCGGGTTCTGATCGTTTTGATGAATGCTCTGATGGGGTTTCCGCCGGTGGTCGTGGGGTTGCTGGTTTACCTTATGCTGTCGCGTTCAGGGCCTCTGGGCGTTCTGGAACTTCTGTATACACCAACTGCGATGATCATCGCTCAGGTGGTTCTGGTTACCCCGATCGTTGCGGCATTGACGCGGCAGGTGATCGAGATGCTGGCCGAAGAGTATTCCGAGCAGCTTCGATCCCTTGGTGTGTCACGGCTGGCATCCGTTCCGGTTTTACTGTGGGATGCGCGGTTGGCTTTGGTCACAGCTTTGCTGGCTGGGTTTGGACGCGCCATTGCCGAAGTGGGGGCGGTGATCATCGTCGGTGGCAACATCAATCATGTGACACGCGTGATGACAACAACCATCGCGCTGGAAACCTCGAAAGGAAATCTGGCGCTTGCGTTGGCGTTGGGCGCAATTCTGATCGGGATTGCCGTGGCCGTGAATGCAATGGTCAGCGCCGTAAGCCTGAGGGCCGAGCAGGAGGGGTTACGCCATGCGTGATGTCATCTGCGATATGGTGAACCGCATTGAGGTTGAAGACCTTCAAATCCGCAACAAGGGCCGTGCGTTGCTGGATGTGCCTTCATTGGTTCTGGATGGTCCGGGCCCAACCCTTATTCTTGGCCCAAACGGTGCGGGCAAAAGCCTTTTGCTGCGCTGCCTGCATGGTTTGATCGCACCTGACCACGGCCGTGTGGTGCAGGATGGACAGCCGCTGAGCGCTGCGCAAAAGGCGCGTCAGGCTATGGTATTCCAACACCCGGTTTTGCTGCGCCGCTCTGTGTCCGGCAATCTGGACTTTGTTCTAAAACGCCAGGGGCTGGGGCGGGCGGTCCGAAAGACCCGTATCGCTGAATTGCTGGTCGAAGGTGGGCTTGACGGCAAGGCGCGTCAGCCTGCGCGGTCGTTGTCGGGTGGCGAGGCACAAAGGCTTGCGGTCCTGCGTGCGCTGGCGTTGGAGCCCGACACGTTGTTTCTGGACGAGCCCACCAGCGCGCTTGATCCGGCTGCAACGCAGATGATCGAGCGGATGGTGCTGCGCGCCTCGGCGCGTGGGGTGCGGATCGTGATGGTGACGCATGACATCGGGCAGGCGCGACGGTTGGCATCGGATGTGGTCATGATGCAAGGCGGGCATGTGGTAGAGCATGGCGCTGCAAAACAGGTGTTGGACGCACCGGAAAGCGACGCATCGCGTCGCTATCTGGCAGGCGGGTTGGTTACTTAAAAAGAAAATCGGAGAAAATGATGTTCCGGGCAGTTATTCGGGCAGCAGCAGTGGCATTTGGCTTAACGGCGGGGGCGGTTTCGGCGGAAACACCGTTCATAGTGGTGCAATCGACGACCTCGACACAAAACTCTGGACTGCTGGAGCATATTTTACCGTGGTTCGAAGCCGAATCCGGCATAGACGTGCGTGTCGTCGCGGTGGGAACAGGTCAGGCTATTCGCAATGCGATCAACGGGGACGGTGACGTGCTGCTGGTCCATTCCAAGCCGGCGGAAGAGAAGTTTGTTGCCGATGGCTGGGGCGTTGAACGCAAAGACTTGATGTATAACGATTTTGTTCTGGTTGGCCCGAATTCTGATCCGGCCGGAATTCGTGGTGGTACGGATATTCTGGCTGCTCTGACTGAGATCGCAGAGGTTGAAGCGCCCTTCGTATCGCGTGGAGACGACAGTGGGACGCACAAGGCTGAGATGGGCCATTGGTCGGATGCTGGCGTTGATTCTACGGGCGCCTCGGGAACGTGGTATCGCGAAACCGGCTCGGGCATGGGCGCAACCTTAAGCGTGGCCAGCGGAATGGACGCCTATACGCTGACAGACCGGGCCACGTGGTTGTCCTTTGGGAACCGAGGCAATCTTGAAGTATTGGTCGAGGGCGATCCGCGCCTGTTCAATCAGTACGGTGTCATTCTTGTTAACCCTGAAAAGCACCAACATGTGCGGGAGGCATCCGGTCAACGCTTTATCGACTGGTTGACGGGTCCGGACGGGCAGGAGGCGATCGCGTCCTTCAGGCTAGAAGGACAGCAGGTGTTTTTTCCCAATGCCCAGTAAATTGGCCTGCGGCCAACCCTTGCGGGGCGAGTATTTTTGAAAAGATGAAGCGGTGGGCGGGGGATCAGCCGCTGACACCATTGTGGTGGATCGTACCGAGGCCCGACAGGTCATAACCGCCGAATTCTCGGGCCCGTTGTGTGAAATGATCCGAGCGTAGCAGTGTCATCAGCTTTTGCATTGGCGGATCGAAAAAAGATCTGCGCCAGATCGCCAGATCCAGCCGCTCGGAATGGGTGGGGACAAAGCCAAGGTTGTACAGCCCGGCCAAGGCACCCAGTCCAAAGCCAGCCTCGGCCTTTTGATCGTGCAGCGCTATGGCCAGTTCTTCTTCGGTGCGGGCGCAACCGTGGAAAACGTCCAAGTCTTCACGATTTAGCCCATGTACCTCAAGTTGCGCCTCAAACAGGCGCTGGCTGGCTGCACTGTCCTGACGCAGGATGACGCGTCTGGATCTGAGGTCTTGGAACGATTTGATGTCCGATATGCCCGGAGCAAGCAGTAATCCCCGTTCCCGTCGGGCGATTTCACAGAGAACGACCGGGGCTTCTCCCAAGGCGTCGCGCAGGGAATTGGTGTTGAACCCTCCGTCTTCGTGGATGTGCAATACCGCGGCCTGCGCAGTGCGGTCGCTCAGCCGCGTCAATCCATCGAAAGAGCCATCATAGTAGGTGGCAAGCCCTGATCCGCTTTCGCGCAGCGCCCAGTCCAGCAGCGGGTCGTGACTGCCAGCAACAATCGGGGGCAGGGGCGGTTCAGCCACCTGCGGACCGGACCGTGAGGCGTTGAGCCAGGCGATGATTTCGGTTCTTGGGAACAGCAGCTTGCCCATGGCGCGCACGCAGGGCACCTCGCCCGAAGAGGCAAGATCATAGGCTTTCCGCTCGCCAATGCGCAGCAGATCGGCCAGTTCTCGGGTGGTCAGGTATTGAGACATTCAGTCGAGGCGCACCGCTGGACCCGACGTGGTATCAGCAGCACTGAACCCGAACCGATCCAGTGTGGATGGGGCTGCGACTGTAATCACGACCATCGCGGCAACTGCGGCAAAAAAGGCTTTCATAGTCTCCTCCGGTTCAGTTCTGGTCGTCCGTCGCGCGGCGCAGGAAGGCGATCAGGTCGTCCCGATCCTGCTGTTCTGTAATTCGTTGCATCGGCATCTTCGACCCCGGAATGTAATGATCCGGCCCCTCATCGAAAAGGGCATTTATTGTCTGTTCATTCCAAACAATATCAGAGTCTTGCAGCGTATCCGAGTATAAATATCCGGGCAGGGTTCCGGCAGGTCGTCCAAAGATACCGTGCAGCGTCGGCCCAGCTCGGCGTTCGCTGTCGGGTGTCAGGCTGTGGCAGATCGAGCATTTGCGGGCGAATTGGCGCTCTCCGTTTTCCATTTCGTCGGGATCTTTTAGAAAACTGGGCTCGGAAGAGGCCATTTGCTGTTGATCCGACAGGTCACCCACGGGCCAGCTGTACATGGCCGCGTCTATGCCACCGGCGTGGATGTTCTGACCATCATCCGAGAATGACAGCGCCCAGACCGGTCCGCGCAGCGTTGCGCGAAAATCCTGCGTGATGCGCCATTCGGTAGTGTCGATCATCATGATATAGCCTTCACCGTCGCCGACGGCCAAAAGGCTTCGGTCCGGGCTGAGTGCAAGGGCCAGGATCGGGCGGCGACCCAGAGTGAAGTCGCGTTCTTCACCGGTTGTCAGATCGAGGATTCGCGTCACCCCGTCCACCGCACCATAGGCGATCCAGTTGTTCTGCGCATTAAAGATCAATTCGTTGATGCCAAAGCCGTGCTCAACCAGCCGGTCCGTTTCTTCGCCGGTTGCGACATCCCACACGCGTAAGGACCCATCGACGCCAGCGGAAAAAAGCTTTGATCCATCCGGTGAAAAAGTGACTGCATTTACGCCGCTGCCCGTAGGGCCGAACAGGTCGGGGGCGGTGCCATCAATGGGCCAAATACCGATTGTGCCGTCCCAACTGGCCGTCGCGACATGCGTTTTTGACGCGGCCACAGAAACGATCTTGCCTTTGTGCTGACCGACAATCTCTCCGCCCGGCCAACGACGCAGAGTAAAATCATCTCCGGCGGAATAGATGGCTGTACCGTTGAAAACGACCGCGTTCACGGCGGCTTCGTGTCCTTCTAGCCATTGGGGTGTCTGGTCCGACCATAGCCCGACAGAATTGTCGAAACTGGCTGTTGCGATCCGACCGTCTGGCGCGGTGGCAATTCCCATGATCGGCCCGCCATGGCCTTTGAGCGTGAAGAACTCCGCCCATGCGGGCAGTGGGGTCAACGCACAGGCAAGGATCAGCCAGCGCATCTATTCGGCGGGTGAGGCCGCTGCCTTGCCAGCCTCTTTTTCCTGCACCTCTTCCAGCCACAACGAGTGGTGTTCGCGCGCCCATTGTTCTTCGACTTCGCCCGAACCCATGGCGTCAAACGCGCCCTCCATCCCGACCGAGCCGAGGTAGATATGCGCGATAATGATGGCGATGAAGACATAAGCGACCATCACGTGCCAGATCTGGGCATATTGCATCTCTTCCTGAGGCGACATTTGCACGGGCAGGTTCAGACCAAGCGCTTGTGGAATGCCGGTGGCATTGGCAACCGAGAAGGTCTTGGCGAACATCGGCAATTCAAACGGAAACAACAGCGACAGACCGGACAGGCTGATCGAGACGCCCAGCAATATGCAGGCCCAGAAGATGATCTTTTGCCCTGCGTTGAATTTCTTGGCGGGTGGGTGGCTGTTTTTGCTGAACAAGCCTCCTCCGGCTGCCAGCCATTTCAGGTCGGTGCGGTTGGGGATGTTATGGGCAATCCAGTTCACCGTGATGATGATCAGCCCCAACATGAAGGCCCATGCCAGATTGTTGTGCAGCCATTTGCAGCCTTGCGCGATGGTTGCGAAACCTTCCTTGCCGAAGATCGGGATCAAGAAGTCGCGGCCATAGAGCGTTAGCAGGCCGGTGATCGCAAGCACGACGAATGATCCTGCAAACAGCCAATGACCGAAGCGTTCAAAACTGGTGAAGCGCAGGACGGTACGGCCGGTCTTTTCTCCGTCGATGCGAATCTTGCCTCGGATCAGGAAAAACAGAACGATGATGGCCAGCATTCCTGCGATGATGTAACCGCCATATTCGCGTAACGGCCCTGTGCGGAATTCCCACCACCACATGCCGCCATCTTGGATCAGTACACTGTCAGCAGGTCCGCGCGAGGATACGGTCACGTCGGCCGAGCCAAAGCGCAGCGCGCGGTACACGTCACTGTCCGAGGATACGCCGCTGGGTCCAAACTGGCCCAACAGACCTTCGACATTGCCCTGGCCAGTGTTTTCTGAGCGAAAACTGTTATCGACTTTCTCTCCACGCTGACGCGCGAGAATATCCTCAAGCGTGGTCGCACCACCGGTCGAGGCGCGCTCATTCGTGGTGGCGGGTGCCTCAGCCTCGTTGGTTTGCGCAACGGTGGCCTGTGCCAGCCCAATGGTGAACAGCAATGCGATGAGTAAGCGGAACATCTGAACCTCGGTCAAAATCCCTGATCAGGCGACCCACGGATGCGGGTCGCCTGTTTGGTTCATGGAAAAGCGGTCTTAGCCGTCTTTCTGGTCGTAGGCGGTGCCCCAACCCCACGCGCCCGAGCCGAACCCGCGCGCAACGACGCGCTCGCGGTAGATGGCCGAGACCACGTCGCCGTCACCGGCGAGCAGGGCCTTGGTGGAACACATCTCGGCGCAGATGGGCAATTTGCCCTCGGCGATCCGGTTGCGACCATATTTTGCGAACTCTGCGGTCGAGTGCGTTTCCTCGGGGCCACCGGCGCAGAAGGTACATTTGTCCATCTTGCCGCGCGATCCGAAGTTGCCTGCCTGCGGGTATTGCGGTGCGCCGAAGGGGCACGCGTAGAAGCAATAACCACAACCAATGCACAGGTCCTTGGAGTGCAGGACGACCCCTTCTTCGTTCTGATAGAAGCAGTCGACCGGGCACACCGCCATGCAGGGCGCATCCGAACAATGCATACAGGCCACCGAAATCGAGCGTTCGCCCGGGTCACCGTCATTGATCGTCACCACCCTGCGGCGGTTCACGCCCCACGGCACCTCGTGTTCGTTCTTACACGCGGTGACGCAGGCATTGCACTCGATGCAGCGTTCGGCGTCGCAGAGAAACTTTGCTCTTGCTGCCATGTTCTCTTCTCCTCCCTTACGCTGACCAGATTTTGCAGAGAGTCGCTTTGGTCTCTTGCATCTGGGTCACGGAATCATAGCCATAGGTCTGGGCGGTGTTGGTACTTTCACCCAGCACATAGGGATCGGCGCCTTTCGGGTATTTCTCCCTCAGGTCTTCACCCTGGAAATGGCCACCAAAGTGGAACGGCATGAAGGCCACGCCGGCACCGACCCTGTTGGTCAGCATCGCCATCACCTTGACCTTGCCACCCTCAGGACCTTCGACCCAGACCTGCGATCCGTCACGAATACCAAGGTTGTTGGCATCGCGCGGATTGATCTCTACGAACATGTCCTGTTGGAGCTCGGCCAGCCACGGGTTCGACCGTGTCTCATCCCCGCCGCCTTCATATTCGACCAGACGACCTGACGTGAGGATTATCGGGTAATCCTTTGAAAAGTCGTTCTTTTGGATCGAAGCATAAAGGGTAGGTAGGCGATATGCTTGCCGGTCTTCGTAGGTCGGATAGTCCTCCACCAGATCGCGCCGGTTGGTATAGAGCGGCTCGCGATGCAGTGGGATCGGATCCGGGAAGGTCCAGACAACCGCGCGGGCTTTGGCGTTCCCGAAGGGCGCGCAGCCATGCTCGATCGCGACCCGCTGGATACCGCCGGACAGGTCGGTTTTCCAGTTGGTCTCTGGTCCCGCAACGGCGTCGATAGCTGCGCGTTCCTCAGCCGTCAGATCACCGTCCCAGCCAAGGTCCATCAGCATTTGCATCGTGAATTCAGGGTATCCATCCTGAATTTCCGATCCGACGCTATAGACCCCTTCGGCCAGCAGGTTGTCGCCATCGCGTTCCACGCCAAAGCGCGCGCGGAAGGTCAGGCCACCTTCGGCCACCGGTTTGGACATGTCATAGAGGTTTGGTGTTCCCGTATGACCCATCTCCGGTGTTCCCCAGCAGGGCCAGGGCAGACCGTAGTATTCGCCATCGTTGGGTCCACCAATGGCTTGCAGCGTGGTTCTGTCGAACGTGTGCTGGTTGGCCATATGGCTTTTCAAACGCTCTGGCGACTGACCGGTATATCCGATGGTCCAGAGACCCGCGTTGAACTCACGTGTGATGCTTTCAACATTGGGGGTTTCCGGATCGTCCATCTCGATATTGCGGAACAATCGATCCGCCCAGCCGAACTTGTTGGCGAACTTGGCCATGATGACCTCGTCCGGCAGGCTTTCGAACAGCGGTTCTACCACCTTGTCGCGCCATTGCAGCGACCGGTTCGACGCCGTGACCGAGCCACGGGTTTCGAACTGTGTACAGGCGGGCAGCAGGTAGACGCCATCGGTGCGGTCATGCAGCACGGCCGAGACGGTGGGATACGGGTCGATCACGACCAGCATGTCCAGCTTCTCCATCGCCGTCTTCATTTCCGTCATCCGGGTCTGCGAGTTGGGCGCATGGCCCCACAGAACCATGGCACGGACATTATTGTCCTGATCCATGTTGGCCGGGTCTTCCAGAACACCATCAATCCAGCGAGAGACCGGGATGCCGCGTTCGTTCTGAAGCGGTTTATCCTTGCCTTCCTTGTCCTTGATCGTGGCGAACTGGCCTGCCAGCCATTCGGGATCTTCACCCCAGACACGGGCCCAGTGACCCCATGCACCCTTCGACAGGCCGTAATAGCCGGGCAGGGTGTGGGACAGAACACCAAGGTCCGTCGCGCCCTGCACGTTGTCATGGCCGCGGAAGATGTTGGTGCCGCCGCCCGAAG
This sequence comes from Ruegeria sp. HKCCD4315, assembly GCF_013112245.1. Lineage (NCBI taxonomy): Bacteria > Pseudomonadati > Pseudomonadota > Alphaproteobacteria > Rhodobacterales > Roseobacteraceae > Ruegeria > Ruegeria sp. HKCCD4315. Next base: position 1,883,817 of record NZ_WVRN01000001.1, on the reverse strand, counting down.
TGCCCATGTTGCCCAAGGCAAGCTGGAGCACGCAGTAAGCGCGGGTGTTGTTGTTGCCGTTGGTGTGCTGCGTACCACCCATACACCAGATCACAGTGCCGGGGCGGTTGTTGACCATGGTACGGGCAACACGCTTGAGCTGTGAGCCGGGAACACCGGTTACACGCTCGGTCTCTTCCGGGTTCCAGTTGGCAACTTCGGTGCGGATTTGGTCCATACCCCAGACACGGGTGCGGATGAACTCTTTGTCCTCCCAACCGTTGTCGAAGATGTGCCACAGGATACCCCAGATCAACGCAACGTCTGTGCCGGGACGGAACCGCACATATTCATCCGCATGCGCCGCGGTGCGCGTAAAGCGCGGGTCGCAGACGATCAGCGGAGCGTTGTTCTGCTCTTTCGCGCGCAGAACGTGCAGCAGCGAGACGGGATGCGCCTCGGCCGGGTTGCCGCCGATGATGAAGATGGCCCGTGAGTTGTGGATGTCATTGTACGAATTGGTCATGGCGCCGTAGCCCCATGTATTCGCAACACCCGCAACAGTGGTCGAGTGGCAGATACGGGCCTGGTGGTCCACATTGTTCGTGCCCCAGTAGGCGGCGAACTTGCGGAACAGATAGGCCTGTTCGTTATTGTGCTTGGCCGAGCCCAGCCAGTACACGCTGTCCGGCCCGGATTCCTGACGGATGCTCATCATGCCGTCGCCGATCTCGTTGATCGCCTCTTCCCAGCTGATGCGCTTCCACTCGCCGCCTTCCTTTTTCATCGGATACTTGAGGCGACGCTCGCCATGGGCATGCTCGCGGACCGAGGCCCCCTTGGCACAATGTGCACCCAGGTTGAACGGGCTGTCCCAGCCGGGTTCTTGCCCGACCCAGACACCGTTCTGAACTTCGGCGACGACCGTACAGCCGACCGAACAGTGGGTGCATACGGATTTGATGTTTTCAACGGCGGTGTTTGCCGCTGTTTGGGCGCTGGCAGGCGTCACGGTTCCACCCGTGGCGCTGATCGCGGCAAGGCCGCCGATCGTCAGGCCCGAGCCACGCAGGAATGCGCGGCGATCGACGGTTTTCTCGCCGACCTGGGACAGGATACTTGTCCGCTGGGGGCGTCTCGCAACCCCGTTGGTCTTTTTCCTAAGCATTTCTTTCCTCCCTTGCTGGCCATGAGGATCACGGCTGGCTTGGTAACTGCGAAACCGACGTCAGGGCCAATCGCAACCGTCAGTCGGGTAAGTGACATCGTCCGGCTGGTGCGCCGGGCGCAGTCGAGGCGGCTTAGAAGCGCGCGCTTTCCAGATAGGCGCGGGTATGCGCTGTATCTTGCATGCGGGTCTCGTCCGTCGGCAGCTCGGCTGCTTCGGCTTGACCGCTCAGGCTGGCGGCGGCGACGGCAGCAGGCGCTGCGGTTCCGGCCAGTTTCAGGAAGTCGCGGCGGGTTGCGCCTTCTTCCTTGGTCTTGCTCATGGGCTTCTCCTCTCCCATTTGCGATCTAGCGCCAATTCAGGCGCTGGCGAGTGGCGGGTTATGCCGCCGTCATTCGGAAGGCCTCGCGTTCGATTTCCATGAACACCCGACCGGCGGTGCCGACCGAGGCATAGAGAACCGACGCTTCGGCGGCTTCCAAATCCGAATAGAAATGTGCGGCCCAGGGGCCGATATGTTTGTTCCAGAACGTTTTCTGGTCTTCCAACGTCGCCGGCGATCCGAAACGGCCAACGATCATGCCCGCCATCATCTCCATCAGTGAGGCAACGTTGTCTTCGGGTTCAAAAACGTTCTGCGCACGGGTGATCCCGCGTACCGCCATGTCATTGCGCAATTGCGCCAATGGTTTTTCGTTCAGGAACCCGGTCAGATAAAAACTGGCGTAAGGCAGCAACTCACCACGTCCCAAGCCAATGAACAGCGCGTTGAACTCGCGCTCGGCAGCAGCAGGTTTGGTGACCTTGGCGACGCGTGCCATAGCCTGAATGGCTTGACCCAGATCGGTGTCATCTCCGCTTAGACCCGCCATCTGGTCCAAAAGCAACTGATCTGGCGGGCCAGCCAGAAGCAGGCCCAGAAAGTTGTAGAAATCCGCGCGCAGCCGATCCTCGGCTGAGATATCCATATTTTGCGCGTTGCTTGCGGTCATTCTTTATCCTTCGAATTCAAATCTCATGCGGCGCGGGGCCGGGGGCATTTCGATTTCGTCCTCAACCTCGGTTTCTGCTTCTGTCTCTGCCAGGACCGCCTCTTGAACAGGGGGAGTATCACTCGGGGGCTCTGCATTTGTCACCGGATCAGGTGTAGGCTCATCTTCAAGGGCGAACTCATCCTCAGGAGGGTCTTCAGCCGCCGCCAGGGCTTCGACATGGGCCAGCATACCCTTGCCAACCTGATACGCTGTTTGGAGGTTCTCAATCACACAGGCCGCGTCTGTGTAGTCCTCACCATAGTCGACCAGCCCGTCGACGTTGGCCAAAACGGGGTTCAGTCGCCACAAGCGCCGCAAGGCACGGCGGCGCAGCCGGTCGGGTACAGCTTTGGCCATAAAACCCGATACATCATCTCCGGGCTGCAATGTCTCCGGGTCCGGCAGATCAAACTCGGCCAATAGCTCAGCATCGCTTTTTTCCTCAAGTTCAGCGTGCTGTGCAGCGATCGCCTGTTCTTCAGCCGCAACAACCTCAGCCTCGGCTTCAGCCTTCACGGCTGCCTTGCGTCGGGACCAGAAGTCGCGGACCTGGGTCATTGCACAACCCTCCGCGGCGCGCGGTAGACATCCGAGGTTTGCCTGATCCGTGGGTCGCCTTTGCCGTCCTCTACCAGATCGGTACGCTTTTTGTCCCGCCGACGCTTGATGAACACCTCGTCTTTATGATGCTGAAGGGTGAAATCCCGCACCCAGGCAATCAAGCCTTCGGTCATGGGGATTTTCTCGACAATTTCCTCGCCGGTGTCCGCATAGTCCTGCCCTTCAAACGGTGAGGCAGTGATGAGAACCGCGTTCAACGGAACGTCGCCCTGCAATTCGTCGCGCAACACCAGATAGAGAGAAGGCAGGCCGTCTGACAGATTGACCATGTAGGCTTCGGTCTCATCCGCCCAAAGTGTCAGGGGCAGGGTGGCTGCGTGGTATTCAACCGCATCGCCCTCACGACGCAATTCCTGCCAATCAGCGGGGCCGGCGCCGGGCAATACGGCGACTGCACGCCAGTTCCAACGGGCCCAACGCGTGACCCCGGGCGTTTTGCGTACGATGACGCCAACCGGCATTTCGATCTGGCTTGCGGCCTTGGCCACTGGCTCCTCCCCGAAAGGCTCTCCCCTGCCTTTGCATGAACACTATGGTACACATTTCGCGCTTGTGCCAAGCCTGCGCTTTAGTACTTTGGTCGTAGGTTTGGGTCGCAACTGCGTGATTGAGGTCAAAAACACTTTTGTTTCCTTAGATTTTAGGTCCGAATGCAGGCTGGCAAACGGTTCGCGACAGGGGGTTGAAGTTGCCGGGCCCTGCGTACAGCCTAAGCTTCATGGGATCAGGAGAGCGTCCTGCGGGAGGGAAAATGGGCACCAAAATACTGCTATGCGATTGCGCTGGAACTCAGGTTTTGGATCCCGACAGGATCGAAAGCGCCTGTGGCGTCAGCTGTTCCAATGTGCACACGGCGCTGTGCACAACCCAACTGCAATCCGCGGTCGAGCTGATGCAGGAGGGAGCAACCACAATTGCCTGCCTGCAGGAACAAGAGGTGTTCCAGTCTCTGGCAGAAGATCTGAATATTGAAATGCCCGGCTTCTTTGATTTGCGCGACCGTGCGGGTTGGTCCGATCAGGGTGCAGATGCAACGCCTAAAATGGCGGCGCTGGCGGCTGAGGCGCAGTTACCGCAACCCGTGACGCCCAGCGTGGATGTCATAAGCGAGGGAACCTGTTTCATCATTGGTCCTGGCGCTGTGAGTTTTGATGTTGCTGAGAGGTTGGCCGGAACCTTGGCAGTGACCGTTCTGGCGACCGATCAGGCAGAGCCAATCTCGCGCGCGTTTGACGTGATACGTGGGCAGGTGAAATCAGTGTCTGGGGCGTTGGGCGGGTTTTCACTTCGTCTGGACGCATTGCAACAGGTTCTACCGGGTGGGCGCGGTGCCTTCGCATGGACTGACCCGAAAGACGGGGCGCAATCCACATGTGACATTATCCTGGACCTTGCAGGTGGCACGCCGTTTGTACAGGCCCCGACCAAGCGTGAAGGGTATCTGCGCGCTGATCCAAAAGACGCGGTGGCTGTCGAACGTTTGGCTTTTGAGGCCGCACAGCTTGTTGGGACATTCGAAAAACCCTTGTACGTGCGGTTGGAAGAAACCCTCTGCGCCCATTCACGGGCGGAACAGGTGGGCTGTTCAAACTGTCTGGATGTCTGCCCGACCGGCGCAATAACCCCAGCGGGTGAACATGTGAGCATCGACCCGATGGTGTGTGCCGGTTGTGGCGCATGCGCCGCCTTGTGCCCTTCAACTGCGATTACCTACGAGGACCCGACCGTGTCGGCACTGCTGTCTCGGATGCACATCCTGGCACGAACCTATCGCCGATCGGGTGGGGTCGCGCCCCGATTGCTTGTCCATGACGCGCATGGCGCCGAGATGATCCGACTGGCAGCGCGTTTTGGTCGCGGTTTACCTTCGGACGTTATCCCGCTGGAACTAAATGTAATATCAGGTTTCGGTCACGCCGAGATGTTGGCTGCTTTGGCGCATGGATTTGCCCGGGTCGACGTGTTGCTTGCACCCACGACGGAACGTGACGCGCTGGATCGTGAGGTAGCGTTGGCACAAGCGATTGCCGGATCAAATGTTATTGGGCTAATTGATGAGGCTGATCCGGATGTCATGGCTGATATGCTCTATGGTCAAGACGAGCCGCTGCCGCTGGCCGATCCTGTTCTTCCGCTGGGCAACCGGCGGCAGATCACACGATTGGCCGCGCAGGCGCTAAATCCGCAGGCCGAGGCTCCACTGGCTCTGCCCGAAAACGCGCCTTACGGGGCGGTGGCGGTGAACACCGACAGTTGCACCCTGTGCCTCAGCTGTGTGTCACTGTGCCCGTCGGGGGCTTTGATCGACAACCCGGACAAACCGCAACTCAACTTCCAGCAGGATGCCTGCCTGCAATGCGGAATGTGCAAGACGATCTGCCCAGAAGACGCGATTACTCTGGTACCGCAACTGGATCTGAGCGATGCTGCGCTGTCTCAACAGGTGCTCAACGAAGAAGAACCCTTTGCCTGTGTCGAATGCGGCGCATTGTTTGGGGTGAAATCTACGGTCGAGCGGATCATGGAGAAGCTTTCCGGCACGCATCCGATGTTTGCCAACTCGGATCAGGCGCGGATGATCCAGATGTGTGACAATTGCCGGGTGAAAGTGCAGTTCGAACAGCAGGATAACCCGTTCCAGTCAAAGCCCAAGCCGCGGGTTGTCACGACCGACGACTATTATTCGGACAGAAAGGATCATTGAAGCTGCAGCGGAGCCCCCAAATCTGCGGCTTTCATCCGCGACACAAAGGCGAGTATTGCGTCCAGATCGCCCAAGGTCATTTCAACAGGATGAATCGGAGAGGGGCGCTCGGGGTCAAAAGGCGGCGTCAGCCCGTCGATCTGTGTAAATGCGGGGTGGGGGTTGAGCGCAAAAAACGCCTCGAACCGTTCGGACCAATCCGGCATGGCGCGCAAGACGGCAAAGGAAGGGGTCGAACCCAGCCCGTTCATTCGGTTCTTGGGCCCGATCACATGACACCGTCCGCAATGGGTCATCGACAGTTCTTCGCCCAGCACGGTGTCGCCGTCGACAGCCTCGTCTGCCTGAACGACATTCAGATCGAAGCTGACGGTGAAGGCTCCTCCCTGAGAAGGTGTAAAACTCTCGACGGTGCGTTTGCCGATATCCGAGAGCAGCCAGTCGCGAAATCGGGCCTGACGCTTTTCGTCTTCAATGCTCAGGTGATACACCACCCCCTCACGGGCAAAGACAGGATCACCGGGCGGCGCGGAATTAAGCACCATAACACCCGCATCGTCCGCAATAACGCGTATCCCGGTCTTGAGAGAGAAGCGAGGAAGAATATGTTGCAACAGACCCGAGTCTTTCACCTCGGCCGGGGCCGCAAGGCCAATCGCCTCCTGAGACAAGGAGGGGGTGGCAGAGAACGTCAGGCTCAGGCACAAGAGGACAAAGCGCATGGCTCAGCCTAACGGGGCAGGGCGCGGTGCGTCAAATAAACTGAAAGAGACGGAGACACATGCAATGAGCGGCGACCAGACAATGGTGATGCGCACGCCCCTGTCAGCAGGGCACATCGAAGGAAACAAGGCATGAGTGTTCGTGACGCGGTTCTGGCGAACCTGAAAAAGATCACCGACCCGGTATCCGGGCAGGATATTGTGAGCGCGGGCATCGTGCGTGCGCTGAACGTTGAAGGCGACACAGTACGCTTTGTGCTTGAGATCGACCCAAAGCACGCGGAAAAGATGGAGCCCGTGCGCGCGACGGCCGAAAAAGCCGCGCAGATGGTTGACGGTGTGGCCAATGTGTCGGCGATGATGACCGCGCATTCCGATAAAGCGCCGCCGGATCTGAAACCGAAACCCAAACCGTCTCAGACCGGGCCGCAGGCCGTTCCCGGTGTAGACAGGATCATTGCCGTTGCTTCGGGCAAAGGCGGCGTCGGCAAGTCTACTGTCTCGGCTAACCTCGCCTGTGCGTTGGCGGCTGAAGGACGGCGCGTAGGTCTGCTGGACGCGGATGTCTACGGTCCCTCTCAGCCCCGGATGCTGGGTGTATCCGGTCGCCCGGCCAGCCCTGATGGCAAGACCATCCTGCCTTTGCGCAATCACGGCGTGACCATGATGTCCATGGGGCTGATGACCAACGAAGGTCAGGCTGTAGTCTGGCGTGGACCCATGTTGATGGGTGCGCTGCAACAGATGATGGGGCAGGTGCAGTGGGGCGCGTTGGACGTTCTGATCGTCGACCTTCCGCCCGGCACCGGGGATGTGCAGTTGACGCTGAGCCAGAAGTTCCAGGTGGACGGTGCCATCGTGGTTTCAACCCCGCAGGACGTGGCCTTAATCGACGCCCGCAAGGGGATCGATATGTTCAATCAGCTCAAAACTCCAATCGTGGGCATGATCGAAAACATGTCGACCCATATCTGCTCCAACTGCGGGCACGAAGAACATGTGTTTGGTCATGGCGGTGTCGCGTCCGAGGCGGAATCGCTGGGTGTACCGCTGCTGGGTGAAATCCCACTGCATCTGGACATCCGCGTGGCCGCTGACGGAGGTGCGCCTATCGTGGTCAGCAAACCCGATAGTCCGCAGGCCGAGTCGTTCCGCAAGATCGCACGCGACCTGATCTCAAACGGTTTCGCATGACCCTTCCGGTCTTCCCTCCTTTATTAACGGGTCACCCGGTTCAGGGTGGGGAAGACCCGTTCGACCGTGCGCAGGCTATGGCCGCGCTGGGGTGCGATGCGGGAACCGTCGTTTACAACATTCAGGCCGACCGCCTGCGTGTTGCCATCGTCTTTGCGCCTGAAGTGCCGCTTCAGGACGCAATGGCGATGTTGCCGCTGTGTGCTGTGGGATTTCAGAATGCGCTAGGCGCTCTGGCTCCGCCAGAGGTTGCTGTGCATCTGGGCTGGGATGGATTGATTTGTGTGAACGGTGCAAAATGCGGGATGTTCCGGGTTGCTGCGTCGAGTACATCGCCCGATCAGGAACCTGACTGGCTAATTGTTGGATGGGAATTGGCGCTGTTGCAAACCAGCGAGGCCCCAGGCGCAACACCGGATGTTACCGCGCTTTATGAAGAGGGGTGTGCGGATGTTTCCGCAACCCAGTTGGTAGAAAGCTGGTCGCGTCATACGTTGACTTGGCTGAACCGCTGGCAGGAAGATGGCAACGCACCGCTGCATGCCGAATGGATGGGCTTGCTGCGTGGTGTCGGTGATCCACTTGACGGTGGCGGAGTTTTTCTGGGCACTGACGAGCGGTTTGGAATGCTGATCCGGGACGGCTCTGATACACGCCTGCGTCCCCTGACCGACGTTTTGGAGAACGGATGATGAAACTGGCCCGCGCAATCCATTTCGACGAAAGCGATATGAACGTGTTTCATTCTCCGGCGCGAACCGGGGAGTGGTGTGTGTCTGGCGGGTTCGAGTTTTCGAACTGGAGCGACGCCGATCTTGAGGGCAAGGCACGGCAAGCTTTCGCAAATGGCTGGTTGGGTCTGGAAACCTTTGGTCGTGTGACGTTTGTAGCGGTGACGCAGATCGAACCGGCAGAGAAAGATCAGATCACGCGCAATTTGGCCGAACATTTTGTGCAATTCTATGGCGCGCCTTCGGTCGAGGCGGCAATGGGCGTCGCACAATCCGAAGTCGATCACATGTCTGACCTGTGCGAAGACCATGCCGCCAATACGCTACTGACCGTGGCCCGTGAGTTGAGTGAGGCGGGCGTGCACGAAAGCTATCGTGTCATTACGCCCCAGGATGCTCAGCTTGAGGCGCTGGCCGTGCATGGATCGCTGGATGACTAGATCAGGTCGACAAATCCGCCGAACTGGCCGCGTTTGAAGATCAAGCCTTTGCCGGTGCGGTACATCACCTGTTCCACTTGACCGACAATAATCAGGTGATCACCAGCGTCGTGCCGTGCGTGCAGACGACAATCGAACCGCGCCAGACATTGGTTCAATTGCGGGCGACCGGTCTCGTCCTCGGTCCAATCTGCATGAGAGAAATCCGTACCGTCACGCGCAAATCGCAGCGCCTGCTCTTGTTGATCCTGTGCCATCACATGAATCGAATAGTGTTCGCAGCCGCTGAAAGCGTCGAAACGGAACGATTCCTTAGCCAGACACCACAATACCAGTGGCGGGTCCAATGAGACCGAGGCAAAAGAATTCACGGTGATCGCGCGCGGTCCACCTTCGGTTTGCGTGGTGATCACGGTGACGCCGGTGCCAAAGCATCCCAATGCCTCGCGAAAGGCAGGACTTTGATCCGGGGTTGGTGTGAAGGTCTTTTCCGTCATTACGCGCGTCTTCCTTGGCCGCGCATCAGGTGCCACGCGTGGCTCGGTTTGTCTATGAAAAGCTGACTGTTGCTTGCAATTTAAACTGTCAGTTCAGGTCTTCCAGCAAACGCCCGTGTTTTCGGGTTTCCATTATGACTTCGCCAAAGGTGGTAAAACCACGCGCCTGTAGGATCGGCAACATCTTGATCAGCGCTTCTGCCGTGGCAACCGCATCGCCGAGCGCCGTATGGCGCAGCGCCTCGGGGATCGTGATTTCCAGCCGTTCGCACAGCGCGTCCAGCGTATGCGTGTCGCTGGCTCCGAACAGAACGGCAGACAGCAAAACGGTGTCGAGGATCGGGTGATCCCACTCGACTTCCATGCGCTGAGCGTGACGACGCAGGAACGCCATGTCGAAGGGCGCGTTATGCGCCACGATCACGGCATCGCGTGCAAATTGGTGAAATACGCGTCCGGCCTCGGTGATGTCGGGTGCTCCCTGAACCATACGGTCACTGACCTTGTGCACTTTGGTCGACGCAGGTGGTATCGGAATGCCCGGATCCACCAGCATGTCCAGATGCTCGCCCTGAACGATCCTGCCGTTAAGTACGCGCACCGCGCCGATCTGTACGATTTCATCTTTGTGCGGCAACAGCCCGGTTGTTTCCGTATCGAAGACCACGAAACACAGGTCGGACAAGGTGCGATTCTCGAACGCGTCGTCGCCCGGTGTGTCGAGAAGTTCGAAATCGTAAACCAGCGGGCGTGCTTCGTCCGGGGAAATCTGGGCGGCGCTGTCTTCGAAGACCAACATATAACCGGGCGCGTCCCCAAGCGGTTTCATCCGGGCGGAATAGGTCTGTCGGCCATCCACACTGGATAGGGTGCAATAAACGTCCTTGCCGGTTTTGCAAAGTTTGGCATAGGCGTCCGTGAGGCCCGTGGTTTCGAGGTATTCAAAAAGTGACGCATTCAGGCGGGGATGTGCGATCTGGGCCAACACCTCGGCGGCCTGACCGTCGTACAACACGATCTGATGCTTGGGGCTGGCCAGCAGCATGGCGACCGGGATTTCCGTCAACAGAGCGGTGAGGCGTTGTTTTTCAGCCGCCAAATGAGCGGTTTCTGTAGCCACAGCTTCGGCAGTCCGCATCGCATTTGACGCCACCTGTTCCGCCAGCCCGGCTGCAGCCGGGGCTAGATCGCCGAGATAACGCGCCGCTTGCATGTCCAGATCCGTGCTGACCCCGGCATGTGCGCGTGCGCGCAATTGGGCCGAAAGGCGTTCGATTGGCTTGGCAACATTGTCGTCAAACAACAGCCATACGCCGGCAATCAGAGCCAGCAAGCCGAACGTGATCAGGATTTCGGCAAAAATGAAAGCGTCCAGAAGTTCGGGGTTCTCGGCGCGGGCATAGGTGATCCAAAGGGCGATTGCGCTGATCGCAATTCCCCCCAACGCCAGCAAACAGAAGAACAGAAAAATCCTGAGCCTCAGGCTCAATTTGGTGAGCATGATCAGACCCCGCAGGTGGTCTCGATAATCGGATCGGTGCCCTCAGCCCGGTACCAGCTTGCGTTGATCAGGCGACCGTCGTCGGCAAATTCCGCCCCGTCTACGAGGTTGGCGCGACTGTTTTCGGCACAATTGACGGCCACAGGCAAATGCGTGACAGGGGCCCAACGCCCGAACAGATACAGGTCGACCAGCCGTTGATCGGGAACTTGATCATTGGTTCGGACCGATTGTGTGTCGATGGCCGAGAAACGGTCAACAAAAGGCACTGCGTAGGTCCAGGGACGATAGAAGGCGCGGCTTTCGATCTCGTGCACAATGGCCATTTCGTCAGGCAGTTGATCGCGGGTGCGGTCATACCATGAATACTCGCTTGCAATGGTCATGCCGATCATGCCCAGACCTGCCGCAACCGGAGTGGTCCATTTTGGCAAGCGCCCACCGGTCAGCTTGTTCAGCACAAGCACGACGCCCGCAAACGCGAAGCCCGCAAAGATAGTGCCGATCAATTCCAGAAACATGGGGTCTCTCCGTACTTGGGGGTCTTAGCCCAGCATACCTTTGCCGTGGCCAACCGCCGATTGCATCGTTTTTACCACAACAAACGCATCGCGTAGATGACTTCGCTCAAAGTCCGAAAGATCGGACGGGGGCAGATAATTGTCGGGTTTTTCACCTGATTTGACCAGCCGAACCTGATGCTCCAGCCGGGTTTCAGCGATCAGGTCATATGCGTCCAGCAGATCCCGCGCGCCAGACGGGCTAAGGACACCGCTGGCCTCGGCCGCTTTCAGGCGGGCCCGCGTGTTGGCCTCGGGTAACTCACCTTGCAGTGCGTAGATCCGTGCCAGATCAACGATTGGGACGACCCCATTGTGCTTGAGGTCCAGCGTGTTGCGATGTTCGCCCGAGCGGATCGTTGCAAATCCGCGCAGCAGACCCAGAGGGGGCGTGTGTTTCAACGAGTTCGAAATCATGTGCGCCACAAAGATCGAGTTTGCTCTGGCCGCTGCCAGAGTGTCGGCCTGCAGGTCGGCAAACAACTCAAACGTGCCGCCGATAGGGCGCAGGTCGAACATGACCGACGCCAGCATTTGCGCTTCGGGGCTTGGCTTGGCGATCCAGCCCTTGAAATAGTCGCGCCAGACGCGCGCCGGCTGGCACCAGCGCGGATTGGTCGCCATCATATCACCGGGACAGTAGAAATACCCGCAAACGTCTAACCCGTCCGAGACGAATTTGGCCAGTTGCGTGAAATAGGCCATGTCTGCGTCGGTTACGCTGTCATCCAGCATCAGACAATTGTCCTGATCCGATACGCCCGTTTGTTCCTGCCGTCCCTGAGACCCACATGCAAGCCACAGATAGGGCACCGGAGCTGGGCCCAGTTCCGCTTCGCCGAGTGCCAGCAGGCGGCGCGTGACCGTATCCGCGATATCAGTGATCAGACGCGTGACAATTTCGTGCCGGTTTCCGCCAGCAACCAGTTGTACAAGAAGCTGCGGGATTTCTTCGGTCACGCGTGCCATTTCTTCGGCGGTATCAGCCTGCGCGATACGGCGTACCAGCTCTGCCGAGTTGACCGCCTGATAATGTGTCAGATCGGTCTGGGTCACGATCCCGACGAGCCGACCACCTTCGGAAATCGGGATGTGGCCGATGCCACGCTCCATCATGATGTGCAGCACATCCGATCCGATATCGCTGGGCGACAATGTAACCGGGTTTGCGGTCATGATTTCAGAAATGGGCGTAGAGGCGGGCAGGCCGTCTGCAACGTATTTGCCCGAGATGTCCCGCAGGGTCGCAATGCCCTGCAAACTTTCACCGTCCGTGATGCAGAGCGACGAGATATGCTTGTCGCGCATGATCCGCGCTGCATCCTGAACTGACGTGTCAGCGGGGCAGGTGGCCGGGTTATGCGCCATTAATACGTCGATCGAACTAGTGGCCAGGCTTTGCGGACCACTTCGGTCGCCACGTGTGCGGTCAAAGAACTTTGCCACCACATCATGGTTATCGATCAAACTCCGCACAAGATCCGGTGGCAGAACCATTAGGACCGAGGGCGTGTGCGCGCGGGCTTTGGTGGCGGCTTTGCCGTCTTTCAGCAAGCCCCTTTCGCCAAAGGAATTGCGCAGACCCAGATGAGAGACGATGGCACCGTTCTCATCGGTAATTTCGACCTGTCCTTCATAGATCACGAACACCCCGGGTAACTTGTGGCCAAGCTCGTAGACTGAGGCGTCTTCCTCAACTTCCCAGACCTCGATCTGTTTGACGATCTGATCCAGGGCGTCGGCAGGCAACGCGTCATAGGGGTGAACGGATTTCAGAAACCGGGCTATTTCGTCATGGGACAGGGGCATGTGTTGTCTCCGGTGTTCTGGTTAAAAAATCCCGCCCAGTGATGTGCTGGGCGGGAACAGTGGATCGAAAGACGCGGTCGAAGGCAAGAACCAACGACCGCATCAAGCTCATTTGTTCTGAGCTGCGCCCGCACCACGGGGAATGCGCACGCTTTCGACCAGATCCTTGATCTCCTGCGGAGTCTCTTTGGTCATGCCTGCAACAACGTAGGCAGTCGCAAAGTTGATCATCGCACCGATTGCACCGAACGAGGTCGACTTGATCGGACCCAGCAGCGGGTCAGCATCGGTGAACGAGTTGGTGCCCGGAATGAACAACCAGCCCTTGTGCAGGAAGATGTAGACCAGGGTCACAACCAGACCAGCCAACATACCTGCAACCGCGCCGGTGTTGTTGATGCGGGTCGAGAAGATCCCCATCATCAGCGCCGGGAAGATCGAGGCTGCCGCCAGACCGAACGCCAGGGCCACGGTTTGCGCCGCAAATCCGGGTGGGTTCAGACCCAAGTAGGTTGCAACAACGATGGCTACGGCCATTGCGATACGTGCAGCCAGCAGTTCACCCTTTTCAGAGATTTGCGGGTTGATCGCACCTTTGACAAGGTCGTGGGACACAGCCGACGAGATCGCCAGCAACAGGCCCGCAGCGGTTGACAGAGCAGCAGCAAGACCACCTGCCGCGACCAGACCGATCACCCAACCCGGCAGGTTGGCGATTTCGGGGTTGGCCAGAACCAGGATGTCACGGTTGAACTTGGTCAGTTCGTTTCCAACCCAGCCTTTTTCTTCCGCGATTGCGGTCATGGCTTCGGACTTGTCGTTGTAGTACTGGATCTTGCCGTCACCGTTCTTGTCTTCCCAATCCAGAAGACCGGTTTTCTGCCAGGTTTTCATCCAGTCATAGCGCGGATCGGTGTCGATTTCCTCGACCGAAACAGCGCCACCGTCGATGCCACCATTGGGCCACATCATGTCGGTGATGTTCAGACGCGCCATTGCGCCAACCGCAGGGGCGGTCAGGTATAGCAGGGCGATGAAGACCAGAGTCCAGCCAGCCGACCAACGTGCGTCAGACACTTTCGGCACGGTGAAGAAGCGCATGATCACGTGCGGCAGACCGGCGGTACCGATCATCAGCGACAGCGTGAACAGAACCATGTTCAGCGTGTTCGAATGGTGTGCTGTGTACTCGTTGAAGCCCAGCTCGGTCACGATCGCGTCCAGCTTGGTCAGCAGGGGCTCACCGCTGGCGGTGTCACCAAACAGACCCAGAGCAGGGATCGGCGTGCCGGTCAGCTGCAGCGAGATGAAGATCGCCGGGATGGTGTAGGCTGTGATCAGCACGCAGTACTGAGCAACCTGGGTGTAGGTCACACCTTTCATCCCGCCAAACACCGCATATGCAAAGACCACACAAGCACCGATCAGCAGACCGGAGGTGTTGGATACCTCAAGGAAGCGGCCAAAAGCCACGCCCACACCGGTCATCTGACCGATCACGTAGGTCACCGAAGCAACGATCAGACAGATCACCGCAACGACGCGTGCGGTTTGGCTGTAGAAACGATCACCGATGAATTCCGAGACGGTGTATTTGCCGAACTTACGCAGGTAAGGCGCAAGCAGCAGAGCCAGCAGCACGTAGCCACCGGTCCAACCCATCAGGAAGGTCGAGTTGTCATAGCCGGTAAAGGCAATCAGGCCCGCCATCGAAATGAACGAGGCCGCAGACATCCAGTCCGCCGCTGTCGCCATACCGTTGGTGACCGGGTGAACGCCGCGACCGGCGGCGTAGAATTCTGATGTGGAACCCGCGCGGGCCCAGATCGCGATGCCGATGTATAGCGCAAAGGACGCGCCAACAAACAGCAGGTTGATGGTAAACTGATCCATTGTCCCCGCTCTCCCTTATTCTTCGTCTACGCCGAATTCGGCGTCCAGCTTGTTCATGCGCCAGGCGTAGTTGAAGATCAGCACCAGAAAGACCAGGATCGATCCCTGTTGTGCGAACCAAAAGCCCAGATCGGTTCCGCCGACGGCGATCCCCGACAGCAACGGACGCAGCAGAATGCCGAATCCAAACGACACCAGCGCCCAGATAGCGAGGCTGATGTAAATGAGGCGCAGGTTTGCTTGCCAATAGCCCTTATCGGCTTCGGACGCCTGCGCGGAGTTTGTTGAATGATCCGCCATTGCGGGTTCCTCCTTCGCTTCCTCGTTGGGCGGCCCGTGCCTAATTCCTCCAGTGACGCGGACCGCTTCTCGATGTTACCAAACGCCCCGTGACGCCCGGCAAAACTTCTCTGTTCCGCCAAGGCGGTTCATTGAAGTATTCCTTTAAGGATCAAGGCCTTGCGGCCGATCTCCTCCCCTTACTTCATCGCGCCGCTGACGATCTCCTCCAGGTCGCGGGCGATGTCTTCAATCTTGCCCATGGCATTGGTGCGTTGCAGCACGCCATGGCTTTCGTAATAGGTGATCAGCGGCGCGGTCTGCGCGTGATAAGCTGCCAACCGTGACGCCACGGTTTCGGCATTGTCATCGGCGCGGCGCTTGAATTCAGTGTGACCACACTTGTCGCATTTGCCGTCTTCGGCAGGCTTCTTGAACGTGTCGTGGTAACCTTCGCCACAACCGGCGCAGGTGTAGCGACCCGAGATGCGGATCACCATTTCGGCGTCTTCGACTTCAAGGCTGATCGCGGCGTTGATCTTCTGATTGTTCGACGCGAGCAGTTCGTCCAGTGCTTCGGCCTGAACCGTTGTGCGCGGAAAGCCGTCCAGAATGACACCCTTGGCGCAATCTGGTTGCGCCATGCGGTCACGCAGGATGGCGATGACGATGTCGTCACTGACCAGATCGCCCGCTTCCATGACGGCTTTGGCGGCAAGGCCAGCTTCTGTGCCGGCCGCAACGGCCTCGCGCAGCAGGTCGCCGGTGCTAAGTTGAACCAGCCCGAACTTTTCTTCCAGCATTCGCGCCTGTGTGCCCTTCCCGGCGCCCGGAGGGCCAAGAAGGATCAGAACGGCGGGAGTGGTGAGCGTGGCAGCGTCCATCACATCCTCACTTGTTCGCACGGTTTTCGATCAGGTCTTCGACCACCGACGGATCGGCGAGCGTCGACGTGTCACCCAGGCTGCCAAAGTCGTTCTCGGCAATCTTGCGCAGGATACGGCGCATGATCTTGCCCGAACGTGTTTTGGGCAGGCCAGGGGCCCACTGGATCACGTCTGGCGAGGCAATCGGGCCGATTTCCGTGCGGACCCAGGTGCGCAGCTCTTTCAACAGCTCATCCGAAGGCTCGCGGTCATTCATCAAAGTGACATAGCAATAGATGCCTTGTCCTTTGATTTCATGAGGATAGCCCACAACAGCAGCTTCAGCGACTGCGGCATGAGCCACCAGCGCACTTTCGACTTCGGCCGTGCCCATGCGGTGACCGGACACGTTGATCACGTCATCTACGCGCCCTGTGATCCAGTAATCGCCGTCTTCATCGCGACGGCAGCCGTCACCTGTGAAGTAGTAGCCTTTGTAATCCGAGAAATAGGTCTTCTCGAACCGTTCATGATCGCCCCAGACGGTGCGCATCTGACCGGGCCAGCTGTCTTTGATGCACAGAACACCTTCGACGCCGTTGCCTTCGATCTCAACGCCCGACTGCGGGTCCAGAACTACGGGCTCAATGCCAAAGAACGGCTTCATGGCTGAGCCGGGCTTCATTGCATGGGCACCGGGCAGGGGGGTCATCAAGTGACCGCCGGTTTCCGTTTGCCACCATGTGTCAACGATCGGGCATTTGCCCTTGCCGACGACGTCATTGTACCAGTTCCAGGCTTCGGGGTTGATCGGCTCACCCACGGTGCCCAGTGTGCGCAGATCGCTGAGGTCGCATTTCTCAACGAACTCATTGCCTTGACCCATCAGAGCACGGATCGCAGTTGGTGCGGTGTAGAACTGGTTCACCTTGTGTTTTTCACAGACCTGCCAAAAGCGCGAGGCATCGGGGAAGGTCGGAACGCCTTCGAACATCAGCGTGGTCGCACCGTTGGCCAGCGGGCCATAGACGATATAGCTGTGTCCGGTGACCCAGCCGACGTCTGCGGTGCACCAGTACACGTCGCCTTCGTGGTAATCGAAGGTGATCTCATGCGTCATCGAGGCATAAACCAGATAGCCGCCGGTGGTGTGCACAACGCCCTTGGGCTGTCCGGTCGAACCGGATGTATAAAGAATGAACAGCGGATCTTCGGCGCTCATCTCGGCGGGTGCGCAGTAGTCATCTGCCTCAAGGGCCATTTCGTTGTAGTCAAAGTCGCGCCCGTCGATCCAGGTGGTTTGACCACCGGTGCGCTTGACTACCAGACATTTCACACTGTCTTTGCAGTGCAGCAGGGCCGCATCCGCGTTGGATTTCAGCGGTGTCTTGCGACCTCCGCGGGGCGCTTCATCAGCAGTGATGACAACCTTGGCGTCACAGCCATTAACCCGCGCCGCCAGTGCGTCGGGCGAGAAGCCTGCGAAAACAATCGAATGGATGGCACCGATCCGGGCGCAGGCCAGCATCGCATAGGCGGCCTCGGGGATCATCGGCAGATAGATGACAACGCGGTCACCCTTCCGAACCCCCAGCGATTCCAAGATATTGGCCATCCGGCAGGTGCGGCGGTGTAGTTCGGCATATGAAATATGCTGCGCCGGATCATTTGGATCGTCCGGCTCCCAGATGATCGCGGTTTGATCGCCACGGGTCTTCAGGTGACGGTCAAGGCAGTTGGCCGAGACGTTTAGTGTGCCATCGGCATACCAGTTGATCTTGACTGAACCGAAGTCGTAGTTGACATCCTTTACCGTTGAGAAGGGCTTGATCCAGTCGACGCGCTTGCCTTGCTCACCCCAGAATGTGTCTGGGTCACTAATCGAGGCTGCGTACATGTCGGTATATTTTGCAGCATCGACATGCGCACGGGCGACGGTTTCTGCGGATGGCGGATATGTCTTGGCATCTGCCTGGGCAGCGGTAGTCATCGTTGAGGCTCCTCCCTCTGGACTGGATTACGTTGGGTCGTTTTTGCCCGATAGTTCAGCAAAGCCGATCCCGTTCCTCCCCAATCGAAGTATTACCGGCTTTGGAAAATAAATAAATAAATTGCCGTAATCTTTGAATTTGTTTGTAAAGAAATTTTAATCCGTATTTCATATTTGTAAATTTTGCGGCCAATGTTTGTAAAAAAGTATGTGAAACAGGGTGTTAATTGTAACAGCTACTTTCGGTTGCTTTATGCTGACACAGGGACGTCCGACCTGGCTTCAACTTATTCTCGATGTCTGCACAGTGCATCAGCGCGACCGTCAGGGTTGGCACATCCCAATGTTGGCGCTAGCTTCTTTTGCAAGCGCTTCGGGAAGAGGCGCGCCAAAGGGAGAGAAAATCATGAATAAGATGTTGAGCGGTGCCGCCGTTGCCGCCATTAGCTTTGCGTTCGTTGGCGAAGCTGCCGCGACCGAGTGGAATGCATCCGTTTGGGGCAAGCGCCGCGCGTTCACCGAACATGTCGAAAAGCTCGCTGAGCTGGTAAGTGAAAAGACCGGCGGGGACTTTACGATCAATGTCAGCTACGGTGGCCTATCCAAGCCGCGCGAAAATCTGGACGGCATCGAAATCGGGGCTTTCGAGATGGCTCAGTTCTGCGCTGGCTATCATCGCGACAAAAACCGCGCGATCACTGTGCTGGAACTGCCGTTTCTTGGTGTGAACAACCTTGAAGAAGAGGTCGCTGTCAGCCACGCGGTGTACGACCATCCAGCAGTCAAGGATGAGATGGCGCAGTGGAATGCCCGCATCATCATGACCTCACCTATGCCCCAGTATAATATCGTGGGCACGGGCGAACCCCGTGATCAGTTGGCGGAATTCGATGGAATGCGGGTTCGTGCAACTGGTGGGTTGGGCCAGGCCTTTGAGGCAGTGGGCGGTGTGCCGACTTCGGTCCCCGCGACCGAAGCCTTCAACGCGATGGAATCGGGTGTTGTGGACACAGTGGCCTTCGCCCAGCACGCGCATCTGTCTTTTGGCACGATCAATGAGGCCGATTGGTGGACGGCCAACCTAAACCCCGGCACGGTGAACTGTCCTGTGGTTGTGAATATCGACGCCTACGAAGCGCTGCCTGCCGAGCATCGCGAAGCGCTGGATAGCTCAATTGACGAGGCGATTGATCACTATCTGGCAAACTACGGCGGCCTACTGGAACAGTGGGACAGCGTCCTTGAAGAAAAAGGCGTGCAGAAGGTCATGATTGACGACGCCGTGATCGAGGAATTCCGCACCAAGGCCGCAGATCCGATCCGGGAAAAGTGGATTGCGGATATGTCGGATCAGGGGCTGCCGGCTCAAGATCTGTATGATCTGGTTCAATCCACGCTGCAGCAACAGCGCGGCGGTAACTGATCCTTTAAGCCGGGTGCCCCGTTGGGTGCCCGGTTCTCTCTCAAATAACAAGGAACGACCGGAATGGCAGGACAGGCCACGGTGCTGGAAGACGGAAGCCGTCTGAGCCAGCTGGACCGGCATTTGTTAAAGCTTGAACGTTTTCTTGCATTAATCAGCGGCCTGGCGGTTTTTGGTCTGATGGTATTGGCCGTGGTCTCCGTCAGCGGGCGCAACGCTTTGAATGCGCCGTTGCCCGGTTATGTCGACTGGATCGAACAGGCGATGCCTTTGATTGCCTTTCTGGGCATCTCATTCGTGCAGCGTGATGGTGGGCATATCCGCATGGACATCGTCATCTCGCGGCTTCACGGTCGGGCTTTGTGGCTGTTCGAGCTGATCTCGGTCCTTCTGATCCTGGTGTTGATGCTTGCACTGGTTTGGGGCAGCTGGTCCCACTTCGACCGATCTTTCGATTTTGGTGCGCCGCTCTGGAGCAGGGACAGTTCCATCGACATCGGTATTCCTCTGTGGCCTGCCAAGCTGTTGGCACCCGTCGCCTTTTCAGTGCTGTGCGCACGGCTGGTGCTTCAGGTGTGGGGCTATGGGCGTGCATTTGTGCTGGGGCTCGAGACCCCTGTTGCGGTGCCGCTCCTTCAGGATGCTGCGGCCCAAGCGGCGGCTGAGGCCGAGCAGTTCGAAGGGCAGGACTAGAACATGGACACGATTGATATTGGCCTCTGGGTCACAGGCGGTCTGCTGGTTCTGGTTGTTGCCGGTATGCGGGTGGCTTTCGCAGCAGGGCTTGCGGGTTTGGTTGGGCTTGTTTGGATATTCTGGGCCAAGTTTGGCTATGACCCGGACCGGTTTGGCAAAGCCTTGACGGTTGCGGTCAAGACCGCGGGGCAGGTTCCGCATTCCAAGGTTGCAGCGCATACGCTCAGCCTGATCCCAACCTTCATCCTGATTGGCTACCTGGCCTACTACGCGGGCCTGACGCGCGCCTTGTTCGAAGCCGCCAAACGTTGGGTGGCCTGGGTTCCGGGCGGGCTTGCCGTGTCTACGATTTTCGCAACGGCTGGTTTTGCCGCCGTATCCGGGGCGTCGGTTGCCACTTCTGCCGTCTTTGCCCGCATCGCGATTCCAGAGATGCTGAAAGTGGGCTATAACAAACGCTTTGCAGCGGGTGTTGTCGCTGCGGGGGGCACGCTGGCCTCGCTCATCCCGCCCTCGGCCATTCTGGTGATCTACGCCATCATCGTCGAGCAGGACGTGGGCAAGCTGCTGTTGGCCGGGTTCATACCGGGTGCGTTTTCTGCAATCATCTATGGCCTGCTGATTGTCGGGATTGCAGTGATCTTCAAAACCGTTGGCCCACCTGTCACAGGCTTTACCTGGAAAGAGCGTTTCTCCGCTTTGCCTGGTGCGATACCAATTGTGGCCGTGATCCTGATCATCATTTGCTTTGTCTACAACCCGTTCGGAGACAAAGCCTGGGGCACCCCTACGGAAGGCGGCGCAATCGGGGCCTTCATTGTGTTCTGTTTCGCCCTGTTTCACGGAATGCGCTGGAAGGAATTCAAATCCGCGCTT
This sequence comes from Ruegeria sp. HKCCD4315, assembly GCF_013112245.1. Classification (NCBI taxonomy): domain Bacteria; kingdom Pseudomonadati; phylum Pseudomonadota; class Alphaproteobacteria; order Rhodobacterales; family Roseobacteraceae; genus Ruegeria; species Ruegeria sp. HKCCD4315. The sequence goes on along the minus strand of NZ_WVRN01000001.1, from coordinate 1,862,834 downwards.
TTGGAAACTGCCAAACTGACGGCGATGATCTTTTCGATCATCTGGGGTGTTTTGATCTACGTGCGGTTTCTGGGCTTCGCAGACCTCCCCGGCGCATTTTCCGACTGGATTACCGGGCTTGAGATGTCCCCGATGATGATCCTGATCTGCATCCTTCTGGCCTACGCAGTGCTGGGCATGTTCATGGACGCAATTGGGATGCTGCTGCTGACATTGCCTGTTGTCTATCCAGCGGTCATGGCCCTGAACGGAGGTGAGACCGTCAGCGCAGCCGACAGCGCCTTTGGCATGTCTGGCCCAATGTGCGCCATCTGGTTTGGTATTTTGGTGGTCAAGATGGCCGAGTTCTGTCTGATCACGCCGCCCATTGGGCTGAATTGCTTTGTCGTGGCCGGGGTGCGCCCGGACCTGAGCGTTCAGGACGTGTTCAAAGGCGTGACACCGTTTTTCATCGCCGATGCGATGACGATTGCAATGCTTGTGGCATTCCCGGGGATAGTGCTCTACCTGCCGTCGCTTGCGGGTTAGCAGGGAAGCGAGGCTCTGCCTCGCGCTCCAAGGTATTTATGGCCAGATGAAGCAAGGGATCCGATCTTCATCTGGCTGAAAATACCTCGGGGGAGGCGCGCGCAGCGCGGCGGGGGCAGAGCTCCCATGACAACGCCTTACCCGGCCCGCATCAGCATTCCGAATAGATCGCGCGGATCATCGGGATCGGCCAGCATGTCCAAAGGCTCAAAGAAACCTGTGCCTTCGATCGCTTGCGTTACATAGCGCAGGGCCGAGAAATCTTCGATTGCGAAACCTACGCTGTCGAACAGCGTAATCTGACGATCATCGACACGCCCTTTGGCCGCGCCAGTGATGACCTGCCACATCTCAGTTACCGGATGATCTGCCTCCAGGGCCTGAATTTCACCCTCGATTCTGGTCTGCTCGGGATATTCGACAAAAATATCTGAGCGAAGCAGAATATCTCGATGAAGTTCCGTTTTGCCCGGACAGTCGCCACCGATGGCATTGATGTGAACACCGGGGCCGACCATGTTATCGGTCAGGATCGTGGCGTATTTCTTGTCCGCGGTGCAGGTGGTGATGATCTGGGCACCTTCGATGGCCTCCTCTGGCGTGGTGCAGGGAACAACAGTCAAATCCTTACCCTGCAGGTTCTTCGCACATTTTGCCGTTGCGTTCGGGTCAGTATCGTAGAGCCGGACGGTACTGATGCCGCACATTGCCTTAAAGGCCATACACTGGAATTCAGACTGCGCGCCATTGCCGATCATCGCCATCGTGGTGGCGTTTGTTGGGGCGAGATAACGCCCAACCAATGCCGAGGTTGCCGCTGTGCGCAGGGCGGTCAACAGCGTCATCTCGGTTAGCAGGGTTGGATAGCCAGTATAAACATCTGCCAACAGACCAAATGCCGTGACCGTTTGCAAACCTTCTGAGGTATTCTTGGGATGGCCATTCACGTATTTGAAGCCATAAGCCTCACCATCGGAGGTCGGCATCAATTCGATCACACCGTGCGGTGAATGCGCCGGAATACGCGGGGTTTTGTCAAAACTCTCCCACCGTTTGAAATCAGCTTCGATCTGTGCGGCGATTTGCGTGATCATTTGCTCGACGCCGATGTGATGAACCAATCGCATCATGTTGTCGACGGATACAAACGGCACCAGGGCCTTGTCGGATGGTTGCATAGTGCTTTCTCCTATCGGCGGGAAAGGTGGACGCCTGCGATCATGCAGCGAACCGAACCACCGGCTGTTTCGATTGTTGGAACGGAAAGTGGCAAGGGTGTTGCGCTTTCCCGAATTGTAACGACTTGATCCGGGGTAAGGGCAGCAAGCGCTCTGCTCGACAACGCGAGCACCAATCCGTCGCGCCCTGTCAACTCAATCGCGTTGCCTGCAAACTCAGCAATTTGTTTGTGTGTCAGGTCAATCACGGTTCGCCCAGATTCCTCTAACCGGTCACGAACAGTTGCGCGCCGATCAGGGTCAGGAATCATGTCGAGGCAGATCAAAGCATACTGGGTCCCGATGCCCATCAATACATTGGTGTGATAAACGTCTCGGCCTGTGGCGTCGCGGGCTTCGAATGCAATCGGCTCATAGTTAAAATGTGTGCAAAACCGTTCCAACAAGACTGGGTCAGCGCGGTTGGACGTAACCGTGTAGGCGATACGCCCAACGTGATCCAACACCATCGCACCTGTCCCTTCCAGCGCAAGGTTGTCTTGCTCCAGTCCGGAATAATCTATGACGTCCTGAACGCGGTACTTTTGTTTGAGCAGTTCAATGACACCGGTTCGGCGTTCGCGGCGGCGAGAAGGAACAAACATTGGGTATATCGCGATATGACCGCCGGGATGCGTTGAAAACCAGTTATTTGGAAATACGCTGTCGGGTGTGTTCAGGTCGCCGAAATCGTCAAATACATGTACGGTAATGCCTGCGTCCCGTAACTGCCGTACGGCCTGATCATGCTCATCCCTGGCCGCTGCAGAGGTAGCGTTGGCAGAGGTGCCGCTAAGTGTTTGAAACGCATTGTCATCGCGTGTTTCCGGGTTGGACGCAAAAGCATGGGGCCGGATCATGACAGCAGCAGAGGGTGCTTGCAGCGACAGCATCAGAAACTCCGGGTGGGGCGGTCAAAGATGCGGCGGCCCATAAGTGAGGCGGCCAGATCGACCATAAGTTTGGCGGTGCGACCCCGTTCATCCAGAAACGGGTTCAATTCAACAAGATCCAACGAACTGACCAGCCCGCTTTCGTGCAGCAATTCCATCACAAGATGGGCTTCGCGCTCGGTCGCCCCGCCAGGAACCGTAGTGCCAACGGCGGGCGCTATGGCGGGATCGAGGAAGTCAACATCCAGCGACACATGCAGCAAGGCATTTTCGGCGCGCACCCGGTCCAGAAAGGCCAGCAGAGGTGCCTTTATCCCATGCTCATCAATACTGCGCATGTCGGCCAGCATGGCGTGGTCTTGCTCGAGTGCCGAACGTTCAGCTGGATCGACGGAGCGCAGGCCAATCATTCCAACGCGGTCCGTTGGAACCTTGGCAGACAGGGGGGGAAAGGCATCAAAACCGGGTCTGCCCGTAAAATAGGCCACCGGTGTTCCGTGCAAGTTGCCGCTGCCTGTGCTGTCTGGTGTGTGAAAGTCGCTATGGGCGTCTAACCAGAGCACAAACAGCGGCCTTTCGACCTGTGCCGCATATGCGGCCATCCCGGCGACGGTGCCCATGGACAATGCATGATCGCCGCCCATGAAAATAGGTACGCCCTGACGCGCGGCCGCCTGCGCCGTCGTGCTGAGAGCGCGGGTCCAGCCCACACATTCGGGCAAGGAAAAGAGGTGAGGGTGGTCGACTAGGCCGGTCTCGTCCGGGATCACGTCACCCTGGTCCTGAACGGAATGGCCAAGATCGGTCAAAGCCTCTTGCAGCCCGGCCACACGATAAGCGTCTGGGCCCATCCGGCATCCCTGACGACGTTTTCCGGCGTCCATGGGGACGCCCACCAATATGATAGTTTTCATGTCCATATGCTCATTTAGGCTGGCAGAGTGTCTTGCGTGAAGGCAGCAAAATGCTCAAAATGGGTCAAGAAAGTCCTTAATGAGAAAAAGATATGGACGATTTGGACAATCGATTGCTCAATGCGTTGCAACGTGATGCGCGCGCCAGCCTGTCTGAGCTGTCAGAAACGCTCGGCGTGACGCGCACCACGGTGCGTAGCAGGTTGCAGCGGCTGAAACAGTCCGGAGAAATTGTCGGCTTCACCGTTCTCACCCGACGGGATCTGGCGCAAAGTCCGGTGCGTGGTTTGATGATGCTGGAGATTGAAGGGCGCGGGACAGAACGTGTCATGGCGCGTATAGCGGCCTTGCGGCAGGTGACAGCAGTGCATTCGACCAATGGCAGTTGGGATCTGATAGCCGAGATCTCTGCCGAAACCCTGGCCGAGCTGGATGAGGTTCTGTTTCAGATCCGCCGCTTTGACGGTATCACACGATCCGAGACGAATCTGTTGTTGTCCACGCGAAAGGGGCGGCTCTAGTGCTTTGAGATGAAAACAATTTGTGCCAGTGTTTCTGGGCAAAATATGACAAAGCAATCGCTGGATCGATTGGATTTGCAGACAGGCAGGGACGTGCAGCATGACCACTTCGCAGAAATCTGACGAACCGCTCGCCTTGCAATGGGCAGAACGTATTACGGCAATTCTGGAGAAGCCCTGGCTGCGCATCGCTATACCCATTGTCGTAACGGGCATTGCACTGACGGTTTTGCACGAGTTGTCGGCCCATGTGAAATGGTCGGATGTGCAGAACGACATTTCGGCGACGTCTTGGAAACTGATGTTCATTGCGCTGTGCTGGACGGCGTTCAGTTTCTTTTCCTTGTCACTTTACGACGTGTTCGCTGTGCAGAGCGTGGCTGATGGCAAAGTACCCTTGCCGGTGGCCGGAATGGCAGGAGCCAGCGGTTATGCTGTATCAAATTGCCTCGGTTTCTCTTACATCACCGGAACCGCGATCCGGTATCGGATCTATGCATCGCTTGGTCTGGATCTGGGGCGCGTGGCCGGGGTGATTGCGACCTCTTGGGTGGCGTTCTGGATGGGTCTGGTTCTGATAGTGGGTCTGTTGTTGACCTTTCATCCCGACGGCATCTCGAAGGTGGTACCGGTCAGCGCAACAGTGGAAACCGCCATCGGGCTGTGTCTGCTGGGTGGGCTGCTTGTCCTCTTCATCTGGTTGTCCACCGGTGGACGGCGGTTTTCATTGGCCGGTGTGGGGTTCAACCTGCCGGGCGGAAAACTTGCTAGCCTTCTGACGCTGGCCGCGATTGGCGATCTGTTCGGCGCATCCATGGTGTTGTATGTCCTGATGCCGGACGATCTGGGCGTTGGCTACCCGTATTTCTTCACGATTTTTATTGCCGCTATCGCTGTAGGTATCCTCAGCCACGCACCGGGTGGGATTGGCGTGTTCGAAGCGACACTGATTGCCGGGCTAGGGGCATCGGGACGATCCGACGTTATTGCCGCGCTGTTGTTGTATCGTGTGGTTTATACTTTTCTGCCATTCACAATTGCCAGCCTGTCGATTGCTGTGGCGTCGGCACTGACACAACGCCGCCGGATCAGCGGGGCTGCAACCTGGGTGTACCGCGCGATCCGGCCAATGGTGCCGATTGTTGCGGCCGGTGTGGCAGCGGTGGCCGGGGTGATCCTGCTGGTGTCAGGGGCGCTGCCTGCTGGGTCACAGAACCTTGGCGTTTTGAAGGATGTTTTGCCGCTGTCCTTTGTTGAAGCCTCGCATCTGGTAGGCAGCGCCATTGGTGTTCTGCTTTTACTGGTTTCGCGCGGCTTGTTCCGCAAGCTTTACCGCGCTTGGGTGGTGGCGATGTTGTTGATGGCGGCAGGCTTCTTCGCGTCTCTCGCCAAGGGTTTGGACACGCACGAAGCGGTGTCGATGTTGGGGACGATAGGTGTTTTGGGCCTGTTCCGTGGAGCGTTTTACAGGGTCAGCGGCGCTTCGATTTTCCGTCTGAACATCCCATGGCTGATAAGCGTTGTTGTGTTGCTGGCGGTCATTTTCTGGATTGGGCTATTTGCTTATTCCCACGTCGAATACCAAAACGCTTTGTGGTGGGAGTTTGCCTGGAATGGCGACGCTTCGAGGTTTTTACGCTCGAGCCTTGTTGTGGCTGTGATCGTCGGCGTTGTGGCCGTGAACTCTCTGTTCGGGCGCGAAATTCCAACACCACAACGCACCGAAATCCCCGAGGTTGTCGAACGGTTGGTGATGGAGAGCGAGGATACCGAGTCCCAGATCTCGCTGACCGGCGACAAGCAGTTTCTGATTTCACCGGATAAAACGGCCTTCATTGCTTATGCCGATACGGGCAACGCGGTGATCTCAAAAGGGGAGCCAGTAGGGGACGAGGTCGCAGGCCGCCAATTGATCTGGCAGCTTCGGGAAATGGCGGATCGTGAAGGAAAGCTGTGTGCGTTCTACAGTGTATCGACCAAATATCTGCCAACCTTTCTGGACCTGGGTCTGTCGATCCTGAAAATAGGTGAGGTCGCGCGCGTGCCGTTGCAAGATTTTTCGCTGGACGGAAAGTCGCGCAAGCGGTTCCGGCAGGCCAAGAACAGGGCCGAGCGGGAAGGCTATGTGTTTGAGATTATCCCAAAGGAAAAACTGGCACCGGTATTGCCAGAATTGCGCGAGATTTCAGATCATTGGCTCGAGCAAAAGGCCGGTGCCGAAAAAGGATTTGCGCTTGGGGGCTTTGACGATCAGTACCTTTCTTATTTCGACCATGCGGTATTGCGCGACGGAAACACAGGTAAGATCAAGGCGTTCGCCAACCTGTTCCAAGGCGGCAACAAATCCGAACTGTCGCTGGACCTGATGCGCTATGAGCCTGACAGCCCCAGCTTTGTCATGGACGCTTTGTTTGCAGAGATGATGGTGTGGGGCTCGGAACAGGGCTTTCACTGGTTCTCGCTGGGGGCTGCGCCGTTTTCAGGCATAGAAAACCGGCAACATGCCTCGCTCTGGAACCGGATCGGAGGGTTCGTTTATGAGCACGGCGAACAGTTTTATCATTTCGAAGGCTTGCGCAGCTTCAAGCAGAAATTTGACCCGGAATGGAGCCCGAATTATCTGGCCAGCCCCGGCGGGTTGGCCGCGCCGCGTATCCTTTATGAGGTCAATATCCTGATCTCAGGCGGGCTGCGCGGTCTGACAAAGTAGGATCAGTTCAGGCTGGCACCGGTTGGGGTTTTCTGCAGCAGATCCCCCCAATCGGTGCGATAGGCCATCTCGGCCAACACGGTCTCGGGCAGAAACTCCTGATTTTGACGGATCTGCCAACCGCCGCCTAAACCTTTGTACACCGCGACCAGATTGCTGGACACTTGCTGGCGCGCTTCGATCAGATTGGCTTGCGAGCGCAGAAGGGCGGTTTGCGTGTTCAGAATACGCGAATAGCTGGCAATGCCGTCCGTGTACTGGCTGACCGCAATCTCAGCCGCCTTGCGCGAGGCGTCGACGCTTTGCTGATAGAATCCAACCTGTTTACGTGCCTGAGTATAAGCGACCATGGCGCTTTCAACCTCGGAATACGCGGTTAAAACGGTGTTCTGGTAATTGGCGATCAGCGCTTGATAGGCGGCATCCTGTGCGCGGACATTGTTCTTGATGCGGCCATAGTTCAGCACGTTCCAGACCACGCCAGCGCTGGCCAGACCGGTGGTGCTGTTGCCGCTGAACAGGTCGCGTCCGCCCGAAGCCTGTAGGCCAATCGAGCCGGACAGCACGAATTGTGGATACAGATCCGCCATCGCGATGCCCACCTGCGCCGATTGCGTCGCAGCAGCCAGTTCCGCGGCCCGCACATCCGGGCGGCGGCGCAGAAGTTCGGCGGGTACACCCACAGCCACATTTGTCCGCGCGGACGGGATGCGGCCCGAGTTCCCCAACAAGCTGGTCATCCGGGACGGCGTGACACCCAGCAGCACGGCCAGGGCATTCTTGGTTTGTTGCAGGTCACTTTCCAGCTCGGGCACCAAAGCTTTGGTGTTGTTGAGAAGTGCGGTAGACTCCTGCACGTCCAACTCGGTGGTGACACCGTTGTTGAAACGCAATTGGGTCAGGTCCGCAGAGTCTTGCTGCAACTTGATGTTTTCGCGGGCGACCGCCAAAGATTCCTGTAACGCGCGGATATTGACGTACAAAGCAGCCACATCCCCGGTCAGTGTCACCAACGCGTCGTCGTAATTGGCCACCTGAAGTGCCAGATTAGACCGCGCGGCCTGCACCCCGCGCCGCTGTGCGCCCCAGACGTCCAGCTCCCACTGGGCATCGAAGCCGACTTGCGAGGTCGAGAATTCGGTATCCAGCGGAATGATGCGGTTGATATCGGCAATGGGTCCAAGATTGTCGCTGATCTGCCGTCGCTGCAACGACCCGCCAATGGCTTGGGATTGCGGGTAAAGCTCACCAAATGCGATGCCCAACTGTGCACGGGCCTGCAACACGCGTGCCCCCGCGACCTGAAGGGTCAGGTTTTGCGCGTAAGCTTCTGCAATCAGCCTGTTGAGGGTGGGGTCATTGAACGTCTCCCACCATTTCACCACGGGTGCGCTGCGCGATGTCAGGCCGCTTTGGCCGGTGCTGGGGTTGTTCACTTCGATCCATTGCTTCACGACCGGAGAGTTCGGGCGCACGAAATCCGGTCCCACTGGTGCGCAAGCCACCAGAGTAGCAGCGCAAAGGGCAGTTCCCAGAAACCGGCGGAGTGTCATAGCGCGCATCCTCAGATATCCAGCGGTCGGATGAAGTTGGCGAAGGAATAGAGGCGGATGTTGATGCGCCTCAGGAATTCAAAGCTTTTTCCCATGCCCGTGTAAATTGCCACGGCAGCGTGGCCACCTGCGGGGAAAGTATGCCCTTCGGGCAAATCGACCGAGATCTGTACAGCGATCCGACCGGGCAGTTTGGGCAATTCAAAACCGGGCAGGCGCCCAGACGGGATGTACTGTCCTTGCCTTGTCGCCCACCAGATCGCCTCGACCTTGCCGGTCAGGATTTCGCCGGGGTAAAGGTCAAGCGCTACTTCAACCTCTTGCCCCGGCTCAACAAACTTCAGATTCTGCTGGCGGAATGTGGCAAGGAGATAGGGGTTGTCCTCGGTTACGAAACTGGCAATCGCGCCCAAACGAATATCACCAACGACAAGCCCAGGACGGGCCTGCTGCGAGACGATCATACCGTTTTCAGGGGCATAAATCGTTGTGTTTTCGAGGAAGTACTCAGCTTCGGAGAGCTGCGCCTGCGCCTGAAGAATGCCGGTGTTCACACCGTCGATCTGCGATTCCAGCGCCAGCTGTGCTTTGTTCAGATTGGCCTCGGCCTGTTTCACGCCGGCTTGATCTTCGGCGACTTGCTCGTTCCAACGGTCCAGCTCGTCCTGTCGTGCGCCACCTGCCGGGACCAGGTTTTCGTACCGGGCCTGTTCCGTTATGGCATAGGCCAGTTGTGCATTCGCCCGCTCAACAGCTTCGGTTTTGGCGATGACATCCTGTTCCAGAATTTTCGCGTTCTGCTCGGCCGCGACCAGTTGCGCCTTGGCATTGTCCACCGCCAGCGAAAACACTGTGTCATCGAAACGATACAGCGGGTCGCCCTTGGTCACTTGAGTGTTCGGCTCAACCAGCACCTCGGTCAAAATTGTGGGCTGCGTCAGTTTAGGTACGATCTGTATAGTTGAACGCACCACATGGCTGTCTGCCGAAAAAGGCTGAAAGAAGCGCAAAGCCACAAGAAAGATCAGCAGCAGGTGCGCACCCACCCAGAACGAGACGATGCCCCAGGCAATGTTGAATTTCAGCAATTCCAGCTTGAAGAAAATGAGCCAGACAAAAATGATGTAGAAAAGAGTGATGCCAAGGGCGACGAACATAGGTCTTGCTTTCCTTAGGTCTTAGCCTTGCTGGGTATCGTCTGTGTCCAGACGATCCTGATATTCCGGCTTTACCTTGCCGCCCAGACGTTTGATTTCATCGCGAATGGCGTCTTTCTCTTCGTCCGGACCACGGCGCATGTCGACGGTGACACCATCGTGGAAAGCCCACATAAAGGCGTGAACCCAAGGCACAACGGCCAGAAATCCCATCCATCCCATGATCTTGACAGCTTCTGCGTGCGGGTGATTGCGTTTGATCGCGATCCGTCCTGGAAGCCCCATCAGGAACAAGAAAACTGCCATCACTGCTGCAAGCAGCAGGATCAATGCTACAAATGTCAGGTAATCGTAATAGCCCAAAGGCTGGCCCAATAGTCCCATGTTGCCTCCTGCCGGGGTGCGGGTCCCGCTGGTTGTTTTCTGGGGATCGGTCGGCGTGTTTTGTAACCGGGCTTGGCAGAAAAACCTGACTCGGGTGCATCACCGCCCAGGCTCCCCATCCCTGCAATGATCACTTTGTGGCGATACTGTCAGGCCATTACCCGTCTGGCAAGAACAGGTCGGGAAAAGACACGGATAAATTACGTCAATCGGCAATGTGCAGCGCCGTATTCCAGTCTACGCATTTTTGACCAAGTTCGTGGGGCAGGTGCTTATCGGTATAGAAACTGTCGATCTCGCTGAGCGAGGCGATCCGAGCCGGAGCAGAGCGTTGGAATTTTGATTGATCAGCGACCAAACAGGTACGACGCGCCTGTGCGATAATGGTTTGGCTGACCTGAACCTCCTGAAAATCGAAATCCAAAAGATCACCGTCGCTATCAAGGGCCGAGCACCCGATAACGGCCAGATCGAACTTGAATTGCCGGATTGTCGATACAGTCAAATTTCCGATCAACCCGCCATCAGCCCGCCGAAGCACGCCACCGGCCATCACGATTTCGCAGTGCGGGTTTTCAATCAAGATGTTGGCGACATTCATATTGTTCGTCACGACCATCAGGTTCTTGTGGTTCAGCAATTGCCGTGCCACGGCCTCGGTCGATGTGCCGATATTCATGAAGATCGACGCCCCATCCGGAACGTCCTGGGCGCAGGCTTTGGCGATGCTGGTTTTGGCATCCGCATTCAGGGCACGGCGGTCTTCATAATCGATATTTGAGACGCCAGACCGCAAAACTGCGCCGCCGTGGACCCGGTCAAGCTTGCCCGCATCCGCAAGCTCCGTCAGATCGCGTCGGATCGTCTGAACAGTAACGCCAAATCGTTCGGCTAGCCCCTCAACGGTGACGCGCCCCTCAGAGCTGGCAATTTCCAGAATGTCGGATTGGCGAAAGGAAAGAGACATAGGGCGGGTCCAAGGTAATGCGTTCTTTCGTTTTTGTTCTTTTGGGTGAAATTGGCAAGAAGCGCTGCGTATTTTTCATATCAGCGTTGCAAAAAGAAAATAAACGAACATAAACATTGACCATACGAAGAACATTCTGGCTAATGCGCCTGATCATGCCTGGCGGGGAATCATTGGACATGCAGTCGACAGAAGACCAGATCACAGACCTTTTCATCATCGGCGGCGGCATCAATGGCTGCGGTATTGCCCGAGACGCCGCTGGACGGGGCCTTTCAGTGGCGCTGGCGGAAATGAACGATCTGGCATCGGCTACGTCTTCGGCCTCGACCAAGCTGTTTCACGGCGGGTTGCGGTATCTGGAATATTTTGAAATCCGTCTGGTGCGCGAAGCGCTGATCGAACGTGAAACCCTGCTGCGGGCCATGCCGCACATCAGCTGGCCGATGCGATTTGTGTTGCCATATCACAAAGATATGCGGTTCGATTCCGAGACACCGACATCGCGTTTGCTCAGCACGGTGATGCCGTGGATGCGGGGGCGGCGTCCCGCATGGCTGATCCGGTTGGGGTTGTTCTTGTACGATAATCTGGGTGGGCGCAAAATTTTGCCCGGAACCACGTCACTGAACCTGCGTACGGCCCCTGAAGGAAACCCTCTGCAGGACAAGTTCGAAACGGCCTATGAATATTCCGACTGTTGGATCGAAGATTCCCGTCTGGTGGTCCTGAATGCGCGGGATGCTGAGGCGCGCGGCGCACAGATCATGGTGCGGACCGAGGTGATCTCGGCCGAGCGTGTGGGAGATCTGTGGGAAGTGACCGTGCGGGACCGCGACAGCGATGAGACCCGTGTGATCAAGGCGAAAATGCTGATCAACGCGGGCGGTCCGTGGGTTGGCGACATCATCCAGACCAAGATCCGTGTGAACTCGCGCGAGGGTGTTCGGTTGGTACGCGGCAGCCATATCGTGACGCCCAAATTGTACGATCACGACAAGTGCTATTTCTTTCAGGGTGAAGATGGCCGCATCATCTTTGCCATTCCATATGAGCAGGATTTTACCCTGATTGGAACAACCGATCAGGATCATCCGGACCCTTCCACCAAGCCGGTTTGTACCGAGGCCGAGCAGGAGTATCTCTGCGCCTTCGCGTCGAAGTATTTCAAACGCGCCGTGACCCGCGATGATGTTGTTTGGACCTATTCCGGTGTGCGTCCTCTGTATGACGATGGGGCCAACAGCGCCACTGCAGCGACGCGTGATTATACGTTGAAGGTCGATGCGCAGGGTGGGGCACCCGTTTTGAACGTGTTTGGCGGTAAAATCACCACCTACCGCAGGCTTGCTGAAAGCGCGCTGGAGAAGGTGGCCGAGTTCTTTCCTAATCTGCCTGGTCCCTGGACAGCAGGTGTCGCTTTGCCCGGTGGAGACTTTCCAGTTGATGCCGTTGACACTCTAAAAAGCGACCTTCTTGCAAAGTATCCGTTCCTCACCGCCGCTTGGGCCGCACGCTTGATCCGCGCATACGGCACTGAGGCGCGTGATGTTCTAGCTGGTGCAAAACAGGCCACCGATCTGGGCGAAGACTTTGGCGCAACCTTGACTGCGCAAGAGGTCGCTTGGCTGATGGACAAGGAATATGCGCGCACCGCCGATGACATTGTATGGCGGCGCAACAAGCTGGGTCTTCGTCTGAACAAGGATCAGATAGCGCGGATCGATGAATGGATGGCTGAGCGTCGCGCCGCGTGACAGGGGTCGTAAGACCCTTGGCGGTGGACTCCTGTTGTGTTAGCCCTTGGAGACGGTCGGCAGACACCGAGGCGCCGCTGCTCTGGTTCAGAGTGCTAAACCTGCCTGTGAGACATAATTGACATCGCAACACTCAGGGCGTTGCTTCGTCAGGTCAGCGGCCAACGAATGCGCAGAACGCCCGATGTGGATGTGTGATGAGCAAAACGCCAGTCCCTTTACATATTGATGATCTGACCCCCTTCGTTCGGACCTTGTCCAACCAGCTAGGAGCCGCCAGCCCATCGCACCTGACGCTGATGAACATGGTCGCGCGTGCAGCCGGGTTTCAGAATGTGCAACATATGCGGGCCGATAGTGCCGCCAACCGCAGGCTGCAGAACCGGTCCGATCCACCAGCGCCGAATGCCCGGTTGGTTGAACGCACGCTTCATCTGTTCGACACAGAGGGCAGGTTGAGGCAGTGGCCTTCGAAGCGTTCGGTGCAAACCCTTTCGCTTTGGGCGCTCTGGGCTGCTGTACCGACAGGCAAGACTTTGCATGAGGCCAAGGTTAACGCGTGTCTCAATGCCGAGCATTGTTTTGACGATCCGGCAACTTTGCGCCGCACGATGATTTCCTGCGGGCTGCTGACGCGGCGCAAGGACGGATCAGAGTATCGCAGGGTCGAACAAGAACCACCCGTCGACGCAAAACAGGTGATCCACGACATCGCCAGACGACGGCGCGAAAGATCGCAATAAGAAAAAAGCCCCGCTGAACTGCGGGGCTTTTTTGGATCATGCGGCGGTTTCGGACGGGCCGGGATCGTTTTTACTGCCTTTCAACCACTCTCGCATGCTTTGCATCAACGCGTAGAGAACTGGCACCACGATGACACCCACCACGGTTGCAGCCAGCATGCCGCCAAAAACGGCAACACCAATCGCCTTTTGGCTGGCGGCACCCGCGCCGTTTGCAGCCAAAAGGGGAACAACACCCAGCAGGAATGACAAGGCTGTCATCATCACAGCCCGGAACCGCTGGAAAGCGGCCTCTGCCGCAGCATCTTTGATCGACAAGCCATTGGCACGTTGCTCCATCGCAAATTCAACGATCAGAATACCGTTTTTCGACGCAAGCCCCACAAGCATGATCATCCCGATCTGCGTGTAGAGGTTGATGTCGCTGCCAACGATCGCCACGGCTGCCACGGCCCCGAACAGGGCCACAACAACGGAAAGAAGGATCGAAACAGGCATCGTCCAGCTTTCGTATTGTCCGACCAGGAACAGGTATCCAAACAGGATCGCAAGCCCGAGGATGATGATCACCAAACTGCCCGAGGCCAGCTGTTGCTGCGCCGTGCCGGTCCATTCGAACGCATAGCCGGGGGGCAGGGCGGTTGCAGATTCTTCCGTCATCACCGTGATGGCGTCGCCACTGGACAGACCCGGTGCGGGCACTGCCGTTACCGTCGCCGAGCGGAACAGATTGTGGCGTTTCAGAAGAACCGGGCCAAGCACGTTTTCCACATCAATCAGCGTACCCAGCGGAACCATGTCGCCTTTTTGAGACCGGACATACAGGTTGGCAATGTCTTCGACATTGTCCCGATAAGTGCCGTCCGCCTGAATCATCACACGGTAAACGCGACCAAACAGGTTGAAGTCGTTGACATAGTAGGACCCCAACTGCGCCTGCATCGTCTGGAAAACCTCGGCCACTGAAACGTCCAGCGTCTTGGCTTTTTCTCGATCAAGATCGACAAAAAGCTGCGGAACGTTGGCGCGGAACGTGGTGTAGGCTTGCCCAATCTCGGGCCTCTGGTTCGCAGCGTATACGAATGACCCTACGGCCGAGGCCAGATCCTGCGGTGAGCCACCACCGGTCTGCTGTACCTCCATCTCGACACCCGCCGACATGCCCAGACCTTGAATGGGCGGCGGGTTGAAGGCCACGATTGAGGCGGCAGATTCGGCGTTGGCGATGGCAAGGACCTTGGCCAGGATTGCATCCGCGCTCAGGTCTTCTTCCTGCCGGTCCGCCCAGTTGTCGAGGTTCACAAAGATCGCGGCACCGTTGGTGATTGTGCCGTTCAAAAGCGAGAACCCGTTGACCAGAACTGTGCTGGCCACTCCGGGGATTTCTCGTATCTGATCGTCCAGACGCGCCGTCACGGTTTCCGTCCGTTCCAAAGTGGCGGCGTCCGGCAGCTGTACGTCAACAAAGAGATAGCCGTTATCTTCAAGTGGGATAAACCCGGCCGATGTGTTCGACATGATCGTCCCGGTGCCCAGACCAAGACCAACGACGACGGCCAGTGCGATGGCAGGGAAGACCAGCAGTTTGCGTACAATCGCGACATAGCCGTTTCGAACCGTGCCGATAAAGCCTTCGAACACAGCCAGCAGCCCCTTGGGCGGGCCCGAACGTTCCCGCAGAACCAGACCACACAGGGCAGGCGAAAGCGTCAGCGCGTTGATGGACGAAATCACAACTGCGGTCGAAATGGTGACGGCGAACTGCGAATACAGTCGTCCAGAGATGCCGGGCATAAAGGTCACCGGCACAAACACAGCCAACAAAACCAGCGTGGTTGCAATGACCGGGCCGGTGATTTGGCCCATCGCCTTGCGGGTTGCTTCGGCAGGAGGCAGCCCTTCGTCTGCGATGATACGCTCAACGTTTTCGACCACCACGATGGCGTCATCCACCACAATGCCTATGGCCAGCACCAGCGCAAACAGCGAAATCGTGTTCAGTGACATGCCAAAGGCCAGTAGGAACGCAAACGTCCCGATCAGTGACACCGGGATGGCGACCGCAGGGATGACCGTTGCGCGCCAACTGCCCAGAAATACAAACACAACCGAGATCACAAGGATGAAGGTCAGGATCAGGGTCGATACAACGTCGTTCAGAGATGCCTCGACAAAGTCGGTGGTGTTGAACGGCACTTCATATTCCACGTCTGTCGGGAACGCACGGGACAGGCGTTCCAACTCTGCCTGCACACGCTCGGACACCGCCAGCGCGTTTGCACCAGGCGCTTGGTAGATGCCGATCACCGTGGCCGGAACAGCCTGGAAATAGCCTGAGGCCGAATAGAATTGCGCCCCAAGTTCCGTCCGGGCGATGTCTTTGACGCGCACGATAGCGCCGTCAGCCCCGGTACGGATGACAATGTCCGCGAACTCATCCGCTGACGTCAGGCGACCCTTGGATTTGATTGTATATTGAAACGTTTGCCCTTCAGGCACCGGAGGAGAACCGATGGATCCCGCAGACACTTCGATGTTTTGCTCGCGGATCGCGTTGATGACGTCGCCGGGAGTGATGGACAGTGCTGCCATCTTGTCCGGGTCCATCCAGATCCGCATTGCGTATTCCAGGTTGGTCAGGACGTCCGCCTTACCCACGCCCTGCACACGCGCCAGCGCGTCACGCAGGTTGATTGAGGCATAGTTTGACAAAAACACGCTGTCATAGGTGCCGTTGGGCGAGGTCAGCGTGACCAGCATCAGCATGTTGGTCGACGATTTCTGCGTGACCACACCCGAAGACGTCACCTCGGTCGGCAACGACGACATCGCCTGCGCAACGCGGTTCTGAACGTTTACCGACGCGATATCAGGGTCGGTGCCGACCTCGAATGTGACGTTTAGCGAGTAAGATCCGTTGTCCGAAGACGTGGACGTCATATAGATCATGTCGTCCACACCGTTGACCTGCGCTTCGATTGGTGCGGCGACGGTGTTTTCAACAGTTTCGGCGTTGGCGCCGGTATAGGTGGTTGTAACGCTGACCACCGGTGGCGTGATGTCTGGGAACTGCGCGACGGGCAGAACCATATAGCCGATGCCGCCCATGATGGTCAGCACCAACGAAATGACAAGCGCCAGCTTTGGCCGGCTGATGAACAGGGCTGAGAACATCAGTTATTCTCCCGGCTGCTCAGAGGCTACGACCGCGTCTACGGCCACGCCGGGGCGGACCCGCTGCAGGCCCTCGACAATCACACTTTCGCCTTCACGCAGCCCGTCGGTCACGATGATCGCAGTGCCAACCGTGTCACCGGTGGTGATATAGCGTTGCTCGACCATCTGTTGGTCATTGACCACCAGAACAAACTCACCCCGCTGATCGCGTTGCAACGCGGCCTGAGGCACCAGTACCTGCAAGGTGGGTTCCAGCGCTTCGATCTGAACGTTCACAAAGGCACCATCCAGGATCAGACGGGCGGTATTGTCGAATTGCGCCCGGACGGTGATAGCGCCAGTTAACGGATCGATGCGGTTGTCGACGAACACAATCCGGCCAACCTCATCCAACTCGGTACCATTGGGCAGAATGACATGCACATTGGGGCTCTGCGAGCTTTCCGCCAATGAGGCGGAACTTTCGCCGTAGGTTTGCAAAACCGACGTAAACAGCTTTTCGTTCAGTGAAAAGTTCACGTAGATCGGCGTTTCACTCACGATATTGACCAGCGGAGGGTTTGTCGGCCCCACAACGTCACCCACGCTGGTGGTGATGCTGCCGATACGCCCATCGAACGGTGCATGGATTTGCGTATAGCTCAGGTCCAGTTCAGCCTGCTGGATCGCTGCGTTTGCGGCTTTGACTTCGGCCTCAGCCACCAGTTCGTTGGCGCGGGCAATGTCGCGTTCCGATTCCGGTGTGGCGTCGCGCTTATACAGCTCTTCCTTCCGGGCCAGATCGACCTTGGCCAATTCAAGATTTGCTTCAGCCCGGTTCAGATCGGCCTTGCGGGCTTCAAGCGTGGCCTCATAGAGGTCGGGCTCAATCGTGAACAGAAGATCACCTTCCTTGACGGTTGCGCCATCCTCGACCTCGCGGCTGTTAAGAAACCCGTTCACTCGCGCAACAATATCGACGTTGTTGATCGCCTCGGCGCGTCCGATAAAGGTGGCTTCGTCGGTAATCTCTTCAGTGTAAGCTGCCGAAATCGACACTTTCGGAGGCGCGCTTTCTTCCTGGCCGGCGAGTGGAGACGCCAATCCCACAGACAACAGCACAATCGCTGCGGCCAATGGCCTGCTGGTCCGGGTGGAAGAAAAAAGTGCTGGGGACATGGCGAAAGCCTCGTGCGTGACGGTAAGAAATAATGCCGGGCACACCGCATTGGAGGCCCGAGTCGGAAGAACTTGGTATCAGGATGACTTTTTTAACTTGGTTTCTCAAGCGCGATGAATCCTGAACCGGCTGGAGTCAGCGCAGAATATTTCAGCGCTTTGGCTGGTTTAGAAGTTTGCTTCGCCCTCGCCCGCAAGCAAAACGGGGGCCAAACAGGCCCCCGAAGATTAATTGCACTGAAAGAGGGTCAGTTGCGCGTACCTGCAAATTTTTCCTGCCAGTCTTCGCGTTGCTCGTCGGTGATTTTCGCGAATAGAACATCTGGCACAGTAAATGCGTGACCGGCGGGTAGGGCGTCCAATGCCGCGGCCACATCTTCGGGCCAGCCTGTGTCCAGTGTGTTCATCGCGCTGAGCATACGGGCTGAGGTGTCCGGTATGAACGGCGCACTGAGCACAGCGTAAAGACGGATCAGGTTCAGGCCCAGTCGCACCTGAGCGGCGGCCTGTTCAGGGTTTTCCTTGAAGGTTGACCATGGGGCCGCAGCTTGAAGGTATTCATTTCCCGCAACCCAAATCGCCCGCAATTCTTGCGCGGATTTGCGAACTTCCATCGCTTCCATATGGCCTTCATAGGCGCGGACGCGGCGGGTCAACTCGTCGATCAGGGCGTGTTCGCGTTCACCATAGCTGCCGCCTTCCGGCACAGCTTCGCCAAACTTCGAGCGGCAGAACTTGGTGATGCGACTGACAAAGTTACCCAAAACATCGGCAAGGTCCTTGTTCACCGATTGCTGGAAGTTTTCCCAAGTAAACTCACTATCGCTGCTTTCGGGTGCATGGCTCAGCAGCCACCAGCGCCAATAGTCAGCGGGCAGAATCTCCAGCGCCTGATCCATGAACACGCCACGCCCCTGGCTGGTCGAGAACTGGCCGCCATCATAGTTCAAGTAGTTGAACGACTTGATGTAATCGACCAGCTTCCAGCGTTCGGACGATCCGGTGTCTTCGTTGTGCGCGTTTGTGCCCAGGATGGTGGCTGGGAAAGACAAGGTGTGGAAGGGCACGTTGTCTTTGCCCATGAATTGCACATATCGCACGTCATCCGCGCCCTTGTCGGTGCGCCACCAGCGCTCCCAGTCGGCATCGGTTCGGCCGCTGGCATCCGCCCATTCCTTGGCGCAGGCGATGTATTCGATGGGGGCGTCGAACCAGACATAAAAGACCTTGCCTTCCATGCCGGGCCAGTCCTGATCTCCTTTTTTAACCGGAACGCCCCAGTCCAAGTCGCGGGTGATGCCCCGGTCTTGCAGGCCGTCGCCATCATGCAGCCATTTCTTGGCGATTGATGTGGTAAGGACCGGCCAATCGGTCTTGCTGTCGATCCACGCGTCCAACTGGTCTTTCATCGCCGACTGGCGCAGATACAGATGTTTCGTCTCGCGCACTTCCAGATCGGTCGAGCCGGAAATGGCCGAGCGTGGCTCAATCAGATCGGTCGGATCCAATTGCTTGGTGCAGTTCTCGCACTGATCGCCGCGTGCGCGGTCGTACCCGCAATTGGGGCAGGTGCCTTCGATATAGCGGTCGGGCAGGAAACGGCCATCTGCGTTGGAATAGACCTGTTTCTCACTGACCTCACGGATCAGGCCCGCTTCATCCAGTTTGCCGGCGAAATGCTGAGTCAGGCGTTTGTTTTGTTCGCTGGATGAGCGGCCAAAGTGATCGAAGCTGAGGCCGAACCGGTTGGCGATATCCGCCTGAACCGCGTACATATCTGCGCAATATTCGGCCACGGGCTTACCGGCTTTGGCGGCCGCGAGTTCCGCAGGCGTACCATGTTCGTCGGTGGCGCACAGGAACATGACCTCATTCCCCCGGCCACGCTGGTAGCGTGCGTACAGGTCGGCTGGCAATTGCGAGCCGATCAGATTGCCGAGGTGCTTGATCCCGTTGATGTAAGGGATCGCCGAGGTGATGAGAATCCGAGCCATTTTGCGTGTCCACGTAACTGTCTGCGCGCTCGTCTACCTTATGTAACCCGCCAGCAAAAGGCCGGGTTTTGCGTGGATGCCCTGAAATGCCACGATCCAGTCAAAAAACGCTTTATCAATTGAATAGCGATTGCAGGTCAACAGATGTCCACACTACCCATAGGTTGAAAACAGAATCACGATCTCTTGTATTTTTTTTACGACTACCCATATTGAGTGTATACAAAAGTATACAAAAACGAGGGCATATTGCTAATGTTCGACTTCCTGCTTGAGGGTGCATTCGTGCCCTTTACCATGGCGCTTGCGCTGCTGTTTGGCCTGCTGGCCCTAGAGCTGATCGCTCTGGTGCTGGGTGGAAGCATGCTGGCAGGCGAGGGCGAGGTCGATCTGGATGCTGTGGACGTCCCGGATCTGGATGTCGCAGACTTCGATCTCGACATAGATGCCGACATTGATTTGGGCGAGTTTGAACTGGCCGAGATTGAGACGGACGTGCCTGATGCCGCCGCTGCCGGGCCGATGGCTTGGTTGGGGATTGGCAAAGTGCCCTTCATGATCTGGCTTGTTGTGTTGCTGGCGGGTTTTGGTCTGTCGGGCATCGGCCTGCAATTGGCGCTGCGTGATTTGTTGGGCTTTGACCTGCCAAGCTGGATGGCCGCAATCCCGGCAGGTGCGTTTGGTCTGTGGTTCGCACGTGGCTTTGGAGCCGTGTTCGCCCGCCTGTTGCCGAAGACCGAGACTGAGGCGATGTCCGAACGGATGCTGGCCCGCCGTCGCGGAGTGATCTCACAAGGAACGGCGTCTCGTGGCCGCCCTGCCGAGGTGCGCGTGATGGACCGGTTCGGAAACACCCATCACCTTCGCGCCGAGCCGCTGCAAGACAAAGACATCCTTGAGCAAGGCACCGACGTGTTGGTGCTGCGCGACAGACGGCGCGACCGGTTCGTTCTGGTCGGCTTGTCGGACTAACCAAATTACCAACTCTTAAATCGGAGGATTTTGTATGGAAGTTTCATTCCTGGCGATTACGGTCGTCACCATTCTGGCCGTCCTGTTATTCATCGGCCTTGTCCTTGGCCGCCTGTATAAACGCGCGACCCGCGAAGTGAGCCTGGTGAAAACCGGGGCAGGAGGCAAAAAAGTTATCATGGATGGCGGTGTGGTCATTGTGCCGTTGCTGCATGAGGTCAGCCCTGTGAACATGAAAACCCTGCGCCTTGAAGTGCAGCGCAGCGGTGAAGCCGCGCTGATCACTCAGGACCGCATGCGCGTGGATGTGGGTGTCGAATTCTACGTCTCTGTCATGGCGACTGAAGAGGGCATCGCGCGCGCCGCGCAGACACTGGGCTCGCGCACCTTTGACGTCGAACAGCTGCGCGAGATGATCGAAGGTAAACTGATCGACGGTTTGCGCGCCGTGGCCGCGCAGATGACCATGGACGGGCTGCACGAGAACCGCGCTGACTTTGTGCAAGAGGTGCAGAATGCTGTGTCCGAAGACCTGTTGAAGAACGGCCTGTCGCTGGAATCCGTGTCGCTGACTGCGCTTGACCAGACACCGTTCGAAGCACTGGACGAGAATAACGCCTTTAACGCTGTGGGTATGCGCAAACTGGCCGAGGTGATTGCAGCCTCGAAAAAAGAGCGCGCGCAGATTGATGCGGATGCCGAGGTTGAAGTACGCCGGGCCGCGATGGAGGCCGAGCGTCAGAAACTGCTGATCGAGCAGGACGAGGCACAGGCGCGGATCGAGCAGACTCAGAAGGTTGAAACCCTGCGCGTGGCTCAAGAGGCCGAGATTGCGGCGCGGACCGAAGACTCGGTGCGCGAAACCGAACGTGCCCGGATCGCCCGTGAAGAAGCCATCCGCGGGGCCGAGATCGAGCGCGAGCGCAAGATCCGCGATGCTGAGATTGCCAAAGAGCGAGAGATCGAAGTGGCCGAGCAGGAACGCCAGATCATCATCGCGCAGAAATCCGAAGAGGAAAGCCGTGCTCGTGCTTCTGCTGACCTCGCCCGGGCCGAGGCGACAAAGGCGACCGAGGCCGTCGTGACCGCCCGTGAAGTGGCCGAAGCTGAACGCCAGAAGCAGATCGTATTGATCGAAGCGACGCGCGAAGCGGAACGTCAGGCGACTGCGATCCGTCTGGCCGCGCAGGCCGAGAAAGAGGCCGCCGCAGACCGTGCCGAAGCGCGTCGTGAAGAAGCACAGGCCGAAGCGGATGCGTTGAACATTCGAGCCGAAGCCAAGAAGAACGACATGCTGGCCGAAGCGGAAGGTAAGCGCGCCATTGTTGAAGCCGACAACGCTCTGTCTGCTGCGCAGATTCGTATGAAAGTCGATATGGCGCGGATCGAGACGATGCCGTCGATCATCTCGGAAATGGTGAAACCGGCCGAGAAGATCGACTCGATCAAAATCCATCAGGTTGGTGGGATCGGTGCCGGTGCTTCAGGCGGTGGAGCGGCCAACAGCGACAAGCCGGTGGTCAATCAGGCGCTGGATTCGATCATGGGCATGGCTGTGCAGATGCCCGCGCTCAAGAAACTGGGCGAGGAGCTGGGCCTATCGATGGAAAACGGTGTCGGCGGTGTGGTGAACGGTGCGCTAGAGGCGACGCCTGAACCAGCAGACGCGGTCGAGATTGTCGAGGAAGAGACGTCGCCGACTCAGTAAAAAACGAACAAAGAACAAATGGGCCGGGAATTTCCCGGCCCTTTTTTATTCTTCCCGAGAGCGTTTCAAAAGGCGCCCGACGGTAAAGGATGTACGCGGAGCGTAGACGTAGTTTGTCCGCTCTTCCGGCGTCGGGCGAGTGCGCATCCGTGCAAGACCAAAGATGATCAACCCCAGATGTCCGACGGCCACAAAGGCAAACAAAGCGCCGGGACCAAACTGCTCGATCAGTGTCGAGGAAATATAGGGCGATGCAATTGCGCCCAAGGCGTACCAGAACATCAGGGCCGCAGACAGTTCGACCCGTTCTTCACTGGTGGCAAAGTCATTTGCGTGGGCCGAAGACAGCGAAAAGATCGGAAAGGTCGTCAGGCCAAAGAACCCGGCGGCCAGCATCACCCCAAGTGTCCCGGTCCCGCTTGCAGCCATCGTGAACCCGCAACTCAATACAGCGGCGGCAGACAACCAGATCAGAACCCAGCGTCGGTCATATTTGTCGGCCAGCCAGCCCAGTGGATACTGTGCCAGCGCCCCGCCCAAAACAAACGAGGCAAGGAAGAACGCGATCTGGTCCACGCCCAGCCCGACTTCTTGCCCGTAGACCGGACCTACCATGCGGAAGGACGCAGAGCTGAGCGCCGAGACGATCACGCCGGCCACAGCCAGTGGGGAACATGCCCATGCAAGCTTGGGCCGCAGCCGCTGCGTGTTCGGTGTTTGCGGTTGGCTGGCACGTGTCAGGGTCAGGGGCAGCAGCGAGGCACAGCACAGGATCGCCAACAGGTTGTAGGACACGTAAGAGGCAGGCGGCAGCACCGCGATCATCAACTGTGCGCCCAGCGAGGCACCCAGATCTACAAGCCGATAGGTCCCCATGGCCCGCCCGCGCGTTTCATTTGTGACCTTGGCGTTCAGCCATGCTTCGATCACGGTGTAGCATCCCGCAATACAGGTGCCCGACGCGATCCTGAGAACCGCCCAGATGTAGGGATTGTCTGTCAGGGTGTGACCGATCAATCCCATCGCGCCCAAGGCGGTGCAGACTGCGAAAGCACGAGAATGGCCGACACTGCCCATCAGGCGCGGTGCCCACCAGCACCCTACAAAAAAGCCAATAAAATGGGCTGAACCCAGCAGACCGATCTGCTCGGTCGTGAATTCCAGCGTGATTCCGGAAATAGCATCGAGCGGACCAACCCCGCCCGTCGACAGCTGCAACAGAATGGCCGAAAGAAAAAGGGCGGCAAAGGAAATGATCGTGCGCATAGTGATCTCAGATTGGCGTCGTTGCCGCACAATGCGCGCATCTATTCGACTTTATCGAGTCGTTTTTTGCGCTTTGTTAGTTAACGCGCACGGCTGATCTCGGCATGGATGTCCAGACCGACGTTGTCGCGAACCAGATCAGGATAGCCTGACGCGCCAAAGTCATGCCGGTTGAGGGCTCCGGTCAGGCCGATGGACAACGTGTTCAGATCGTCTGCCGCTGTGCCTGCCTGCCGATATAGATTGGCGTTCAGCGTGATTGGCCGCGTTACGCCTCGTACGGTCAGGTCCCCCGTAATGCGGGCCCCGTCCGAGATGCGCCCCTGTGCGCCAAGCTCAATTTTCGTTGAGACAAACCGGATCGTTGGGTGCTGTTTGGCATCTAGTACACTGGGGCTGAGCATGGGCATTCGGGCAAAAGGCAACCGCGTTCTGGCCTTGCTGACGTCCAGCACAACCGAGACTTGACTGTTCTGCAGTTGGCGCGTGTCGATGTTAACATCGGCGGATCGGATTGGCATGGATCCCGACTGCATTACGCCCGACAGATTGAAGCTGAAGCCGACCCTGGTGTCTGTTGTCGACAGAACGTAGGGGCTGAGCGTCGCGTGCGACGGTCGGGCAATGGGCAGGGACGCCAGCCCGGCAAGGAAAATGCGTCGGTTCAATACTGTCATGCCCGAAGGCTAGGGCGTGCACTGTGACCGGCCAATCAAACATTGCGTGATCGCGGCTTTTTCAGGCCGGGGCTTCGTTGGTCGCGATGCGCTTGAGGTGCAGGCCGGACCGGGCGGCGGTCATGGTGGCCTGCCATGTGACCGGGGGCAGGGCACGGGCGCGGCGGCGGGTCAGGGTCCAGCGCCGGGCCTCGCCCTGATGGGCCGCAGCCATGTGCCAGCGCGTTTCGACCCCCTGCGCGCCACCGTCACCAGGTGTCAGCAGCAGGCCAAGCGGAGCCCGCCCCATCGTGCCGCCCTGTTCGGCGGCCAGATGCATCCGGCGCACCGGTGTCAGACCCGGCGCGCCCGGCAGGTCGCCGATGATCAACGGGATCGCCCCGCTGCGCAGCGCCTCTTCCATGCACCACAACAGATCTTCGGCGCGGGTGGGGCGGACAAAGATGAACCGGGCCGGATCGGCAAAGGGCATCATCCCGTCCGGGTTCAGCTGACCAGGCTCCCACGCGGGCGAGATCCACAGCACGGGCCCCTGCGCCTGACTGGCCAGCCACATGGCAAAGCTGCGCCGGGCAGGGCCACATGCCTCGTGCACGCGGCCCAGTTGCAGGGTGATTTGACTATGTAGGTTCAACCCCGGAGCAGCGCTCGTGGGTTTTTGATCAAGAAGATGAGCCGCCATATAGGCAGGCTAACATGTTCTTATTTTGTTCTCAATGATCGAATGCAACCCTGAAAGGGTCAGCGCGACAGGATCATGCGCCCATTTGCGAATTGGATGTTGGAAAATCGATGAAGGTAATCCATCCCCAGCAAGGACTTGTGCAGCTCGCCCTCATTAACCCAGGCAGATACGTTTTGATCGGTGATGGGGCCGACGGTCAGAGTTTCAAGCCGGACCGGGGCGGTGCGCACCTCACCGTTGGCGGTCAGGGCGCGTCCAAAGTAATTCAGTTGATCCGGGTCGATACCTGCACGTTTCGCGTCCTGTGCGCTCAGGACAATTTGGCTGGCACCGGTGTCGACAAGAAAGTTGATCGGCTCGCCATTCACCAGAACGGGCAGATAATAGTGGCCATCATATGCGCGGGGTACCTCAATCGTTTCGCCAGTAACCGTCATCTGCGGAGCAGGGCTAACCGTTGAACGGATATCTTCCCAAAGACCAATAATCGCGATGACGCCGACGAAAATGAACACCCAGGCCATCACCTGTTGCAACGTCTTGTTCAGGGACTGTCGATTGTACGAGATGAACCAGAACACCAGCACTGTGCCAAGTATGACCAGATACACCAGTTGTCCAAAGCTGCCGCCATCCATGTGGTTCACCCCACCAAAGTTACGTGCTGTTTATATGGGGGTTTAAGATGCAAAACCAAAGGCCTTTAGGCCATCCAGAATGAACTGCACCGACAAAGCCGCCAGCAGCATCCCCAGCAACCGGGTCAGCACATTCAACCCGGTTTTGCCCAGAATACGTGCGATCAGACCGCCTGACAGGAAGAAGATCAAAACGACGGCCATAACGGCCAGCATCACCAAGATTGCCTCGGCGATGCCCAGAAACCCCGGGTGCTGACCGGCCAGAAGGATGATCGTCGCAATCGACCCGGGCCCAGCCACCAAAGGAATGGCCAAAGGAAAAACAGACGGATCGGGGTGTTCTTCTTCTTCGGCCCGATCCTCGCGCCGTTTGGTGCGCCGTTCGAACAGCATGTCCAGCGCGGTCAGGAACAGCAGCGCGCCGCCTGCAACTTTGAACGCCTCCATCGAGATGCCGACAAAGCCCAGAACCGCCTCACCAAAGGCTGCAAAGGCGATCAGGATGCCCGAGGCCACAGCACAGGTGCGATAGGCCGTCATGCGACGCGTGCGGGCATCCATACCCTGCGTCATCGCGACAAAAATCGGAGTTGTGCCAAACGGATCAATCACTACGAACAAGGTCGTGAACGCGGTGATGAAAAAGGCAAGGTCGATCATCGGTTAGCCCCTTGCTGAAGTTCTTTCAAAACAGCCAAAGCCTTTTCAGCCAAGGTGCTGGGAACGTACACGTGGTCATGGTGATACCCGGCAACCATGTTTGCAGGAATGTTGTTTTCCGCAAGGGCGGTCGAAACGGCAGCGGTCAGGCCCACCCCCTCAAGCGACGAATGAACCTGCAGAGTGATGCAGCGCATGGGCACCGCGTCTTCCGGTGCGGCGCCAACGGGGATGATCAGCGACAGACCTTCGGCTTCGATGCAGCTTGCCCGTGTACCCACGGGCCAGGCTTCCTCTTGTGGCCAGACAACAAACGCAAATTCGCCCGGCTGAAGCGCGGGGCGCATGCCTGCAATCATGGCCTTGGTTTCAACGACGGGCTTCATCATGCAACGTTTTCTGCCTGTTCCAGCCGTTCTGCCGCAGCAACCCATAGTGCTTCGGCCTTTTGCATCGCCTCGGTCACTTCCGCGAATTTGCGGTTCCAGGTTTCCAGATCGTTGATCTTGTCGTCTTCATACAAAGCCGGGTCCGACAGTTTGGCCGAAAGCTTGTCATGCATATCCGTCAGCTTTTCGATCCGATCCTCGCATTTGCGCAAATCGGCCCGCAAGGCCAGCATAGCCTCGCGCGAGGGGCGTTTGGGCTTGCTGACTTGCGGCTTTTCTTTGACCGGCTTGTCCCGCGCCAATAACATAGATCGGTACGCTTCAAGGTCGCCGTCGAAGGGCTTGACTGTCCCGTCCGAGACCAACCAAAGCCGGTCCGCGACAAGGCTTAGAAGGTGCATGTCGTGGCTGACTAACACGACTGCACCGGAATAGGCGGTCAGTGCTTCGACCAGAGCCTCGCGGCTTTCGATATCAAGGTGGTTGGTCGGTTCATCCAGGATCAGCATATGCGGCGCATCAATCGTGGCGATCAGCAGCGACAGGCGCGCTTTTTGGCCACCTGACAGACGACCGACCTCGGTTTCGGCCTGATCCGCGTTCAGTCCAAATCCAGCCAGCCGAGAGCGCCACTTGCCCGGCGCTTCGTCAGGACGCAGACGGCGCAGGTGGTCCAATGGCGTTTCGTCCACGTAAAGCTCATCCACTTGATGCTGTGCGAAATAGCCGATGCGCAGCTTGTTGGAACGGCTCATCTTGCCCGCCATCAGGGGCAGGCGGTCGGACAAAAGCTTGGACAAGGTTGATTTGCCCTGACCGTTCTTGCCCAACAGGGCAATCCGGTCATCCTGGTCAATCCGCAGGTTCAGGCGGCGCAGAACCTCAGTCTCGCCATAGCCGGTCACACCACCTTCGATCTGGATGATCGGCGGCGACAGTTCTTCTGGCTCGGGGAAGGAAAACGCGCGCAGGGCGGCCTCTTGCGGGGTTGAGACCAGTTGAATGCGCTCGATCATCTTCAGGCGGGATTGGGCCTGAACGGCCTTGGACGCCTTATAGCGGAAGCGATCGACGAAGCTTTGCAAATGCGCGATGCGTGCCTTCGCCTTGGCGTTCTCGGATTCCGCCTGCGCCAGACGTTCAGCGCGCCGTTCGGCGAATTTGTCATAAGGCACCGCGTAATAGGTCAGCTTGCGGTCTTCCAAATGCAGGATCGAGCCGACGGCACGGTTCAACAACCCTCGGTCGTGGCTGATTATGATCACCGTGTGCGGATATTTGGCCAAATAGCTTTCCAGCCACAACGCGCCTTCAAGGTCCAGATAGTTGGTTGGTTCGTCCAGCAACAGCAGATCAGGCTGCGAGAACAACACCGCTGCCAAAGCGACACGCATCCGCCAGCCGCCCGAAAAATCCGAACAGGGCTTTAGCTGGTCTTCATCGTCAAAACCCAAGCCTTTGAGGATCGAGGCAGCGCGCGCCTCGGCGGACCAGGCGTCGATATCGGCCAACCGGGTCTGGATCTCGGCAATGCGGGCGGGGTCTTCGGCGCAGTCGGCTTCGGCCATTAAAGCGCTGCGTTCCGTGTCAGCGGCAAGAACCGTGTTGATCAGCGAGACATCGGACGAGGGCACTTCTTGCGCGACACCGCCGATCCGCGCGCGTTTGGGGACCAAGATATTGCCCGATTCCAGCGCCAGTTCCCCTCGGATCAGGCGGAACAGGGTGGTCTTTCCGGTGCCATTACGGCCCACAAGGCCAACCTTGTGCCCGTCTGGAATGGTTGCGCTTGCGCCGTCAAATAAAGGGCGGCCTTCAACGGCATAGGTGATGTCTTCGATCCGTAGCATGGGCCGCTCTTAGCAGAGGCGTGATGCCGCCGCCAGCGGCTTGGCATGTTCAAGTCTCATGCAATGTGTTAGCGCTGTGTCGTTTGCTTTTCTGAACGGTTTTTCCCATGCGCGCGGCCCAAACGCCCCCTCATCTGATCACGCTGATCTTTGCCACTGCGTTGTCGGTGCTGTCGCTGAACATGTTCCTGCCGTCGCTGGCCCACATGAGCGAAGATTTCGGCGTGGATTACGGCCTGATGAACCTATCGGTTGCCGGTTATCTGGCGGTTTCAGCCGTGCTGCAACTGATCATGGGGCCGCTGTCTGATCGCTTCGGACGCAGGCCGATCCTGTTGATGAGCATGACGATCTTCGTCGTCGCCTCAATCGGTTGCACACTGGCCGAGTCGATCTGGGGGTTCTTGGGTTTCCGGCTTTTGCAGGCTGCGGTGGTGGCCGGGTCGGTTCTGTCCAGCGCATCGATCAGAGACCGGTATCCACCGAACGAGGCGGCCAGCAAACTGGGGTATGTGGCGATGGCCATGGCTTTGGCACCGATGCTTGGGCCGATGCTGGGCGGCGGGCTGGATATGCTCTTTGGCTGGCGCTCGGGGTTTGTGCTTTACACTATGCTGGGGGCAGGGCTGTTGGTTTTGCTGTGGTTTGACATGGGCGAGACCAACATGAACCGCTCGTCCACCTTTACAGCCCAACTGCGCGAATACCCGGATCTATTTCGCGCCCGCAGGTTCTGGGGTTACGCCTTGTGCGCGTCGTTTTCGATTGGCGGGTTCTACAGCTTCATAACCGGCGCGCCTCTGGTCGCCGCCGCTTGGTTCGATCTGAGCCCTGCGATGTTGGGCCTTGGCATAGGGATTATTACCGGCGGGTTCATGGTGGGTAACTTCGTCACTGGCCGGATCGCCGCGCGGACACGTCTGACCACGATGATCCTGATCGGACGGATTGTAGCTTCGACCGGGCCGTTCTGTGGATTGCTGCTGTTTCTTGCTGGCCTTGGGTCGGTCTGGGTGTTCTTCGGCTCGGCCATATGCGTGGGATTCGGCAACGGGCTGACCAACGCCAATGCCGCGGCAGGAGTCATGTCCGTGCGCCCCAGGCTGGCAGGCAGCGCAGCAGGGTTGTCTGGTGCGATGGTGGTGGCGCTGGGTGCAATCCTTACCTCGATGACAGGTGCATTTGTCAGCCCCGAAAACGGACCTTTTCTGGTGCTGGGCATGATGTGGGCATGCAGTTTTGCCGGGTTGCTTGCAGTGCTGTATGTCCGTCGTCTCGACCGGATCGACCCGTTGCCGGATACATTCTGAACGCCAAAGCGGCGAATGGGCTATCATAACACTTTTCATAAGCCAAAGACCGTGATACGCGGCGCGCGATGGATTTCGGCGCGGGCCCCGCGCCACATTGTAAGGAGAGGCCGACATGGCACTGGAACGCACATTCTCGATCATCAAACCCGATGCAACCCGCCGCAACCTGACTGGCAAAATCAACGCCAAGTTCGAAGAGGCCGGCCTGCGCATCGTCGCGCAAAAGCGCATCCACATGACCAAAGAGCAAGCCGGCAAGTTCTACGAAGTGCACGCCGAGCGTCCGTTCTATGACGAACTGTGCGAATTCATGTCGTCGGCTCCGGTTGTTGTTCAGGTTCTGGAAGGCGAAGGCGCCATTGCAAAGAACCGCGAAGTCATGGGTGCAACCAACCCTGCAGACGCGGCAGCTGGCACCATCCGCGCCGAGTTTGCCGAGTCGGTTGGCGAAAACTCGGTCCACGGTTCGGACGCACCAGAAACCGCAGCAGTTGAGATCGCGTACTTCTTCTCGGGCATCGAACTGGTCGGCTAAGCCACCGCTTTTGCCAACGTATTGGGCCGCTCCGCTTGGGGCGGCCTTTTTTGTTCAGACTTGCTTTAGATCTTGTGGTGCAACGCGCACGCCAATGGCATCCAGATCGGCGATCATCTTATTTTCCGGCGCGGCACTGTTGCCTGCCTTTATCGCGTCAAAGCGCAGCCGTAGGGCTTTCTTTTCTTCGCCTTTGCAGTCGTTCCACGGACGGCCCTGCAACCCCATCACCAGAACGTAGTAGCCGATAAAATGGGCCTTGGTTCCGGCGCGTAAAAGACGGGCATAAGCCTCGTCTGGCCCCAGCTGTCGCAATTCTTCCGCCGAATGAATACCTGCACGGGCGCAGGCTTGTTCGAAAGCCGGGCCAAGGTTTCGGATCGATGAAACAGGGTCGCTCATTCGTTCGTTTTACGTTGATCCCGCAGCCCTGTCACCCGAGGATTACGTTTGGTCAAAACGGAATGTCTTGATGTTTTCTCAAGCTTGCGTTTGCATGAGGCGAGGCTTTCGCGGAGGGTCGAGTGTTTGAACACAAAAAGACCAAGGAAGGATCGGCAGAAGGGGGAATGACTGTGCCGCCTGAAGCTCTGTTCTTTCTGTCCTCGCTGATGGACACGAAAGCTCTTGAAGCTTCTTTGACGGGTTTAACTTTGGTGATTGAGCCAAAAGGCACAAGCAAGCCTTTTTCGCTGTTGGATTGCCATGATCAGACCCAGCGCGCAGCGGGTCGAGTGCTGATCGAAAGCGGTGCGGCATTGCACTTGCTACAAAAAGGCCAACGCCCGTTGTCCCAGAACGGCATGGGTAATGGGCGATTTGTTCAGAACCTGCCTGACGGTGAAGTTCGGGCAGCGTTGCAGGATTTTCCAACGCTCCGGGCCCTGATGCAGATCGGGGTTGGTAAGCTGAAAGAGAAGTCTTTTGTCGTGCTGGATGAGCTGCAAAAGACCCAGGTCAGAGGGGTGATCTGGTCTATGACGTCAACCTCGGGGCGGGCTACGGTTGTTCGATTGCATGGATTGCGCGGTTACGAGCGTGCCTATCAAAAGGTCTGTTCTTCAATCGTTGAACTGCCGGGCTGCGCACAGGACGTTGAAGCGTTGTATGCGGGGCTGTTTCCGGGCTTGGTGACCTACCGGGCAAAGCCCGAGATCGCGCTTGGGAAAACGGAACCTTCGCTTGAAGTGGCGACAGATATTATCCACACCTATCTGAAGGTTGCCCGCCAAAACGAAGAGGGCATGGTCGCCGATATTGATACAGAGTTTCTGCACGATTACCGTGTGTCTTTGCGTAAAATCCGGTCTGTGGTCAGCCTGTTCAAAGGGGTGTTTTCCGAAGATCAGACCGCCGATCTGAAACGCGTTTTTTCGGACCTTATGGCACCAACCGGGCGGCTGCGCGATCTGGATGTGTATCTTTTGGAAAAAGATATGTATTTCAGCCTGATACCGGCCAATCTTCATTTGGGATTGCGGGCGATGTTTGACCAGTTTCAGAAAGAGCGCAAACAGGAATTGTCGCGCTTGTCTCGCAGATTGCGCAGCCGTGACTACGACGCCTCGATGAACCGGCTGATCGAAAAGTTTGACGGCACCGCCCATTTGCAACCCGGGCCAAATTCGGACCGGGGCGCTTATGATTATGCCTGTGCGCTGATCTGGAAACGCTATCGCAAGGTATGCAAAATCGCGCGTAGTATCACCGATGACACTCCGGATGAGACGGTCCACGACCTGCGTATCGACTGTAAGAAACTGCGCTATTTGATGGAGTTCTTTGCCCCGCTCTTTGACGCAAAGGCATTCAAAAAAATCCTCAAGCCTCTGAAAAAGCTGCAAGATAACCTGGGCCTGTTCAATGATTATTCCGTGCAACAAGAGGCGTTGCTGACATTTGTCTCGCAGCAAAGCAACGCGCAGGGTCGCGTGGATGCACAGATCGGTTTAGCCGCGGGAGGGTTGATTTCTGTGCTGGATCAACGCCAAAAATTCGAGCGCAGCCGTGTCATCACCAGTTTCCGGCATTTTGACAGCCCTGAAACCCAGCATCTGTTCCGCAGTTTGTTTCACCATAATGAGGAGTAAGGGATGAAGATCATTGCCTGCTACAGCAACAAGGGCGGTGTCGGCAAAACCGCAACCTCGGTGAATCTGGCATATGCCTATGCGCAGGCGGGGAAGCAGGTTTTGCTGTGTGATCTCGACCCTCAAGGCGCGTCGGGTTTTTATTTTCGCGTGAAACCCTCAAAGAAGCTGACGGACGCGCGGTTTTTCGAGGACGTGGATCGGTTCATCAAAGCAATCCGGGCCAGCGATTTCGAAGGTTTGGACGTGCTGCCTGCAAACCTGACTTTCCGTGATTTCGATGTCTTCCTGTCCCGGATGCGGAACAAACGCTCGCGCCTGAAAAAGGCACTGGTTTCGGCCGGCAGCGATTATGACGTGATCATTCTGGATTGCCCGCCAAACTTTTCAACCCTGTCCGAAAACATCTTCAAGGCGGCGGACGAAATCGTCGTGCCGGTTATTCCCACAACGCTGTCTGAACGCACATTCGACCAGTTGGTAAGCTTTTTTGATGAACACAAGCTGCGAAAGAAAAAGCTGAGGGCGTTCTTTTCGATGGTCCAGCAGCGGAAGGTTCTGCATCAGGAAACGATGCTGTCGATGCGCAAGCTGTATCCTAAACGGTTTTTGCAAACGACGGTGCCATTTGCGGCGGACATCGAAAAGATGGGTCAACACCGCGCCCCGGTCAGCACTTATGCCGGGCGCAGCGTGGCCTGTGCATCCTACCGAGCGTTGTTCGAAGAATTGGAAAACGGAGCGGTTTCAACCCAATGAGCAAGGAAATCGAACGCAAGTTTCTGGTGGCTACCTTGCCGGACCTGAGTAGTGCGCAGAAAGCCGTTGTGCGACAGGGATACTTGACGGCGCCTGATGACTCGACCGAATTGCGGTTGAGGCAAAAGAACGATGCGTTTTTTCTGACTTTGAAAGGTGGCGGTGGTTTGGTCCGTGTTGAGCGTGAGGCACAGATTACGGAAGAACAGTTTGAAACGTTCTGGCCCGAAACCGAAGGTCGCCGTGTCGAGAAAGAGCGGTACACCGGACAATTGCCGGATGGGCTCATGTTCGAGCTGGATATCTTTTCGGGCGATCTGGCGTCTTTGCGTCTGGTTGAAGTGGAATTCGACTCGGAAGAAGATGCCGCGGCTTTTTTCCCACCGGATTGGTTCGGGGCGGATGTGACAGAAGACAAACGCTATAAAAACAAGACGATGGCGACAGAAGGTATCCCTGTTTAAGGGTTCTGGGCCAGATAGATCGTCGCCTGTAGCCCAGGATCACAGTTTTGGGCTGCAAACCTGCCGCCATGCATATGCGAAATCGCCGCGACCAATGCCAGTCCCAGCCCGGCGTTGCGCTCCGTCCGCGCAGGGTCAAGTGTAACGAATGGAAGTTGCAGGCGGTCTAGTTCTTCGGGTGGGACGCCCGGACCTTGGTCGCGCACGTGCAGACATGCAAATCCGTTTTCGGCATCCAGCGAAATCGTGATGGTCGAATCCGCAGGCGCATATCGCATCGCGTTTTCAAGCAGGTTGGACAAGGCCTGTGACAGAAGCGGGCGGTGCCCTTCGATCGGGGGGGCAGAGCCAGTGACGTCGAGTGAAATACCCTGATCAGCGGCAACTGGGTCGTATAGTTCAACCACATCACCGACCAATTGCTGCAAGTCGATGGTTTCAAACTGTTCGCGCCCAAGCCCGGCTTCGGCGCGTGAAATCTCGGTCAGTTGTGCCAGCACGCGCAGCACGTGGTCTATTTCAGCCGTTGCACGGGCGACATCGACTTCACGGTCCAGATCGGTTTTTCCCGGCTCTGACAGAGCCTCGACACGCTGGCGCAGGCGAGAGAGCGGAGATCGCAGGTCATGTGCTATGGAATTCGACGTGGTGCGCAGGTTGCTGATCAATTCTTCAATCCGGTCCAGCATGTTGTTTAACGTGCCCGAGACCTGGTCAAATTCGTCGCCGGTTCCGCGCAGAGGCATTCTTTTGGATAGATCGCCAGACACGATGTTTTCGGCCGTACTGGCTATGTCCGAAAGGCGTGCAAAGACCAGACGCGTGAACAGCCAGCCGGTGATCACGCTCAGCACAAAGGCGATCCCCAGTGCCAATGCGACCGACCTGAACAGGACGCGATCAAACTGCTGACGTGTGGCGGCATCGCGCCCAACCAGCAGACGTTCGCCACCCGGCAGGCGGATTGAGGCGGCAGAAACCGGGACAAGCTGGTCATTGTCGGCGCGGCGAAGCTCCAGATCGACCCAACCGCTACCTGCTGCCACATTTACGGGCCAGGATTTCAGGTTGCCGACCAGCTTGACGCCCATCCGATCCGTCAAAAGGTAAAGCGCGTCACGTTCAGAAGCGCTTGGCAGGCGACGCTCAATTGCGGTGATCAGCCCAAGCAGACCTCGCCGTTCATATTCATCCGCCAATCCCGTCAACTCGGCAGAGACGACCGAGCGTGTCTCGGATTCAATGCTTCGGTTTGCGGTGACGTACACCACAGCCAGCACCGAAGCAGTCAAAAAGGTGCTGAGAAACATGCTGGTCGCGACTAGCCTTGTTCTGGAATTGTTCAGGGAAAGCCGCAGGTTATCCATCAGACATCATGTAACCCGCACCGCGGACGGTTTCAATCAACGGGGTATCGCCGCCTTCATCCAATTGTCGACGCAGCTTTGAAATATGGACGTCGACAACATTGGTGTTTGGATCGAAATGATAGTCCCAAACGCCTTCCAGCAGCATAGTGCGCGACACCACTCGGTTCTTGCGACGCAGAAAAAACTCTAGGATCTGGAACTCGCGCGGGGTGAGCGTAATCTCGTGCCCGTCGCGGGTGACTTTTCGGGTCAACAGATCCATCTCAAGGTCTTTGCAGGTGAGCGTTGGCGTTTCTTCGGATTCCTGCGGACGTCTCAGCAGAGCTTCGATTCGGGCATGCAATTCCTGAAAGGAGAACGGCTTGACCAGATAGTCGTCCGCGCCCGAGCGCAGACCCTTAACCCGTTCGTCCACCGCGCTCATGGCGGTCAGCATTAGGACGGGTGTTTTCAAACCGGCTGCGCGAAGAGATTTGATCAATGACAGCCCATCCAAGCCTGGCAGCATCCGGTCCAGTACAATGGCGTCGAACCCTCCATCTGTGGCGTGATACAACCCTTCGCGACCATCTTCTGCGGTTTCAACCACATAGCCTTCTTCGCCGAAGCCTTTGGCGATGAAGTCCCTGGTGTCAGCGTCATCTTCCACGATCAACAGACGGCGGCTCATGGTCGGGCTCCTTTCTATCGGGATTTAAACACAATTTTCAGGTGATGCACATTGAATTCGGGGGATCTTGCCGGGTGCTGGGCATGCACCCGGCAAGCCCGGCGGATAGTGGACAACTCTGTTCCGCCGGGTGAGGCGCGCGCCGAAAATCCCCATCAAGCGGCGCGCGCGTGTTCAAGGCTAGGCCAGTTCGACCGCGACGAAGATCTGGCTGCCACCGCGATTGATCAGCACCAGCGCCGGATCGGTTTTTTCGCTGTCCAGTGCAGCCTTCAAGGCGTCAGGTGTGAACGTGTCCTGGTTGCCAAGTTTGACGATGACGTCACCACGCTGCAGACCGGCCTTTGCGGCTGGGCTGTCCGGTTTCAGGTCTGTGACCACAACGCCTTCGACCGTCTCGGCCACACCGGTCTCGGCGCGTACCGTCTCGGTCAGCGGGGCGACTGTGACGCCCAGCGTCGTGCCTGCAACTTCGGCTTCGACCGGCGCATCGGCCTGAGCAGACGCCGTCTGGTGTTGGCCAACGGTCAAAGTCAGCGTTTCCTCTTTACCGTCACGCAAGACTTTCAAAGTACTGTCAGTACCAACTTTGGTTGTGCCGACCAGAATGGGCAAATCACTGCTGGAATCGACGGCTTCGTCATTGAAGGACAGGATCACATCACCCTGTTTCAGAACGCCATCCGCCGGGCTGTCGGTTACCACGTCGGAAACCAATGCACCGGATGACGCATCGATCCCCAGGGCTGCCGCGAGTTGCGGGCTGACGTTTTGGATCGAAACACCCAGCCAGCCGCGGCTGACCTGGCCATCGTCACGCAAATCGGCGGTGATATGTTCTACGATGTTCGACGTCACGGCAAAGCCCAGGCCCACCGACCCACCGCTGGGTGAATAAATGGCTGAATTCACGCCAATAACCTCACCATCCATGTTGAACAGGGGTCCACCTGAATTGCCCTTGTTGATGGCCGCGTCCGTCTGAATGAACTCTGCGTAGGGGCCTTCTGAAATGTTGCGACCCTTTGCCGAGACGATACCGGTGGTTACGGTTGAACTCAGACCAAACGGGTTACCGATGGCCACAACATCTTCGCCGACGCGGATGACATCGCTGTCGCCCATCTCAACGGCCTGAAGTGCGGTGTCTGCATCGATTTTCAAAACGGCGATGTCGGTCAGTGGGTCTGTTCCGATCACTTCGGCCTCAAAGGTGCGGTCATCGTTCAGCCGCACGGTCACGGTTGAAGCGTTTTCCACGACATGGTGATTGGTGACAATGTATCCCGCTTCATCCAGAACAAAGCCCGAGCCCAAACCCTGTGCTGGGCCTTGCTGGGGGGCGTTGAAGCCTTCGGGCGCGCCGAAGCGTTTGAAGAATTCGCCAAACGGATGCCCGTCGAAGTCAAAGTTTTGCCCGGGTGTCGCACCGGGTACGATTTCTTGTTCCGCTATGATGGTCACGACCGAAGGTGAAACGGTTTCGACCAGATCTGCCAATGCCTCGTCCGCCATGGATGGAATGGCAGTTGTTGCCAGCATGGCTGCGCCCAAGGCACTGATGCCCATCCAGTTGGAGGTCCGGGGAAGTAATAGCGATGATTTGCGGATGCTCATTTCTGTCTCCTGTATGTGTCGCGCAGGTGCGACTGCGCGTTGAAACAAGAGATGGACCGGCAGGATTGGTCTTTCCTTAGGGATATGTGAAGAAATCTTAATTTTGCCACAAACCCAGTGTTCTGTGGCGGCCGACGTCAGTACGGGATTCGCTAAAATTACCGGGTTGTCGGCGTGCGAATCGGAGGATTGTTGCTGAAATCGACGTCAAACTTTCAAAAGCATTGAATTATTTTTGTTTTGTTGACAATGATCCTTCGACAGGATGGGGAAAAATACAGCTCCCTCAATGGTTGTGCTCAGGTTGGCGTTTAGCTGGACTTGATGTGAAAACTTTGACGTGAGCGAGGCGTAAGCACGAATAAGTTTGTGCATAACCTCGAATCGTTATCGTGTGTACAATCGTTCAATCCCCTATAGGTTGATTGACGTGTGGAGCGTTGTTGCTCAAAAACCATTCAAAGTTGAGCTAAGTTAACCATACCTTCCAATTTTACGTTGTTTCGCGTGTTCAGATCAGTGAGGATGAACATGCCCAAGTGAGGGGGAGCCAAAAGCGCTAGGGGGCGCTGCTGGTTCACTCAGTCACCGAGAGTTTTAGCGGCGTGTTAACGAGGGGGTCTTGTTTAGGTTTGGCTGCTATGTAGTCGGGTTGTCGTGAAGGCAAGCTGACCAGGCTTTTGGGATTGAGAAAAGTGGTAGTCCTGTTTTGGGCACCGGCCCGGTCTTCAAGACCGGGCCGTGTTTATTTTAGGCGCCGCTTTTTGAGCCAAGCGTTCCAGTCATCGGGCGTATCCAGGTCAAGCAGAGCATTTCGGTCTGGCAAGCGGTGCAGATGTACTTTGCCTTGATGAGCCCGCACCACTTGTTGAGCACCGTCATCGCCCTGCAAATCTGAGAGTTGGCCAAAAAGGCTTCGGTCAAAGATCACCGGATGACCGGGTTTGCCCTGCGCAGTGGCACCGCGCCAGACAAGCTTGTCGGGGTGGGTTTTGCGTGCGTTCAAGACCGCAGCCAGATTGGCACTGGAAAGATCCGGCAGATCCGCCAACAAGACCATCACTGCTGGAGCGTCGGACGAAACCCGTCGCATCGCAGCGCGCAGGCTTGCGTTCATGCCTTCTTCGGCGTCGGGAACAGGTACTGCCTGAACATCCAAACCATTCAGCGCGTCATATCTGGGGTGTGGTTTAGGGGGCAGGGCAGCAAGCACGGGGCCGACAGCCTGCGCGCTGCGCGCCGATCGCGTCAACAAGGGGACCCCGTCAATCATTTGCAACAACTTGTCCACGCCGCCCATGCGGCTGGATTGTCCGGCGGCCAGCAGGATGATGGGAATATCAGTCATGCCGTCACAATGCCGCCGGTAGAACGCAGTGTCATCCCCTCATGCGTGCACCGTCCGGGTCAAACAAAGGCTTTGAGAGTACTTTTGCCTTGCACATCTGCCCAAGGATTTCGATTTCGACCTCTAATCCATCGGAGACGCGGTCAGAAGGTAAGAAACCCATTGCAATGGATTTTTGCGCGAAGTGAGAGTACCCGCCCGATGTACAGAAACCGACCACAGTACCGTCCAGCCAGATTGGTTCATAGGCGTTCACATCTGCGTCGTCTGCATCGACTTCGAAGGCGACCAAGTTGCGGTTGGTTCCGTCAGCACGTTCTGCCTCGGCAACGGCGCGGCCGATAAAGTCGCTGTTCTTACGGAATGAGATAAAGCGGTCCAGCCCGGTTTCCGCAGCGGTGTAGTCGGGCGAGAATTCTCGCATCCACGAGCCGAAAAACTTGTCCAGCCTCAGGCTCATCATTGCGCGCATCCCAAAAGGAACCATGCCATGCGCTTGGCCGGCTTCCCACAAAGCCCACCAGAGTTGCCGCTGGGCCATAGGATCGCAGTAGATCTCGTACCCCAAATCGCCGGTATAGCTGACCCGCTGAACGATGCATTCGGTCATGCCAACGGTCATGCGGCGAACATCAAGAAACTGGAATTCACTGAGGTCATCTCGGGTGCAGGCGGCCAGAACCTGCGTTGCCTTGGGACCAGCGATCTGAAACCCGTTCAAGCGGTCGCTGATGTTCTCGATGGAAACGCCATCCTGCGCATTTTGCAGGAACCAGCGCATGTGGAACGCTTGACTGCCATAGGAGGCTGTCAACTGAAACTCGGTTTCGCTCAGGCACGACGCGGTGAAATCGCCAATCAGTTTGCCTTTAGGCGACAGCATCGGTGTCAGGGACAGGCGTCCGGGTTTTGGCATACGTCCTGCCATTATCCGGTCCAACCAATCCCGCGCCGCTGGTCCGGTGATCCGGTATTTGCCGAAGTTATGGACCTCGTTTATGCCAACGTTCTCGCGCACGGCACGCACTTCGCGTCCCGTCGCCTCGAAGGCGTCTGAACGACGGAACGAAGGCGTTTCGTAGCCCGGCTCATCCCCTTGGGCAAAGTAGTTGGCGACTTCGAGCCCAAATTGCTGGCCCCAGACTGCGCCCAGATCGCTGAAGATGTCGTACATCGGCGTCGTGCGGTTCGGGCGCGCAGCTGGCAGTTCCTCGTTCGGGTAGGCGACGCTGAAGCGTTTCTGGTAATTCTCGATCACTTTGGGGCGCGTATAACCGGGGCTGATCCAGTCGCCGAACCGGGCCACGTCCATGGCAAAGACATCGCGCTCTGGCTCGCCCTCAATCATCCATTGCGCCAGTGTCAGGCCAACCCCGCCGCCCTGGCTGAATCCGGCCATCACGCCACAAGCCGACCAGTAATTGCGCATTCCAGGCACCGGCCCGACCAGCGGGTTGCCGTCGGGCGCAAAGGTGAACGGCCCGTGGATTACAGACTTCACACCAGCTTCGGCGAGAACCGGGAAACGTTTGTAGGCGAACTCGATGCTGTCGGTGATTTTGTCATAGTCATCAGGCAGCAGTTCGTGACCAAACTCCCACGGCGTGCCATCCACAGCCCAGGGTTTGCAAGGCTGCTCGTAGAACCCTATGCAAAGCCCACGTCCTTCTTGCCGAAGATAACTTTCGCCAGCCGGGTCCATCACATGTGGATGCTCGCCACCCGCATCAATGAT
This sequence comes from Ruegeria sp. HKCCD4315, assembly GCF_013112245.1. Classification (NCBI taxonomy): domain Bacteria; kingdom Pseudomonadati; phylum Pseudomonadota; class Alphaproteobacteria; order Rhodobacterales; family Roseobacteraceae; genus Ruegeria; species Ruegeria sp. HKCCD4315. The sequence continues at coordinate 1,822,412 of NZ_WVRN01000001.1, read as the reverse complement.
CGCTTCGATCTGCGGGATCGAATCCGTGACCAGATACTGGTGCTCCATCGGGTGCAGAGGGAAGTAGACACCGGCCATCGCGCCCACTTCACGCGCCCATAGGCCGCCTGCGTTGACTACATGCTCGGCGTGAATGGTGCCCTTGTCCGTCACGACTTCCCAAGTGCCATCGGGGCGTTGATTGGTTTCGCGTACCATGCAATGGGTTTCGATTGTTGCCCCGCCCATGCGTGCGGCCTTGGCATAGGCATGAGTGGTGCCCGACGGATCCAGATGCCCGTCCAGAGGATCAAACAGCGCGCCGATGATGCCATCGGTATTGGTGATAGGTGCGATCTTTTTGATCTCGTCTGGCCCGACGATTTCCGTCTCAAGCCCCATGAAACGGTGCTTGGCGCGTTCTGCCAACAGCATGTCGAAGCGGTCCTGATTGTCGGCCAGCGTCACGCCACCCACATGATGCAGACCGCAGGACATGCCTGTGATCTCTTCCAGTTCTTTATACAGCCGGATGGTATAGCCCTGAAGCGCGGCCATGTTGGTGTCGCCGTTCAGCGTGTGAAACCCACCCGCCGCGTGCCAGGTCGAGCCCGAGGTCAGTTCAGAGCGTTCCAGCAGCATGACATCTGACCAACCCAGTTTGGTCAGGTGATACAGAACGGAACAGCCGACGACACCGCCGCCGATGACCACCACGCGGGTTTGCAATTTCATAGGGACCTCCGATTGATTTCCGCCAGTGTGCGCAGCGCGCCCTTAGGCGCAATGCCAAATGCGACAAAACTTGTCGTGGAAGTCATTTGCAGTGCGGGATAGACGCGCCAGAGGTCGGTCACGCGCCTGTTACAGAATCAATCTATGCGCCGCGCGACTGCACCTTCATGAGACACTCAGATAGGAAAAGAAATGAGTAAATTCGATCTCAACCCCCAAGCGCTGAGCCGCCGGGAATTCATGGCGAAATCCGCGGCCCTGGGCCTGAGCGCAGCTGTGGCCAGCACGATCTGGGCCGAAGCGGGTCTTGCGGACACGCCCAAGAAAGGGGGACATTTTGTTCTGGGATTGAAAGGGGGCGAAAGCACCAACACGCTGGATCCTGCCCTGTCGGCGTCGCATGTGACCGCCAAGGCGTTGCGAGCGTTTGGCAACACGCTGACCGTTGTCACCGCAGAGGGCGGCATTGCCCCAAGCATCGCAGAAAGCTGGGAAGCAACAGAGGATGGCAAGGTCTGGACCTTCCGTATCCGCAAAGGCGTAGAGTTCCACAACGGCAAAACCCTGACGCCAGAGGATGTTCAACTGACGTTGGCACGCCACTCGAACGACGACGCTCAATCCGGTGCGCTGGGGATCATGCGCGGGATCGAGGATATTCGGGTCGATGGCGACAACCTGGTCATCACCCTGACCACTCCGAATGCTGACCTGCCTTATCTGATGTCGGATTATCACCTGATCATGCAGCCGGGCGGCGGCATGGACAACCCGGCAGACGGGATTTCGACCGGGGCCTATAAGGTGGTCGCGGATGAACCGGGTGTGCGTTACGCATTTGAAAAGTTTGCCAACCACTGGGATGACAGCGTTGGTCACTATGACAGCCACGAGATTTTGGTTCTGAACGATGACACCGCCCGCTCTGCTGCTCTGCAGGCGGGGCAGGCGCACGCGATCAACGTCGTTCCGCCACGCACCGCCAAACTGTTTGGTCGCGCACCAGGCGTAACGCTCAACGCATCGTCGGGCCGTGGGCACTACATCTTTGTCATGCATTGCGACACCGCGCCTTTCGACAACAAGGACCTGCGTTTGGCGCTGAAATACGCCATCAACCGCGAGGAACTGGTGGACAAAGTGCTGCGCGGCTATGGCTCGGTTGGCAATGATATTCCGATCAACGAAGCCTATCCTCTGTTCGACGATTCGATGGAGCAGCGTGCGTTTGATCTGGCCAAAGCTGCCGAGCATTACAAGGCATCCGGGCATGACGGATCACCCATCGTTCTTTATGTCTCAGACGCGGCATTTGCTGGTGCGATCGACGCGGCGCAGCTGTTTCAGCTGTCAGCGCAAGAGGCGGGCATCCCGCTGGAGATCCAGCGTGAACCGGCAGATGGCTATTGGTCCGAGGTGTGGAACAACAAGCCGTTCTGCGCGTCTTATTGGGGCGGGCGCCCGGTGCAGGACCAGATGTGGTCCGTCGGTTACCTGTCCGCCGCAGACTGGAACGATACCCGCTTCAAGAACGAACAGTTCGACGCCCTGCTGCTGAAGGCGCGCGCCGAGTTGGACGAGAGCAAGCGTAAGGATATCTACGGTCAGATGGCCCGGATCGTCTGGGAAGAGGGCGGTCTGATCAACCCGATGTTCAACCAGTTCATTGATGGGTATTCGGACAAGGTGACAGGTTGGTCCGCGCATGCAAACGGCGACCTGATGGATGGTTATGTCGCCAGCCGGACCTGGTTCGCCTAAGGCTTTGACACCGACCGGTGCCCGGATTTGGGGCACCGGTTTCAGCTAAGGCTTAAAGCGGGCGTACTTTCAGTGCAGTGATGCGATTGCCTTCGCGAGCGGTGACCTCGAACCGGAATCCGTGGAACGAAAACACCTGACCCACGACCGGAATCATCTGTGCTTCGTGTATGACCAAACCCGCAAGGGTGTTGGCTTCTTCATCCGGCAAGGACCAGTCCAGCGCACGGTTGGCGTCGCGGATGGTCATAGCACCTTCCACAACGAACTGACCATCATCTGTACGGGTGACCGGCACCTCTTCTTCGATGTCAAATTCGTCTGCGATTTCGCCTACGATCTCTTCCAGAATATCTTCCAGCGTAATCAGGCCGCGCAAAGATCCGTATTCGTCAACCACCAGTGCAAAATGGCTGTGCATCCGCAGGAATTCACGCATCTGGTCGTCCAGAGTGGTGGTTTCCGGCACGAAATAGGGGTCATTGGCAACTTTACCGATATCAAAGCTGGCCAGACGGTCAGTGCCGCCATCGCTGCCACCGGCTTGCGCATACATGGCGCGGAACAAGTCTTTGGCGTGCACAACACCCACAATGTTCTCCGGTTCGTCCCGAAAGACGGGCAGGCGCGTATGTGGGCTTTCCAGACATTGCTTCAGGATCGCTTCGGGTGCGGCGTCGGCATCAATCATCTCGATGTTCGAGCGGTGCAACATGATCTCTTCCACCGCGCGGTCACCCAGATCCAGCGCGCCCAGAATTCGGTCGCGGTCTTCCTTTTCGACCACGCCTTCGGAATGGCCAAGTTGTAGGGCTCCGGCGATTTCCTCGCGCACGGCCAGAATGTTGCTATCGGGGTCGATCTGCACCCCAAACAGGCGCAAGACACCGCGCACCAGCAATCGCACAGCGGCAACGATAGGCGAAAACACCGTTACAACCACGCTGATGATTGGTGCAACCGCAGATGCAGCTTTTTCAGAATTGGTGATGGCGTAGGTCTTCGGCAGCACTTCGGCAAAGATCAAAACCAGCAAGGTCATCACCAACGTTGCCAAGGCCACGCCGCTTTCACCAAACAGTCGTGTGAAAAGTGCAGTCGCCAGAGACGCCGCCAGAATGTTGACCAGGTTATTGCCCAGTAGAACCGATCCGATCAGACGCTCGTTGTCATCGGTGATCTCGAGCGCCTTTTTTGCCCCGCGTGATCCTTTGTCGGCCTGCGCCCTGAGTTTTCCGCGAGAAGAGGCCGTAAGCGCTGTTTCCGAGCCAGAAAAGAAGCCGGACAAGACGAGCAAAAGGAGGATAGCACCAGAGGTAAACCAGAAAGTGCTGTCGATCAGAGAAGGTGAGGGTTCCATTGGTCCTTGAGAGTTAGAGTTCTGCATCCGTTATGGGGATGCCACCCCGCCGGATCAAGGGCTTAGCCTTCGTCTTTCTTGGGGTCTTTGCTCAGCGGGTGATGCTGCAACACCAGTTCCGCCAGACGTTCGTCCAGAACATGGGTGTAAATCTCGGTTGTTGCGACGTCGGCGTGACCCAACAGGGTCTGGATCGAACGCAGATCAGCGCCATTGGCCAGAAGATGCGTGGCAAAGGCATGTCGCAATGTGTGTGGCGTGACTTTTTCGGGTGAAACACCGCCGTGTACGGCCAGTTCCTTGACCAGCAGAAAGAACCTGTGTCGCGTCAGATGGCCCGATTTTCCGCGCGAAGGGAACAAAAAGCGGGACCGTTGGCCACCTTTCTCCACGGTCTGCTCTTCGGCGTCGTCGCGCACGGTCAGCCAAGCGGCCAATGCATCCCGCGCGGGTGGGGACAGGGGCACCATCCGTTCCTTGCCGCCTTTGCCCAGCACCAGCAGCATACGCGGATCGCCGCGCGCCGAAGAGACGGGCAGGGACACAAGCTCGGTCACGCGCATGCCGGTCGCATAAAGCAATTCCATCAAACATGTGTTGCGTACGCGGTCCGCCTGGGTGCGTCCGGTTTGCCGTGCGGCGTCCAGCAGCCGGTCCACCTCGGGCACATCCAAAGTTTTTGGAAGACGTTTCTGCCGCCCCGGACCTTTGATCTGAATGGCGGGGTTCACGTCGCGCCAACCTTCCTCAAAAGCAAACCGATAGAGTTGCTTGATGGCCGACAAGCGCCGTGCACGTGTTGATCGGGACAATCCCTGGGCATCGCAGTCGATCAGGTAGGCTTCGATCTGATCACGGTCGGCCTGTTCAAACCCGGTCGCTCTGTGCTCCAGCCAAGCAGCAAGATCTTTTAAATCACGACCATAAGCCAGCAACGTGTTTGTCGCCGCGCCAAGTTCAGCCGCCTGTGCTTGCAGGAAGGTTGAGATCCAAAGCTCGTTAGATGCCGGACCGTTCATGGTCACTGCTCTTGCAGGATCAATAGTGTCAGGGCGGCGCGGCGGGCTGTATCCTCTAACCCCACCTTTCTAAAGGTCGCGATTGCTCCGGTTAGATCCACCAGATTACCGCGCGCGCCATGGGCAAACAGTTGCATTGCTTCCAAAATGGCCTCGCCCAACTGACCGTTGGACAGCAGTGTGTCGATATCACTGGGTACGGGTGCCGACCATTCAAACCCTTGTGCGATGGCATCTGCCTTGGGTGAAGGCGATACGGCGCGGCCAGGATCGCCCTGGGCAAGCGCAGCCAGAAACAAAGTGTCGGTCGAACTGTCCGGTGTCGCAAGGGCGGCGCGTTCGTACATGTCCGATAACATCAGGATGCGCCATCGCAGGTTTTCAGTCGCGGGCACTGGTAAGGAAACCTGCGACAAGCGTTCTGCGAAAAGCTCTGCAAAGGGAACCTCAAGGCCCACACTGCGCATTTGTTGCCAAACAGCAGGCAGTGTTTTTCCGATGGCGTCCGCGTTGCCCGTGTCCAACGCGCTTTCAAACCGTTGTACTGCCGAAACTCGGTCCCAGACAGCGCCAGATGCGGCGGGATCCCGTTCGGTATAGAGGCCCAAAAGCTGATTTGGGGTCAAAGCGCCAATCCGCGTCAGCCGTTCGGCGGCTTCGATCTGGGCTTTCCAGCCTGCAACGTCACGCAGATCTGCATTTGCAAATGCACGAGGTAAAGGTGCCGATGGCAGGCGTTCTCCGATAGCCTCGAACAGGCGGAAATTCAGCGGGTCGGGGGCCTCGGGTTGCGGCAGATATGCCGCGTCTTCGTACAACTCGGGGCTGAGAAACCGATCAAGAACCGCCAATTCTTCTGGTGGAAGAAGTTCAAGCGCATGTGCGGCTTCCAGAGTCAGCGCTGCGGACACCCAATCCCCGCGTCGGGCTTTGCAAAAGATCTGCGCCGCATAGTCCCGCGACAGATGCGGTTCAGCAATAAGCGCAGTGCAACTGCGGTCTTCATCGCCGGTCAGCAATGTCGCGTCAAACCAGCGTTGAAACCGCTCTTGCGTGTCCGTCGGCCCAGCCAATTGCACAAGCGACTGCGCCGGATCTGCAGCACCCAGTTGCATCAGCCGATCCAGACGCGCCAACAGCAAAACCTCTTGCGCGTCTGACCCGGATGGGGCGCGTGTTTCTGACAAAAGCAACGTGAACAACAAGCGCTGCATGGCGGGGTTGTGACGGACCGGGGTCTTGGCAATCAGGTCAGCCAGACGCTTGGGATCACTGCTTTGCCAAAGATCAATCGGAAGGCCGGTCACAGATGATGACACAAGACCGAGCGGACGCGACAAGGCTTCCAATGAAGTGACTTCGATATCCGGCAACGCGCCGTTCTGCGTCACGGGCGGTTCCAACAAAACAGTTCCAGGCAGGTTTTCAGGAGGATTTGTCAGCCATTCGATGGCCGACAAAGGGTCCTGTGCCTGCGCCGATCCTGCCAGAAAGACGGCGAAAAGCGCCAGTTTAGTTGACATCCAGTTCGACCGGTTCGCGGATTTCACTTTGAGGCGCCGAAAAATCCGCGCCGAAGAACGGCCCGACATAGGCATAAGCCACCAGCCCAATGAAACCCAGGCAAAGAACATATATCACGAATTTGATCAGACGGCCCATGGCCCCACGCTGCCTCAATTTTTGATTTTGGCCAAGTTATAACTGGCATTTTTCCCAAGATCACGTCATTCACGGTGAAATGAGCGAAATTAAGCATAACACGCACATCTCGGACACACAGGGCAGATTTCATCTGCACAAAACCGTGGTTCTGGTGGGGATGATGGGGGCAGGTAAGACCGCTGTGGGCCGCGCCTTGGCCGCGCGCCTTGGCGTTCCGTTTCTAGACAGCGACGCTGAGATCGAATCAGCCGCCAACATGACCATTCCGGAAATCTTCGAACGGGATGGCGAACCCTTTTTCCGTGCGAAAGAAACGCAGGTTATCGGACGTCTTCTGGACGAGAAAAAGGGCATCCTGTCCACCGGAGGAGGGGCGTTTCTACAACCTCAAAATCGCCTTGCAATCAGCCAGAAGGGCGCTTCGGTCTGGCTGCGGGCCGATCTGAACGTTTTGTGGAACCGGGTACGCCACAAAGACACGCGCCCGCTGCTGCGAACGGCTGATCCTTATGCGACACTAAAGGCTCTCTACGAGGCGCGCGTGCCCGTTTATGCCGAGGCGGATTTGATCGCAGAGTCGGATGGCGAAACCTCGATCGAAAATATGGTGGACAGGGTTGTCGACGCTTTGCTGGCGCGCCCCGATGTTTTGGAACAGAAGTAATGCATCAAACAGTACATGTGGACCTGGGCGACCGTTCGTATGATGTTGAAATCGGGCCGGATCTGCTGGCGCGGGCTGGCGAGTGGATTTCCCCACTATTGCCGCGCCCCAAAGTCGCTGTCTTAACCGATGAAAACGTGGCTGACCTGCATTTGGACGCGTTGCGCGCGGGGCTCAGCGCTGCGGGGATCGAGATGACCGCGCTGGCTTTGCCCGCTGGCGAGGCCACAAAAAGCTGGCCACATTTCGAACGCGCCGTTGAATGGCTCTTGTCCGAGAAAGTCGAACGCCGTGACGTGGTTGTGGCTTTGGGTGGTGGTGTCATTGGCGACCTTGCAGGTTTTGCTGCGGCTGTTCTGCGCCGCGGGGTCAGGTTTGTGCAGATCCCCACCTCGCTGCTGGCACAGGTCGACAGCTCGGTTGGGGGCAAAACCGGGATCAATGCGCCTCAGGGTAAAAACCTGATTGGGGCGTTCCATCAACCTTCACTCGTTCTGGCGGATACATCGGTTCTGGGGACCATGACCCAGAGGGATTTTCTGTCGGGGTATGGTGAGGTCGTGAAATACGGTCTGCTGGGTGACGCGGAATTCTTTGACTGGCTCGAACAAAACGGACCAAGTGTGTCCGCCGGAGACATGGCGGCACGCGTGCGGGCTGTCACGCGTTCTGTGCAGATGAAAGCCGATATCGTTGCGCGGGATGAAACCGAACAGGGTGATCGTGCTTTACTGAATTTGGGGCATACATTCTGCCACGCGCTTGAGGCGGCAACAGGGTATTCCGACCGGTTGCTGCATGGCGAAGGCGTCGCCATCGGCTGTGCGCTTGCGTTTGAACTGTCCTCGCGTCTTGGCCTGTGTTCGCAGGAAGACCCAAGCCGGGTGCGGGCGCATCTGCGTGCGATGGGGATGAAAACCGATCTTGCCGATATTCCGGGTGATCTACCAAGTGCCGACGCGCTGGTGGAACTGATGGGGCAGGACAAGAAGGTTGTGGACGGGCAATTGCGCTTCATCCTCGCGCGCGGCATCGGGCAGGCTTTTGTTACGTCTGATGTTCCGAAAGACGCTGTTCTGTCAGTCCTGTCAGACGCTTTGGCGACGGTGTGAAACAGGGCCCTAGCGGCCCTGAATCACCATGAGTTCACCGATATTCTCACGGGTGATATAGCCCACCATGCGCCCGTCCTGCGTGACAACTGCGATGGCCGGAGCGCCTTTGTGAAGATGCTCCAGCACCTCTTCGAGCCCAGTGGTCAGGGCGACTGAGGGAATATCGGCATCCATCACCGAAAGCGCAGAGGTTGATCGGGGCTGATCGCTGGCCAGGGCGGCGAACAAGCGATTCCGAGTTACGAAACCCAGCAGGCCACTATCATCCTCCAGGACAGGAAATTCGTGCTGTGTTGTATGAATGACGGCTTGCGCCGCCGTGCTGAGCGTGTCGCTGGGGGATAAGGCGTGAAACTCGGTGATCATCGCATCCCGGGCCAAGACGCGGCGGGCGGCGGACCGCAATGCAACATCCTGGCTTTCTGCGTTGGCTGCGATGAAAACGAACACCGCAATCAGGACAAGGATGGGGTTTGCGGTGCTAAGACCAAGAAAGCCAAGGCCGATGGCGACGATCTGGCCACCTATTGCGGCCAAACGCGTTGCCTTGACCCGGTCCATGCGCAGGCACAGCAGAGCCCTGAACACCCGCCCCCCGTCCATGGGAAAGGCGGGTATCATATTGAAAGCAGCCAGCAGCAGGTTGATATAGGCCAGCCTGTCCAACAACCCTGTGCCGGGCGCGTCTATTTGCGAAAAAGTTTCAAAGGGCGTCCCCGCGCCAAGGGCAACAAGCACGATCCAGATGACGATATTCACGGCAGGGCCCGCAAGCGCCACATAGACCTCTTGCATCGGTTTTTCCGGCATGCGTTCAAGCCGGGCCAACCCACCGATGGGCAGCAGAGTAATGTCAGGGGTTTTGATACCATAGCGCCGGGCCATGAGAGCATGGCCAAATTCATGCGCAACCACACAAGCAAATAGCGCAAGCACAAAAACAAGGTTGTCGATGGCCGCTGGAAGACCGCCCACGGAATAGGCTGCAAAGCCGACCCAGGCCAACAGCAGAAAGAAGGTGACATGGACCCTCAGTTCGGACCCGAGCAACCGGCCGAGAGAGAAGGACCATGTCATGTTGTATCTCCGTTTCGTTTAGAACGGAATCTCGTCGTCGTCGATTCCACCCGATGCAGGCGCTGGTGAGCTGGACGGGCCACCGTAAGGGTCGCCGTAGCCACCGCCAGCTTGGCCGCCGCCATAACCACCGCCACTGCCGCCGCCACCTTCGCCACGGCTGTCCAGAAGGGTCAGTTCACCGCGATAGGGGCGCAGAACCACTTCGGTCGAATACCGGTCCTGACCGGACTGATCCTGCCACTTGCGGGTTTCCAGCTGACCTTCGATGTAGACCTTGCTGCCCTTGCGCAAATATTGCTCGGCAATGCGGGCCAAAGGCTCTGAGAAGATGGCGACCGAATGCCATTCCGTACGTTCGCGACGCTCGCCTGTGTTGCGGTCTTTCCAGTTTTCCGAGGTTGCAATGCGCAGATTGCACACTTTGCCGCCGTTCTGAAACGACCGAACCTCGGGGTCGCGGCCAAGATTACCTACCAGAATGACCTTGTTGACTGAACCCGCCATGTAATTCCTCGTTCTGTTTCGCGTATATGCGCCGAATCCGGCGCGGCTTGTTTCGTGAGACCCTATACGGCCTGCATCGTGGTTGGAACACAGTTGATACAACAGTGTTCAACAAGAGTCTTACTTTGATGTTTACCAAGCTTTCATTTTTGTCGGGAATACCTATACTCCCACTGGTTTCTGATCGAGCAGGATTGGCATTGATGCGTTCTTGGGTTGCTGGGTTTTCTGTTGTCTGCCTTGTGCTGGCTGTTGCGCCTGTGCAGGCGCAAACGCTGTCTACCAAAAGCCGAAAGGATATTTTCCTGAAGCAATCCAAAGTGTTGGATTCGCGCGCAGCCACGCAGTATCGGGATTCTGAGCGTCTCAAGCCCAAAACCTCGCGTGCGCAAAGCAGCAAGCGTTATACCGGCAAGTATCGCGGCCAATATCTGGATCTGGCGCGTCAGGCAGCCCGGTTGCACAACATCCCCGAAGATCTGTTTCTGCGGCTCGTGCAGCAGGAAAGCGGTTGGAACCCGCAGGCGAAATCTCACAAAGGCGCGCTGGGACTGGCGCAGCTGATGCCTCAGACCGCCGAGCTTTTGGGGGTCAACCCACACGACCCAAAGCAAAACCTTGAGGGTGGGGCGCGTTATTTGTCGTGGCAGTATCGCAAGTTCAAATCGTGGCCGCTGGCCCTGGCCGCTTATAACGCGGGTCCAAAGGCGGTCGAAAAGCATGGTGGCATACCGCCATACAAAGAAACCCAGAACTACGTGAAGGTCATCTGGGGCGGATAGGCATGATGCTGCGGCGCAGAGGGCGCGTTTCTTGATTCTCTGCATTCGGACCAACTAACCTGATCGGGTATCGCCCAGTCACAACTGAGGTCCGCCGTGCCCACTGATCATCCACAGATTCCAAAGGAAACGCTGGCCAACTGGCAACAATTGGTTGATCTGGTGGCCGAGTTGGCAGACGTGCCTGCAAGCCTGATCATGAAGACCGATGCGCCGGATCATGCGGTTCTGATTACATCGGACCATCCGGAAAACCCCTATCCGGTTGGGATGAGTTTTCAGTTGAATCCCAAGCTTTATTGTCAGGGTGTGCTTCAACGGGACGGAGAGCTGGTGGTCGAGGATGCCTCCTGTGACCCGGTTTGGTCCGATAACGAAGACCTGGAACACGGGATGACGTTCTACATTGGGCTGCCGTTGAAGTGGCCCGATGGATCGGTGTTTGGCACAATCTGCGTTCTTGATCGCAAACAAAACCGCAGGGCGTTGTTGTTTCGCGAAGGGTTGACCCAGTTTGCGCGCATGGTCGAGTCAGATTTGGCTTTGTTGCAAGAGGTTTACCTGCGTCGCGCGCTGGAAGAAAAGCTGAACGAAACGCTGGCGCAACTTGAAACCCGTGTCTCGGACCGCACCCGCGAGTTGCAGGAAACAAACACCGCATTGCGGGTATTGCTGTCCAGTCTGGAGGATGATCGAAAAAGCCGCGATCTCGAGATCGTTGAACAGGTCCGTGGCCGGGTTTTGCCGTATCTTGAGAAAGTGCGCGCGCAACTTGCCGATGACGAGGCACAGAATGTCTATCTCGATCTGGCTGAAAAAAACCTGAGCGAGATTACGTCGTCTCTGTCCGACAAACTAACGGACGCCTTTGCAGTAATGACCCCGACCGAGATTGAGATTGCGCAGATGGTCATGTTTGGAAAAACAACCAAAGACATTGCCAAGGCCCTGTCCCGAGAGACGTCGACAATCGATTTCCACCGCAATAACATCCGCCGAAAGCTGGGTCTTGAAGGGCGCGACCAGAACCTGCGAAGCCATCTGCTCTCGATTTCGTGAACATCGAATATGGGGAACGCCCCCATATTTCACCCCTATTTTTTCAGTCTGAGCCAATATGCCTTGGCTTGTTACGCTCTGTCATGAGGTGCGGACGAACTGCACACATCCAACAGAGAGGAACATCCCATGGATCGCAAAGATCTGAAGCCGACCATCATGAAAGGGGACAAGGATCACCTGGCACCGGGGCTTTCACGACGGTCGTTCTTCATGGCGGCAGGCGCTGCTGGTGTTGGCGCGACAGCTTCTGTTCTGAGGGCGAACCCAGCCCAAGCGCAATCACAGGCGTGGTTGCAGCCGGGGAACAACAACCATGTGATCGACCTGCAGGGGACAACCGGGCAGGCCAGCACCGGTGCGGTAGGTATCGATTATTATGGTCATTGCGCTATCAAGATCACATCCCCCAATGGGGCGACGGCTCTGTTCGATCCCTGGCGTGACGATCCGTCGGGTGCGTGGGGTTTGTGGTTCCGAAACGAGTTTCCTCAGATCCCTGTGGATATCACTCTGTCGACGCACGCGCATTTTGACCATGACGCAATTGAACGGCCAAGTTCGACCATGGTGCTGGACCGGATGGTAGGCAATTTTGAATTCGCCGATCTCAAGATCACCGGCTTTGCAGACAAGCACGCCTGCGTTGCGCCCGGGTGGTACGATTGGACCAATGCGCTGGCCGAGTTCGGGGCAGAAGCCTGTCCGCCGAACAATGTGGGCCACATGGATATGGTGGTCTATCTGGTTGAAACCGGCGGAATTCGAACGCTGATATGGGGCGACAACCGTCACAACCCGCCGCAGGAGTTCTGGGATGCCATCGGACAGGTGGATGTTCTGACGCTGCCAGTGGACGGATCTGAACATATCCTCAGCTTTGAGCAGGGCAATGATATTGTGTCTAAGCTCAAGCCTAAGGTTATCATTCCTACCCATTACCTGAACGAGGTCACCTCTTACACACTGACCACGCTGCAATCGGCGGACGATTGGGTGAAAGGGCAGCAAAGCTATAAAATGCTCGAAAGTGCCAGCTTGCAGCTTGAGGCCGGTGACGTTGCCGGAATGAACCAAGAGTTCATGCACTTCGGAAACAATGTCATGACAGGCTGAGGACACACCGGGAACCGCCACTCACGCATATTCCTATGCGCCGCCTGTCTCCCCGCAAAACGCGGCGCCAACAGAAAGGGCCGGTCATTGACCGGCCCTTTCTAAGTCTGATTTGCAAGGTTACTCTGCGGCGACTTTGATCACCGGCTCCATCTTCGCCAGAATGTCTTCGGTTAGATGGCATTTCACCTGATGCCCATCCGCGAGGGTCTGCACCGGTGGCACATGAGATTCGCAGCGTCCATCCGGCACTTCGGACTTCCAGCGGCATCGTGTCTGGAACGGGCAACCCGGGGGTGGGTTCATGGCAGAAGGGATATCGCCTTCCAGAACGATATGCTGTTTCTCGATCGAGGTATCCGCAATGGGAACCGCACTCAGCAGCGCCTCGGTATAGGGATGATAAGGTGGGGCAAAAACCTGATCGGTGGTGCCCAGCTCGACCACATGGCCCAGATACATCACCATCACCCTGTCGCTGAGGTAACGCACAATGGACAAGTCGTGGCTGATGAACAGCAAGGTGGTTTTGTGCTCGCGCTGGATTTCCATTAGCAGGTCGGTCACGGCCGCCTGCACCGACACATCCAGGGCCGAGACCGGCTCGTCCGCTACCACGATGCGTGCATCACCGGCAAACGCGCGCGCGATACCCACGCGCTGCTTCTGACCACCCGACAACTGACGCGGCATCCGGTCTGCAAAGGCACGTGGCAGTTTCACAAGATCCAACAGCTCCAGCATCCGCTTCTTGCGCTCTGCCTCAGAGTTTCCGACGCCAAAAATCTCTAGCGCGCGAATAATCTGACGCCCCACGGTCATCGATGGGTTCAGCGTGTCGAATGGGTTCTGGAACACCATCTGAACTTCGCCAACGGTCTTGGCATCCCGTTCCTCAATGGGCACCTGTTCGATATTGCGGTTGTCCAGAAGGATTTGACCGTCCGTAGCTGTTTCAAGCCCCATCAGTACTTTGGCGAAGGTAGACTTGCCGCAGCCGGACTCGCCAACAATCGCAAGCGTTTCGGACTCGTGGGCCTCAAAACTCAGCGTCTCGTTTGCCTTAACAACCTTCGTTTCGCCGCCACCAAACAGAGCATTTGCCGCAACCTCGTAGTATTTCTTGAGGTTGTCCATTTTCAGGACGGTCCGACCGATCTCACCTTTCTCTTTCTGCTCACCCACGGTGATGGGGGCGTTCCAGTCGATTTCCTGGAATTTCAGACAGCGCGTATGGTGCCTGTCGTTTCCGGGCACGGCCTCCATCAGAATGTCTTTTGCGTCGCAGCGTCCTTCTTCGAAATAGTCGCAGCGCGGCCCAAAGTTACAGCCTGGAGGCCGCTCATGGGGCAGAGGGAAGTTGCCCGGAATGGCCACCAGCGGACGAGAGTTCTTGTCGGCGCCCGGCAGCGGGATCGAGCGGAACAGCGCCTGCGTGTAGGGGTGCTGCATCTCGTCAAAGACGTCCTTGATCGAGCCGCGCTCGACCGCTTCACCCGAATACATCACGCACAGACGGTCGCACGTTTCCAGCACCAGACCGAGGTTGTGCGAAATGAACAGCATCGACGTGCCGTACTTTTTACCCAGGTCCTTGACCAGTTCGACCACCGCGGCCTCAACAGTCACGTCCAACGCCGTTGTAGGCTCGTCCAGGATCAGCAGCGCCGGTTTTGACATCAGCGCCATCGCGATCACGATCCGCTGCTGTTGACCACCTGAAAGCTGATGCGGGAAAGAATTCAGCATACGCTCCGGGTCAGGCAGACGCACATCCGTCACCACTTCCAATGCCCGTGAATAGGCTTCTTCCGCACTCACGCCTTCGTGGATCATCGGCACTTCCATCAGCTGCTTGCCGATTTTCATCGCCGGATTCAGCGAGGCCATCGGTTCCTGATAGATCATCGCGATTTCATTGCCGCGAATGTCGCGCAATTCTTCCGCCGACATTTCCGCCAGATCCCGACCTTTGAACTTGATCGTACCACCCACGATCCGACCGTTCTTGCCCAGATCCTGCATGACACCCAGCGCCACGGTTGATTTTCCGCACCCGGATTCGCCGACCAAGCCCACAGCCTCGCCGGGCTGCACACTGACCGAGAAGTCCATCACGGCGGGAATTTCCCGCAGGCGGGTAAAGAATGAAATTGACAGCTTGTCGATCTCCAGGATCGGGCCGTCATATTCCGCCATCTTGCTCATTTTGCTTACTCCTCACCAAATGCGGGGATCCCCTTCATCTGGCTAAAAATACCTCGGGGGTCCGGGGGCAGAGCCCCCGGCCTCGATCACATCAGTCCTTCAGACTTTCTTCGCGCAGACCGTCAGCCAGCAGGTTCAGACCAAGAACCAGCGACAGCAGGGCAAAGGCAGGCGGAAGGGCAGGGTGCAGGTAGATCGACAGAAGCTTGCGCCCCTCGTTGATCGTGGATCCCCAATCCGGGCTTTCAGGTGGAAGGCCTAGTCCGAAGAAACCCAAAGTTCCCAGAAGGATCGTTGTATACCCGATACGCAGACAGAAATCGACGATCAGTGGACCTCGCGCGTTGGGCAGGATCTCCCACAGCATGATGTACCAGGGTCCTTCGCCACGGGTTTGCGCCGCCGCGACGTAATCCCGGGTTTTGATGTCCAGTGCCAGACCACGCACGATACGGAATACCGTGGGCGAGTTGACGAACACAACTGAAACGAACACCACCAGAATACCGCCTGGAATGTCGAACAGATCCAGATAGGTGGGCAGGCCCCAAATTCGATAACTCTCGGTGTTGATGATGTAACCGCCAGTCGAGATCAGTGACAGGTACAACCATATCGCTACACCCAGAACCCCGATCAACAGAGGCGTGCGGAAATTCGGGCGCGTATAATAGCGCGAATTCAACAATACTCCGATGAACAGGATTGGGAAGATGAACAACACGGCTGCCATATAGTTCGGCACACCTGTCGCCACGATTTCCGGTGTCACCAACAGGTAGAACAGCAGAATGACCGGGAAAGCGAGGATCAGGTTTGCCAGAAACGACAGGAACGTGTCGAGGCGACCACCATAGTATCCCGCAGGCAGACCCAAGGTGATACCCACCATAAAGGCAAACATCGTCGCCAGTGGAGCAATCTGCACCACGATCCAGGCACCGCTGACCATGCGGCTGAATACGTCCCGTGCCAGATTGTCTCCGCCCAGAAGATACCAGGCAAACTGGCCTTCTTCAGGGTTTGGAATAGGCGTGCCGGGGACCTTGTTCTTCATGCCAGACAGCTGAACAAGCGGGTCATGTGTAACGATCAGGTCCAGTGCGCCGAAGATGCCGGTGAACACCCAGAACATCACAAGGCCAAAGCCGATCATGCCGATGGGGCTGTCATAAAGTTTGCCATACAGTCCCAGGCGCCGTTTAAACGCGATGGACATTGCAAACATGATGATCAAAGCCACCCAAACGGGCAGGAACTGCTGTGAAATCGCGCCGATAATTCCGGCGCCGGTGCCCATAAGGACACCAAGCACCAGATAAGCGAGCGCCAATCCGACACAGGCCAGGAAACTGTACTGCAACGCAAGGTTAATCAGGCCACGGATGCCGCCGCTTGAACTGACGGACCCATCCGAATTTACGACAATTTGCTGCTCTGGCAGAAAGACGCTGGCAACGATCCAGGTTACGATTGAGATAATCAGCGCAGCCAGCGCGATCATCAGCAATGGGTTCAGGAAGGCGATAGAGCCGGTCCAGGTCAATGGTTCCATAATCTCACCCTCCTTAAGAAATGCGGATACGCGGGTTAAGGTAAACGTAGCCGATATCCGAGATCAGCTGGGTGAACAGCACCACAAAAACCGACACGACAGAAATCGCCAGCAACAGCTGGATGTCATTGTTGCCTGCCGCCTGAACCAGCGCCCAGCCAAAGCCCTTGTAGTTGAAGAGGGTCTCGACGATCACGACACCATTCAGCAGCCACGGGAACTGCAGCATGATGACCGTGAAAGGCGCGATCAGCGCATTACGCAACGCGTGCTTCATGACGATGTTGCCGAAGGACACACCCTTGAGGCGCGCGGTTCGGATATATTGCGCGGTCATCACCTCGGTCATCGAGGCGCGCGTCATGCGGGCGATATAACCCATCCCATAGAGCGAAATTGTCAGAACCGGCAGGAAGAAGTTCTCGAATGTCGGGTTTTCCATTGCCGACGTCGCGGTGCCCTTGAACCATTTCAGGCCGACAGTCGAAGAGGTGAAGATCGCGATGAAAATCACGCCGGATACATATTCAGGCGTCGCGGTCGTGATGATCGAGAAGGTCGACAGCGACCGATCCATGGCAGATCCTTCGCGCATCCCCGCCAGCACACCAACAAGCAGCGCCGAAGGTACCATCAGAACCAGAACCCAGAACATCAAGTAGCCGGTATTGCCAAGCCGCACACCGACGATTTTACCAACCTCGTCCTTGAAAACCGTGGAATAGCCCCAGTTTCCCTGCAGAACACCACAATAGCGGGGCGTGTTTTCCTCGGTCGAACCGGGTCGTACGCAAGAGCCCAGAAAAGTCCCGTCGTCCAGTGTTTTAGTGAAGCCCGGCATCACGCCAAGCCACTGGCCGTATTTGATCAGTGTGGGTTGCAGGTAGCCTCGATTGTCCAGCCAAGTTTCGACTTGCTCGTCTGACATCCGCTGGTTGCCTTGGGTTTTGGCCAGCTTTTCAAGGTTCGGGTAGAGGTTGGTCAAAAAGAAGACCACGAAAGTAAGACATAATGCCGTAAGTAGCATCACGCCGAACCGTCGGAGGATAAAGAGTCCCATGTTGGCCCCTGTTGTTCGGGTGTTCCGCAGATCAGTGGACCATTTTCTGGCCTCGGACATCCGACCCCGTGTCGGCAACGTCTGCGGCTGGAAAGGGGCGCCCGATCAGGCGCCCCTAGTGAGAAGCAGGCTGGCTTTACGCGGCCCAACCCCACTTATAGTGATGGTGCTCGAACGACACGTGCATGTCGGTACCGACCAGACCGTCCTTCATGTGACGATAGAGCGACCGCCAGTAAGGCTGGATTGTTACGCCTTCTTCTTGGATCATCGCTTCGCCCTTGGCGACCACTTCGCGCCGTTTGTCGGCATCCGCAATGGCCAGCGCTTCGGTTAGCAGCGCGTCGAACTCTGGGTTAGCCCATCCGAATTCGTTCCAAGCCTCTCCAGAACGATAGGCCAGTGCCCAAATCTGAACGCCCAGCGGTCGGTGGTTCCAGTTGGTCGAACTGTACGGGTACTTTGCCCAGTCGTTCCAGAACGTGTTGCCCGGAAGAACCGTCCGCTTGACCTTGATACCTGCGTCACGCAGCTGAGCGGCGACAGCGTCGGTTGTATTCCGACGCCAGTCGTCGTCGATCGAGATCAGCTCGTGCTCGAAATCGGCCATGCCGGCCTCTTCCATAAGCTTGCGTGCACCTTCCGGATCAACTTTCTGCGGTGGCAGTTCGAAATAATCCGGGTGGATCGGGCCGACATGGTGATTTTCGGCAGGCGAGCCACGGCCACCAAAACCCAGCTCAAGGCAAACAGCGTTGTCTACGGCCATTTGCAACGCCTGACGCACACGTTTGTCAGCGTAGGGCTGTTTGCCGTCGACTTCTGCCAACTGGTTTGGGCGGATAACGATGGTGTTCATCGTGACAACCTCGGACTTTACATAGCCAAGACCGTCCATCACGTCGATGAATTCACCGACTGATTCATACAGCATGTCGACTTCGTCGGATTCCAGCGCCGCCAACCAAGCAGACGGGTCGGTGCCGTAGTCAATATACTCGATGCTGTCCAGCGCCGGACGACCAAAGACCTCTTCACCCCACCAGGTGTGGTTTTCGTTGCGTGTTAGTACGGCTTTCACGCCGACTTCCAACTCGCTCATCAGGTATGGGCCCGTGCCGACATTGTTCAGTAGGTCGGTTTCGTTGAACGAGCTGTGAACGATGGCCGCCGGATAGTCAGCCATACCCGCGATCAACGAGATGTCCGATGCAGGCAGGTTCAGTTGGACAGTATTTGCGTCAACAACCACGATACCACCTTCAACGGCCTGGCCTGTGTCCGCGTCAACCAGTGTCGCAAAACGACCAGCCATCGAGTTGGTTTCCGAGCTCTTGTCACACCAGCGCGCGACGTTGCGAGCCACGTCGTCCGCTGTGAAGTCGTCGCCGTTGTTCCACTTGACGCCCGGACGGACCTTCAGAGTGTAAACCGTCGCGTCTTCGTTGACTTCCCAGCCTTCCAGCAGCATGCCGCGGAATGTACCGTCCGAGTTGTACTCGACCAGATATTCCAGCGTTCCACGTGATACGTTGGCGATTTGCGACCAGTCATAAGTGCGCGGATCTTTCAGCGCGCGTACTTCCTGTTGAACGCGTAGGGTACCGCCTTCTTTCTTGGCATCTTCGCCTTCGGCGTAAGCTGGTGCTGCCATGCCGATCATGCCGTAGGCGGCGGCTGCGGTAACGCCCAGACCAGTGGCGCGGGCCAGGAACTCACGACGGCTCAGCTTGCCGTCACGGTATTCCTGTGCGTGCATCTCGGCCGCCCAGTGCACCTTGTCATTGGTGGTTACGTCATTCGTCATAGATGTCTCCCTGTGACATTAGATTTTGTTGATTGATTATGCTTCTACGCGACTTGGTTGTTACCTGTCGCCAGACTAAAGGGTTCTGATTGTTGGTCTCTGAGCATCCCCATGGCGGTATTCGGCACCAGAATTCAGGCTAGGTCAATGTTCGAATTCGTCATTGAGAGTACAAAAGCGACATTCTCGCTATGTTGAACACCTTGCTTCGCAACTGCGGCGAGCTTTGGGTTTGTGCGGTGCAGCTTCCATGTATGGCGCAAGGTCAGGGAAAAAAGTATTCAAAAACAATTTGTTATGAGATCTTTTTCGGACAAGTCCAGAAAGGAGTCAAGTTTGGTATAATTTTGAGGGGTCGATGTGATTCCATGCCTTCATGCGAGCCCGAAACCAAGTGCGTTGTCGTTTAGCGAATTGCCGTGTCGCAATCGTTGCGCGATCGCGGGCTTGATCGAGCGTCATTGAGCCATTCAGATAGGCTCTGAGCTCTGGTACTCCGATTGCTTTGCAGGCTGGCAGGTTGGGATCAAACCGGTCCAGCATTGCGCGTACCTCTTCAATAGCGCCTTGCTCTAGCATTTGATCAAACCGGCGTTCTATTCGTGCCAAAAGCCAAGCCTTATCAACGTCTAATACAACCGGCACTGTGTCTTTCAGGTTCAGAACCGGCGGCGGAGTGTCGGACTGCCAGGACAGCAGGCTGCGTCCGGTGGCGCGCTGCACTTCCCAGGCGCGCTGCACACGCGCCCGGTTCTGTACGTCCAGACCGGCCAGTGTTTCATCGTCGACCCCTGTAATGAGCTCTGGCAGTGAGATCTGGTCTGCCTCAGCCCGTATCTCTGCTGGGGTGGTAGGGATCTGTGCCATGCCTTCGGTCAGCGCGGTGAAATACAAACCGGTGCCGCCCACAATGATCGGACGTTGCGCACCGTTCAGCAAGGGCTTTACCTCCCGCAGCCAATGCCCGGTCGAATAGTCCTGATCGTATGCAACATGACCATACAGGCGATGCGGCGCGCGGGCTTCTTCTTCTTCTGACGGGCGCGCCGAGACAACCCGCCAGCAATCATACACTTGGCTGGCATCCGCGTTGACGATCACGCCACCAAATCGTTCGGCAACCTCAAGCGCCAGGGCGGATTTTCCGGAAGCGGTCGGACCTGCAATCAGGACCGGTTTGTCATCGGGAACAGGAGGCAGGTGTTGAAAATACTGTGCTGTTGATTGCTGGGTCATGTGCGGTTGCCTCAATCCTCACCAACCGCATTGAACCTGCGGAGCTTTTGCTTCATTTTGCGCCGGAAATTAAACCCGTGCCAGCCCGGAGCGCAACATGAGCCTTTCCCCTTCGTTAGAAACCGCTGAATCCCCGAAAACAAAGTATAACAGGGTGATGCTGAAAATCTCGGGCGAGGCGTTGATGGGAGATCAGGGATTCGGTCTGCACCCGCCAACAGTTCAGCGTATCGCGCAAGAAGTGAAGTCGGTTCACGATCTGGGCGTAGAGATCTGCATGGTCATTGGCGGCGGCAACATCTTCCGGGGGCTGAGCGGATCGGCGCAAGGAATGGAGCGGACCACAGCCGACTATATGGGTATGCTGGCCACTGTAATGAACGCACTGGGAATGCAGTCGGCACTAGAGGAAATCGGAGTGTTCACCCGCGTGATCTCGGCCATTCGCATGGATGAGGTGTGTGAACCCTATATCCGCCGCCGCGCGGTACGGCACCTAGAGAAAAAGCGGGTTTGCATTTTCGCTGCCGGTACCGGCAACCCGTATTTCACCACAGACACTGCAGCCACTCTGCGCGCCAATGAAATGGCGTGCGAGGCCATTTTTATGGGTAAAAACGGTGTTGATGGGGTTTATGACAAAGACCCCAAACAACACGCCGACGCCGTGCGGTATGACACCGTGACCTACGATGATGTTCTGGCCAAGCGTCTGCGCGTTATGGATGCCTCGGCCATTGCGCTGGCGCGCGACAACAATCTGCCTCTGATTGTCTTCGGTCTGGACGAACCCGGCGGGTTCCGCGGAATTCTGGCGGGCGAGGGGACGTATACCAAAGTTCAGGGTTAAACCGGACGCTGAACCGCTTACAAAACCCCGGCGCTGTGCCGGGGTTTTCTTTTATGCTGCGCCTTGACGGTCATGGATGCGACTGTCTAAGTGTCCGTGCTCTTTTTACGAAAGAGCTGCCCCGTAGTTCGCCACTTTGACGTGCGACTACAGGCTGGGCTGGAAGACCTGCCGTGATTTCTGAGACGCCCGGAAACATGTGCGGGTATCTCATTGATCAAAAAGCGAAATAATAAGGAGCAATGAGGCATGAGCTCTCTGGATATTGACTTCGTGCGGGCGCAGTTCCCGGCTTTTTCCGAACCCAGCTTGCAAGGGCAGGCGTTCTTTGAAAACGCAGGTGGGTCATACACATGTAAACCGGTGATCGACAGGCTGACGCGGTTTTACACCCAACGCAAAGTCCAACCCTATGCGCCTTACGAGGCGAGCCGTCTGGGCGGTGCGGAAATGGACGAGGCCCGCGTCCGCATGGCTGCAATTCTGGGCGTCGACACAGACGAGCTGAGCTTTGGCCCATCGACAACGCAAAACACCTATGTTCTGGCGCAGGCGTTCCGGCAATGGATGAAGCCAGGCGAAGCTATTGTCGTAACAAATCAGGATCACGAGGCTAACTCTGGTCCTTGGCGGCGTTTGGCCGAGGCAGGGATCGAGATAAGGGAATGGCAGATTGATCCTGAAACCGGCTCGCTGAACCCTCAGGACTTAGAGAACATGCTGGACGAAAAGGTTCGTTTGGTTTGTTTCCCGCATTGTTCAAACGTGGTGGGTGAGATCAACCCAGTAACGGAAATCACCGCCATTGCGCATGCCGCCGGTGCATTTGTATGTGTGGACGGCGTATCTTACGCCCCGCATGGTTTCCCGAATGTTGGTGATCTGGGGCCGGATATCTATTTGTTTTCTGCCTACAAAACCTATGGTCCGCATCAGGGCTGCATGGTCATCCGCCGCACGATAGGAGAGTTGCTGCCCAATCAGGCGCATTATTTCAACGGTGATGTTCTGCACAAGCGCTTTACCCCAGCAGGTCCGGATCACGCGCAGATCGCAGCCAGTGCAGGCATGGCGGATTATGTCGAACTGCTAAATGCACATCATGGTGGGCCAGACAGTGATGCGGCCGCGCAAGGCGAGTTTGTGCATAACCTAATGCGCATGCGCGAAGTGTCTTTGCTGCAACCTGTGTTGGATGCGGTCAAGGATCGCAACGCAGTGCGCCTGATCGGAACATCCGATGCGACCCGGCGCGCACCGACGGTTGCGTTGTCCCTGAACCGACCTGCGGGCCCTGTTGCCGAGGAACTGTCCCAATACGGCGTCATGGCGAGCGGTGGTGATTTTTATGCCGTACGTGCGTTGCAGGCCATGGGGGTCGAGCCAGAGCAGGGTGTGTTGCGGGTGAGCTTCACGCACTATACCTCGCAACAGGAAATTGATCAGCTTTTAGACGCACTTGAACGCGTTTTATGATCCACTTTCCCTGAGCCTTCGTAGTACGAAGAAAACCTCAGGGCGGACATGAAAGACGAGCACACTCCGATTATTATGTGGTTCCGACGGGATTTGCGCCTGTCGGACCATCCAGCCTTAACCGCAGCGGCTGAAAGCGGTCGCCCGGTTGTTCCGGTCTTTCTTCACGATGACCTTGTCGAACAGTTGGGGGCCGCCCCAAAGTGGCGCTTGGGGTTGGGGTTGGAGGCGTTTTCCAGATCCCTTGACGGTCTCGGCAGCCGATTGATCCTGCGTCGCGGCGACGCGCTGGCCCAATTGCAAGCTCTCATCCAAGAGACAGGTGCCGGCGCTGTCTATTGGTCCCGATCTTATGATCCCGCATCGATAGCGCGCGACAAAAAGATCAAGTCAGTGTTGACGGAACAGGGTGTCATGGCAAAATCCTTTGCCGGGCATTTGCTGTTTGAACCCTGGACTGTGGCGACCAAAACCGGCCAGCCGTTTCGTGTCTACACGCCCATGTGGCGCGCTGTTCAAGGGCGAGATGTACCTGCGCCTGACGCCTCTGTGACGGGATTGCTTGCTCCTGCAAAATGGCCGTCAACTGAAGAACTGCACAAGTGGCAGTTGGATCGTGCCATGAACAGGGGCGCGTCGATCGTTCGCCCCTATGTACACCCCGGCGAGCAAGCTGCCCACGAACACCTAAACGTGTTTTTGGACCGTGTTGCGCTGTATTCCAAACACCGCGATCGGCTGGATATGGACGGAACATCCAATCTGTCGGAATATCTCTCGCTAGGCGAGATAGGCCCGCGTACAGTCTGGCATCGGGTTCAGCAGGCCGCATTGATGGGCGTATCAGGCACAGATGCCTTCCTGCGCCAGCTTGTTTGGCGCGAGTTTGCCTATCACCTGATGTACCACACGCCACAGTTGGTCACGGGCAACTGGAAGCCGGAATGGGACAGTTTTCCGTGGAACACAGATCCGAACCACCCCGAAGTTGTTGCCTGGACGCAGGCAAGAACCGGTGTCCCAGTGGTCGACGCAGGCTTGCGGCAAATGTATGTCACGGGCCGAATGCACAACCGAACCCGGATGATTGTCGCCAGTTACCTGACCAAGCATTTGATGACACACTGGAAAATTGGAATGCAGTGGTTCGATGACTGCCTGATCGATTGGGACCCGGCCTGCAACGCGATGGGATGGCAATGGGTAGCGGGCTCGGGCCCTGACGCGGCACCGTTCTTTCGTATTTTCAACCCGCAGACGCAGGCCGAGAAATTCGACCCAGATGGAACTTATCTGAAGCGCTGGATCGCTGAAGGCGAGAAAAGCCAGAGTGACACGGCCCGTTCGTATTTTGACGCTGTTCCATTGTCTTGGGGTTTGCGCCCAGACGCAGATTACCCTGCACCGATTGTTGCTTTGGCCGAGGGGCGGACCCGTGCGCTGAGCGCATATGAAAGCCGAAAATCCCACTAAGGAATTGAAAACTTGCCAGAAACAGAATCGCGGCCTAGCCTAACATCAATACCGCAGAGGGGAGAGCGGATGATCCTGACGACAACCGAAGGGCAGAAGGATCTGCCCAGATATTTCGCGCAAGTCTTCAAGATGCTGACCAATATGGAACATGGGCGTCTGGATATCACGTTGCCAGATGGCCGAACATTTCGCGCCGAAGGCACCAAGCCGGGGCCGGTGGCTCAGGTCGACGTCCATGACGATGACGTCTTTGCGCGTTTGATCCGCGAAGGAGAGTTGGGCTTTTCCGACGCCTATCTTGATGGTCACTGGAGCACGCCTGACCTGCGATCCTTCATGGATGTCGTGCATTTGGGCTCTGAAACCGTATATGACGGGTTTACGGGAAAATTCCTGGTACAAGCCTATGAACGGCTGAGATTTTGGCTGCACCGCAACAACCGGGCGCAGGCAAAGAAAAACATCTCGTATCACTACGATCTGGGCAATGATTTCTACGGCCTGTGGCTAGACGAGACGATGACCTATTCCAGTGCGATCTTCGAAACAGGGCAAGAAAGCTTGGAAAAGGCACAAACCGCGAAATATGCAAGCCTTGTGAATGAGATGGGCGCGAAGCCGGGCGATCACATACTGGAAATCGGCTGCGGCTGGGGCGGGTTTGCGGAATACGCCGCCAAGGAACGTGGCCTACGCGTCACATGTTTGACGATCAGCCAGGAACAGTTCAAGTATGCCAAAGAACGTATTGAAAAGGCAGGATTATCAGATCTGGTAGAATTCAAGCTGCAAGATTACCGCGACGAACAGGGCCAATATGACGGCATCGCTTCAATCGAGATGTTCGAGGCCGTCGGTCAAAAATATTGGCCCGTTTATTTCGAAACGGTACGAGAGCGACTAAAACCCGGTGCGCAAGCGACGTTGCAGATCATTACCGTGGGTGATCATCGCTGGGACTACTACAAGAATGGCGTTGATTTCATTCAGAAATATATCTTTCCAGGCGGAATGCTTCCGTCGCCGTCGATCTTGCGACAACAGATCGACCAGGCTGGCTTGAGTGTGGTGAATTCGAAAGAGTTTGGCAAAAGCTATGACCTGACACTGCGCCGCTGGTACGAGACGTTCAACGACAAGTGGGATCAAATTGCTGAGATGGGCTTTGATGAGCGTTTTCGCCGCATGTGGAATTATTATTTGACCGCATGTGGCGCGGCCTTTGACACAAGCAATTGTGATGTGACACAGATCACCATAGCAAAACCAAGTTAATGAACGGACTGTCACATGCCCACAGCCTCGCGTCTTGTCGCCGCTCTTTGCCTTGTCGTGCTGGCTTTCATTGTCTCTGGGATGATCATCGACAATGGTGAAGAAGGTAAGGACTATGGTTACTTTACCTATGTGAACATGGCGCTTGGCGCGGCCTGTGGCTGGGCAATCATGGGTAAGCGCGCCGGACGAGGTTGGACAGCGGGGATCAACAATGGCCTGACGGGTGTCGCGTCGCTGGTGTTTTGGGCCTTGTTCGTGCAGGGGTGTTACGAGATGTTCCGCCTTGCCATGCGCAACAGGTATGGCGGTCCCTTCGAGGCGGTTCTGGCTATTTTCAAAATCGGGGTCGATTATGGCAAACTGCTGATCACGCCTGAAATCCTGATTACGTTTGCTATTGGGGCGGTTGTCGCCGGTTTGGCTACCGAACAGGCCCACCGCCAATGGCGTTGAAGCATTACATTATCTGAGAGTTCGAGTTTGTCTGACTTATTTTTCTATGGAACGTTGCGGTATTTGCCGTTGCTCGAACGTGTTCTGGGCCGCTCTTTACAAGAGATTTCAGTTCAAACGGCGATGTTGCCTGATCATGCCGTTTGGGCTGTTCAGGGTCAGGATTTTCCTATGATCCAAACGTCAGGGGGTGACAGCGCCCAAGGCGTATTCGTTCAAGATTTATCGTCCGAAGACCTGGCACGGTTGGCCTTTTATGAGGGTGCGTTTGATTATGACCTGACACCCGTAAAGGTGGTTCTGCAAGACGGGACCAAGCAGGAAGCACAGGTCTTTTTCCCTGCACCGGGCAGTTGGGAGCCGGACGGCCCCTGGTCTTTGCAACGGTGGGCGGACCGGTTGGGGGAGATCACCGCTCTGGCTGCGGAAGAAGAGATGGCATATTTCGGTCGGCTGGAGTCTCAGGACATGGCTGGCAATATTCGCGCCATCCAAACCCGGGCGTGGGCCAAGATTCTTGCCGGAAAACGGCGCACCGGCGATCTGAGAGATACAAGAAAGGACGTTATCGTGCATCGCCACGATCGTGCCTATGTGAACTATTTCGGGATGGAAGAGGTTGACCTTCAGCATCGGCAGCATGATGGCACCATGGGCCCCGTGCTGCATCGGGGCAGCCTGATGCAAGGCAGTGCTGTGTCCGTTCTGCCCTACGATCCGGTGCGCGACACTGTACTTGTTGTCGAACAATTCAGACCTCCGGCCTTTTTGATCAACGACCCCGAACCCTGGCTGTGGGAGGCCGTGGCCGGGATGATAGATCCAGGCGAAGAACCGGAACAAGCAGCCCATCGTGAAGCGATGGAAGAAGCCGGAGTAACGTTTGACCGGCTTGAGTACGCGGGCGGGGCATATTCGTCTAGCGGGTCTTCCACCGGTTTCATGTATCTGTATGTCGGATTGGGTGATTTGACCCATACCACCACAACTGGCGGCCTTGATACCGAAGGCGAAGATATTCGAAGTCAGATACTGCCTTTTGATACGTTCATAGACATGACGGACCGTCATGTTTTCAAAGACGTACAACTTGTGGCTCTGGCCTATTGGCTGGCGCGCCACAGGGACAGGCTGCGCGCATGACTATCATGCTTGTGGTCGCGACGGCGCGGCTGTAAATCTTCACTGATACCAAACGACAAGAGGGCGCCATGCGCATTGCACGAGACCTTGCCGACGCAGTCGGGAAAACACCACTGATCCGGTTGAAGCGCATCAGTGAAGAAACCGGTTGTGAGATCCTCGGGAAGGCCGAGTTCATGAATCCCGGCCAGTCCGTCAAGGACCGTGCGGCGCTGTACATCATCCGTGATGCGGTGGCCCGAGGCGATTTGAAGCCCGGCGGCACGATTGTCGAGGGAACGGCGGGCAACACCGGGATCGGTCTGGCTCTGGTCGGTGCGTCCATGGGTTTCAAGACGGTGATCGTGATTCCGGAAACCCAGTCGGAAGAGAAGAAAGACATGCTGCGCCTTGCGGGTGCACAGTTGGTTCAGGTTCCAGCCGCGCCCTATCGCAACCCCAACAATTTCGTGCATTATTCGCGTCGTTTGGCCGAGCAATTGGCAAAAACCGAACCGAATGGCGCGATTTGGGCAAACCAGTTCGACAATGTTGCCAACCGTCGGGCCCATGTCGAAACCACCGGCCCTGAAATCTGGGAACAAACAGACGGCAAGGTCGATGGTTTTGTCTGCGCCGTAGGCTCTGGCGGAACTCTGGCTGGCGTGGCCGACGCGTTGCAGCCCAAAGGTGTGAAAATTGGCCTGGTCGATCCGATGGGGGCAGGGCTTTATTCATACTACACCACTGGTGAAATCGCGATGGAAGGCAGCTCGATCGCTGAAGGCATCGGTCAGGTGCGTATCACCAAGAACCTTGAGGGCTTCAAGCCGGACTTCTCGTACCAGATGACGGATAATGAGGCGTTGCCGCTGATCTTCGATCTGCTGCGCGAGGAAGGGCTGGTCATGGGTGGCTCGACCGCCATCAACATGGCCGGAGCGGTGCGTCTGGCAAAGGATCTTGGGCCGGGCCACACCATCGTTACCATTCTGTGTGACTACGGAACCCGCTATCAGTCCAAGCTGTTCAACCCGGAATTCCTGCGCGAGAAGGAACTGCCGGTACCGGATTGGATGACCGAGGCCCCCCGAAGCATTCCGGGCGTGTTCGAGGACGTATGATGCTGGCGCAGGTCCGCCTGTTTCTTGTCCTGTTCTTTCTGTGCCTAGTTGGGTTCGCAGGCGGCGCGGATGCGCAGCTGAGTAACCGGCAGAGCGAATATTATCAGGGATGGTTGAAAACGGCGGACCGTGCAGAAGATGTGATCGAGGCGAACCGTGCCTCGGACGCAGCTCTGGAAAACTTACGTTCAGAAATTAATAGTTACAGGGACGACTTTAACAGAGCGAGAAGTGCCAACACCGACCGTATTTCCACGTTGGACAGTCAAATCAACGCGCTTGGTCCCAAGCCCGAAGGGGACGCGACCGAGCCGGAAGATATTGCAACGTTGCGGGCGCATCTGGAAAAACAGCTAAACAGCTTGCGCGTGCCGCGGATTATTTCCGAGGAGGCATATAGCCGTGCCAACGGTTTGATCAGCGAAATAGATCAGATCCTACGTACGCGGCAGACCAAGGAGTTCTTTGAACAAGGTCCGTCGCCGATAAACCCCGCATACTGGGGTCCGGCATGGGTGGACGTAAAAGAAGCAATCCAGAGCCTCGGAAATGAAACGATCACCAACTTTCGTTCAGACGTTGTGCGCGAACAAATCCGTGACCGCGGATTGGCAATTTTCGTACTGCTGGCCCTTTCAGCTGTACTGCTGATTTTTGGCAAAAAGTGGTCCGAACGTGGGGGGGAATACTTAAGGCTTTGGGGCGGGTCCGGCACTGGGGTTTGGTCTTTCGTCATTTCGCTTTTACGCATTCTGTTGCCTTGGATTGGGGTTCTGGCCGCGGTAACTGCGATAAGCCTGACTGGTGTTACGGGACTGAGGGGAAGCCTGCTGCTGCAAAACATCCCGTATTGGGCAGGGATAATCCTGTTCTACGACTGGATTGGTCGGCAGGTATATGTGATCGGCGCGTCGCAGGGGTTCAAACGGCTGTCCGCTGCAAAAATAAGAGAGCTGCGCCTGTACATCGACCTGCTTGCCGTGATGCTGATTTTGCACGAATTGGCACTGCTGTTCGAACGGATCGAAAACATCTCGGATGCGACCCGAGCCGTTGTCAGTTTCCCGGTCATTGTCGCAACAGCTTTGTTGCTGCTGCGCATACGCCAGATTCGCACCACGGACGGTCCGCCTGACCAATCTGCATCAACTCGAGCGGCAGGCTTCAGCCAATTGGTCGAGTTCTTGCGCCGGGCATTGTTCCTATTGGGGATAGCGTCTCCTATTCTGGCGATCTTTGGGTACACCAATGCGGCCGAAGCAATCGTGTTCCCCGCTGTGAAGACCCTGGTGCTCATCGGGGCGTTGGTCATCCTGCAAAGATTCATCAGCCAGGTTTACGGCTGGATTACCGGGCAAGGGGACGCGGCTCGTGAGTCTCTTTTTGCGGTACTCGTCGGTTTTGCACTGGCCATAATTGCGCTGCCTATTCTGGCGATATATTGGGGTGCGCGTGAAACCGATCTGTTGGAAGCGTGGTCACGCTTACTGCTTGGTTTCGACATTGGCGGTGTCACGATTTCACCAACCAACTTCCTGACCTTTGTAGCTGTCTTCGCAATCGGTTACGCGTTGACTCGGTTGCTGCAAAGCGGGTTGCGCAATTCACTTCTGCCGAAGACCAAAATTGATCCGGGTGGCCAAAACGCGATTGTGGCTGGTTCGGGCTATGTCGGCATATTTCTCGCTGCGCTTGTGGCAATCATGGTGGCCGGGTTTGACTTGTCGTCGCTTGCGATTGTTGCCGGTGCTTTGTCGGTCGGCATTGGCTTTGGTCTACAAACCATCGTGTCCAACTTTGTCTCTGGCATCATCCTTTTGGTGGAACGCCCCATTTCCAAGGGGGACTGGATTGATGTGAACGGTATGATGGGTTACGTGCGCGATATCTCGGTCCGCTCGACCCGGATCGAAACCTTCGACCGAACAGATGTGATCGTTCCAAATTCGGATCTGATCAGCGGCGTGGTGACGAACTATACCCGAGGCAACACAATTGGGCGTGTCATCGTGCCCGTTGGTGTCGCCTACGGTACCGATACGCGCCAGGTCGAAACCATTCTGGGTGAGATCGCCAATAACCATCCGATGGTTTTGGCAAACCCGGCGCCCAGTGTTGTGTTTCAGGGCTTTGGCGCGGATTCCCTTGATTTCGAGATCCGCGCAATCCTGCGTGACGTAAACTGGGTGCTGTCGGTGAAGTCCGACATGAACCACGAGATCAACCGCAGATTCTCGGACGCGGGTATCGAGATTCCGTTTGCTCAGCGCGACATCTGGTTGCGCAATCCCGAAGCTTTGCAGGCGGATGTCAAAGATCAGAGAGACCCTGCCAAACCCGTGGAAAGCAAGCCCGAGGCCCCATCACAAAAACCCGCTGACCTGACAGAGGCTGATTTGGATCCAGACGCTGGTGACGACGTTTAACGGCGTTATCCAACGTCCTTGAAACGATCTGAAATGGCCGGGTGAGAGCCGCACGGGGGCAGGGCAACTTATTTGGGTCATTCCCGATTTTTCGCCGCATTGGGGCCTTGCAAATCTGACCACATTCGTTCACATATCGCCGGCACGGAGAGGTGGCCGAGTGGTCGAAGGCGCACGCCTGGAAAGTGTGTAGGCGGGAAACCGTCTCCAGGGTTCGAATCCCTGTCTCTCCGCCATAATCTTCCTAACTGTGATGATCTTTGGTGCACGGTTGCAGAACGGTTTGATTCACCGATGCCGCCACTGAAAATCACATGAAGGATGAAGGGGCAGGAGAAGCTTTTGAAACCAGGTGGGTGTGTTGGCTTCATCTACTCGTTTCACTGTTTTAAGTTATTCGGGTGCAAAGACCTGCGGCAGTTTTCAATTGACTTGCCTGAAAACTCTTTTCCGGTCGGAGCATACTGATCATAAACGTTAACAAAAATATCAATTTGATATAGAGTTGTGGTGTTATTGATCGGTAACGCGCGGGTATTCGTGTGACACAGACACTTTATGAAAAGTATGGCGGCTTCAAAACAATCAGCCGCGTCGTGATGACCTTCTATGAGATGGCATTGGATTCTGACGACATCGGCCATTACTTCGAGGACATTGATATGCCCCGTTTGATTGACCATCAGACGAAGTTTGTGTCTTCGCTAATCGGAGGACCTGCATCATTCAACGACGACAGAATTGAAGCTGTTCACCGGCATCTGAACATCTCACATGATGAATTTGACGTCATGGCGGAACTGTTCGGCGATGCGCTGAGCGCCCATGGCATGTCGGACGGGGATATCAAAACAGCGCTCGCCGCAATTGAGGGCAAACGGTCCATCATCGTCGTCCGGACTGCGGCATGAGCATACTGGCAATCAATGAGCAACTGTTGCGTGCCATTGGTGTTGGTGTCGCCGTGGTGCGTGCCTCGGATCTGGAGTTCGTGTTTCACAATGGACCTTTCGCGGAATGGTTTGGGGCCCCGGAAGAAGGGAATACGCTTGGAGATATTCTGCCGGATCTCGACCCCAAAGAACTGGAAGATGTCAAACAGTCTGGCCTGAGGTACTCGGTTGAGCTTCAGATCAAACCAAAACGCCGGACGTTGATCTTTGCGGTGACAGTGTCGCTGGCCAATGGGTTGTCGGAGCAGGTGCTGATTGTGGAATGCCAGAACATCACCCGCATTCGCGAGCTGGAAAGCATGATCGACAGCTATTCCACCATGGTCGAGCGCAATACCCGAGAACTTGAGCGCGAAAAAGAAAGGGTTGAACGCCTGTTGCTGAACCTGATGCCACGGGCCGTCTATGAAGAATTCAAGACATTTGGCGTCGTCACACCTCAGCTGTATCAGCAGGTTTCGGTGGTGATGTTGGATTTTGTAGGGTTCACAGATTTTGCAGCCAAGACCGACCCAACCGTAACCCTGAGCGAGCTGAACGATATTTTCACGGCTTTTGACCGTATCGTCGAACAGTTTGGGTGTGAGCGGATCAAGACAATAGGTGACGCATACCTTGCTGTGTCCGGCATGCCTGACCCAACCCCGGATCATGCCACGGCTGTTGCGCATTGTGCCGTGCGGTTCCTCCGTTATCTCGAGCGCCGGAACGAAAGCCATCCGCACAAATGGCAGGCCCGGATTGGCCTAGGGATGGGGGCTGCGGTCGGATCGGTCGTTGGAATTCAGAAATATGTCTATGACGTTTTTGGCCCGGCTGTGAACATAGCGTCCCGCTTGCAAGTCTTCGCCAACCCAATGAACATCGTGGCACCGGAAGAGATGAAGTATGCCCTGATCGACGAATTTCAGGTTTCCGACCTTGGTTGTGTTGACATCAAGGGAATGGGCGAGATGGACCTGATTAATGTGACCTCGGGTCTGAGTATGCCACAAGGTAACCGGTTGCTGTGACCCGTTTCAGTCGTCTTGAGGAATGAGGCCCAAACCGCGTAGATAAATGCCAATCCCACTTTCCAATAAGTCCTCTGGCGGAAATGGAGAGGTTGCGCCAGTGTTGCGGGCAAAAAGCTCAACAACACCGTGGCTCATCGCCCAGATATGGGCACTGAACATCGATGCAGGTGGGCGCTTTTCTGGCGGAATATGTTGGGACAGGTCCGCCGCCGCTTTTTCCAGAACCGACTTGGCGCGATTGGCGGCCAAAGAAAGCTCGGTCGTGCGGTTCAAAGAGATTCCGCTTTCGAACATCGCGATATAGTGGCCGGGGTTCTTGCGGGCAAAGGCCAAATAAGCCCGTCCGGTTGCCTCGAACGCTGCCAACGCTGATGGCTGCCCCTTGTCATAGGCATATTGCATCAGATCTGCGAACATCTCGAACCCTTGCCGCGCCGCCTCGGCAATCAGGTCTTCACGTCCCTGAAAATGGCGATAGACGGCGGCAGGGGTTACTCCGGCGGTTTTTGCGGCTTCGGACAGGGTGAAACCAGTTGGCCCTTTTTCTTCAATCAGGGACAACGCGGCTTCGACCAAAGCCTGTTTCAGGTTCCCGTGGTGATACCCGCGTTTCGTCATTCCGGCCTCAGCTGTCTTGATGCAGTGTTTGAAAACAATGAGATAGAGCAAACACGCAGATCCGTCCAACCCTGTCCGTCAAAACACTTCGTTGGAGTGTAGGGTTACGCATCCCAGACATCCGGGCCACCGCAAATCTGCGGATCAATCTTGCCGATGCTCTTCTTGTCTTTCTCATCATAGTCCAACGCATGCAGGACCGTACGGATGGCTGCAAGACGCGCACGCTTCTTGTCGTCTGAACGCACGATCGTCCAAGGGCAGGCGTCGGTGTGCGATCTGGTCAGCGTTTCCGAGATCGATTCCGTATACTCATCCCATTTGTTCAGACCGGCTACATCAATCGGGCTAAGCTTCCACTGTTTGAGCGGGTCCGTCTCGCGCGCCAAAAAGCGGTTCAACTGCTCGGCACGCCCGACATTGAGCCAGAATTTGAAGAGATGGATCCCGTCATTCACCAACCCCATTTCCAGCGGTAGTACTTGACGGAAGAACCGCTCACGCTCTTCCAGCGTGCAAAAGCCGAAGACATTCTCGACGACACCCCGGTTGTACCAGCTCCGGTCAAAGAAAACGATTTCGCCAGCGGCGGGCAGGTGGGCGATATAGCGTTGAAAATACCATTGGCTGCGTTCCGCATCCGAAGGCTTGGCAAGCGCCACATTGCGAGCCCCGCGCGGGTTCAGATTTTCACGGAACCGCTTGATTGTGCCGCCTTTACCAGCGGCGTCGCGCCCTTCAAAGATGATCGCCACCCTATGGCCTGTTTCCTTCACCCAGGACTGCATCTTGACCAACTCGATCTGGAGAAGCTCCATCTGAGCATCATAGTCCTTGGTCTTCATTTTCTCGCGATACGGGTATGTGGCGTTTAGAATATCGCCTTTTCCCGATTTCTTGATTTCTTCCCGTACCGCCTTGGGGGCGTCTTTTTGATAATATCTTTCGATAGAACCTTTTTCGGACCGGGCCATATGTCACCTCGCGATAAAATCCATATCTTACTATGGATTAGAGCCCGGATTAACGCAAACCCGCACGCTGGGCCGCACGATCTATGGCGGCAGCGACCTCGGGGGCGGCGACCACCTGCGGCATGTGGCCGATGCCGGGCAAGTCGATCAACTCGGCCCCTGGGATTTGGTCGATCAGGCGTTCGGAATGCCATTCAAGACCAACCGTGTCGTCAGCGGTTCCGTGAATGATTTCTGTTGGCACGGAAATTTCGCCATATCTGGGCTGCAGACGGGTAATCTCATCCAGCAGATTGGCGCGTTGCTTGGCATTTGCGTGCATTGATCCACGCCGGATCGTGAGGCCGGGGCCGAAGTGCTCTGCGTACCCCTCAGGCGCGGTCTGTGGCGCAAATACTTTGTCCAACGCTTGCGTCACGTACCATTCAGGCACGAAAGAGCTGATCAGGGGCAGGACCAGAGCATTACCTGCGGTGGTTGATGCCAGCCGGTTAAAGCCATCCAAGGGCGTTTCCCACGGGATGGCCGCAGGCGCGATCAGAACCAGGGCCGAGATGTTTTCAGGACGCGTTACTGCCCACGCAAGCGAGACCGACCCGCCATAGCTTTGGCCTGCTACGATGGGTTTGTCGGCCCCCAGCTGTGCTGCTGCCCGTTGCAGGATATCTGCCTGCTCGATGATGGTTTCGCCGTCGGGGTTGAAGCTTTCTGAATACCCCAAGCCGGGGCGGTCGAATACGATAACCCGAAAGTTCTGGGCCAGAATGGGGGCCAGTGCGAAGGTCATATCGCGCGTGTTCCCGCTGGAGCCATGGATCAGCACAACATCCGGGCCTTCGCCCATCACAACGGCGTGTACGGCGATGCCATCAACATCAAGAACCTGACCTTCGGGTGGAAAGGCCGCTTCTGCCATCGCCTCATTCTTGGCGCTGCGCCAAGCGGTCAGCACGGCCAGGCCCAGTACGATGAGGCCAAGGAGTATGAACGCTTTACTTGCCAATTTTGCTCATATCGAAAGGCGTGGACTGGTAGATTTCGTTGATCCAGTTGCCATAGAGCAGATGCGCATGGCTGCGCCACCGGTTTTGTGGCGTTTCTGATGGATCATCATCCGGGTAATAGTTGATCGGCACGTTGATTGGTGTGCCATTTGCTACGTCCCGGTCATATTCCTGCTTCAGCGTATCGCTGTCATATTCGAAATGGTTGAAGATATAGAGCGCGCGGTGCTCAGGATCCTCGACCAGGCAAGGCCCAACATCGTCGCTGCCCAATAGAGTGTTCAAACCGGGGGCGCTGTCGATTTCACCCTGTTTCATCTCTGTCCAGCGGCTGACAGGGATCACACAGTCGTCGGAGAACCCGCGTAAAAACGGCGAGGCCGGGTTCAGGTTCCGGTGACGGAAACAGCCAAACGCCTTGGCGTCCAGCATGTGTTTACGCACGCCGTGGAAATGGTTAATCATCGCCATTCCGCCCCAGCAGACACCAAAGGTCGAATGAACATTGGTCTGCGTCCACTCGAAGACTTCGCTGATCTCGTCCCAATAAGTAACGTCACCAAATTCCAGATGCTCGATTGGCGCGCCCGTGATGATCAGGCCGTCGAATTTCTCGTCCTTGACCTCCTGAAATGGGTGGTAGAACTCAGACATATGTTCGGCCGCAGTGTTTTTGGTGCGGTGTTCGGTCATGCGGATCAGGGACAGGTCGATCTGCAAGGGGGTTGCACCGATCAGGCGCGCGAACTGGTTTTCCGTCTGGATTTTCTTGGGCATCAGATTCAGCAATCCAATGCGCAGCGGGCGGATATCCTGACGCATGGCCTGATCTTCGTCCATGACCATGACGCCCTCTTTGGTCAGGACGTCAAAAGCAGGAAGATCAGATGGGATTTTGATGGGCATTTGTCAGACTTCGAAGAGAGTAAGGAAAACTGCTAGTTAGGCGTTCTTGGGTTCGGTCTCAAGGGTGCATTCGATCAACTCATCGAAATCACCGGCGTCGCGGATCTTGCCGATATCATCGGCTGCAATCGTCACACCCCAGTTCTTGGCCATCGCCTCATAGCGCGGTTGGCGGTGCGCCAGAGCCTGCGCATAGGTCCAGCGAACGAAATCGTCAGGGTCCACATCAGATTCGGCACACCCTTTTTGATCCAGATACTCGGCCCATGTGCGGGTCAGGAAATCTGCCTGGTAAGACATTGGTTTCGGTGCTTTATCGAACCTGCGCACCAATTCGGCTGTATGACCTTCATCCCCTTGCAACCAGATCATCAGGGTTTGGCGCGACAGTTCTGACAAGATCTGATCTTTGGGATCCTCCGGGTCGACCCATTCACAGATCGAACCACCCGTATCACAGATAAAGTGAGGGTATTGATACAAACGCTCGGCGCGGTCGATGAAATATTCAGTATCCAAAAGGGCATGAATCTCGGCCAGACGAAACTGCTCCTGCCGGCGGCGGTACTCTGGCATTTCCAACCCGCCAAGCGCCGGATTGCCCGGTTTGCCTAGATAGGCGGCAACAGGGGTCAGGTTTTCAAACGAGATATTCGAGCCGATATAGATCGAGTCCGACAACAGCAGGTCGCGCAGGAACGGAACCTTCATAGCCTCGGCCTTGGCGTTGTCGGTGATGTATTCACCCATGTAACGCGTGCCGATCCGGTAATCGATCGAGTAGTGGAACCAGTTCCCCGAATCCCTGAGGATGTTCGAGACATACGTCTTGCCCAGGCCGGACATGCCAAAGAACAGCACTTTCTTACGGCGTGCGGTGCGCCAGTCTTCGGCTGAGGAGTAGATCATTATGCGCTGTCCCTTTTTTGCCTTTGCTAAATCGGGCAAAGGGCGGCGTCAATCACGACGGCCAGAGCGATTGAGAACCAAAAGACCTGCGGCAAGAATAGCAAAGCCAAAATAGGCGTTGGGTGACAGCGCTTCGCCGCGCAGTAACGCCCCCAATACGATGGCGACCGGGGGAATCACCAGCGTTACCAACATCAGGTTGCCGCTGCCAGCCATGGCCAGAACACGGTAGTACAAAAGGTACGCCCCGGCGGTTGCAACAATTGCGTAATAGCCAATGGCCGCCCAGGTGATTGCTGGCAGCGCAAGACTCGGCAAACCATCCGTTATTAGGGTCAGTGGCAGTACCAAGATGGTCGATCCGGTCAACATGCCTGCTGCGGCAACGATGGGGGGAAGGTCGGACAGTGCGTATCGGGCCCATGCGGCAGCGAAAGCGTATGACACTGTTCCAGCCAGAACAGCAAGCTGGGCCGTGCTTTGCAGGCTGAACCCTGTGAAGTTTTGTACGCCAATTGCAATCGTGACGCCGACGAAGCCCAGACAAACGCCAATCAGTCGGGAGCTTGTCAGTCGTTCATCGCGAAAAAATAAAGCAGCAACCAGAACCCCAAACACGGCGGTCGAGGCGTTCAGGATCGCGGTCAGGCCGGTGTCGATGTAAAGCTGCCCCCAAGCCATCAGACTGAAAGGGATCACGTTGTTGAGCAGTCCCATGACCAGAAAGGCACCCAAAACCCTTGGAGCACGTGGAAGTTCGTGCCCTTGAGCCCAGACCACCAGCCAAAGCACCAGCATGGCCCAGAACGTGCGATGAAGCACGGACGTCATGACCGGAATGGTGTCCAGCGCGATCCGGATCGAGACAAAGGACGCGCCCCAGATGATGCCAAGTAGCAAAAGCTCGGCCCACGCGCGGGGCGAAAGGTGTTTTTGTGCATTCATGGCGTCACTGTCTCATTCGGAAGGTGAAACTGCGACCCGGTTCTTGCGAAAAAGCCCCGCTGAAACAGCGGGGCTTTGACATGTTCTAAGATGGTGGCGATCAGTTCAGAGCGTAGGTGATCTGGAAACCAACACTCCAGGCGCTGTTGCCCGTGAATGTTGCGCGCGCACCGGGGCCAGCGCCGTCTGCTGTTGCGTCGCCAATATCCGTATAGCGAATGCCGCCAGAAATCTGTGCATTTTCAAGCGAGTAGGTGCCACCTACGCCGATGCTCCAGAAACCGTCGGTCGGGCCGAGGTTTGAAACCGGGGTACCTTGAGACGACTCGTAGCCAAGAGTAACAGCGCCGGAGAACTCTTCCGAGAACTGGTAGCCCAATCCCAGTGAGTAGGTGAAGGTGGCATCGTCATAGTCAACAAGGTTGCTGGTCGGTGGATAGTTTGGCGGGTTGTAGACCAACTGTGGCCAGTCGACCCAACGAACCGATCCGAACAGCAAGGTTTTCGGGGCAACACCTGTCTGGAAGTCCAGATTGATGGATTGGGGCGTTTCAATTTCGCTGTTTGTGTTGAACGTCGCAACCGTTCCCGGTGGAATTGGGGGAATTGGCGGTGGGTTCAGAGATTCGGTCTGCGAGAGATCGTGGCTGATCTTCGAGTTGTAGGTCAGAGACACACGGGCCGCGATCTCAGGCTTTTCCCAGGCTACACCGATAACGTATCCAAATGCTGTGTCGGCGTTTGTGTCTACGTTATAACCCGCGGCAAGTGGTACGGTGACTGATGCTTCAACGCGCTGCGCGCGAATACCGCCGATTGCGCTAAAGCCTCCGTCGAATTTATAGCGCAGCAACGCAGTGATCGCGTCGGTGTCCGCTGTCGCCCTCAGAACGTCAGACCGACCGCCTGGAATTGGGTTTATCGACAGCGGATAGCTGGCTGCATACTGGATGTCAGCACCAAACGGCTGGTCATACATGATTGCAAAATCGAGTTTTTCGGTCAGGGCTGCCTTGTAGCCCAGGTGCGGCGTGAAGAAATCATTTGCCACTTCGCCAGAGTCCTGAGGCTGGCCGATATTTGGACCCGCCAACGCGGGCATAGTGCCGGTCACACTCGGGTCAGTGTAACCAAGACGGAACTGAACAACTGAACCTTCTTCGAAAATCAAATTGATCCCCTGACCGCTTCGGTCAAGGCCACCTGCATGGGCAGTTGCTGCCCCAACGCACAGCGCGCAGGTTGTAAGTAGCGTTTTTTTCATTCTGTCCTCCCTATGGGTCTCCTGCGGGTTATGTTGGCGACTGTTGTGAGTGAAATGATCGCCTGCCCGTTTTATTCCGCACGATACTTTCTTTTTGGTTACTTTAAGGTCAACTGGTGACGGAGCGTTACTTGGTGCGACTCATGTTTGGAGTTGTTGCCAAATTGCTACGATTTTCGGACCAGATGTTTAAGAAGATGCCAGAGAAAATGACCACAGCGCCGATCATGACCCAATGGTCTATGGGCTCGTGATACAGGATCATCCCGACCACTGCGATCGTGGGAAGACGGGCAAAGTCGAAGGGAACCACGACAGTGGCCGGGGCAATGGCCAGTGCATTGGTGATACAGAAATGCGCCAGCAATCCGGCCAAACCAACAAGAACCAGATAGGGAGCAGTGTTTGTGTTTGGCAGTGAAATCTGACCATCGAATCCGGCCGCTGCGGCACCCAGGACAGCCTGCATGGCCGTCAGCCAGAAGACGATGCATCCAATACTTGCAAACCGGGTGAGTTTCTTGGTGGTAATTGTTGTAAACGCGAAGAAAACAGCAGAAAGCGCCGCGGTAACAAGACCTGGGCTTAGCGGGGCAGACCCGGGGCGAGTGACAATCAGAACGCCTGCAAACCCAATAAGCGCTGCGACTATCTTAAGTGGGGTCAGACGTTCCTTCAGGAACAAAGGGGATAACAGTATGACCCAGAGTGGTTGCGTGAACTCAAGGGCAAAGACTTGTGCCAACGGCGCAACTGCTACGGCGTAGAACCAAAGGTTCTGTCCGGTGAAATGCAGTGTGTTTCGTATCGCGTGCAGCCCCAGGCGTTTCGTTGAAACCTGCGCCCAGTTTTGCGTGATTGTAAGGATAAGAGCCACAACAAGAAACCCGACGATGCTGCGATACATCATGATCTCGAACGTGTCGTGGGTGAAGCTTAACTCTCGTCCGGCAACGGCCATGGATGAAAACGAGGCGATGGCACCCGTCATCCATAGTGCAGCCTTAAAGACGTGACTTTGCCCGTGGCTCATTACTAACGCATCCAGAATTAGTCGCGAGGCCAAACATGCGATGGAGTGCAAAGCCAGGCATTAGAAAAGACAGTTAAATGTGTTTAGCCAATCAAACGCCGAAGAATGAAGGGATGCAAGAATGTAACAGTGAATTACTGTGGAAACGGGTTGAACGCGCACAACATTCCGCGCGTTCAACTTCCTGTTTCAGTGCAGTGTTCGCCTATCATTCCCACTCAATCGTGCCCGGCGGTTTTGAGGTAATATCATAGGTACAGCGGTTGATGCCCTTAACCTCGTTGATGATCCGCGTCGCGGTTTCACCAAGGAACTCGTGGCTGAAGGGATAATAATCTGCGGTCATACCATCAACCGAAGTGACAGCCCGCAGCGCGCAGGCATAGTCGTAGGTACGGCCATCGCCCATGACGCCCACGGTGCGCACGGGCAAGATGGCGACAAACGCCTGCCAGATTTCATCATACAAGCCGTGCTTGCGAATCTGGTCGATATAGACGGCATCGGCTTCGCGCAGGATCTCCAGCTTTTCGCGGGTGATTTCACCGGGGCAGCGAATGGCCAGACCCGGTCCGGGGAAGGGGTGGCGGCCAATGAAACTCTGCGGAAGGCCGAGTTCTCGGCCCAGTGCGCGTACTTCGTCCTTGAACAGCTCACGAAGCGGTTCGACCAGCTTCAGCCCCATCTTCTCGGGCAGGCCACCCACATTGTGGTGCGACTTGATCGTCACTGACGGACCGCCCGAGAAGGACACCGACTCGATCACGTCAGGATAAAGCGTGCCCTGAGCCAGGAACTCGGCCCCTTCGATGGTGTCGGCATGTTTCTGGAACACGTCGATGAACAGCTTGCCGATGATCTTGCGCTTGGTTTCCGGATCGCTTTGACCTTCGAGCTCGCCCAAGAACAGCTCGGATTCGTCCGCATGGATCAACTGAATGTTGTAGTTGTCGCGGAACATGCCCACGACCTCTTCGGCTTCGTTCTTTCGCAGTAGACCGTGATCGACAAAGACACAGGTCAGCTGGTCTCCGATTGCCTCGTGAATCAGAATCGCAGCAACCGAGCTGTCGACACCACCGGACAAAC
This sequence comes from Ruegeria sp. HKCCD4315, assembly GCF_013112245.1. NCBI lineage: Bacteria > Pseudomonadati > Pseudomonadota > Alphaproteobacteria > Rhodobacterales > Roseobacteraceae > Ruegeria > Ruegeria sp. HKCCD4315. Next base: position 1,780,791 of record NZ_WVRN01000001.1, on the reverse strand, counting down.
CACAGATTACCTTTTTGTCGCCGACCTGCTCGCGAATCTTGCGGATCATCTCTTCGCGATAGGCGCCCATGGTCCAGTCGCCCTTGAAGCCCGCCAGTTTGACGAAGTTTTCGTATAGCTTCGCGCCCTTGGGAGTGTGATGCACTTCGGGGTGGAACTGCACTGCATAGAAGTGGCGCGCAGGGTCCGCCGTGATCGCGTAAGGCGCGTTGGGCGAGGTGCCAAAGACCTCAAAGCCGGGTGCGATCTCACTGACGTGGTCGCCGTGGCTCATCCAGACCTGCTCATCCCCATCAGCGAACCAGCCGTCAAGAATATCCAACTTGTTTTCAGGGGTGACAAAGGCCCGACCGAACTCGGCAGTGCCGTGACCACTTTCCACCTTGCCGCCCAGTTGATGCATCATCACTTGTTGGCCATAGCAGATGCCAAGAATTGGAACGCCATAATCGAATATCTCTTGCGGAGCACGGGGCGAACCCTCGCGCGTCACGCTGTCAGGGCCACCCGAGAAGATCACGGCACGGGGGGACATTTCCCGCACAAAATCCATCGTGACATTCTGGTAAGGGTGGATTTCACAATAAACATTCAGCTCACGCAGGCGGCGGGCAATAAGCTGCGTTACCTGGCTACCGAAGTCGATGATCAGAAGGCGGTCGTGGGATGTCTGGGTCATGTCTGCGCCTTAGGGCAAGCCCGGTGATTTCGCAAGGGCGACGTCCAATTCCTTTGGATTTTCGGGCCTCCACAAAAACCCAATTGTAAAAGTTTTGTAACAAAAATATGACAACCTGAAAGGATCCAAGTCTGGATTCGTCTGGATAAGGATCATGAATTGCCGATTTCGATAGAAATTGCCGCGCTGAATCTGGCGCTTGCGTTGTTTTGCGGGGCACTAATAGGGTCCGAACGGCAAGTCCGGCAGAGAATGGCCGGTTTGCGGACAAATGCGCTTGTGGCCCTGAGCGCCGCGGCCTTTGTTGTGTTTTCTGCTCTTTTTCCGGACGAAGTCAGCCCAACCCGTGTGGCCGCACAGGTCGTGTCGGGCATTGGCTTTTTAGGGGCCGGAATCATTTTCCGCCACGGATTCACGATCCACGGGCTGAACACGGCGGCAACCTTGTGGTGTTCGGCCGCTGTTGGAATGATGGCGGGGACGGGGGCTTGGTTATTCGCCTTGATGATGACTGGCTTCGTCATTTTTGTGAACCTTGGCCTTAGGCCCCTTGTCAAATGGCTCAAACGGACAACGCGCGCCGGCGTTCCGCTGACGCAGGAATTCAAGATTCTTTTGCAATGCAAGGAAGAGACGCAGGCCGATGCGCGCGTCGCGGTTCTCAAGGCGCTGGCCCAAAATGACATTCGCATCGTTGGGTTCGAGAAAGGGGACAGTGCTGACGGTTCGCAGACCATAGCGGTTCTTGTTTCGATGGAGGATCACCCCGAAGAGCTGCAGCACAAGGTGGTCGCGCCGTTGATGCTGGAGCCGAGTATCGAAAGCATTGAGTGGGATAGTGTTTCAGAGGCCTGATTAACTTTGAGGAGGTGTTTGCTGCTCGGCAGGGTGCCAATGTCGCTTTTTCCCCCAGAGCGCCGCAATCCCGATGCCTGAGTTCTGGTAAACCTGTATCAAAAGCTCCAATCTAACCAACCAGACGGGATTTTCTCATGGCAGAGGCAAACACCCGACGCAGGGCAAGAGGTGGCGGTGGCGCCGCCCGCCGTGCCGAGCGTACCGCAGTCCGTATCGAGACCGCGAAATACATTGAACGGAACATTCCGAATTTTGAGATCCTCAATGAAGAGGCGCTTGAAATCATCGAGAACAACGCGGAAACCGTGTTGGAAGAAATCGGCGTCAACTTCGTCGACAACCCCGCCGCGCTTGAACGCTGGCGCGATGCTGGTGCAGATATCGACGGCGAGCGTGTTCGCATCCCACGCGGTCTTGCGCGCGAGCTGATCAAAACCGCCCCCAGCGAGTTCACGCAGCACGCCCGCAACCCCGAGAAATCGGTGGTCATCGGTGGCCGCAACATGGTTCTGGCACCTGTTTACGGCCCTCCTTTTGTGCGTGATGCGCAAGGCGGCCGTCGCTATGCGACCATGGACGACTTCAACAAGTTCGTGAAACTGGCCTATATGTCCAAGTGGTTGCACCATTCGGGCGGCACGGTGTGCGAACCAACCGACATTCCGGTGAACAAACGCCACCTGGACATGCTGAAGGCGCATATGACCTTGTCAGACAAGCCTTTCATGGGCTCGGTGACAGATCCCAGCCGGGCGCAGGACTCGGTCGAGATGTGCGAGATCCTGTTCGGCAAGGAGTTCGTACAGGAAAATACAGTGATGACCTCACTGACCAACATCAACTCGCCGATGACGTTTGACGATGTGATGATGGGCGCGCTGGAGGTTTATGCGCGCAACAACCAGGCTTGCATCATCTCGCCCTTTATCGTGGGCGGCGCGATGGCTCCGGTTTCGGTTGCAGGCACCCTGACGCAGGTTTTGGCCGAAGTTTTGGCTGGTGTGGCCTATAGCCAGATCATCCGCCCCGGCGCGCCAGCGATCTTTGGTGCATTCGTGACCTCGATCGACATGAATTCGGGCGCACCCACCTTTGGTACGCCTGAAGCAGCACACATCACCTATGGTGCGGGTCAGTTGGCACGGCGCCTGAACTTGCCTTATCGTTCAGCTGGTTCCTTCTGTGGTTCAAAATTGCCAGACGCGCAGGCGGCTTACGAGACAGCAAACTCGCTGAACATGGGCCTGTTGTCCGGTGTGAACTTCATGCTGCATTCCTGTGGCTGGCTTGAGGGTGGCCTTGTTGCCGATTTCGAAAAGTTCGTCATGGATGCAGACCAGTTGGGTATTCTGCATTCATTGGCCAAGGGTGTCGCGTACGATGACAACGCGCAGGCCATGGACGCAATTCGCGAAGTGGGGCCGGGTGGCCACTATCTTGGCTGTGCGCACACGCAGGCAAACTTCAAGGAATCCTTCTGGAAGTCTGATCTGCTAGACTACAAGCCCTACGAGACCTGGCAGGAAGAGGGTGCACGTGACACGCGCGCATTGGCGTCCGCGCGGGTCGAGCATTTACTGGCAAACTACCAGCAACCGCATATGGATCCGGATACCGCCGCAGCGCTGGAAGCCTATATCGCCGAGAAAAAGGCTTCCATGCCGGATGCGTTCACCTGATCACTGAAAAGCTGAGGCGCGGTTGGCTTGATACAACTGCGCCTCACCCAACAGCGCGATAAGCAGATCCAGATGCCGCACCAGGGAATAGGCCGCATCTTCTTCTTTGCGCTGTTCGTTTACTTCTTTCTCCATCTCCATCAATCGCAGTAGGGCCTGTCCGGATCCGGGTAGCGACCCGTATCCCAGAATGCGCTGCAAGTGCCTGTCCCGATTGTAATCTCTGGCCCCGAACTTGGCCGTCCGCGCCAGCATACGAGGGCGGCGAAGGGTTGCGATCATCGTCATCAGGTCCTGCATATTTTGTCCCTTTACCTTAAGATTTCCGGGATCCCTTGGTGCACAACCTAAGCGGGTGGTGCCTTTGCATCAGTCTCGCCGAACGATGGTTTCACGACTGTTTATCTTTTTGAATCAAATCTGGTTTGTGCCTCGTACGGTTAACGAACGAGTAACGAATGGACCTCTAGTTAGAATTGGTTAACCCGCATTCCGAGGGCGAAAAGTAGCAGTTTGTTTTGTCGATGAGGGCAAATAATGATGGAAAACAACATGGCTTTCACCATTCCGGCATGGGTTCCAGAGGGGGCGCAAAGATACCTTGCCCATACCGAAACCTGCCGCTCGATCCGCGAAATAGCGCGGTCAGCTGGATGCCATGCGTCAACCATCCTAAGGCAAATTCGACGTATCGAAATGCGTCGCGATGATCCTCTGGTTGATGCGGCACTGCAATCGCTTGCTGAAACGCACTTTTCTGTTTCCGGCACGGGTAACAGATCATTTGCCTCTCAGGATGAGGCTGCTGAAGAGCAAGAGTTTGAGCGCGAAGCTTTGCGTATTCTGCGTCGCCTGAGCGAAACCGGATCCGTGCTTGCGGTGGCCGAGGAGATGGACAAGGCCGTTGTTGTCCGCGACACAGGTGACAGCGCTGCAACCAGAACTGCAGTGGTCGATTGCAAGATTGCACAGGCCTTGGCGCTCAAAGGCTGGATTTCCTGCGACAATCCCGGGCGTATCTCGCGGTGTCGGATCTCGTCAGCGGGACGAACGGCATTGAGCCGTTTGATCGCTCAGGCCAAAAACCAAGCCCGGGCCGGGACAGAGCCTGGCTTTGCCGAAGCGCAAAGTGGGTTTCACGCAAAGCCGTCAGGTGGGCTTGCTCAAAGCATTAGTCGTATTCGATATAGCGCCACGGAAAGTCCATTGACCGCTTTGGCACGGTGCCGCGATCGGGACGGAAAACCATTTCTGGATGAAACACTCGTGAAGGCCGGAGAGCGTTTGCGCGAAGCCTTCGAACTGGCGCAAATTGGTCCGCAGGTTTCACAGAACTGGGATCATTTCCTGACCGCGGATGGTCGCGGCACCTACGACAGTGATGCGCATGGGGGCAGGGGGTTTTCTGATGCAAGGGATAGAGTTGCGCGCGCACTGTCAGATCTGGGTCCGGGTCTGAGTGATGTTGCGCTGCGCTGTTGCTGTTATCTCGAAGGGCTGGAACTGGCGGAAAAGCGCATGGGGTGGTCGGCCCGGTCCGGCAAGATTGTCCTACGCATTGCATTGCAGAGGCTCAAACAACATTACAAGGATCAGGCTGAACGTGACCGCATGATCGGTTGAGAGTCACCAGAGACAAAAAGGCCCGCGCAAAACGGGCCTTTTTCATGCCTTAAGCCAGTGATCAGGCCAATTCCGGTTCTGCCGCTGCCTGAAGATGTGTCATCAGATTTTCCGGCGAAGATACGCCATAGGGATCTTCGGGGCAGTTATCCATCAGGCCGGGCTCTTCGAACCAAGCTTCGACCACGCCATCATTGACGATGGCGGCGTAGCGCCACGAACGCATGCCGAAACCCAGATTGTCTTTGTCGACCAGCATACCCATCTTGCGCGTGAACTCTGCCGAACCGTCAGGGATGACTTTGACGTTTTTCAAGCTTTGATCCTGCGCCCACTTGTTCATCACAAAGCTGTCGTTGACGGACATGCAGTAAATCTCGTCGATCCCTTGGGCGGTAAAATCGGCAAAGCCTTTCTCGAAACCCGGCAGTTGGTAGGTCGAGCAGGTCGGCGTGAACGCACCGGGCAATGAGAACAGGATTACGCGCTTGCCAGCGAAGTAATCGGCGGTTGTCTTGTCTTCCCAACGGAACGGGTTTGGGCCTTCAACAGCCTCGTCCCGGACACGTGTGTGGAAGGTCACGTCGGGCAGTTTCGCTCCGGTTTTCATGCTCAAGCTCCTGTGAGTAAGATGTGATCTGAGCGGGACTTAAAACAGTTCCAAAATACCTTCAATCGAAGAAGTTCTGCGCTTGCGAAGTTTTTTCTTGCCTTTGAGCTTTGAAAACAAAAGGTAAAAATATAGTTTAGCCTTAAATCATTTTGCTTGCGGAAAATACGCGCATAGCGGCTATGCGTCGCTGGTGTAACAATGGCGACTTGTTTATGTTATAGGTACACAAAGTTGACCCAAAGTCAGGATATCAGCCGTGCGAGATCTCAAGATCCCAGAACAACGCCATCCGGAAAAAGCGCATCGCCCGGATAACGCGCAACCCAAAAAGCCGAACTGGATCAGGGTCAAGGCACCGGGTGGCAAGGGCTATGCGGACACCCGCAAGATCATGCGTGACAACAATCTGGTAACGGTTTGTGAAGAAGCGGGTTGCCCCAATGTTGGCGAATGCTGGAGCCAGGGTCACGCCACAATGATGATCATGGGTGAGATCTGTACCCGCGGCTGTACCTTTTGCAACATCGCCACCGGGCGCCCTGACGAGTTGGATGCGTTTGAACCGGGTCGCGTGGCACATGCGGTTGAAAAGCTGGGCCTGAACCACGTTGTTATTACATCGGTGGACCGCGACGACCTGAATGATGGTGGAGCAGAGCATTTCGCGCAGACCATTCGCGCAGTGCGCCACCGTTCCCCGAAGACCACGATCGAAATTCTGACACCTGACTTCCTGAAATGTGAGCCTGAGGTGTTGGAGGTTGTGGTTCAGGCGAAACCCGATGTGTTCAACCACAATCTGGAAACCGTGCCGGGTTTATACCCCGAGGTCCGTCCCGGCGCGCGGTATTTTCACTCGCTGCGTTTGCTGCAACGTGTGAAAGAGCTGGACCCGTCGATTTTCACCAAATCCGGCATCATGGTTGGATTGGGCGAAGACGAGCAGCAAGTGCGTCAGGTCATGGATGACATGCGCGCCGCGGATATCGACTTTTTGACCATTGGTCAGTACCTGCAACCGACTCCAAAGCACCATGGTGTGGATCGCTTCGTCACGCCGGAAGAATTCGCCTCTTACGAAAAGGCGGCCTATGGAAAAGGCTTCCTGATGGTGTCGGCAACACCATTGACCCGGTCGTCTTACCACGCAGGCGACGATTTCGCCCGTCTGAGGGCGGCGCGTCAAGAAAAGCTGCAGCAAGCGTGACCCCGGATCTTGTCGCACGGCTGACCCGCCTGCGCCGCGAATTGCACCAGAACCCGGAACTTTCGGGGCAGGAAGTGCAAACTGCGGCGCGCGTCGCTGATTTGTTGCGCGAAGCCGGAGCAGATCGCGTTCTGACGGGCATCGGGGGACATGGAGTTGCCGGTGTTTTTGAAAGCGGGCAACCGGGTCCAACTCTAGCCATTCGGTGCGAGTTGGATGGCCTTCCGATCCAGGAAGTGGCTGATCTGCCTTATGTCTCGCAAACAGATTGCAAAGGGCATCTCTGCGGCCATGACGGCCACATGACAATGGTTCTGGGTATCGCTGACGCCTTGGGTCACAAACGTCCAAATTCCGGTCGCGTCGTTTTGATTTTCCAGCCTGCCGAAGAGACAGGGCAAGGCGCGGTCGCGTTCCGGGCAGATCCCCAATTTGCCGGGATTTCTCCGGATATCGTATTGTCCTTGCACAACTTGCCGGGGTTGGAGCTTGGAGCGGTCGAACTCTGCACCGGTCCGGCAAACTGTGCCTCGCGCGGTATGCAGGTTGTGCTGACGGGTAAGACCTCGCACGCGGCGGCGCCTCAAGATGGCGTGTCACCAGCGGGTGCCTTGGCCAAACTAATGCCAGCCTTGGCTGATTTAGGGGCGGGTGGCGACTTGAACGACGACTACGCCTTAACCACCGTCACGCACGCCAATCTGGGCGAGCGCACTGTGGGTGTTGCCCCCGGACGAGCTGAATTGTGGGTGACGCTGCGTACAGTCTCGGACCGACGGATGACGCGCCTGATCGACGAAGCCGAAGCGATGGTCCACAAGACGGCGCAGGACGAGGGACTTTCGGTGGAGATTTCTTACGATGAGGTCTTCGAAGCTTGCGTCAATCACCCGGAAACCGTCTCAATTCTGAAGCGATCCTGTGTTGATCAGGGAATTAAATGCCGGTTGGTCGATCAGCCGCAGCGATTTTCCGAGGATTTCGGGCAGTTTGGCAAGTGCGCAAATGCCGCCATGTTCTGGTTGGGATCGGGTCGGGATCATCCCCAACTGCACAATCCGGACTATGATTTTCCAGATGCGTTGATACCCGTAGGTGTTGGGATCTTCCTTAACGCTATTGATGCCACTCTTGGAAGGCGATCGTCAGTTTGAATTCATTCAGTTGGCGAGATCACTAACAATTCCAACAGCTTCTATGACTGTCTTTGTGTCGTCCGATATCGACAAAATCTCGTCGTCCACCCGAATATATCTTTGACCCGGGCCCAGTGGCTTGAGCTTCCAATTGTCGAGATCGTCAATGTAGTCAAATCGCAAGTCATCCGGCAACTTTTGGCCGCGCGTATATCTTTTGATTTGGCCGGGTGGAACCGCCTTGCCGTTTGACTTGATGGCTTTTTCCAACTTGTTTTTGTTGGCCCCTTGCCCTTTGCCTTTGTTGTCCTTTGCAGCGCCTGCACTGGCTAGGGCCACGATCGCCATAACAACACCAACTGTCGCGACAATACGCTTCATCAACAGACCTCCATTGTTTTAAAGAACTTTAGAGGAAAATATGAGCTTATGTCTATTTATATTCAGATAGCAGAATGGTTGGTTGGCAACCTACCCAAAAAGCAGTGAGTGAAGGCCAACTTATTCGCCCGTAAACCGGACCTTGCCGATAAAGGGCAGGTTTCTGTTTCGCTGCGCGTAGTCGATGCCGTAACCGACCACAAATTCGTCCGGGATCTCAAACCCGATCCAGTCTGAGCGGAAATCCACTTCACGACGACTGGGCTTGTCGAGCAGGGCAATGGATTTTAGGCGCGCGGGTTTGCGGCTTTGAAGAAGTTTGGTGACATGATTCAGCGTGTGACCTGTATCCACAATATCTTCAACGACCAGCACATCACGCCCTTCAATTGCGCCGCGCAAGTCCTTGAGAATACGAACTTCCCGACTGCTTTCCATGGCGTCGCCGTATGATGACGCCTCAAGGAAATCCACTTCGATCGGCAAATCCAATTCGCGGACCAGATCGGCGATAAAAACAAAACTGCCGCGCAACAAGCCCACGACAACCAGCTTGTCGGTGTTGCCGAATTCTGCTGTGATTTCGCGACAGAGCTCTTCAATTCTGGCAGCGATGGCCTTGGCCGAGATCATCTCATCTATCACATATGCGCGGTCAGTCATCGTTGCCCCCTTGATCTTTGGCGCGCAACATACGACATGACGCGCCATTGTCACCTGCAAATACCGGACGTCATGCCTATCCATTCGGAAACTCGCCACCTGCCATACACGGCCCAGCAGATGTATGATCTGGTGGCGGACGTGGCCAAGTATCCGCAGTTTCTACCGTGGTGCGCTGCAGCTCGGATCCGCAAGACATATGCTGTGGGCGAGGCGCAGGTGATGGAAGCTGATCTGGTCATCTCGTTCAAAGTGTTCCGCGAACGTTTTGGCAGCCGGGTGACTCTATTTGCAGACCAGAAGAAGATCGATACCGAGTATCTGGATGGCCCCTTCAAATACATGAAGTCCGACTGGCAATTCGAGGATGCGCCGGATGGAGGCTGCAATATCTCGTTCCACGTGGATTTCGAGTTCAAGAACGCGATTCTGCAAGGGATCATTGGCGTCGTGTTCAACGAAGCCATGCAAAGGATCGTACGTGCGTTCGAGGCGCGGGCCCAAGAACTCTACGGCTAGGTCTTTACGCGGCAATTGCGCTCGCTAGACTGCGCCCATGACGGATTTCACTTCATCATTGGCCGCGTTTGCGGCGGGACCGATTTCAACAACATCTCAGGCGCGGATTGTGACGTCTCTGTCCGTGCTGGACTGGGTTGCGGTTGGTCGAGCGGGTGCGAACGAACCTGTCTCATCCATCATTCGCAAGATGGTTCTGGACGAGGGTGGTCAGGCACAGGCCCATCTATTTGGCGGAGGCGAAGCGCCATTGCGCGGAGCCGCGTTGGTGAATGGCACCGTGTCTCATGCGCTGGATTATGACGACACGCATTTTGCCCATATCGGGCATCCGTCTGTTGCCATCCTTCCGGCGGCGCTTGCTGTGGCCGAGTGGGATGATCGTATTCTGGTCGACTTGCTCGAAGCCGCTTTGATTGGGATGGAAACCTCAATTCGTGTTGGCCTGTGGTTGGGTCGGGGGCACTATCAGGTCGGGTTTCACCAGACAGCCACGTCCGGCGCATTTGGGGCCGCCGTCGCCGCAGGGCGATTGTTGGGCTTCGATATAAACCAGATGCGATCCGTTTTGGGTCTGACCGCCACCCGTGCAGCCGGACTGAAGGCGCAGTTCGGGACGATGGGCAAGCCATATAACGCGGGCCTTGCGGCGTCAGCCGGTGTCGAAACAGCCTTGCTGGTGCAGCACGGGTTTCAGGCCAATGCCGATGCGCTCGAAGGCCCGTTTGGCTTTGGTGCAACCCATCAGGGCGTGTCTGATTTAAGCGCGCTGGACGGTTTGGGCGATGAATGGTTGTTCGAAAGCGTCAGTCACAAGTTCCATGCCTGTTGTCACGGCTTGCACGCCGCGCTCGAAGCGGCGCGGGAACTGGACATCGCCGAGCCTGAAGTGGCCGAGATCAAGATCAAAACCCATCCGCGTTGGATGAGTGTGTGCAATCAGCTGACACCTGCAAGCGGGTTAGGGGCTAAATTCTCATACCGCACTGTCATCGCGATGCAGGCCCTGGGATATGATACCGCCTTGCCCGGCAGTTATACGGATAAGGTTTGCGCTGACCCACGCATTACGTCCTTGCGCGACCGCATCACTGTTGAAGCAGATGAAAGCTTGTCAGAGACACAGGCGCATTTGGCCTTGCTGCGCCGCGACGGTATTCGTCGTGAGGCAACGCATGATCTGCTGACCCCAATGTCACTGTCTGACCGCGAGGACCGTGTCCGCGCCAAAGCGGCCAAGTTGATCGGCACGGATAAGGCGGACGCGATCTGGTCAATGCTGCGCACCGGAGGTCGCGCCCGCGATCTGGCTGTCAAACTGACAGGTTAAACCACGCGCCAATGCAACGGAAAGCCGGGGTCGAAAACGGTGACGGGTCCGTCTCCGGTTTCGATCTTGTCGGGGTATTCGACCGGCTCGCCCTTGGTCAGCGTGATGGTGTCCTCGTTCACGGGCATTCGATAGAAAGCGGGACCATTCAGCGACACAAAGCCTTCCAGCTTGTCCAATGCACTTTCGCGGTCGAACATCTCGGCCACCAGGGACATAGTGTTGGTTGCCGTGAAGCATCCCGCGCAACCACAGGCCATTTCCTTGTTGTCATCCGTATGCGGAGCGCTGTCGGTGCCAAGGAAATACCGCGGATCGCCCGAGGTGGCGGCTTTCAACAACTCCAACCGATGCTCTTCACGTTTGGCGACGGGCAGGCAGTAATAATGCGGTTTGATCCCGCCAACCAGAATGTGGTTGCGGTTGATGATCAGGTGATGCGCCGTGATTGTTGCGCCCAGATTTGCCTCATTGGCTTTGACATACTGAACACCGTCTCGGGTGGTGATATGCTCCATCACCACGCGCAGACCCGGAGTGGCCTTTCGGATCGGGTCCAGTACACGGTCGATGAACACTGCCTCACGGTCAAAAATGTCGATCTCCGCGTCGGTGACTTCACCGTGCACACACAGGGGCAAGCCAATCTCGGCCATACGCTCCAGCACAGGACGCACGTTGTCAAAGTTCCTCACGCCCGAATGCGAGTTGGTCGTAGCCCCTGCGGGGTACAGCTTCACGGCCTTGACCAAACCGCTTGCATGGGCAGCCGCCAGATCGTCCGGGTCCGTATCCTCGGTCAGATAAAGTGTCATCAACGGCTCAAACGTCATATCGTCGGGCAGCGCGGCCATGATGCGGTCGCGATAAGCCGCAGCGTGCGCGCCGGTGACAACCGGAGGCACCAGATTGGGCATGATGATCGCACGGCCAAAATGGCGCGCGGTTTCGGGCAGAACGGCCTGCAGCATGGCGCCATCGCGCAGATGCAGATGCCAGTCGTCGGGGCGGCGGATCGTGAGGGTATCGGTCATGGCTTTCCGCTAGCATAGCTGTTGAAAAAGACCAACCGCGACCGCGCGCCTTGGCAAAAAAACTTGTCAACCAACCGGAACGTCGTAGCTGTGTCTTGGCGCGAGGTCTTGACGCGCAGGTCGGTGCATGACCTGTTTGTCCGCTAAGGAGAGAGGGTTCATGACGCAACCAAATTCAATTGATGCCGTGCAGCAGATGTTGGGAGCCCAGGGCTATGTCTGCGGACGCGCCCTTGCGACTGTTGTTTTTCTGTCGTTGAAACTGGGCCGACCGTTGTTTCTTGAGGGCGAAGCGGGCGTTGGTAAAACCGAGATCGCCAAAGCGCTGGCTGCGGGGTTAAATCGCCGTCTTATCCGTCTGCAATGCTACGAAGGTCTGGATGCGTCCTCCGCCGTTTACGAATGGAACTTTCCGGCGCAGATGGTGGCGATCCGTACGGCTGAGGCGTCGGGCGGGGCGGACCGAAGCGCGCTTCAGGCGGAATTGTTCTCAGACGAATACCTGATCGAACGCCCCTTGTTGCAAGCGATGCGGCCTGATGAATATGGCGCGCCGGTTCTGCTGATCGACGAGCTGGACCGCACCGACGAACCTTTCGAAGCCTTCCTGCTTGAGGCCCTCAGCGATTTTCAGGTCACGATCCCGGAACTCGGCACCGTCAAAGCGCCCGTGCCGCCCGTTGTCATTGTCACGTCAAACCGCACGCGCGAGGTGCATGACGCCCTCAAACGCCGCTGCCTTTATCATTGGGTCGACTATCCCGATTTCGAGCGCGAAATCGAAATCCTGCACGCCCGTGCACCTGAAGCGGCTGATGCGCTCAGCCGTGAGGTCGTGGCCTTTGTTCAACGACTACGCACCGAGGACCTGTTCAAGAAACCCGGTGTGGCTGAGACCATTGACTGGGCCAAATGCTTGCTGGCGCTGGATGTGATGAACCTCAGCCCAGAGGTGATCGGCGACACTCTGGGCGCAATCCTGAAATACCAGGACGACATCCAGAAACTGCAAGGGTCCGAGGCGAAACGCATTCTGGACGAGGCCAAGGCGACCCTCGAACCGGCCTGATGCTTCATCTTTTCACAAATACTCCGGGGGTATGGGGGCAGAGCCCCCATGGATGCTGATGGCAGAACAACTCCCTCTGGACATACCGGACAATCCAAAGCTGGCGCAGAATATCACGCACTTCGCCCGTGCCCTCAGAAAGGCGGGTTTGCCAATTGGCCCAGGGCGCGTGATTGATGCCATCAACGCCGTGCAGGCGGCTGGGTTTACTAAGAAACGGGACTTTTACTGGACTCTGCACGCCTGTTTTGTGAACCGCCCGGAACATCGAACGGTGTTCGCGCAAGTCTTCCGAATGTATTGGCGTGATCCACGATACATGGAACACATGATGGCCATGATGCTGCCCGCCATTCGCGGCGTGCAGGAAGAGCGTAAAGCGGACGCGGGTGAAAAACGGGCGGCCGAGGCACTGTTGGACGGCGTCGAACGGGATATGCCTGAACCTGCCGCGCAAGACGAAGGCGAAACTGAAATCGAGATAGACGCCACTCAGACGGCGTCATCCGAGGAACGACTGCGCAATCTGGATTTTGAACAGATGAGCACCGCTGAAATAGCGCAAGCCAAACGCGTCTTGGCGCGGATGACTCTGCCGGTCAAACCCATCGAGTCGCGCCGGGGGCAGGCGAGCCATCTTGGGCACCGAATAGACCGGGCGCGCACCTTGCGCGGGGCTATGCGGCAAGGCGGAGAGCTGCACGATATCTACAGGCTACGGCCCAAGCCACGCTGGCCCAACCTTGTGGCATTGTGTGATATCTCAGGATCGATGAGCCAATACAGTCGGATTATCCTGCATTTCCTGCATACGGTATCGAACGCCAAAGGTGCAGGCTGGGCCAAAGTTCATGCTTTCACTTTCGGCACCCGCCTGACCAACATCACCCGACATTTACGTCAACGGGATGTGGATGCAGCGCTTGCCGCCGCCGGGGCCGAGGCGCAGGATTGGGAAGGCGGCACGCGTATAGGAGAGTGCCTTCACCAATTCAACCGTGACTGGTCGCGCCGCGTCATGGGGCAGGGGGCGGTTGTCTTGCTCATTACCGATGGGTTGGAGCGGGGCGATCCTAAGGTTCTGCAAAAAGAGATCGAGCGCCTGCACCTGTCTTCAAAACGGCTGATCTGGCTGAATCCGTTGCTGCGCTGGGACGGGTTCGCCCCAAAAGCGCAAGGCGTGGCGACCATGCTGCCGCATGTGGACAGTTTCCGGGCAGGGCATTCCATTGCCTCACTCGAAGACCTGGCCGACGTGATTTCAAAACCCGACGACCAGGGTCAGAAAGCCCGGCTGATGGCCGCGCTTTCCAGTTAGTCGACTACGACAGCTGCTCGTCGTTGCACTTACGCGCCATTTCCATAGCTTTGTATGTGCCGGTCAGATCAACAGTGAAGGCATACGCTGTCTCGGGGAACACGATCATGACCTTTTTCTTGGCCAGATCGTCCGCGAATTGAGGATTGTCCGACAGAATGTAACCGCCTGAATAACCCTTGGTGATGTTGCCTTTCATACCTGTGGCTTCACCCAAGTAGATGTTGTCACCAATCAGGATGGCAACCTCTTGCGTCTCGCCCCGTTTGATATCGGTGTCAGCTTTGGTGAACACACCGACATAACCGACGCTGCGATCTTCGGTCAGACCCATCTGCACGACGTTTTCCGCATCATCCACGGCCTCGATCAGGCAGGATTTCCGTTCATTGTCGATGAAGACTTTCCAGCCCTCGACTTCTCCATACCGTTGGAATGTGTCAGCCCACGCCGCCGTCGAGGCCAAAAGACCTACTGCGGCACCCAGTGTCAAAAAACGTTTCAACTGCTTGTCTCCGATATATAAATTTTGGATACGCAGTCCGGTACAATACCGGTTGCATGTGCAAGCTAGAGCTCTGACACCTAACAATCAATCCTATGATTTGTTGAATGTGGTTCAGCCATTGATAGCGCTGAAAAAGAACAGACATAGACCTTTTGGCTAGACTGCCGCGCTTTTCTTCGCGTCAATCCTGCCTATGTTGGAAACGGGTGACATCTGGAGGGTTTGATGGAGCGATTCGACAACAGCCCGGAAACGGCTTTGGGCTGGCACCGCAGCGGGCGGGGCGCGGCCTTGGCGACCGTTGTCGAAACCTGGGGCAGCGCGCCGAGACGCGTAGGGTCTCAACTGGTGATCGGCGGCGACGGGCGGATTGAAGGCTCGGTTTCCGGCGGCTGTGTAGAAGGTGCGGTGATCGTTGAAGCGCTTGAAGCCTTGGACGAGGGCGAAGCCCGGCTTTTGGAATTTGGCGTCAGCGACGAGGATGCCTTTGCCGTTGGTCTGGCCTGCGGCGGTACGATCCGTGTTCTGGTCGAACCCATTGGAAAGGTCCTGCCCGAGCCCATGCTGGCAGAATTGGTCGCAGCCCGTGCCGCACGCGAGCCGGTGGCGTATGAAGTGAATACAAACACCGGGCACAGGGCTTTGCGCCGCAACGTTTATGCGGAACGGCTGCGTATGGATCGGTCCGGTTTTGAGGAGGACGGCGAAACCTTTGTGGCGGTTCACAACCCACCTTTGCGGCTGATCGTTGTGGGTGCCGTCCATATCGCACAGGCACTTGTACCGATGGCGCGCATTGCGGGCTATGATCCGGCCATCATCGATCCGCGCGATGCCTTTGCATCCAGCGCGCGATTTCCGGGGGAAACGATCCTGACTGATTGGCCGGACGAAGCGGTGGCCAAGCTGGGGCTGGACGCGCGGACCGCCATTGTCTTGCTGACCCATGATCCCAAGCTGGACGACCCGGCGCTGCAAGCGGCACTTGATGCAGGTGTATTTTATATCGGCGCTCTGGGCTCGACGCGCACCCATGCCAAACGGGTGGATCGCATGAAAGCTGCAGGGTTCACTGAGGAACAGATTTCCAGAATTCACGGCCCGATCGGATTGGATATTGGTGCTGCGGGACCTGCAGAAATCGCCGTTGCTATTCTTGCTCAGATGACAGCGGTCTTGCGGGGCAAAGCATGAGGTTTGGCCCGGTTCCCGTAGCGCAGGCCGAAGGGGCCATTCTGGCGCATTCGGTCACTGCAGGTGGGCGCAAGCTGCGAAAGGGACTGGCATTGCAGCCCGAACATATCGTGCAGTTGACGCAAGCTGGTCTAAGCGAAGTCATTGTCGCACAGCTTGATACCGGTGACTGCCATGAGGACGAGGCCGCACGTAACTTGGCGGCAGCCCTTGCGCCTGATGCTGCCGCAGCCAACCTGCGCGTGACCGAGGCGTTTACCGGGCGGGTCAACCTTTTGGCCGATGGACCGGGGGTGGCCGTTTTGGATGTCGCTGCGCTTGAGCGGTTCAACCAAGTCAATCCGATGATCACAGTGGCCACGGTGCCCCAGCATCAGCAAATGGGACCAGGTGGTATGGTGGCGACCATCAAGGTCATCTCTTACGCTGTGCCGGCAGAGGATGTCCAACGCGCCGCCGGTTTGGCACAGGGCGCAATACGTTTGGCGCGTCCGGTTCACCAAACAGCCGGGCTGATCGTGACGGACATTCCGGGCGGACCATCAAATGAGAAAGGGATTGCCGCCATTCGAGGGCGGGTCGAGTTGCTGGATATGAACCTGTGTGATGTGCAGATCGTTCCGCACCGGGTCGAAGCTCTGGCCGAAGCAGTCTCGCAAAGCGATGGGGATGTGCTGATGATCCTGACAGGGTCTGCGACGTCGGACACTGAAGATGTAGCACCGTCGGCTGTGCGTCTGGCTGGCGGGCAGGTGGATCGCTTTGGAATGCCGGTGGATCCGGGAAACCTCTTGTTTTTGGGCGCCTTGCAAGATCGCCCGGTGATTGGATTGCCCGGTTGCGCGCGCTCTCCGGCGTTGAACGGTGCCGATTGGGTTCTATCCAGAATCGCGTGTGGAATTGAGACTAGGGGTGCAGACATTGCAGCGATGGGGGTTGGCGGGCTTCTAAAGGAAATCCCGACCAGACCGCAGCCCCGTGCTAAACGGAAAACCTAGCCGAATAGCTGCGCGCGGGCCGCGACGCAGCCAGGTTGTTAGGGCTTCCTGAGCTTTGGCAAAACACCGGGCCGCCAATAGGCGCCCGTGTCTTCCCTTGCTTTTTGATACTGTTCCACGCGGTCCCGGGCCTCTTTGCCGCTGGCCTCAAAAAGATGCCCGAGCAAACATTCCAACACGGCCATCGCGCCGGAAAAGCTTGAGAATGGGTGCAATGTCCGGGTGCTGACAGGCAGAACCACATCCGGTTCAACCCCGGGTGCGATCACCTCGCTGTCCGACAGCAACACGATGCGCATGGACCTGTCACGAGCAAATCGCATCGACTGGATTGTGTCGGCGGAATAGGGATGGACGGTGATGGCAAACAAACAATCTTCATCTGTGGCCTCGACTAAATCGTCGATAGCTGACCCCATGTGGCGGGGCACCAGTTGCAATCCGGGATGGGCCATGCGGCCTGCGTAGTGAAAGTAATAGGCCAGGGCGTGGCTGGACCGGGTCGCGGTAACGTAACAGCGCCGCGCGGAAACCATGTGCCCGATGGCGTGTTGCGTCAGATGCGGATCCATCAGGCGCAGGGATCGCGAAACAACATTCATCTCGTTCTGAGCGAATTTGACTTGCGCCAGATGAAACGGGTCTTGCCCCGCCGAAGCTTCTAACCAGCCTTGCCCCAGCCGGTCTTCGCTGTCCGTTGTCAAGGCGCGGCGAAACGGTTGGCGAAAAGCATCGAAGCTGTCAAAGCCCATGCGCTGTGCAAGCCGTACCAACACGTTTGAACTGATGCCGATCCTGTCGGCGGTTTCGCGGATTGGGTTCAGCCCAAAGTCGCCAGGATGATCGACAACATACTTCGCCGCGACCTGCATTTGCGCAGGCATCTGATCGATCTCGCGCCTTAACTGATCCGTGAGTGCCATCAGGGTAGGGGTCATGGCTAAAATAAAAACATATGTTTTCTATGGGGTAAATTGAAAACGAATGGAGTGGGGTCTAGGTGCACCCTTGTACAAGGAAAGAACAGATGAATCCCATCCCTGCCGACGACAACAAAACCCTCTATATTCTAGTCGCGCCCAATGGCGCGCGGCGAACTGCAGCAGATCATCCTGCCCTGCCGGTCACGATAGATCAGATCGTCAAAACTGCGCGGGCCTGCCACCTTACAGGGGCGCAGGGCATTCATGTTCATGTACGGGACGCGAAGGGTCAGCACTCGCTGGACGCTGGATCATATCTGGAAACGATCGCCGAATTGCGCCGCATCGCGCCGGGATTGGATGTTCAAATCACAACCGAAGCGGCAGGGATATTTGACGTTCCCGCGCAGCTGGCCTGCTTGGAGCAGGTGCGTCCAGACTGGGCCTCGATTTCGGTACGAGAGATTGCGCGCGACCCCAACCTTGCACCGCGTGTCTATGCGCTCTGCGCTGATCAGGGAACGCGGGTGCAGCATATTCTGTACGATGCGGAAGACGCTCGGCTGTTGGACCAGTGGCAGCAGGATGACATTGTCCGTAAGGATCAGACGGACCGGCTGTTTGTTCTGGGACGCTATAGCGACGGTCAGCAATCTGTACCGGCAGATCTGGATGCCTTCCCGAACTGTCAAAACCATTGGATGGTCTGCGCGTTTGGCACACAAGAACACGCCTGTCTGGCCGAAGCAGCGCGGCGCGGGGGTGATGTGCGCGTTGGATTTGAAAATAGCCTGACGGGGCCGGATGGCACGCCGTGGGCGGATAATGCGGCTTCGGTCGCGGCTTTGGTTGAACTGCTTGGAAAGGCCAGAACATGAGTCACGTATTCCCGCGCCACACCAAATCGGATCTGCCCATCGCAGCAGGTGGGGATGGGTGCTATCTGATCGACGCGCAAGGCAAGCGGTATCTGGACTGCGGTGACGCGGCCGTGTCTTGCCTGGGGCATTCCAACCCTGCAGTGATCCGCGCGGTTCAAGAACAGGTGGAACAGATCGCCTTTGCCCACAGCGGTTTCATGACCTCTGAACCGGCTGAGGCGCTGGCGGATCTGTTGATCCAGCATGCGCCGGGCGATTTGGACAGGGTCTATTTCGTATCGGGCGGGTCTGAGGCAACCGAGGCGGCGATCAAACTGGCACGTCAGTATTTCCTTGAAATCGGTCAGCCAGAGCGTCGGCATGTCATCGCGCGAAAACAAAGCTACCACGGCAACACGCTGGGCGCTTTGTCTGCCGGGGGCAACGCCTGGAGGCGTGCTCAGTTCGCGCCCATGCTGATCGAGATGACCCATATTTCGGCCTGTTATGAATATGCCGAAAAACCCGAGGGCGAAAGCAGCTTTGACTATGGTCAGCGCGTTGCCAACGAGCTAGAGGTCGAAATCCTGCGCCTGGGCCCCGAGACTGTCATGGCGTTCATGGCGGAACCGGTGGTTGGTGCAACGCTCGGCGCGGTTCCGGCGGTTGAAGGGTATTTCAAACGTATCCGAGAAATCTGCGACCAATACGGGGTGCTGTTGATCCTGGATGAGGTAATGTGTGGCATGGGGCGTACAGGTCACCTGTTTGCCTGCGATCATGACGGCATCGAGCCTGATATACTGTGCATCGCCAAAGGCTTAGGGGCCGGATATCAACCGATCGGAGCCATGCTGTGCACTGGTGCGATCTATGATGCTATTCGGGATGGGTCAGGGTTTTTCCAACATGGGCACACCTATATCGGTCACCCGGTTGCCACAGCCGCTGCGCTCGCGGTGGTCCGTGAGCTGACGGACCGAGACTTGCCAGCCCGCGCCGGGGTCATGGGAGACAAAGTGCATTCGGCCCTTGAGGCAGCGTTTGGACAGCACGCAAATGTTGGCGATCTGCGCGGGCGGGGCCTCTTCCGCGGGATCGAACTTGTGTCGGATCGGGGTACCAAAGCTCCGTTCGATCCGTCCCTGGGCATCGCCGGAAAGGTGAAAAAGGCTGCAATGGCTGAAGGCTTGATCTGTTACCCCATGGCGGGGACACGGGATGGGCGAAACGGGGATCACATTCTACTGGCACCTCCGTTCATCATCGAAGACGCGCAGATTGACGAACTTGTCGGCAAATTGCGGCGGGCTTTGAACGCGGTCATCTAACAGTTGTAGAAACCAAAAGGCTCTCGCCAATCCAGCGAGAGCCTGTGATCTTGCAGCCTGTGTTTGGCTTATTTCTGGGGAAGCGGGCCGATCATCATGATCATCTGACGGCCTTCCATCTTCGGCATGTTTTCAACCTTGCCGATTTCCTTGATGTCCTCGGCCACACGCTCCAACAATTCGCGCCCCAGATTCTGGTGCGCCATTTCACGTCCGCGGAACCGTAGCGTGACTTTGACCTTGTCACCTTTCTCAAGAAACTTGACGACGTTCTTCATCTTGACGTCGTAGTCATGGGTATCGGTGTTGGGCCGGAATTTGACCTCTTTCACCTCGATGACTTTTTGCTTCTTGCGGGCTTCGCTTTCGCGTTTTTGCTGTTCGTATTTGTATTTGCCGAAATCCATGATCTTGCAGACCGGCGGGTTCGCATTGGGCGAGATCTCGACAAGGTCAAGGCCGGCATCGGCCGCAAGTTGCATGGCTTTGGCGGGATGAACCACCCCGACATTTTCACCTTCGGCACCAATCAGGCGAATTTCGGGGGCACGGATTCTGTCATTGACGCGCGGGCCGGTTTCTCGTTGAGGCGGCGCGTTGTGAGGTCTGCGAGCTATGGGTTCATTCCTTTGATAATTGCAGAATTTCGAGCCCGGAATTTAAACCGGGCTGCGCCGCACTTCAAGCGGCATAAATACAGGATGATGTGAAAAAACTTGTTTTATCGGGCATTCTTCGCGTTCAGAGCCGGAAAGCCCCGAACGCAAATTGGAATTACCCAACAAAGGCTTTTTCGATCACGAATTCCTTCGGGTCGGAATTTGCACCTTCGCGCAGGCCGAACCCTTCGAGGATTTCCTTGATATCCAGGTTGAAGGCCAACGATCCACAAACCATCGCGCGGTCGGTTTCAGGCTTGATGCCGCCTTCGATGCCCAGATCTTCAAACACGGTGCCGTCCTGAAGCAGGGTGGTGATACGGCCCATTTTGGGGCTGTCTTCCCGGGTAGTGGTCGGGTAGTAGCGGATTTTGTCCGCAAACCCTTCGCCCATCAGCTCAGCCAGCAGTTCGTCCTGACGGATGTTTTCGATCAGCTGACGGCCATACTCCAGTTCAGCAACTTCGCGGCAGGTGTGGGTGATGATGACCTCGTCATAATCCTCATAGGTCTGCGGTTCACGCAGCAGCGAGGCAAAAGGTGCAAAGCCGGTGCCGGTGGCAAAGAACCACAGGCGTTTGCCGGGCAGCAGGGCGTCATGCACCAGCGTACCAACCGGCTTGGGGCGCAGGATGATCTGATCGCCGGGCTTGATGTGTTGCAGTTTCGAAGTCAGCGGGCCGTTCTGAACCTTGATCGAATAGAACTCCAACTCTTCGTCCCAGGACGGCGAAGCAATCGAATAGGCGCGCAGCAACGGTTTGCCGTTATCACCCAAAAGGCCGATCATCACAAACTCACCCGAACGAAAGCGCAGCGAGGCCGGGCGCGAGACCTTGAACGAGAACAGGCTATCAGTCCAGTGCGTCACCTCGGTGACAGTCTGGGCATCTGGCAGAACGGGGGCCTTAACGGCGGTTGCTTCACTCACGGATTTCATCTCTGTCATCATTTCACTGCCGGTCAGCTAAACCGACATCTCCGTTTAATCTTTGATCCAAGTCAGGAAAAGGGGACAGATTGCCCCCTTACATCACAAGCTGGCGATGGCGGTGTCAGCCGCGCAAGCGGGCCTGATAGTTGTTGTCTTGCCATTTGGAACGCGCCAACCACTGATCTTCGGGCTGACGATCCGCAAGGGCGTGATCAATTTCGACCTCATCGAAACCGCAGCGGCGGGCCATGGCGTATTGGTCCGCCAGCACGTTGCCTTTGGCGCGCAGGCGGCCTGTGTAGCCTTTCAGGCGCAGGACGCGTGCAATGGTAAAGCCGCGTCCATCCGCTGAGGACGGGAAATCGACGCGCACCATCTTGGCACTGCCCAAACGGTCTATCAATTCATTCGGGTCGGTGTCCGAAGCGACGTCCAGCGCGACCACATCATTGGCGGCATCGTCCAGAGTGACAAAGCCGTCGGTCCAGTCATCGGGCGAAAAGCCCTCATCCGTTACGATTACGTTCATGTTTTCTCTCCGGCGCGCATCATCTTGCCATCGACAAAATGGATGCCGCATTCTTCCTTGTTCTGGTCGCGCCAGCGCCCGGCGCGGGGGTCTTCGCCCTCTTTGACCGGCGAGGTGCAGGGCGCACAGCCGATCGAAGGGTATCCTTTGGCCACCAGCGGATGCCGGGGCAGGTTGTTTTCTTCCATGTAGGCGCGCACGTCTTCGCGCGCCCAATGGGCCAGCGGGTTAACCTTGATCCGGCCCGTGCCGTCCTCGACCTCAAAGAAGTCAAGCGCGGCGCGAGTGCCCGACTGAAACCGTTTGCGCCCGGTGATCCAGCCGCAATAGCCCGTCAGAGCCTTTTGCAGCGGGAAAGTCTTGCGCAGGTTGCAGCACGCATCCGTATCCCGCAGACGTAACGCACCATAAGGGTCGTCACGCTGAACATCCTCATCATCTGTACGAATGATTTGGACATTCTTCAGGCCCAGACGCTCGCTGACCTCCTGCTGGTACTCCAGCGTTTCGGTGAACAGCATCTGCGTGTCTACGAACAGCACCGGGGTCATCTTGTCGACCACCGCGGCCATGTGCAGCAACACAACCGACTCAGCCCCAAAGCTTGAGACCAAAGCCAATTTGTCAATTTCCTCCAGCGCGCCGTGCATGACGTCATGCGCACTGTGGTGTCGGAACCGGGCGTTCAGCGTTTCGACTTTTTCGGTCAGCTCGCTGCGATCTTTGCCCAGTTCCGTCTGGATCAGGTCAAGCGGCATTCGCCTGAGCCTCGGGGTAGAGAGCGGCCTTGAACGGAGCCATACCGACGCGGCGGTAGGTCTCCAGGAAGGTTTCTTCAGCGCTCTCCCGCTGGGTCAGGTATGTGTCGACGATGCGTTCCACTGCCGGCACGATTTCATCATAGGCAAATCCTGGGCCTGTGCGGTCGCCGACTGCAGCGGTTTCAGTCGCGTCGCCACCCAGAGTGATCTGGTAATTCTCGACGCCTGCACGATCCAGGCCCAGGATGCCGATGTGGCCCACATGGTGGTGGCCACATGCATTGATGCAGCCCGAGATTTTGATCTTCAGGTGGCCAATATCATGCTCCAGCTTCAGGTCTTCGAAACGCGTTGCGATTTCCTGCGCCACGGGGATCGAGCGGGCCGTTGCCAGCGCGCAGTAGTCCATGCCGGGGCAGGCAATGATGTCGCTGATCAGGCCGATATTGGCGGTCGCCAGTTCGTACTCTTTCAGCTTTGCATGGATCGCAGGCAGGTCCGACTTGTGGACATGCGGCAGGATCACATTCTGCTCGTGGCTGATGCGCAGCTCGTCATAGGCGAACTCTTTGGCCAGATCGGCCATCACGCGCATCTGCTCGGCAGTCGCATCGCCCGGCGTCGCGCCATGTTTCTTGATCGAGATCGTAACGATCGCGTGGTCCGCGTTTTTGTGCGGTGCGATATTGGTGTCGACCCACGAACGGAAAACCGGATCGTTGGTGTAGGCGCTTTCGAACGACGCAACCGAACCTTCGCGGAAGGCAGGGGCAGCAAAGTGGCCCTTGATTTCTTCCAGCAGCGCCATGTCGGCACCTTTGAACTGCGGGCGAACCTGCAGGAAACGCTCGTTGACCTTGGCGCGGATGGCATCGATACCGTGCTCATGCACGGTGATCTTGATGCGCGCCTTGTATTTGTTGTCGCGGCGGCCGATCTGGTTCCAAACCGAAACGGTGGCTTCGAGGTAGGCCAGCAGGTCGTCAAACGCGACGAATTCGGAAAGTTCCTTGCCGATCATTGGGGTCCGGCCCAGTCCGCCGCCCACGATCACGCGCGCGCCCAGAACACCATCACGCTCAACCAGTTGCAGGCCGATGTCGTGTGCTTTGATCACGGCGCGGTCGTTTTCGCTGCCGGTGATGGCGATCTTAAATTTACGCGGCATGAACTGGAACTCCGGGTGGTCGGTCGACCACTGGCGCAGCAGTTCTGCGTAAGGGCGCGGGTCAGCGATCTCATCCGCGGCGGCACCGGCAAAGTGATCTGCTGTCACGTTGCGGATGGTGTTGCCCGAGGTCTGAATGGCGTGCATGCCAACCTCGGCCAGCGCGTCCAGCATATCTGGCACGTCGTTCAGCTTGGGCCAGTTGTACTGAATGTTCTGACGGGTGGTGAAATGGCCATAGCCTTTGTCCCACTTTTCGGCCAGCAAGGCCAGCTGGCGCATCTGCGCGCTGGACAGGGTGCCGTACGGAATGGCGACCCGCAGCATGTAAGCATGCAGCTGCAGATACAGGCCGTTCATCAGGCGCAGGGGTTTGAACTCATCCTCAGTCAGTGAGCCGTCGATACGACGCTCGACCTGCGCGCGGAACTGCTTGTTGCGCTCTGCCAAAAAAGCTGTGTCAAACTCGGAGTAGCGATACATGTCTAGCTGTCCTTGGTTGCAGCCCCGAACCTTGGGGCCATAGAAGGGGAGAGAGAGGGCCTGAGGTCAGGCCCGGGGCTGCGAGGAAGATTCCTGTTTGCCGTGGGCATAGTTGGACGGACCAGTCCGGCGGAAGTCTTCCCGAAAATGGGTGGGCTCAGGGCCGTGTTCACCAGCAACGGCGTCAGCCAGATAGGCACCCACAATCTTGTTCGCCTGACGCTCGGCATCCAGCAGACGCACCTGGGCATGCGCTTCATCGGTGATCAGTTCCGCATCGGAAAGATCGCGCGACCAGCGGTCGTCTTCGGTTTGATAAATCACATCACCTTCCAGCAGATCATTTGCGGTGACGACTTTGGGGGTAAAAGCGCGGGCCATCAGGCAAGCTCCTTATTGAATTCAGTCACGGCCTGCGCCGCTTCGCGCGGGGCAAGGCCATAGAAGGTCAGGGCAGGGCCGTCCAATTCAGCGGCGGCCAGATCAGTTGGCAGTTTGTCCAATGTGGTGGCCAGAATGCGTTGGTTCGGGCGCGAGGCGTTTTCGACCAGCGTGATCGGAGTTGCACGATCCGCACCGTGCATGATCAGACGCCCTTGGATGAACCGGGCCGATTTCTTCCCCATGTAAATCGCAGCAACCGATCCTGCGCGGGCCAGCGCGGCCCAGTCGTGATCGGCGAAGCCCTTCATGTCGTGCCCGGTCAGAAACCGCACGGAAGAGTTGCGGCCCCGACGGGTCAGGCTTTGCCCAATGCTTGCAACAGCCGCAGATGCAGCTGTAATGCCGGGGATGATTTGCCAGTCAATGCCAGCGGCCTCGACCGCTTCGATTTCTTCATCCAGACGACCAAACACGGTTGGGTCCCCTGACTTGAGGCGCACCACGCGCTTGCCCTTTTGGGCATAGTCCACCAGAAGCGCATCAATATCGCTTTGCTTCCAGGACGGCCCAAACCCGGCTTTGCCGACATCAACCAGTTTTGCGGTTTGGCCGGCCAAATCCAGCACAGGTGCGCTGATCAGGCGGTCATGCAGTACGATATCAGCCTGCTCAAACGCGGTGAGCGCTTTGAGCGTTAGCAATTCGGGATCACCGGGACCGGCGCCGACAAAGTCGACGTGTCCTTTGGATCTGATTGTGAGCATGTCCTGCATTGGATCGTCTCGGGTGTGGTTTGACTTGGCCTCCAATATAGGAAATATTCCCGCTAAAGCGCCATATGGGCGGTTAAATAAGAACACATGTTCCATTATTGTTGAGAATTGGAACGAAAACCTCGAATTGGAAGGAAAACTGGAATGTCGGTTCGAATAGACGAAACGGATCGGAAAATTCTGGCCGAGCTGCAACGCGATGCGGGTCAGTCGCTGGATGAAATCGCGGCCCGTGTAGGCAGTTCCAAGACGCCGGTTTGGAATCGCATCCGTAAGCTCAAAGGGGCCGGTATCATTGGTCAGCAGACAGTTTTGCTGGACGCCGAAGCGCTTGGATTCGAGGCGACATTCTTCGTCTTGATTCGTACGTCCGAGCACGAGGCCGAATGGCAGCGCAAGTTTCTGAAAGCGTTGCGCGATCACCCCGAAGTGCAAGAGGCACACAGGCTGGCTGGCGACATCGACTATATCCTCAAAGTCAGGGTCAAGAATGCACGCGCCTATGACGTTTTTTATCAATCACTGATTTCAGAGGTGCGGGTGCACAACGTCACGGCGCTTTTGTCGATGGAAGAAATCAAATCCACCACAATGCTGCCGTTGAACGCATTGGTTGATAAGGCGTAGCAGTGCGGGCTGACAGCAAGGTGGAAACGCGACTTCAGATTTGTACCAGAACCTGCTCCAAGCCATGGAAATGATAACTGTCCGAATAAGTCGGGGGCGCGGCCAGCCGTAGGTCTGGACAGGCATCGAACAGGATTGGAAGCGCGATACGCATTTCCAACCGTGCCAAAGGTGCACCAACGCAGAAGTGGATCCCGCCACCAAAGCTGGTGTTCACATCGATAGACCGCGTGGGGCGGAAAGTGTTCGGTTCTTGCCAGACAGCGGGGTCGTGGTTCGCGGCCCCCAGCAACAAAGCAACCTGATCGCCGCGTTTGAATCTATGCCCAAAAATATCGACATCCTCGTAGGCATAGCGCGTAAACATATGCAGGGGCGGGTCATAACGCAGGATTTCTTCGATGGTTGAGTCAATCTTGTCTGGTCGTAAGACGCTTGGGTCTGTTTGCGTTTCCAGTAAGGTTTTGACCCCATTCCCCAGGGAATGCACCGTCGCTTCATGACCGGCATTCAACAGCAGAATACAGGTCGCGACCAACTCCTCTCGGGAAAGTTTCTCGCCTTCCTCTTCTGCAGCGATCAATCGTGTAATCAGATCGTCACGCGGGTCACGCCGCTTCTGGTCGATGTAGTCTTCCAGAAACGTTGTGAATTCCTGCGCCGATTGTGCTGCCTTGTCTTCGGTGTCCCGCGTTCGATTGGCTTGGTACATTGCCACCATGTCGTGCGACCAGCGCAGCAAGTCCGGTGCCATGTCTTCGGGTACTCCCAGCAGACGACAGATCGTAATCACGGGGACCTGAGTGCAATAGGCATGCAAAAGGTCAAACGGCTCTTGTGGGAAATCCCGGATCAGATCATGACAAAGGGTTTCAATCGAAGGCTGCAGTGCGGAAATCGCCCGTGACGTGAAGGCCCGCATGACCAACGCCCGCAGACGCGTGTGCCGTGGTGGCTCGGCTTCAAGCAGCGAATGGGCTTCGACCGACAACCATGGGGCCAGATGTGCAGGGCCTTGTGTTGCGTGCTCGGGCGGAACTTCGCGCCCGAACCGGCGATCCTTCAGCAAGGTGCGGACGGCCTGGCAGGACACAGCGGCAACCATGCTGTAATCGGTCCAATAGAACAGATCTCCGGCTTGTCGGGCTGTGTCGTAAAACGGATAGGGGTTCTGGACGAAACCAGGTTCTGTCGGGGATTGTGAGAGCGACTTCATGCGACGCACACTTGCCACGCGCCGCGTTGAATGCAAGACCCTGTACATGCACAGGGTTTGGTTCATAGCCGGTTTTCTGATTGCCGTCGGGGTACTGTCCGGATTCGTCTGGTCTTATGGCTACCGTCAGGCGCTGTCTCAACTGAGTGAAAAGGCCGAAGCTGATCTTGAACTGGCGGCCGACCGGCTGAGCACGCAAATGCAAGTGTATCAAGAGCTTGCAGTGCTGATGGCGACCCATCCGATTCTGCAAGAATTAGATCAACAAGCCGACAAGCGACAAGCTCAGGCAATGTTGCTGGACGTTGCCGACAAGACAGCGGCAGTCAACATGATGTACCTGGACCAAAAAGGGCAGGTATTGGTTTCAGCGCAGCCTGTGTCTCAGCCCGACATGGCCGAACACCCCGCTTTCCGTCGTGCAATGCAGGGGGCCTTGGGCAGTGCGCATGAGGTTACGCCTGTCGGAGATGATCGGATCTACTCTTACGCTGCGCCTGCTTTCGGCCCATTTGGTCAGATCACAGGTGTACTGATGGTTGTTGCCGATGTTCAGGATGTAGAGCAGACGTGGCGTGGCAGTACCGAGGCGGTTTTCTTTGTTGATGCAGAAGGTGTTGTGTTCATCTCGAACAGGTCGGACCTGCTGTTTTGGTCTCGCGAGGAAGGAGAGGCAGGACTAACACCGCCCAACGGCGCGGCGGTCGACTTTGCTTCGACGCGCGTCGGTGGGCATGAGCTGTGGAAATTGAACTGGGGGCGCTATCTTCCGCGCGATGCTTTGCACCTTACCCTCGAATTGCCGGTCATCGATATGACTGCCGAGGTATTGGTGGACGTGGCCCCAGCCCTGCAACTTGCGCGACTTCAGGCAGCCGCAGTCGCAGCAATCTGTTTGGCATTTGGTGCAATGCTTTTTCTTGCGATGGAACGGCGGCGGACGCTGGCAGAAGCCAATGCGGTTCTGGAAAGTCGAGTCGCCAAACGGACCCTCGACCTGACGGTTGCAAACGACAGCTTGCAAAAAGAGGTCGCGGAACGACAGGAAGCCGAAGCGGCGCTGCGGCGCGCACAGGCGGACTTGGTTCAGGCCGGAAAGCTCAGCGCGCTTGGGCAGATGTCAGCAGGGATCAGCCACGAGCTGAACCAGCCCCTGATGGCGATCCAGCAGTTTGCTGATAATGGCACAGCGTTCGTGGAACGTGGAAAACCCGAGAAAGCGGGCGAGAACTTGGGCCGCATTTCTGAGATGGCTGCGCGTATGGCGCGGATCATCAAGAACCTGAGGGCCTTTGCCCGCAACGAAAGCGAACCGATGGGGCGCGTGGATTTGGTGCAGGTTCTGAATACGGCCGTTGAACTGACCGAAGCCAGGCTGAACACGGAAAACGTGGCCATGGATTGGCAACCGCCAAACGCGCCTGTTTACGCTTGGGGTGGTGAGGTAAGGCTTGTGCAGGTCTTTGTGAACCTGATCAACAACGCCGCAGATGCGATGAGCCAGCAGGATGAACGCCTCATTCAAATTGTGATCAATAATGGCGAGAGGCTTTCGGTCACTGTACGTGACATAGGCCCCGGCATCGAAAACACGGAAAAGCTGTTTGAGCCGTTCTACACCACCAAGGCCGTAGGTTCGTCCGAAGGAATGGGGCTGGGGCTTTCGATTTCTTACGGGCTGGTTCAGAGTTTCGGTGGAAACATTCGCGGGACCAACGCGCCCACTGGCGCGATGTTTACTGTAGATTTGGAATACTATCGGGAAGACGAGGCGGCATGACCCGAAAAGTTCTTTTGGTCGACGATGATGCAGCCGTACGTGAGGCTTTGGCACAAACGCTTGAACTGGCGGATGTTCAACCGACTACGGCAGGCTCTTTTGTCGCGGCCAAGGATCATATCCGAGCGGACTTTCCCGGTGTCATCATTTCGGACATCCGAATGCCGGGTCGGGATGGGTTTCATCTGTTGACCTACGCAAGAGAGGTCGATCCCGATCTTCCCGTCATTCTTCTGACCGGTGAAGGGGATATTCCCATGGCTGTTGATGCAATGGGTAAGGGCGCGTTCGATTTTCTGGAAAAACCCTGTGCCGCGTCCGATCTGCTGGATGTGCTGGAGCGTGCATTCGCAGCCCGAGCCGAAGTCATCGAGCAGAGGGCAATGAGATCCGAACTGGAACGCGGTGACCCGGCCGCACGATTGCTGTTTGGCCTTTCGCCGCAGGCCGAGGCGTTGCGCGAAAGGGTTCGCGCCGTTGCACTCACACAGGCCGAAGTTCTGGTGACTGGCCCTCCTGGCAGTGGCATCTCAAAAGTGGCCGAGGTTGTGCACCTGATGTCATCTGTGGGGCAGGGACCGTTTGTGAAAAGACCGGCCTCGACGCTCAGCCCCGAAGATCTGGCCCGCAGTTGTGAGGATGCAGCGGGTGGGTCGCTGTTTCTTGACGAGGTTTCGGCCATGCCGCAGGCCACGCAATTTGCGGCGCTTGAACTGATCGAACAAGGGCCGGGTGGTCGGATCATTGCTGGCACCACCGCTGATCTGTCTGCCTTAAGTGCCGAAGGCCGTTTCAATGCCGATCTTTTCTATCGGCTGGACGTGATGCGCGTTCGGATTCCATCTTTGGCAGAGCGGCCAGACGATATTCCCGTTATCTTTCGTCACTACGTGGCTCAGGCAGCTGAGCAGGCAGGGATCCCGGTTCCTGAAATCTCATCGGAACATCTGGCAGCGTTGATGGCCAACGATTGGCCCGGGAACGCGCGGTCGCTCATGTCCGCCGCGATGCGCTTTGTTCTGGGGATGCCGGAAGAGGTCGCACAGGCCACAGATCTGGGCCTCAGTGAACAAATGGCGCGTGTTGAACGATCGTTGCTGATCGCGGCGTTGGGGCGGCACAATGGAAAAGCGTCTGATGCGGCAAAGGCGCTGAAGCTTCCGCGAAAGACCTTTTATGACAAGCTGGCGCGCTACCAAATCCGGCCAGAGGATTACCGCAGGTAATTCAGCCGACAAACGCAACCTCCATATTGATTCGCATGGATGATTCGGAAATTGTGCGGAAATCCGCACAAGTGGCATTTTCATGTGTGCGGATTTTCGCACGTCGAAGAAAAGGTGATTCTTGGCGTTGTGTTTGGTTTGATGTAACACAATGAAATTACATGAATAAATGCCCTCATCTGACTGTCAGACGGAAATGTTGTGTGGTTGCGGCTGAGTCGGTTCACTGCACGCCATACGGCGCCAACCCGGCGCTGAACGCTTGTTTCTAGGAAGTCTGGGAGGAAAACAGATGAAGATTTTGACAACAGCCGCAACGGCTCTGGCGCTGACGGTCACCGCAACTGCGGGGATGGCGGCATGTGACGACGGTGAGATTGTTGTGAAGTTCGCGCATGTGACGAACACCGATAAACACCCCAAAGGCATCGCGGCCTCGCTGCTGGAACAGCGCGTCAATGACGAGATGAACGGCGTGATGTGCATGGAGGTCTATCCGAACTCGACCCTCTACAATGACGACAAGGTGCTTGAGGCGATGCTGCAAGGCGACGTTCAACTGGCCGCGCCGTCCTTGTCCAAGTTCGAGAAATTCACCAAGCAGTTCCGCTTGTTCGACCTGCCGTTCATGTTCAAAAACATTGATGCCGTAGACGCATTCCAGGCGTCGGCCGATGGTCAGGCAATGAAAGACAGCATGCAGCGCCGTGGCCTGCAGGGTCTGGCCTTCTGGCACAATGGCATGAAGCAGATGTCGGCCAACAAGCCGCTGGAAGATCCGTCAGACGCAAACGGCCTGAAGTTCCGCGTGCAGTCCTCGGACGTGTTGGTTGCGCAGATGGAAGCGATCGGTGGCAGCCCACAGAAAATGGCGTTCTCGGAAGTTTACGGTGCGCTGCAGCAGGGTGTTGTGGACGGGCAGGAGAACACCTGGTCAAACATCTATGGCAAGAAGTTCTTCGAAGTTCAGGACGGCATCACCGAGACCAACCACGGTATCATCGACTATCTGGTTGTGACCTCGGTTGACTGGCTGGACAGCCTGGACCCGGAAGTGCGTGATCAGTTCACAACCATTCTGGCCGAAGTGACCGAGACCCGGAACAAAGAAGCCTTTGCAGTGAACGAAGCGGCCAAAGCCTCGATCACTGACGCGGGTGGTATCATTCGTGAGCTGACACCTGAACAGCGTCAGGCGTGGGTTGATGCAATGAAGCCTGTCTGGGATCAGTTCGCAGGTGACGTTGGTCAGGACAAGATCGACGCGGCACAGGCCATCAACGCCGGTTTCTAAACCGGATCGAGGCCACGCGTCCGGGGACTGGGGAGTATTCGACGCGTAGGCCGGGCGGGCTGACAAAGCCCGCCCACACACACTCTCTCATCATCAAAAAATGCGGGGACAGATAGATGTCTGGTGCGAAATCCGGCCAAGGCGGGCTGGTCGACCATATCGAAGAAACCCTGATTGCGTTGCTGTTGGGCCTGATGACGGTCGTAACCTTTGCCAACGTGATTGCGCGGTTTGTATTTAATTCCAATATCCTCTGGGCGCTTGAACTGACGGTGTTCACCTTTGGCTGGCTGGTGCTGCTGGGTGCGTCTTATGCGGTGAAGAAACATGCGCATTTGGGTGTGGACGCTATTCTGAACATGCTGTCGCCAGCGCCACGACGCATTCTGGCGCTGATTGCAGTGGGCTGCTGCCTGGTGTTTTCTTTGCTGATGCTGAAAGGGGCCTACGACTATTGGGCCGTCTTTGCCGATTTGCCGCCCACATCCGGGCGCTGGTTCCCGACCGGGTTCAATTTCGACGCCCGCAGCCAGAGTTTTTATGAGGTCGACGACATTCCGATGGTCGCGCCTTTGAGGTTCCTTGAGGACCTGATCAACTATGGCGAGTACTACGAAAAACTGCCCAAGGTTGTCCCGTATTTCATCCTGCCTTTGTCGATGTTGCTGCTGGTCATCCGTTTTGCGCAGGTCGCCGTTCAAATTTGGCGTGGTGAGACGGATCGCCTTGTCGCCAGCCACGAAGTCGAGGACGAGATCGAAGAAGTCCGCGCTCAGCAAGGAGAGCATAACTGATGGACGTCATTCTTCTCTTCTCGATGGTCATCGGCCTGCTGCTGATCGGTGTTCCGATTGCGGTTGCGCTTGGCCTCAGCTCGACCTTGTTCCTGCTGATCTATTCCGACAGTTCTTTGGCCTCGGTCGCGGGAACTTTGTTCGAGGCGTTCGAGGGGCACTTTACCCTTCTTGCGATCCCGTTCTTCATTCTGGCCTCGTCCTTCATGACAACGGGCGGCGTGGCGCGGCGGATCATCCGGTTCTCGATTGCCTGTGTTGGGCACTTGCCCGGTGGTCTGGCGATTGCAGGCGTGTTTGCCTGTATGCTGTTTGCCGCACTTTCGGGTTCGTCCCCGGCAACCGTTGTGGCCATCGGTTCGATCGTCATCGCCGGGATGCGGCAGGTGGGCTATTCCAAGGAATTTGCTGCTGGTGTGATCTGTAACGCGGGTACACTTGGCATCCTGATCCCACCATCCATCGTGATGGTTGTGTACGCCGCTGCCGTCGAGGTTTCGGTTGGGCGCATGTTCCTGGCGGGTGTCATTCCGGGCCTGATGGCGGGCCTGATGCTGATGATCACCATTTACGTCATGGCCAAGGTCAAGAACCTGCCCAAAGGTGAATGGAAAGGCTGGGGAGAGGTCTTTATCTCGGCTCGCGAGGCCGGTTGGGGTCTGTTTCTGATCGTCATCATTCTAGGCGGTATCTACGGTGGTATCTTTACCCCGACCGAAGCCGCTGCTGTTGCCGCTGTCTACGCGTTCTTGATCGCCAGCTTTGTTTACAAAGACATGGGGCCGCTCAGCACAGAAGAAGGTCAATCCAACCTGTCATTGCTGAAGAAGCCATATGCGCTGGTGACGGCTTTCTTCCACCCGGACACGAAGCACACGCTGTTCGAGGCGGGAAAGCTGACGGTCACGCTGCTGTTCGTCATTGCCAACGCGCTGATCCTGAAACACGTGCTGACGGATGAGCAGGTGCCCCAGCATATCGCAAGTGCCATGCTGTCAGCGGGTCTTGGGCCGGTCACTTTCCTGATCGTGGTCAACGTGATCTTGCTGATCGGCGGTCAGTTCATGGAACCCTCGGGTCTGCTGGTCATCGTGGCCCCGCTGGTGTTCCCGATCGCCATCGAACTGGGTATCGATCCTATCCACCTGGGCATCATCATGGTAGTGAACATGGAGATCGGGATGATTACTCCTCCGGTCGGGTTGAACCTGTTCGTGACCTCTGGCGTGGCCGGGATGCCGATGATGAGTGTTGTGAAGGCGGCGCTGCCGTTCCTGGCGGTCCTGTTCGTCTTCCTGATCATGGTGACGTACATACCGTGGATATCGACCTTCCTGCCCAACACCTTCATGGGGCCGGAAATCATCACCAACTAGCGGGCCTGACCCGTATCGCCGGGCGGTTGCGACTGCCCGGCCTTTTCGTGCCTTGAAACACCCGCGCGGGTGCTTATCTGAAGGGCAGAGGACGACCTCCCCAACACGGGTAGATCATGCGGGACGACCCGCTTTGACAAGAGGTCATCTCATGGCATGGATCATGCTGCTTATTGCCGGAATTCTTGAAGTTGTCTGGGCGGGTGCGATGAAGCAATCCGCCGGGTTCACTCGGCTTTTGCCGACCGCGATTATGGGAGTGTCCATGATCGGGTCTTTCGGTTTGTTGGCGCTGGCGATGCGCGAGCTGCCGCTGAGCACTGCCTATACGATCTGGGTTGGCATCGGCGCAGTAGGGGCTTTTTTGGTTGGGGTTACCCTGCTGGGCGAGGCGGTAACGCCGCTACGCATTCTGGCGGCGCTGCTGATCATTGCCGGAATTATCACCATGAAGCTGGCCTGATCCGTTGACGGTCGGGGCGCCATTGGGCAGGCTGCCGGTACACGCCCCAACCAAGGATCATCCCTATGTTGACCGAGACCGACAGCCGCCTGCTGCGCATCGCCTTTGATGAGGCGAAAGTCGGGTATGATGAGGGCGGCTGTCCCATCGGTTCGGTCCTGGCCCGTGGGGGCGAGGTTGTGGCGCGCGGACGGAATCAGAGAGTTCAGGGCGGTGATCCGATTGCACATGGCGAGATGGACGCGTTACGCAAGGCCGGGCGGCAGAAATCCTATCGCGACACGGTGCTTTACACGTCGCTGTCGCCCTGCATGATGTGTTCGGGCACCATCGTTCAATTCGGTATTCCGCGCGTCGTGATTGGTGACACGCAGAACTTCGGAGGCAACGAAGACTTCCTGCGCGAGCGCGGGGTCGAAGTGGTAATTGCCGATGACCCCGACTGCATCGCGTTGATGCGACGGTTTATCGAAGAAAAGCCCGAGCTTTGGGCCGAGGATATTGCCGAATAACGACTGGGGTCAGATGCTTTCCAGCGCCTGAATAATGCCCGAGAAATCCGTAGCCTTCAGACTGGCCCCACCGACCAAAGCGCCATCCACATTCGAGACCGCAAAGATATCGGCCGCATTGCTGGGTTTGACGGACCCGCCGTAAAGCAGTCGCACTGACCGGCCCACGCCTTCGCCAAAACGACGTTCCAGCCGGGCGCGCATGAAGTCGTGAACCTCGCCGATCTCTTCCAAGGTGGGGACCTTTCCAGTGCCGATCGCCCAGATCGGCTCGTATGCGACGATCAGGTTTTCGCCGGTGGACTGATCCGGGATCGACCCGGACATCTGCCCGCCAATAATATCGAGCGTGTTGGCCGCCTCACGCTGTTCCAGACTTTCACCGACGCAAATGACCGCTTTTAGGCCCGCGTCCATCGCCGCGCGGGCTTTGGCGCGTACATCCTCGTCATGCTCTCCGTGATCCACGCGCCGTTCTGAATGGCCCAGAATGACCGA
The DNA here is from genome assembly GCF_013112245.1 of Ruegeria sp. HKCCD4315. Lineage (NCBI taxonomy): Bacteria > Pseudomonadati > Pseudomonadota > Alphaproteobacteria > Rhodobacterales > Roseobacteraceae > Ruegeria > Ruegeria sp. HKCCD4315. Next base: position 1,745,391 of record NZ_WVRN01000001.1, on the reverse strand, counting down.
AGTCGCACCGGCATCCAGCAGCATATCTGCGCTGATGTCGCCCGTATGCGCCCCGGAATGTTCCGCGTGACAATCCTGCCCACCAACAGTTATCGCTGAGCCCGCCACAGTATCGGTGGCACGGCTGAGCAAGGTGGCGGGAGGGCAGATCAGAATATCGACTGAGGCTTCGGGATGGTTTTGTGACAGCGTTTCAAGTTCACTCAGCGCTGAGCCGGTTCCGTTCATCTTCCAGTTTCCAGCCGCCAGCTTCCGCCGCATACCCGTATCTCCCTGATCATTCGATGATTTAAGGATGCGGATAGCATTGTCTGCGCAATCTTACAATTCCGCTTGCAGACCTGACAGGGAATGGTGCCTCGATCGATGATTTAGCTTTGCTGAGCGATGGTTTCGTCGAACTTGATCGATTCACCGCAGCCACAGGAATCAACAACATTCGGGTTCTTGAACTTGAACCCTGATTCCAGCAGCGACACTTCGTAGTCGATCTCGGTTCCGAACAGGAACATTTGCGCCATCGGTGCGATCATCACCCGTGCACCATCTTGTTCGACAACCTCGTCATGCGGATCTGCCTGATCCACATATTCCATGGTATATTCCATGCCTGCACAGCCGCCTTTCTTGACGCCAATGCGCAGGCCAGCGTGACCGCCTGAATTCATCAGGCGGGTGATCTGCTCTGCGGCTTTAGGCGTCATGGTCACAGCCTGTTTGCCGGGGATGCCGAACATGTAAGTCTCCGTTGTCGCGCGTCCTACTCAATTTAGGGCTCAATGGTCGCAGGCTCAAGATCGACCGGGTTAAAGATTTACGCAAGAACGCTCATATTGCGATGCAAGGTTGACGCCCTGCAACCTTGCATTGCGCCAGAAAGCGGGTTTAGCTGTGTCTGAACACGCAGATTGCAGTGTTGGGAGAGAACATTTTGGGATGGAAAGGATATTGTTATGAATAAGTTATTGAGCGTTTCTAAACCTGTTCTGCAAGGATCAATCTTTGCTCTGGCGGTTGCCGGTTTCCCATCCGGGGATGCATCAGCCGCCACGGACGCTGAAAGGCATCCGGTCAACTGTGCAACAGCCGAGGGCGATCTGCGCGCGATTGAAGCCGAAAAGAAACATGCCGAAGACAAGCAATTGGAAAGCGTTGCCTCGCTGACTCCTGCTGGGGCTTTGCTGGGTCTGGTCACGGGAACCGAGCACAAACACTTGCAAATGCTGTCTGGCGACTATGTCAAAGCGCTGAGCGACCGGGCGGCAGAAATCAAAGAAACCTGCAATCTAAATTGATATGCATTCGGGCAAACAGGCAAAGCGCAGGGCTTTAGGTTTACATAAAGCCCAGTTCCAGTCGCGCTTCGTCTGACATCATCTCCATGCCCCAGGGCGGTTCCCAGGTCAGTTCAACGTCAACTTCTTTGACGCCCGCGACCGGTTCGATTGCTTCCACGATCCAGCCGGGCATGTCACCGGCGACGGGACAGCCGGGCGCGGTCAGGGTCATGATCACCTTAACTGCGTTATCCGCAGTAATATCAATCGTGTAGATCAAGCCGAGGTCATAGATGTTGACCGGGATTTCCGGGTCGTAGACTGTGCGGCACGCTTCGACCACGGCGTCGTACAGTGGGTGTTCAATTGTTGACGGCGCAATCAGCGGGGTGCCTTCAAACTGTTCGCTCGGGTGAGTCATCTTTGCCTCGGGTCAGTTGCCTGACTGATTATATAGGGAATAGCCGCAACAGCGTCCAGTGGTGGCGTGGCGCTCAGACGAGCGCCATCGCGATTCAGTCATTAATATCATGCTTGAAGGTTTTGACCTGACCATGCGGCAGCGCAAAGAGTTTGCGCAAGACAAGCCATGCGATCAACGACAGCACTGCAAAGACCAGCGCGAGGACATGCAGTGACATTGTCAGGCCCGGAATCACGAGAACAAGACCCGTAATCGCTGCGCCAATGGCGAAGCCAAGAAAGATAAACCCTGGCAGAACAATCTCGAGAATCCCCAGCGCCAGCGCTGCGGCCAGCCAGATCCACCAGGTCAGCCAAAAGGGATCAGCCATCATTTTCCTCCCTTCAGCATTTTGAACGCATCTCCAAATGCTTCAAGCGCGTTTGCGGGCACAACTATGGTTTGCTTGCCAGAACCGTTGCCCAAAGCATTAAGGGCTTCAACCTGTTTCAAAGCAACCTGATATTGCGCGGCCTCGATCCCGTTGTCCTGAATGGCCTTGGCGACCACGCCCGTAGCATAGGCTTCGGCTTCGGCCTGAATGCGGCGGGCCTTGGCGGTTTGTTCAGCGGCATAAAGTTCGGCATCAGCGTGCAGCTCCACGGCGCGTTTCTGACCCTCGGCCTCGGTCACTTGCGCGCGGCGGGCACGTTCCGCGTTCAACTGCTGCAGCATGGCATCACGCGTGGCCTGATCCAGATTCACATCCAAAATTTCAGCGCGGGTGACTTCGATACCCCAATCGTCAACGGCGGTTTCGACGCTTTCCTGAATGCGTGTGATCAACTGCGCGCGGTTCGATTGTACCTCGTCCAGATCCATCTTGCCGATTTCGGCGCGCACGATCCCGGCTACAGTGGTTGCAATCGCGCCGTCTACGTCCCGGATGCGGTAAACCGTCTTTTCCGGCTCGAGAATACGGTAGAAGACCGAGGTATCAATCTGCACCAAAACGTTGTCCTTGGTGATTGCGTCTTGTGTCGCATTGGGCAACTGGCGCTCGAGGATCGAGATTTTGTGGCGTGCAACATCCAGAAACGGAACGATGAAGTTGATGCCGGGGCCAAGCACCGAATGCAGGCGGCCGAACCGCTCAACCACGTATTTCTCAGACTGCGGCACAATCTTGATGCCTTTGAGAATAACAACAATCACCAGCACAGCGGCCAGTAGCAAAACAATGTTTGACGAAATCAATCCGATGATTTGATCTTCGATCATTCTGTCCTCTTAGTTTTGTGTACTATGGTATACATATTGGGATTGAGTCGCCCAATTTCAACTCTGGTATGAGTGGAACGGGCCGGTATGCAAATGCCTGAACGTACGAAAGTGGTCTGGAAATTTGCCGCTGTGGCGGCTTTGCATCCAACAGCGTTTGCGGTATCGGGCGGGGATGAAACTGATTATCGACACTGATCCCGGCATCGACGATGCCATGGCCATTGCTTATGCCGCCGCCGCACCGGAAATTGACCTGATCGGTCTTACCACGGTGTTTGGAAACACGTATGTTCACCAATCCAGCCGCAACGCGCGGTTTTTACTTCACAAGCTGGGGTTGGACTTGCATGTGGCCGAAGGAGCTGCGGTGCCGATTGGGGCGGACACACACGCCCCGTCAGAGCACGTTCACGGCCGCGAAGGTTTTGGTGATTTGACCGAAATCCCGGAGATTGGAGAGAACCACGCATTGCCAGCAGCCGCGTTTCTGGTTGAGATGGCCCGAGCCCACAAGGGCGAACTGGTGGTCTGCGCCGTGGGTCCCTTGACCAATATTGCAAACGCGATGCGCCTGGACCCGGAATTTGCAGGCAACCTGCGCGAACTGGTGATCATGGGGGGCGCGGTCTATTGCCCGGGCAACATCACCCGGCACGCCGAAGCCAATATCTATCACGACGCTCTTGCCGCTGAAGAGGTCTTTTCCGCACCGCCCAACACTGTTCTGGTCGGATTGGACGTGACCCTGAAGACGCTGTACGAAACGGCGGACTTCGAAGCATTGGCGCAAAAGTCACCCGATATGGGGGCGTTTCTGCGCGATATCTCTCGGTTCTATCTGAAGTTCTACAAAGAGATCGGGGGGCTGGAAGGCTGCGGCCTGCACGACTCAACAGCTGTGATCGCGTGTTCCCATCAACCTATGTTCGACATGGTTGAAACCGGGCTGCGGGTTGTCACTGAAGGCGATCAAATGGGGGCGACACAGCCAGATCCTGAACGACCTGCGATCCGGGTGTGTCGCGATGTGGACGGGGCAGGTGTTGTTCGTCTTTTCACCGACCGCGTGTCCTCGCTGCCCTGACGGGTTGCAAAGACGGAACGGATCGGGCAAAGCCTGCCCGGTTCGGCGATCCGAGGCGATGACATGACGCAGAAATTCTCATTTGAGCTTAAGGCGACAGACGGCAAGGCACGCACGGGTGTGATCAGCACGCCGCGCGGAGAGGTGCGGACGCCGGCCTTTATGCCTGTGGGCACAGCCGCGACGGTCAAAGCAATGATGCCCGAAAGTGTGCGTGCCACCGGGGCGGATATTCTGCTGGGCAACACCTATCACCTGATGCTGCGTCCAACAGCGGAACGGATTGATCGTTTGGGCGGGTTGCACAAGTTCATGAACTGGGACCGCCCCATTCTGACCGACTCGGGCGGGTTTCAGGTCATGTCCTTGGCAGGGCTGCGCAAGCTGACCGAAAAGGGCGTGACCTTTAAATCTCATATCGACGGATCAAAACACGAACTGACACCCGAGCGGTCAATGGAGATTCAGCGCTTGTTGGGCTCGGACATTGTGATGTGTTTTGACGAATGCCCCGCGCTGCCCGCCGACCGGGATCGCATCGCCGAGTCCATGCGGTTGTCGATGCGTTGGGCCGAACGGTCGCGTGACGCGTTTGGGGATCGTCCGGGTCACGCCCTTTTTGGCATCATGCAAGGTGGTCTGGAGCAGGACTTGCGTGAAGAAAGCGCCCAAGCACTTAAATCCATTGGGTTCGAAGGCTATGCAGTAGGCGGGCTGGCCGTGGGTGAGGGGCAGGAGGCCATGTTTGGCTGTCTCGACTACGCCCCCGACTTTCTGCCTGAAGACAAGCCGCGTTATTTGATGGGTGTCGGCAAGCCCGACGATATCGTTGGCGCCGTCGCGCGTGGGATCGACATGATGGACTGTGTGTTGCCATCGCGTTCCGGCCGCACGGGGCAAGTGTTCACACGTCGCGGCGTGGTCAACATCAAGAACGCGCGCCATGCGGATGACCCACGCCCGCTGGACGAGAATTGCACATGTCCCGCCTGTTCGAACTATTCGCGCGCCTATTTGCACCATGTATTTCGGGCAAACGAGATGATCTCGGGCATGTTGCTGACCTGGCACAACCTGCATTACTTCCAAGAGATCATGCAGGGCATGCGCGATGCGATTGCTGCGGGAACCTTTGACGTCTGGCAGGCCAAGTTTCACGCGCAGCGTGCGCAAGGCGATATTGAACCCTTGTAACCTTTCCCTTCGGGTGACTATTGCATGGTTTCCTGGTATTCTGGGGCCACTTCAAGCGATGCCATTTTAGTCAGTGACCCCGGAGAGTTTTTCATGTTTCGCCTTGTTCTCGGCGCAGCAATTTTCTGCGCGACGCCAGCCATGTCAGATGTTTGGACTTTTGAAACCCCATCCGAAAACATTCAATGCTCGGTCGGGGAAAGTGCGTCGTCCTCGGATATTCAATGCACCATCATAGAAAAATCCGGCCCACCAGCGATGCCGCGCCCCGCGAATTGTCAATCGGACTGGGGGCATGATTTTCTGATGTTCGACACCGGCCCGGTAGAGATATTGTGCCAGCCGCTGAACCGCAACAAAGACGGCTATGATCGTGCGGAATATGGGGTCACCGGTCAGTTCGGAGGATTCACCTGCAGCTCTTCGACAAAAGGTCTGGAATGTCGCAACAAAGACGGTCACGGGTTTTTCTTGTCTCGCGCAGTGCAACGGGTGTTCTGACCTTTGAAGTGCATGTTGCCTATGCATGTCGTGTTAATTTCGGTGGATATGTTCCTTGGACGTCTTGCAGTCCCGAAAACCTCGGTTCATGCTGAAACATGATACACGGCGGTAAGGTTGAAAAAGGGCGATGAGGCCCCACCTTTATCGTCCAAGACAGGAGACGGCCAAATGTTGCCTCGATGAGGGACAAGCGCCGTCTTGCCAACGATAAGGATAGAGCATGCAAGAGCCTCTGAATTCCTCATACCCCGTCCTGCCGCTGCGCGACATTGTGGTGTTCCCGCATATGATTGTGCCTCTTTTTGTAGGCCGCGATAAATCGGTCCGCGCGCTGGAAGAGGTAATGCAGGATGACAAGCAAATTCTTTTGTCCAGCCAGATCGATCCCGGCGTCGATGATCCCGATGTAGACGGTATCTATCGCTCGGGCGTTCTGGCCAACGTTCTGCAACTGCTGAAATTGCCCGATGGCACCGTGAAGGTGCTGGTCGAAGGGCAGGCACGTGTGCAGATTACCGAGTTTCTTGAAAACGAACAGTTTTTCGAAGCCCGTGCCGAATATTTGACCGAAATTCCCGGTGATGTAACAACAACCGAAGCCCTGCTGCGCACTGTCGCGGATGAGTTCGAGCGCTATGCCAAAGTGCGCAAGAACATCCCCGAAGAGGCGCTGGCGGCTGTGGGTGAAACCACCGAGCCTGCCAAGTTGGCTGACCTTGTGTCAGGTCATCTGGGCATTGAAGTGGAGCAAAAGCAGGAACTTCTGGAAACCCTCAGCGTCAGTGAGCGGCTTGAGAAGGTCTATGGCCTGATGCAGGGCGAGATGTCGGTTCTGCAGGTCGAGAAAAAGATCAAAACCCGCGTCAAATCCCAGATGGAGAAGACGCAGCGCGAGTACTATCTGAATGAGCAGATGAAGGCCATTCAGAAGGAGCTTGGCGATGGCGAGGACGGCTCGAACGAAGTTGCCGAGCTGGAAGAGAAAATCGCCGAGACCAAGCTGTCGAAAGAGGCGCGCGAAAAGGCCGAAGGCGAGCTGAAGAAGCTGCGCAACATGAGCCCGATGTCGGCTGAGGCCACAGTCGTACGCAACTATCTGGATTGGATCCTGTCCTTGCCCTGGGGCACCAAGTCCCGCGTCAAAAAGGATCTGGGCCGCGCGCAGGACATTCTGGATGCCGATCACTATGGGCTTGAGAAAGTCAAAGAGCGTATTGTTGAGTACCTCGCGGTCCAGCAGCGTTCGAAGAAGCTGAAAGGCCCGATCCTGTGCCTTGTTGGCCCTCCGGGTGTCGGTAAAACCTCGCTTGGTAAATCGGTTGCAAAGGCCACGGGGCGCGAGTTCATTCGCATCTCGCTGGGCGGTGTGCGCGACGAATCCGAGATTCGGGGTCACCGTCGAACCTACATCGGCTCGATGCCCGGCAAGATCATTCAGGCACTGAAAAAGGCGAAAACCACGAACCCGCTGATCTTGTTGGATGAAATCGACAAGATGGGGCAAGATTTCCGTGGCGATCCAGCTTCGGCGATGCTGGAAGTGCTCGATCCTGAGCAGAACAGCACATTCATGGATCACTATTTGGAGGTCGAATATGACCTGTCCAACGTGATGTTCCTGACCACGTCGAACAGCTATAACATGCCTGGGCCTTTGCTGGACCGGATGGAGATCATCCCGCTGGCCGGTTACACCGAAGAGGAAAAGAGCGAGATCGCAAAACAGCACCTGATCAGCAAGCAGGTCAAAAACCATGGCCTGAAGGCCAAGGAATTTGAACTGACAGATGAGGCGCTGCAATCGATCATCCGCACCTACACCCGTGAGGCGGGCGTTCGGAACCTTGAACGTGAAATCGCCAAAGTGGCGCGGAAATCGCTGACCAAGATCATCAAGAAAGAGGCGGAAACCGTTGAAGTTACGCCGGAAAATCTGGATGAGTTTTTGGGTGTGCCCAAGTTCCGGTATGGGCTGGCCGAGCAGGATGATCAGATCGGTGTTGTAACAGGTTTGGCCTGGACCTCGGTTGGGGGCGATCTGCTACATATCGAGGCGCTGAAACTGCCGGGCAAAGGGCGGATGAAAACCACCGGTAAGCTGGGCGATGTGATGAAGGAGTCCATCGATGCGGCTTCGTCTTACGTGCGGTCTATCTCGCCCAAAATCGGGGTGAAGCCGCCACAGTTCGACAAGATCGACATTCACGTCCACGTTCCGGATGGGGCGACGCCCAAGGATGGTCCGTCGGCTGGTCTTGCGATGGTGACGTCGATTGTCTCCGTACTGACTGGCATTCCGGTGCGCAAAGATATCGCGATGACTGGTGAGGTTTCTCTGCGCGGGAACGCAATGCCGATTGGTGGTTTGAAAGAAAAACTGCTAGCTGCCCTGCGCGGGGGTATCAAGACAGTCCTGATCCCGGAAGAGAACGAAAAGGATCTGGCGGATATCCCGGACAACGTGAAGGAAGGGTTGGAGATCATCCCTGTCAAACATGTCTCGGAAGTTCTCGAACAGGCGCTGGTGCGTACACCCGAGCCGATTGAGTGGGACGAAGCGGCAGAGGAAGCTGCAGCTGCGGCTGCTGCTTCAACCAAATCCGCGGATGCATCTGCTACAGCGCACTAGGCTGCGTATACAAAAAACGGGGAAAGGCAGAGCGGTGCTCTGCCTTTTTTATAGTCCGATTACAGGCTGTTTTGGATCAAGTATTTCTTCTTCCGCTATGTATTTCATGAATTTTTCATCCGACAGCGCTGAACGTATGGCCAGCGCGAAGATGATGGCGGAAAACACGACGCAAAGCAGAATATCCCACCCAAACGGGATCTGTTTCAAAGCCCCGGTTCCGAATTGACCCAGGAATGAGATTAACCCGAGTCCGGCAAAATAAGGCATCAACCAAACGGCTTCGGTCAGGTCCATTTCATCAAGGCGCCCTCGGAACCGGATAAGCAGCAGAATTTTTCCGACGATCAGCGCGATCCCAAGGCGCCAGACGGTGTCCCAACCGCTCCAATACACTATTAGTGTTGCAATTGCGAAGGCGGTCAACGCGACCAGACGTACCGCTGGAATGCGGATCGAACGGGGTTGGTCGGGAAGAAGATCCCTTAGGCAAACCACGGCGATTGGGCCAACTGCGAATGACAAAACAATAGCGGCGCCGTTCAGGGCAATGACGGTGGTAAAGGGAACGGTCAAAAGGAACAGGGTCCCGATCAAAAAATTCAACGCCAAGGCCCATACCGGAACCCCAAACGAAGACAGGTTTTGCAAACGTTTTGGCAGAAAACCGTTTTGGGACAGGGCAAGGGCAATACGGGCATTCGACCCGGTCGCGACCAATCCGTTGCCAAAGGGGCCAACGACTGATCCGACGTTCAACAGGCTGATGAACCAGACCAATCCAACCGACATGATTACAGCGTCTAACGGGCCTTCGCCGCCAAAATTCAACTGTGCCCAACCATTGGTTAGCAGTGATGGATCCAGCGCGCCGATGAAAGCTACCTGGAGGCCAAGATAGATTGCGGCGCACATGATAATCGACAGGACCAATGCTGCGGGGATGGCGAACTTTGGATTGCGCACTTCACCCGCCATATCAACGACATGTCGGAAACCTATGAACGAGAAAATGACGCCTCCGGTCGAAACGGCAGCCATGATTCCCTGCGACCCATATGGTGCAAAGCCGTCCGGTTGTGTGAAATTTTCGGCATTGAAACGGCTGGCAATCAGCAATGCGGACAGGACCACTGGAATAGCTATCTTTGCCCAGGTCAGCGCCGCATTTACATGTGTGAAGAACTTGACCCCAAGCGCGTTGACCGCAACGAAAAGCAGCATGAAGACAAGGGCTACAAAAACTCCGGCTCCTGTTAGATCGCCCGTATCGGCAGCGTGCAGCCAGGGGGCGTAAGGCGCGAGGTATTTCAGCATCGCCTCCACCTCAATGGGGGCAGTGGTGTTATAGCCAATCCATGCCGTCCACCCCATGGCCATCGAAACGATATTGCCGTGCGAAAACTGCGGGACCCGGGCAATTCCGCCGGGGATGGGCAGCATGGCCGAAATTTCCGCGAATGTAATTGCCAAGATGAACATCGCAGCCGCACCGATCAGCCAAGAGAGGATGGCCGCAGGCCCGGCGTGCTGAACCGCCAGAAGGGGGCCGAACAACCAGCCCGAACCGATGATTCCTCCAACCGAAATGAAGGTCAGTCCGATCAGGCCAATGTCCCGCTTAAGCTCTGCCATGATGACCTCTGACGTTGCTGTCGGCACAAGGCTTGGCCGATAGTGCACGATAGTCATCCAGGTCGCGAGCTGGCAAGCCTTTCAATTTCAAGCGTAATCTTAGATCGGGAATGGTGGGTGATAAGAGATTTGAACTCCTGACATCTTCGATGTGAACGAAGCGCTCTACCACTGAGCTAATCACCCATGGGACGCGTTGATATCTGTCCTGTGGTTCGGCTGCAAGTGGATTTGGCTTTGTTCTGCGTGCAAAAAACGGCGGGCAAACAAAAATCTGGATTCTGACAAAAAACTTCAAAACGCCGCTTGACGCTGCCCGAGCGTAGCCATAATACACCCCAACGTTCAGCAATGAACGTGCAGCGGGCGGTTGTAGCTCAGTTGGTTAGAGTACCGGCCTGTCACGCCGGGGGTCGCGGGTTCGAGCCCCGTCAACCGCGCCATCGCTGCACTCCTTGGTCCAGGGTAAAGGCCACGAAAATAGATGCGCGGTTGTAGCTCAGTTGGTTAGAGTACCGGCCTGTCACGCCGGGGGTCGCGGGTTCGAGCCCCGTCAACCGCGCCATTTTCCCTTCAAAAAACATCCTGCGTCACTGAAACAGATCGCTTGGCGCATTGTAGCTGTGCATGATGTCAGGAAGTGTCGGCAATAATCCGTCTGTTCACAGTTTGTTCTAACTTTTCTGTTGGAGACTCAGCTCTGCTCGCCTATTTCTGAGGGACGTATTTGTTGGGGGCCGGAAATGGCTGAGCTGAAGAATATCGAGGTGCGCGGCGCGCGCGAGCATAACCTCAAAAGCATCGACGTTGATATCCCGCGGGATCAGCTGGTGGTGATCACCGGTTTGTCTGGTTCGGGCAAGTCCTCTCTGGCGTTTGATACCATCTATGCCGAAGGGCAGCGGCGCTATGTCGAAAGCCTGTCAGCTTATGCGCGTCAATTCCTCGATATGATGGAAAAGCCCGATGTGGATCACATCAGCGGCCTGAGCCCGGCGATTTCCATCGAACAGAAAACAACGTCCAAGAACCCGCGTTCAACTGTTGGGACGGTTACGGAAATCTACGACTATTTGCGCCTGCTGTTTGCACGCGCCGGAACACCCTATAGCCCTGTAACCGGACAGCCGATCGAGGCGCAGCAGGTACAGGACATGGTAGATCGGATCATGACCATGGAGGAGGGCACGCGAGGTTACCTGCTGGCCCCCATCGTGCGCGACCGCAAAGGTGAGTACAAAAAAGAGTTCCAGGAACTGCGCAAACAAGGGTTCCAGCGCGTTAAGGTCGATGGTGAGTTCTATGAACTGGATGAACCGCCGACACTGGACAAGAAATTCCGCCACGACATCGACGTGGTGGTGGACCGACTGGTTGTGCGAGAGGGTATGGAGACCCGTTTGGCCGACAGCCTGCGCACAGCCTTGGATCTGGCAGACGGTATTGCGATTCTGGAAACGGCCCCGCATGAGGGAGATCCGGAGCGGATCACCTTTAGCGAGAACTTTGCCTGCCCGGTCAGCGGGTTTACCATCCCGGAGATCGAACCGCGTCTGTTTTCCTTCAACGCGCCATTTGGGGCTTGCCCCGATTGCGATGGGTTGGGGGTCGAGTTGTTCTTTGACGAGCGACTTGTGGTGCCTGATCAGTCGCTGAAACTCTATGACGGGGCCTTGGCGCCGTGGCGCAAGGGTAAGTCTCCGTATTTCCTTCAGACCATCGAAGCCATCGCACGTCATTATGAGTTCGACAAGAACACGCCGTGGAAAGACCTGCCCCAGAAGGTGCAGCAGGTTTTCCTGCGCGGCTCTGGCGATGAAGAGATCCAATTCCGCTATGACGAAGGCGGACGCGTTTATCAGGTGACGCGCAGTTTCGAAGGCGTGATCCCGAATATGGAGCGCCGCTATCGTGAAACGGACAGCGCTTGGATTCGCGAGGAATTTGAACGGTACCAGAACAACCGCCCATGCGGCACGTGTGAGGGTTATCGCCTGCGGCCCGAGGCTCTGGCGGTCAAGATCGCGGGTCTGCATGTCGGGCAGGTGGTGCAGATGTCAATCCGGGAAGCTCTGGCCTGGATTGAGGACGCGCCGAACCATCTGAGCGCCCAGAAAAATGAAATCGCACGCGCTATTCTAAAAGAGATTCGCGAACGCCTTGGGTTTTTGAATAACGTTGGTTTGGAATACCTTACGCTGTCACGTTCAAGTGGAACGCTGTCTGGTGGTGAAAGCCAGCGTATTCGTTTGGCCAGCCAAATCGGCTCGGGTCTGACTGGGGTTCTTTATGTGTTGGACGAGCCGTCAATTGGTCTTCACCAGCGCGACAATGACCGGTTGTTGGGGACACTCAAGAACCTTCGGGATCAGGGCAACACAGTGATTGTTGTCGAACATGATGAGGAGGCCATCCGCGAGGCCGACTATGTGTTCGACATTGGCCCCGGAGCGGGTGTTCACGGGGGGCAGGTCGTCAGTCATGGTACACCTGCGGACATCACGGGTGATGCGGCCTCGATCACCGGGCAATATCTGGCGGGGACGCGTGAAATCGCGGTTCCGGCCGAACGGCGCGCGGGCAAAAAGCAGAAAGTGACTGTGGTGAAAGCCACTGGTAACAACCTCAAGAATGTCACGGCCGAGTTTCCTTTGGGCAAGTTTGTGTGTGTCACTGGGGTGTCTGGTGGCGGCAAGTCTACGCTGACCATTGAGACACTGTTCAAAACCGCATCGATGCGCCTGAATGGTGCGCGACAAACTCCAGCGCCGTGTGAGACGATCAAGGGGCTTGAGCATCTGGACAAGGTCATCGACATTGATCAGCGGCCGATTGGACGGACTCCGCGTTCGAATCCAGCCACTTACACCGGGGCTTTCACCCCGATCCGCGACTGGTTTGCTGGACTGCCCGAGGCGAAAGCGCGGGGATACAAGCCGGGCCGGTTCAGTTTCAACGTTAAGGGCGGTCGGTGCGAGGCATGTCAGGGTGACGGTGTCATCAAGATCGAAATGCACTTTCTACCCGATGTCTACGTGACTTGTGAGACTTGCAAAGGCGCGCGCTACAACCGCGAGACGCTTGAAATCAAGTTCAAGGGCAAATCCATCGCGGACGTGCTTGATATGACCGTGGAAGACGCGCAGGAGTTCTTCAAGGCCGTGCCGTCGATCCGCGATAAGATGGATGCTTTGGCCCGCGTTGGGCTCGGCTATATCAAGGTTGGGCAACAAGCCACCACGCTGTCTGGTGGCGAAGCGCAACGCGTGAAGCTGTCCAAAGAATTGTCGAAACGGTCAACCGGACGGACGCTTTATATCCTGGATGAACCGACCACGGGTCTGCATTTCGAAGATGTGCGCAAATTGTTGGAAGTGCTGCATGAACTGGTCGATCAGGGGAACACGGTTGTTGTGATCGAGCACAATCTGGACGTGGTGAAAACTGCGGATCATATCATCGACATTGGTCCCGAAGGTGGCGATGGCGGTGGTGAGATTGTTGCCGTAGGCACACCCGAAGATGTCGCAATGGTCGAGCGCAGTCATACCGGTCGCTATCTGAAATCGATGTTGGACAACGCGCGCGTCGCGGCAGAATAGCTGCAGCGACGCCAGCTCAGTTCAGAATATCGGCGACCGCACCGATCAGGTTCAGCACTTTACGTGTATCGGGATCGACCCGGTACACATAGTCGCCAGCGCGGATGTAGGAATAGTTTCGGTTCAGCCCATAGCGATAGGGATTGTCGACCCAACGATAATCGTTTCGGATGAAATCACCGTTTCTATAAATCTTTTTTGCCTGCCCAGGAGGCACGCAAGGAACAGATTTCTTGGCTAAACCCGGTGGGCAATGTCCGTTTTTGTTTTTGGCCATGGCTGTAACTGGGGCAAGCGCCATGACCGCAAGCATCGCAATTGTCACCAGGGATTGTGTCATGCCGCTTTCCTTTGCGAACAGGCTGAAGACGCCTTGGAACATGACGGTTAGATGGCCTCCTGCCGCCTGTCTGTCAAACGGCTGGGCAAAAGGCCGCCGACGTTACTCTTCGCGCCCACGTTTTTCAAAACGTGGTAGCATCGCGCTGAAATCCCGGCCCAATCCGTCTTCATTTTCAACAAATTGTTCGTACAGGGCAGTCGCGATTTGACCCATCGGTGTATCCGCATCAGCGCTGTCTGCTGCTTGCTGGCTGAGACGGAGGTCTTTCAGCATGAGCTCGGCAGCGAATCCAGGCGTGTAGTCATTGTCAGCAGGGCTTTGCGGGCCAACGCCGGGGGCGGGGCAATAGGCGTTCATCGTCCAGCTATAGCCTGACGACGTGCTGACCACGTCGAACATCTTTTGACGGTCCAGTCCCAGTTTGTCTGCCAGTGCAAAAGCCTCGCAGGTGGCAATCATGGTGACGCCAAGGATCATGTTGTTGCAGATCTTGGCGGCTTGTCCGGCCCCGGATTCGCCGCAGTGAACCGCTTTTTGCCCCATGATCTCGAACAGGGGGGCAGCTTTTGAGAATGCGTCTTCCGATCCGCCGGCCATGAACGTCAGCGTACCTGCCGCCGCACCGCCGATACCGCCGGAAACTGGCGCATCCACGGACAAAAGTCCGGCTCCCATAGCCTGATCCGCAACCGCACGCGCGCTGTCCACGTCAACTGTCGAGCAGTCGATTAACACAGCCCCTTTCGACATGGCAGGAATGACCTGATCCGCAACGGCCCTTAGAATAGCACCGTTTGGCAGCATGGTGATGACCGCATCAGCACCCACGACCGCGTCAGACGCCGTTTCGACGTGGGTGACACCCTCTACATTGACGCCTGCGGTATCAAACCCCAGAACCTGATGCCCGGCCTTTGCCAGGTTGGCCGCCATGGGCGCGCCCATATTTCCCAGCCCAATGAAACCGATTTGCATCTTTTAGTCCTCCTCAAAAGTCAGGGTATCCGCGCCCAGTGGTTGAAGCATTTTCGAAACGGCCGTCAAAGGGACGTTCATATCGGGAAACTGCCAGTTCGGGCTGCGGTCTTTATCGATGATTTGCGCGCGAATACCTTCTAGAAAGTCACCATGTTCCATCGACCGGTGGGTGAAACGGTATTCCAACTCCAGGGCGCGTCGTATGGACAAAGCGGGGCCGCGCAGACGGTGCAGCATTTCAACCGTACAAGCCGTGGAAAGGGGGGCGTTTTTTCCCAGCGTCGACAGGGTTTTCTGTGAAAACGCCTGCTCACTGTTGCGCAGGCTTGTCACGATGTCGCCTAATGTTTCGCCCGAGAAATACTGATCAATGTCGGCCTGCAACCCGGCCAGTTCTCCGGCGGGTGGTGTTTCGGCATGTTGCGAAATCAGCCCTGCGTCGCCAGAGGCCTCAAGCATCTCAATCAAATCGGACCAGTGTGATTGAGGGATGTAATGGTCCGCGAACCCTGCCAGAATTGCATCCGCAGGGCCCATTCGGAACCCAGTCGTTCCCAAAAACTCGCCCAACCGACCGGGGGCGAGCGCCAGCATCAGCGATCCGCCCACATCCGGCACCAGGCCAATCGAGCATTCGGGCATGGAGATCTTTGAACTTTCCCCGACAACGCGGTGGCTTCCGTGGCACCCAATGCCGACACCGCCGCCCATGGTAAAGCCCTGAAGAAAGCTGACGACCGGCTTGGGGTATTCAAAGATCATCGCATTCAGGCGGTATTCGTCGCGCCAGAATGTCTGTCCGTAGGCGTAATCGCCCTTGGTGCCGGTGTCATAAAGCTCGGCAATGTCACCGCCCGCGCAGAAGGCTTTTTCCCCTTCGGCGTCCAGAATAATCAGGTCAACGGCATCGTCTTCGCGCCAGTTGCGCATCGCCGTGTCGATCGCCATGCACATCTCGTAACTCAGTGCGTTCAGAGCATGTGGACGGGTCAGGGTGATGCGTCCGGCACGTCCTGTGGTGCGGATTTCGATGTCTGACATTGGGGCCTCAGCGGTTGGCAAGCATCTGGCGTGATACGATCAAGCGCATGATCTCATTCGTGCCTTCCAGTATCTGATGAACTCGAAGATCGCGCACAAGCTTTTCGATGCCGTAATCGGCAAGATATCCGTAACCACCATGCAGTTGCAGGCACTGATCTACCACTTTCGATCCAGTTTCGGTTACGAACTTCTTGGCCATGGCGCAGAATTTCGTGGCGTCGGGCGCGCCGTTATCTAGTTTCCAAGCAGCTTGACGCAGAAAGGTCCGTGCTGCTTGCAATTCAATCTCCATATCCGCCAGTCGGAACTGAAGGGCCTGAAACTGATCAATGGATTGCCCAAACGCCTTGCGTTCAGACATGTATTGCAACGTCATATCCAAACCGGCCTGAGCGGCACCAAGCGAACAGGCCGCAATGTTCAGTCGCCCGCCGTCGAGGCCCATCATAGCATATTTGAACCCGTCGCCTTCGGTGCCGACAAGGTTGCCAGCCGGGATTTTGCAATCGTCGAACTGCACCTGCGCGGTGGGCTGACTTTTCCAGCCCATTTTCTCCTCCAGTGCTCCAAAACTAAGTCCGGGTGTGCCGTCCTCAATATAAACGGTGGAAATGCCCTTGGGGCCATCTTGGCCGGTACGCACCATGCAGACATAGGCGTCGGAATATCCGCCGCCTGAGATGAACGCCTTGGTGCCGTTCAACGTATAGCCTTCGTTCGTACGCTCAGCGCGTGTCTTCAAGGCCGCCGCATCAGAGCCGGAACCGGGTTCGGTTAGGCAATAGCTCAGCACCGTATTGAGGCTGAGAACATCGGGCATGATACGTGCCTTCAGGTCATCATCCGCGAAGTTGTCCAACATCTTGGCACACATGTTGTGGATCGACAGGAACGCTGCGACCGAAGGGCAGGCCATCGACAACGCCTCGAATACCAAGGTGGCATCCAGGCGGGTCAGGTTCGAACCGCCGCTGTCCTCGGATACATACAAAGCCCCAAAGCCAAGCTCGCCGATCTGTGGCCACAAGGTTTTTGGAATGGTGCCATCGGATTCCCACTGCCGAGCAAAGGGTGCGATATTTTCCTGCCCAAACGCGTAGGCCATGTCGAAAATGGCTGTCTGTTCCTCGCTGAGTGCGAAATCCATGGCGTTCCCTCCCGTCGGCAATGAATTGAACGGTTGTTTATTTCCGAATTCTTACAGAAATTTTGCAGGCTCAACAATGGGTCGCGAAGAGGGCGGAGCAGCCTAGAGATCCGCGTGAAATTCCTCGATCAGGTGACGCACGACGGCTTGCCCGGGGTCGTCTCCGCGCGCGACAGCCTCGGCGTGAACCCGGCGTTGACGGGTGGCTGAGGTGCCGTTTTCAGCAATCTGCCGTAGACGCGCCAGTTCGGTCATCGTGCCAAGCGCTTCGGTATCTTCGGCCAACAACCCCATCAGGTCGCCAATCAGTTCGGACATCGGTTTGACTGAGCGGTCGCCAAAGTCAATCAGCCCTTCGCCCACGCCATATCTTTGCGCGCGCCAGCGGTTTTCTCCGATCAGGAAGCGATCATATTGCCGCCAGCGCAAGTTACGGTCTTTTAGTCGGCACAGCATTCGGGTCAGTGCCTGAACGAGGGCCGCCAAGGACAGCGTGTGTTCCAGTCGGGGCTGTACATCCATGATCCGGGTTTCGAGCGTGGGGAAGCGATGCGACGGGCGCAGGTCCCACCAGATTTTGGTCGTGTCCTCGATTACGCCCAGTTCGACAAGTATACCTGTGGTGCGCTCATACTCGGCCCAACTGCCAAAAACTGGGGGCAGGCCGGTTCGGGGCAGGTTGTCGAACACGGTCAAGCGGTATGAGGATAGGCCGGTATCCTCGCCGCTCCAAAAGGGAGACGATGTGGATAGGGCCAGAAGATGCGGCAAAAAGTAAGACAGCTGCGGCATCAGATCGGCGCGCAGGGCAGGGTCTTCGACCCCCACATGCACATGCATCCCGCAGATCAACATGCGACGCGCCACGCCTCCTAACGCGTGTTGCAGCGCGTCATACCGTTCCTTACGGGTGTGGTGTTGATCCTTCCAGTTGGCAAAGGGGTGACAGGACACAGCGATGGGGGACAGATTGTAGTCAGCAGCCCGTTTTGACACGCAAGATCTCAGGCGTTTGAGGTCTTCCCGCGCCGAGGCGATGGTTGTGTGTGGGCGCGTTCCGACTTCAATCTGACATTGCAGGAACTCGGGGCTCACCTGACCTTCGAAATCGTTTTGACAGGCCTCCATCAGCGCTTCGGGCGCTTCGGACAATTGCAGGCTGTCGCGATCCACAAGAAGGTACTCTTCTTCAATGCCCAGTGTGAATTCCTGCTGCATGGCGACCCCTTTGTCTGTCGTGCGATCCAGTGAATACGGAAATTTGCCTTTTGCCAAGGGTTTGCCCGGCTTGTCCTTGCACTGGTACGGGCGGCAATTGTAAGGAACGGATCAGCACAAACCGTGGAGCCATCGCCGTGAAACCCAGAAAATTCCCAAAGATTAACGCCGCTCTGGACGAGTTGGGGGTGAGGCTGATCGACAAGGTTACCGAACAGGATGAACGCGCGCGGCTTGAGGCTTTTGAAGCTGCCGGAGGGCTGACACGCCCGGCCTACGCATTATCTCCGGGTATGGAAGGTTTCGATGTCGAACAACTGGTGGCGGAATATGATCGTCACAAGGCGGATCTGCAGGCGTTGCAAGACCCGGCGCGCAATCAGACTGGCTATCGCACAGGCAATGGCTACTACGACAGCCCGGATGCAGATGCGTTGTATCTGATGATCCGCCGCTTTCAGCCCAAGCGCGTGATCGAGGTGGGGTGCGGGAACTCAACCCGCGTGACTAGGCAAGCGATTATTGACGGCGGGTTGGACACCAGGATCACTGCCATTGACCCATACCCGCGGGCCGACATTGCGCATGTCGTGGACCACTTCGAACAAAAACGTCTTGAAGAAGTTGACCCGTCGCTTTTTGCCGAGCTTGAAGCCGGAGACGTTCTGTTCATCGATTCAAGCCACGTTGTACGGATGAGCAATGACGTCGCCCATCTGTTCTGCCGCATCATTCCGGCGTTGAAACCCGGCGTGGTCATTCATGTGCACGATGTTTTTTTACCCTACGAATATCCCAAACGTTTCTTCTATGATTGCCCCGGTTGGGGAGAGCAGTACATGTTGCACGCGTTGCTGCAATCTGGTGCGTATTCAATGCTTTGGCCGGGGTATTACCTTCAACAGGAACGCCCGGATGCCGTTGCCGCCTTACCGTTTCTGACTGAAGGACGAGCACAGAGCATCTGGGTGCAACTCAAAGAAAAATGATTTCAGAGTGATCCGCTGCGGCAAAAGGTCCGTACCCCTTTCCATAACACGCTGGAGAGGAGAAGACAGCTATGTTCCGTCGCACATTCATGGGCGCAGCCGCCGCACTTGCATTTGCCATGCCGCTTAAGGCGCAGGCCGCTGATATTGTCGACACGGCCGTTGCCGCCGGATCGTTCAACACTTTGGTTGCTGCCGTTCAGGCCGCTGGTCTGGTTGACACGTTGAAGGGCGATGGCCCATTCACCGTTTTTGCCCCAACTGACGAGGCGTTCGCCGCTTTGCCCGAGGGTACGGTGGAATCCCTGCTGCTGCCCGAGAACAAAGATCAGCTTGTATCGATCCTGACTTATCACGTTGTGCCGGCCAAAGTGATGTCTGGCGACATTGCTGGCAAGCGCGCCAAGGTTCTGACCGTTCAGGGTGACCGGCTGAGTGTTAACGCCAAAAACGGTGTAAAAGTGAATGATGCCAAGGTTGTGCAGGCCGATATTGAGGCAAGCAACGGCGTGATTCACGTGGTCGACGCAGTTATCCTGCCGGAATAAACCACGGTTCAAAAACAACAAAGCCCCGGCGATTGACCGGGGCTTTTGCTTTTTACGACTAGCAAATCAGACCAGACGCACCTGTGTCCCAATCTGAACCAGCGGATACAGCTCTTCCACGTGCTGATTGTAGAGTCCGATACATCCAGACGAGCTCTGCCGGCCAATCTTGCGCGTGTCATGGGTTCCGTGGACCAGATAAGCTGGCCAGCCCAGATACATAGCGCGAGTGCCCAATGGATTGCCAGGGTCGCCACCTTCCATCCGTACAGGCAACGAGGGATCGCGCTCACGCATGGACGCCGTTGGTGTCCAGCTTGGGAATTCGGTTTTGCGTACGACTTTTGTGTAACCGCGTTTGGTGAGCTCTTCACTCATCGGGACCGAACTTGGGTAAAGCTTGTAAGTTCCGTCCGGGCTCCAGTAGTGCACAGCGCGGCTGGTGATATCGGCCAACAGGCAGCCCACACCAAGCTCATCAAAGTGATCCTGCCAGTTCTGTTGCGAGAAGGAAGACACGTTGCGGCGTACCGGCAATTGCGTGCTGATGGCATCTTCCGTTTCTGGGAAAGCATCGGTGCTTTGTGCCCGAACAAGGGCAGGGGTTGCCACCAATGATGCTGCGCCCAACAGGGCGGAACGACGGGTCATACGGGAATGTGACAAAACTGCCTCCGATAATTTTATTGCTCGGTACACACTTGGCGGACAAAATATTTGTCTTCGAGGCATTTTTCCAGTGGGCCATGTCTGAATTTCTTGTGATGGCGAGAACGCAGAGCGGTTTATCGGCGGAAAGATGCAAAAACCCGGCCCGCAATCGGGCCGGGTTTGAAAACTCAATGGACGTTCAGATCAGTCCATGGCTTTGAAGTTGAACTCGCCACCTTCCTTGATGCCCGACGGCCAACGGGACGTGACGGTCTTGGTGCGGGTATAGAATTTGAAGCTGTCAGGGCCGTGCTGGTTCAAGTCACCAAACATCGATTTCTTCCAGCCACCAAAGGTATGATAGGCCAGCGGAACAGGGATCGGCACGTTGATACCGACCATGCCGATATTGATCCGGCTTGCAAAATCACGCGCGGTGTCACCGTCACGGGTGAAGATTGCGGTGCCGTTGCCATATTCATGGTCCATCGCCAATTTCAGAGCCTCTTCATACGAACCGGCACGCACGGTGGACAGGACCGGGCCAAAGATCTCTTGTTTGTAGATATTCATGTCCGGGGTGACGTGGTCGAACAGATGCGGGCCAACAAAGAAGCCGTCTTCGTAACCCTGCAGGCTGAAATCGCGGTTGTCGACTACCAGCTTTGCGCCTTGCTCTACGCCCGAGTTGATTAGACCCAGGATACGTTCTTTGGCGGCTCCGGTCACAACCGGGCCCATGTCAACATCATCACCAGCAGTGTAAGGACCAACTTTCAACTTTTCGACACGCGGGATCAGTTTTTCGATCAATTTGTCAGCGGTTTCTTCACCAACGGGAACCGCGACTGAGATTGCCATGCAGCGTTCGCCGGCTGCGCCAAATCCGGCGCCGACCAACGCATCGGCTGCCTGATCCAAGTCAGCGTCGGGCATGACGATCATGTGGTTCTTGGCGCCGCCGAAGCACTGGGCGCGTTTGCCGTTGGCGGTTGCGCGGCTGTAGATATATTGCGCAATCGGCGTCGAACCCACAAAGCTGACGCCCTGAATGATTTCGCTGTCGAGGATCGTGTCAACAGCTTCTTTGTCGCCGTTCACGACCTGGAACACCCCCTTGGGCAGACCAGCTTCGATGAAGAGTTCAGCCAGCATCAGCGGAACAGACGGGTCACGCTCGGACGGTTTCAGAACCACCGCGTTGCCACACGCAAGCGCCGGGCCTACGTGCCACAGCGGCATCATGGCAGGGAAGTTGAACGGCATGATCGAACCAACAACGCCCAGAGGCTGACGCATCGAGTACATGTCGATACCGGGGCCTGCGCTGTCAGTGAATTCACCTTTCAGCATCTGAGGCGCACCGATGCAGTATTCAATGACTTCCAGACCACGCTGCAAGTCGCCTTTGGCATCGGGGATGGTTTTACCATGCTCGCGGCTTAGCGCTTCTGCCAACTTGTCCATGTCGCGGTTCATCAGGCCAACCATGGCCATCATGACACGCGCACGCTTTTGCGGGTTGGTCGCGCCCCATGCGGGCTGGGCCGCTGCCGCCGCTTCAATAGCTGCGGTGGTTTCTGCAGCGCTGGCCATTGGGCATTTGTACTGAACTTCGCCGGTTGCCGGGTTGTAAACGTCGTCGAAACGACCGGATGTTCCGGCAACCATTTCGCCGTTTAAAAAATGGGTCAAGTCTTGCATCAAGAGCTCCTCCGATAGGTTTGCGCGCAGAATAGACTTGCAGAAATCCCGCGAACAGAGGCAATGTCCCAAAAGAGTTTTGCAAAAATGCAAAGAGTTTGTGAATGACACCGAACTGGGACGATATGCGGATCTTTCTGGCCGTGGCACGGGAAGAAAGCCTGTCATCCGCTGGCCGCATACTGAAGATTGATCCCGCCACTGTAGGGCGTCGCGTGGCCCGGCTCGAATCCACGTTGGAGTCCACTTTGTTCACCAAATCACAGCAGGGTTATGTTCTGACGTCGGCGGGACAACGACTTTTGGAACATGGGCTGCACGCCGAAGAGGCGATGCGCGCAGCGGCCGGGGCGGTGGCCGGGTCAACGAAATCGCTGAGCGGGCAGATCAGGATCGGCGCGCCGGATGGCAGTGCCAATTACCTGTTGCCGCAGGTCTGCGCAAAAATCAGCGACGCGAACCCTGATCTGGACATTCAGATACTTGCGCTGCCTCGGGTGATTAACCTGTCTCGGCGCGAGGCGGATATGGCCGTGACAGTGAGCGCGCCGACAGCCGGCCAATTGCGTGTGAAAAAGATCAGCGACTATAAATTGCACATGGTTGCCACGGACGACTATCTTCAAGAGCATGGTCCGATCCAATCTGTGGCGGATCTGAAAGGGCAAAGGTTGATCGGCTACATCCCCGACATGATCTTTGACCGAGAGCTGGATTACCTGAATGACATAGGCATTGACCGTGTCGCGCTTGCATCGAACTCGGTCTCGGTCCAATTGCGACAGGTCACGCTGGGAACCGGGGTTTGTGTGGCCCATGATTTCACGCTGCCGTTTCACTCCGATCTGCGGAAAATCCTGACGGATCAAGTGAGTTTGACGCGCAGTTTCTATCTTGTTCGGCATGAAGGAGATCAGCGCAACGAACGGTTGAACCGCTTTGCTGATGCCCTGACACGCGGCATTCGCGAGGAAGTGCTTCGTTTGGAAGCAGAGGCCGACGCTTGACAGGTCGCCACAATCGCGCAACGCTTTGGAATAAGTGTCATTATTTCCGGAGGTATTCTTCATGCTTGTACAGGCCATCCTGAAGTCCAAGGCGACAGACGGCGTTGTGACGGTTGCGCCAACGGCGACGGTCTCGGAGGCCTCGAAGATTCTTGCGGAGAAGCGGATCGGGACGGTCATCATTTCCGAAGACGGCGGTGAAACGGCATCTGGCATCCTGTCGGAACGTGACATCGTTCGGGAACTGGCGGCCAGTGGCAGTGGTTGCCTGAACCAGCCGGTCCAGTCCTATATGACGCAAGATCTTGTCACGACGACGCGTCAAGCGACGGTCGAAGACATCATGTCCCGCATGACCGAAGGACGGTTCCGCCATATGCCGGTGGTGGAAGATGGCAAGCTGGTCGGCATTGTCACACTCGGCGATGTCGTAAAGGCACAGCTGGCAGAACTGGCCATGGAAAAAGATGCTTTGGAAGGCATGATAATGGGGCACTGACAGCAAGGGTTGCCACAGCAATCACTTGCACCTGCAGCAAAGTTATGTTTGCTTGCGCAGAAATTTTGTTGCGCAGGAGGGCGCGATGCGGGTTGGATTGTATCCTGGAACCTTTGATCCCATCACAATGGGCCACATCGATATCATTCGTCGGGCGGCAGCTTTGGTCGACAAGCTGGTGATTGGTGTTGCCATCAACCGGGATAAAGGGCCTTTATTCTCGTTGGAAGAGCGTGTGGCCATGATTGAAGCCGAATGTGCCCAGCTCTCTGAACAGACCGGGACCGAGATTGTCGCCCACCCATTTGAAAACCTGCTGATCGATTGTGCGCGGGATGTCGGTGCGCAGATCATTGTGCGTGGATTGCGCGCTGTTGCCGACTTTGAGTATGAATTTCAGATGGTTGGAATGAACCGTGCATTGGACGATTCAATCGAGACTGTCTTTCTGATGGCAGAAGCGCGCCATCAGGCAATTGCCTCGAAGCTGGTCAAAGAAATCGCCCGGTTAGATGGGGACGTGTCGAAATTCGTCACGCCCCGCGTCAACACCGCGCTGAAAGATCGGTTAGGCTAGGGCGCCCATTGCGGCGGCTGTATCCAGCATCCGGTTCGAGAAGCCCCATTCATTGTCGTACCAGGCCAGTACGCGAACAAGTGTGCCGTCGGTGACTTTGGTTTCGGCCAGCGACACGGTCGAGCTGTGCGGATCGTGGTTGAAATCAATGGAAACCAATGGACGGCTTTCTGCCGCCAACACGCCGGGGATTTTGGCGGCGGCATCAATAAACAGCTGATTCACTTCCTCTTCGGTGGTTGGGCGGGAAACCTCGGCCACCAGATCAACGACCGAAACGTTCGGGGTCGGGACACGGATCGCCTGACCCGTCAGTTTGCCTTGTAGTTGCGGCAGAACCAGTCCAACAGCAGCGGCCGCGCCGGTTGTGGTGGGGATCATCGACAACGCAGCGGCGCGTGAGAGGTAAGGGTCCTTTCCGACCAAGTCATGTACCGGCTGGCTGGCCGTATATGCATGAACAGTGGTCATATTACCGTGCTTGATGCCAAGCCCAGCATCCAAGGCTGCGGCAACCGGAGACAGGCAGTTGGTGGTGCAGGATGCGTTCGATACGACCAAGTCTTCGGCGGTCAGTTCGTGATCGTTCACACCAAACACGACGGTCTTGACGTTGCCATCACCGCGGGCCGGGGCCGAGATCAGAACCTTTTTCGAGCCGTTCTTGAAGTGACGCTCAGCGGCCTCTCGGGTGCGGAACACACCGGTGCATTCGAGAACGACATCAATATCCGACCACGGCAGGTCTTCGGGGTTGCGTTCGCTGGTCAGACGGATCGGACCACGACCCACATCCAAACCTGCATCGCTGAGTGTAACCGGGTTGGCATAGCGACCATGCACACTGTCGAACTCAAACAAATGCGCGTTCATGTCCGGCTTGCCCAAATCGTTGATCGCCACAATCTTAACGTCTGTGCGGCCACTTTCCATCACCGCGCGCAGAACGCCGCGCCCAATCCGTCCAAATCCGTTGATCGCAAGTTTCAGGGTCATGGTCCGCTCCGTCGAAATTTCTCTGTCAGATTAGTTAGCGCTAACAACTCCAGATCAACGAAAGAGTCAAGAAAAACCTCGGTCAGCGCCAGAAAGCAAGCCGGTCCAGAAATTCGTAGAGCTTCTTGGCAAGGAACAGCAGGTGGTCGCCGCTATACAGCGTCATGTCCAGCATCACGCCCCCAAGCAGAAGTATGCCGAGCCAGATGGCGATTTGATTGGTCATGGCCGTCCTGAACAAAAATGCCCGCTCAGATAACCTGAGCGGGCATTAAGGTACAAGCGAAGTCCGAAGGGTCAGTTAAGACGGCCCATCGCAACGGCCACATCGGCCATGCGAACCGAGAAGCCCCATTCGTTGTCATACCAGGCCAGAACACGGACCAGGCGATTGTCGACAACGCGGGTCTGATCCGGTGCGAAGATCGAGCTTTCTTCGGTGTGGTTGAAATCGGTCGAGACCAGCGGTGCGGGTTCAAAACCGAGTACGCGCTGCATCGGGCCTTTGGCGGCTTCTTCGACGATAGCGTTGACTTCCTCGACGGTTACATCGCGCGCGGCACGGAAGGTCAGGTCAACAGCCGAGACATTCGGGGTAGGGACGCGGATCGCGGACCCGTCCAGACGGCCTTTCAGGTTTGGCAGAACTTCGCCCAACGCCTTGGCGGCTCCGGTCGAGGTCGGGATCATCGACATAGCTGCGGCGCGGGCGCGGTAAAGGTCGCTGTGGCGACGATCCAGGGTCGGCTGATCGCCAGTATAGGCGTGGATCGTGGTCATGATGCCGTTTTCGATGCCGATACCTTCGTCCAGAACCTTGGCCAGCGGGGCCAGGCAGTTGGTGGTGCAGGAGCCATTTGAAACCATGTTATCGTTTGCGGTCAGCGTGTTGTGGTTCACGCCGAAGACGATGGTCTTGTCGACATTCTTGCCAGGGGCGGACAACAGAACCTTGCCAGCGCCACGCTCAAGGTGGGTTTTCGCCTTGGTGCCGTCGTTAAACTTGCCGGTGCATTCCAGAACGACGTCGCAGCCTTCCCAGTCCAGCTCGGCCATGTCGTAGGTCGAGAACATCTGCATCGGACCGCGGCCCAGATCCATGGTGTTGCCTTCGATGGAAACCTCGCGGGGGAAACGTCCGTGGATACTGTCATATTTCAGCAGATGCGCCGAGGTTTCCAACGGGCCGGTGGCGTTGACTTTTATCACTTCGATGTCGTTGCGCCCCGAAGCGGCGATGTGCGACAGGGTGCAGCGGCCAATGCGGCCAAAACCATTGATACCGACCTTGATGGTCATGTGACGTCTCCAGATGCGCTTGCTTTGTGGGCCATATAGCGGCGAAATGGGAATCTCAAAAGGGCAAAAACGGCATATTTTTAAGGTGTTAGCGCAAACCTGCGCCGATTGCGCTAACGCTTGCGCTAGCTGAGAGATCAGGTAGGGTCCGGGTGCGGCAGGTGACAGGAAAGGACACGCGATGAGCGGACTGTTGGCCCTTTTGGATGATGTGGCGGGAATTGCCAAAGTGGCGGCGGCTTCGGTCGACGACGTAGTTGCCGCGGCTGGTAAGGCCGGGGCCAAGACTGCCGGGGTGATCATCGACGACGCGGCGGTCACACCGAAATATGTTCAGGGGTTTGCGCCTGCGCGCGAGTTGCCGATCATTTGGCGTATTGCGCGAGGGTCGATTTTCAACAAGATCATCCTGTTGCTGCCGGTGGCACTGTTGCTTGCCAATTTCGCGCCTTGGCTGATCACCCCGTTACTTATGATTGGAGGGTCATATCTTTGTTTTGAGGGGGCCGAGAAGATATTTCACGTCCTGTTCCCCCATGGCAGCCACGCCATCGAACAAGACATGGACGTTCGTGACCCCGGTCATTTGGAGGAACAAAAGGTAAAAGGCGCGATCAAGACGGACTTTATCCTGTCAGCTGAGATCATGACCATTGCTTTGGCAGCGATCGAAGCGCCTAACCTGTGGATGCAGGCCGCGACGCTCGCCGTGGTCGGGATCGGGGTAACGGTCGCAGTTTATGGGTCCGTCGCGCTGATCGTGAAAATGGATGATGTCGGGCTTTATCTGGCGAACAACGCGCCGACACCTATCGGTCGCGGTCTGGGCCGAGGGTTGGTCAAGGCAATGCCCGGCGTAATGAAAACCCTGTCTATTGTCGGAACTGCGGCGATGTTGTGGGTGGGGGGATCGATCGTCATCCACGGGATGGAGGTTCTGGGCTTTGGCTGGTTGGGTCATCACATCCACGATTGGGCATATGCCATTGGACATTCGGCGTCTGAACAATGGGTTGGGGCGGTTGAGTGGATTTCGAAAGCTACAATGGATGGCATTTTCGGTTTGGCATGGGGGCTGGTGTTAATCCCGATAGCGACCAAGGTTATCGGACCAGCGCTGGGTATGTTCTCTGGTTCTGAAGCAAAGCATTGAACCCTTGCCGACAAGTGACGTTAGGTTGCAATGGCGACATGCCGCCAAAAGGTTAGTGTCGCCGAAGGTGCAACAGAACTGGTTTCCTTATGTCCGCTTATTCATTGGTCGATGTTCTTGAGGCGCGAGAGACAATCGACAACCGGCTAAAGTTTCCGGTCCCGGCGAACTGGATGCAGGGCCGCACGACTTTTGGTGGGTTTTCCTCTGCGCTGATGCTGGCTACCATCTTCGAACGGCACGACGGGTTACCGCCGTTGCGGTCCGCATTGATCAATTTCACGGCCCCGATCGGCACCCCGCCAACGATTGGCACCGAAATTCTGCGGCAGGGCCGTAACGTGACGATCATCAACGTTCGAGCCGAAATCGAAGGGAAGGTCGCGGCGCTGGGTACGTTTTCGTTTGGTGTCCCTCAGGACAGCCACGTCGCGTTTGATCATCCTGCGCAACCAGCCCCGAAACCAGAAGAAACCGGCCCCTATTTCCCGCCGGGTTTACCCCGACCACCCATTCCGTTTCTTGAGAATTTCGATGTCAGACTTGTTGACGGTGCTTTGCCGTTTTCAGGAGTAGAGAAAGGGTACTTGCGCCTTTGGGCGCGTCACAGAGATCCGCGGATGTGGAGCCGGTTGGAAGGGTTGATCTCGGTCGCGGATCTGCCGCCGCCTGCGATCTATCCGACCCTCAAGAAACCCGGCCCAAATTCTTCGATGAACTGGATTTTCAATGTGTTGTCAGAAGAAATTGAGACGCGTGAAGGGTGGTTCCTGTTGGAACATCAACTGACAGCTGGGCAAGATGGCTACAGCTCGCAAGTCATGCGTGTGTGGAATACTGACGGTGATCTGATTGTGGACGGGATGCAGTCAGTTATTATTTTCGTCTAACAAAAAAGCCCCGGCAAAAACCGGGGCTTTCTTAACTGAAGTGCTGGGATTAACCCAACAGTTCTTTGACCTTGGCTACGGTCGCTTCTGCGGTGATACCGAAGTGCTTGTAAAGCTCGCCTGCCGGGGCTGATGCGCCAAAGCTCGACATGCCGATGAAGCCGGCCTTGGCTTCGCGGCCACGCTCGCCCAACAACCAACGGTCCCAGCCACCTGCGCGAACAGCGGCTTCGATGCCAACACGGACGGGGCCAGCGGGCAGAACGCGCTTGCGATAGGCTTCGTCCTGTTGCGCGAACAGCTCCATACAGGGCATCGAGACGACGCGGGTGCCGATGCCTTCGGCCTCGAGCATCGCTTTGGCTTCCATGGCCAGCGACACTTCGGACCCGGTGGCGATCAGGATGGCCTGACGCTTGCCCTCGGCTTCGGCCAGAACATAAGCACCTTGTGCAACAAGGTTCTTGGTCTTGTGCTGGGTGCGCACTGTCGGCACACCTTGGCGGGTCAGCGACAGAACCGAGGGGCTGTCCTTGAAGGTCAGCGCCAGTTCCCACGCTTCAGCCGTTTCAACCGTGTCAGCGGGGCGGAACACATAGGTGTTCGGCGTTGCGCGTGAGATGGCCAGATGCTCGACCGGCTGGTGGGTCGGGCCGTCTTCGCCCAGACCGATCGAGTCATGGGTCATCACGAAGACCGACGGGATTTTCATCAGGGCCGCCAAACGCATGGACGGGCGGGCATAGTCGGTGAAGGCCATGAACGTGCCGCCATAGGGGCGGATGCCACCATGCAGTGCCATGCCGTTCATCGCAGCGGCCATGCCGTGTTCGCGAATACCGTAGTGGATGTAGCGCCCTTTGCGGTTTTCCGGCAGGAACACACCCATATCGATCGATTTGGTGTTGTTCGAGCCGGTCAGGTCAGCCGAACCGCCAACGGTTTCGGTCATGATCGGGTTAACGACGTTCAGAACTTTTTCCGACGAAGCGCGGGTAGCCAGCTTTGGTTGATCTTCCGAAACTTGCTTTTTGAAAGAACGAATGGCGCCAGCCAGCTTTTTAGGGGCTTCAAACGCGTAGGCACGATTGAACTCGGCCTGCTTGCGTTCGGAAAGTTGTGCGAAACGCTCTTCCCAGGCTGCTCGTTCTGCAGCACCACGTGCGCCAATGGCTTCCCATGCGGATTTCACGTTTGCAGGCACTTCGAACGCGTCATGAGGCCAGTCATAGGCTTCTTTGGCTGCTTTCAACTGATCCTGATCGGTCAGCGCGCCGTGGCCTTTTGACGTATCCTGTGCTGCATGACCCAGCGCGATGTGGCTTTCACATGCGATCATGGTCGGTTTGCTGGATTTCTTCGCGTCAATAATGGCCGCATCAATGGCTTTTGGATCATGGCCATCGATCTCGATCACATGCCAGCCCGAGGCTGCGAAGCGGCGCACCTGATCGGTGCGGTCGGCAATATCGACGGTGCCGTCGATGGTGATGTTGTTGTTGTCCCAGAAGACGATCAGTTTGCTCAGTTCATGACGACCGGCCAGGGTGATCGCTTCTTGGCTGACGCCTTCCATCAGGCAGCCGTCGCCCGCGATGACGTAGGTGTAGTGATCAACAACCTTCTTGCCGTAATGCGCGCGCTGGATTTCTTCGGCCATGGCAAAGCCCACAGCGTTCGAAATGCCCTGACCCAGCGGGCCGGTGGTGGTCTCGATACCGTCGACCAGGAAGTTTTCAGGGTGGCCTGCCGTTTTTGCGCCCAACTGACGGAAGTTCTTGATCTCTTCCAGTGTCACGTCTGCGTGGCCGGTGAGATACAGCAGCGAGTAAACCAGCATCGAGCCGTGACCAGCCGACAGGATGAACCGGTCGCGGTCGGGCCAGCTTGGGTTTGATGCGTCGAATTTCAGGTGCTTTTCGAACAGTACGGTCGCGACATCGGCCATGCCCATGGGCATACCGGAATGGCCGGAATTGGCGGCAGCGACGGCATCAAGGGTCAGGGTGCGGATGGCCGCAGCTTTGTCCCAGTGTTCGGGGTTGGCATTGCGCAGCGCAGTCAGGTCCACGGGCGTTGTTCCTTTGGGTTTTGAAGCAGATTGCGCGCTCAATACCATTCAATACCCAAAGTGCAAGCGGAACCGGGGTGAATCGGGGTGGGATGCATGAAGAGCGGGGCTCAAGTGGTTGAAAGCAAACAGTGGGTATTTTCTGTCGCATTCCGCTAGACTGTCCTCAGGCGGGATTCGGTTTTGATTCGGATCGCATCGAAACAGAATGAACCTTGATAAAGAGGTGACAGGGGCATGAGCCAGATAGAAGACTTACAGCACCGCATTATTGCTGCGATGGACCGCATCGGCGCGGGTGTCGATGCATTGGGCGCTGCACCCCGGGATATTGCACCGGACGAGGGGCTTCAAACTGCACTTGAGGACGAACGCGTCGCCAACGCGCAGCTTCAGGAACGGCTGAAATCTCTGAAACAACAGCATGAACAGCAAGTTGATGGCTTGCGCGCCGATCTTGAAGAGCTACGCGCTGCCCCGTCTGACAGCGCTGAAACCGACGCACTGCGCGCCGAGCTAGAGGAAGCCCGTGCCAAGATCACTTCGGTGGAAGCGGCACGTGCCGAGCTGGCCGAGGCTAAGGCAGCGTTGGACAACAGCGCGGAGCTGGACTCACTAAAAGCCGAAAACGAAAAGATGCGGGCAGAGTTGGACACATTGGAAGATCCTGAGCCGTTAAAGGCGGAACTGGAACAGCTGCGCGGAATGCTGGATCAGGCCAAGGCGGTTGAGGCGGAAAACAACCGCCTAAAGACCGAGTTGGAAGATACCGTGCGTGTCGATGATCTGAGCGCTGAACTGGAAATGTTGCGTGCTGAACGGGCCAGTCATGGGGCAGCAATGTCTCGTCTGGATGACGATTTGCAGCGCATGCGCAAAGCGAATGAACAATTGCGCAGCGCCGTTGACGAATTGCGTGCAGCGGCCACTGAGGGTTTGACAGACGCGGAACTCTTGAACCGCGCAACAGTCGCCGAACTAGAGGCCACGCGCGCGGCGCAAGCCTCGGACGCGGCTGAAGCGCAGGCTGTTCTGGCGCGGCTGGAACCTCTGCTGTCGCAGGCGAAACTTGTAGAAGGTGAGGTAGAGTAATGCCTGAAGTGACCATTAATATCGGCGGTCGCGGCTTTGACGTTTCGTGCCGGGACGGAGAAGAACCTTTTCTGCATTCCGCAGCCAAGATGCTGGATGATGAAGCCCAGGTTTTGTCCGATCAGATCGGCAGGATGCCTGAATCCCGGATGCTTCTGATGGCGGGTCTCATGCTGGCTGACAAAACAGCGGCGACAGAAGACAAGGTGAAATCGCTTGAGGCCAAGCTGGCCGAGGCTGAGGCTGAACTTCAGGGCCTCAGGAACGCTCCGCCACCAGAGCCGGAGCGGGTCGAAGTGGCGGTGGTTCCACCCTCTGTCACTGACACACTGGCGGAGCTGGCAGCACGGGCGGAAGCCCTTGCAGCTGTCGTCGAGGAGAAGAAAGCATAATGACTTTGTTGCGAAACGCGCTGTTCGCTGCTGCGCTGGCTTTGCCTGCAACATCTGCAATGGCAGAGATTGACATATTGTCCGTCACATTCACCTGCGAGAACGGCATACCTTTGCCTGTGACTTACTTCAACGCGCCAGATGGTTCGGGTGCGGCGGCAACAATGGTGGATAATACTCTGGTCGCAATGCGCCAGGTGGAAAGCGGATCAGGCATCCGGTACGAATCCACCGGCGATGAGGGCACTTATATCCTGCGCTCTAAAGGCTGGAACGCGTCGATCAGCTATTTGGCGGCAGGCGCCGCCAATGAGCAGACGATCTATCAGGACTGTTCCAGCCGGTAATTTGGCTTAAGCGTTTGCTTCACGAATTTTGTCGGCTGCATCTTTGTTGTAGCCGACACCGTTTTCGTCAAACAGTGTGTCCAGTTCACCCGACAAGGTCATTTCAGTGATGATGTCGCAACCGCCAACGAATTCGCCTTTGACATAAAGCTGCGGCACGGTCGGCCAATCCGAATAATCCTTGATACCCTGACGGATTTCTTCGTCTGCCAGAACGTTCACGTCGGCATAGTCGACGCCCATGTAGTTCAGTACGCCCGCCACACGGGATGAGAAGCCGCACTGGGGCATCTCTTTGGTGCCTTTCATATACAGCACCACGTCATTGGCTTTGACGGTTTCATCGATCTGGGTCTTCACATCGGTCATTTCGCGTTTCCTTTGCTCTTCGGCATTATTGCTTTGGCGTAGTTTTGTGGGTCTTTGGGGATATGGGTCTGCGCCGAGCCAATTGCACCGTCATGTGATGAGTAAGATGAGTGGAGAAGGTGGTTTCCACGTCCAGGTGACGATCCTCGGTTTGTATTGCGCCCAGTCTTTGAATGGTTCAACGCTATCAGTGCGATGAGCACGACAAAGACGGAAACCGCAATCAAAATAACGATCGCGTGCTCCATATCACTCCGGCACTTTGGTGGTCAGCGCCAGCGCGTGCAGTTCTCCATCCGGGCCGTCCATTTTGCCTTTCAGGGCCGCGTAGACAGCGCGTTGCTGTTGAACGCGGTTCTTGCCGCGAAAGCTTTCGTCCACGACCATGGCGGACATGTGCACGCCATCGCTGCCGCCAACCTGAATTTCCGCGTTGGGAAAGCTCTCGCGCAGCAGGGTTTCAATCTCGTGGGCGCTCATCGGCATGTAGGTTCACTCCTGAAAGTCTTTCCCAAGATGTAGAGCGATGGGGCGGGGCGTGCAAGATGGCACGTGTCGACAAACTCGGCAAATCCTACGCGCGGTTAGACGCATAGGATTTCCGCGTTTGAGACGAGCTGAAGCCTGTATTTTAGGCCACAGCCGCGGCAAAGCTGGTGCGGAAGGTGTCCGTCAGCTCGGCAAGCGGAGCCTCGGAGCCACCGACTTTCACGCTATCACCGGTGAAGCGCCCAACCGAGACCAGCGGAACACCGGCCTGACCGGCAGCAATCATCAGTGCCTCGGCCTGGTCGAAGTTGCAGGCGACCAGATAGCGGGCCTGATCTTCGCCAAACAGGAATTCGGTCGGGGCCTCGTCCAGGTGAACACCAACGCCAGCCGCTTCGGCCAATTCAAAGGCGGCCAGTGCAAGACCGCCATCGCCAAGGTCGGTACACGCTTTGACCATCTCGCGGTTGGCGCGAATGAAGTCACCGTTGCGCTTTTCAGCATCCAGATCGACATGCGGCGCATCGCCGTCTTCTCGGTTGAACACTTCTGCAAGCAGGGCGGATTGACCAAGATGGCCTTTGGTTTCACCAATGATCAGCGCGACGTGGCCTTCGCGAACCTCGTTGCCGATGATCTCGTCCGAATGGGACAACAGGCCAACCGCACCGATGGTCGGTGTTGGAAGGATCGCTTGACCGTCGGTCTCGTTGTACAGCGACACGTTGCCCGAAACGATAGGCATATCCAACGCGCCGACGGCAGCACCGATGCCCTGAATGGCGCCAACAAACTGGCCCATGATCTCGGGTTTTTCAGGGTTGCCGAAGTTCAGGTTATCGGTGGTGGCCAGCGGTTTGGCCCCAACAGCGGTCAGGTTGCGATAGGCTTCGGCCACAGCTTGTTTGCCGCCTTCAACCGGGTTGGCGCGCACATAGCGTGGGGTCACGTCACTGGTGAAGGCCAGCACCTTGTCGGTTCCATGGACGCGCACCATGCCTGCGCCCAGACCCGGTGTGCGGGCGCTGTCCGCCATGACCATGGTGTCGTATTGTTCGTACACCCACTGCTTGCCCGCGTAGTTGGGCGAAGAGAGCAGGGCGCGCAGCCCGTCAATAGGGTCGATCTGAGGGACTTCGGCCAGTTCTTCGGCCTCGGGCGTCGGTTCCCATGGACGGTCATATTCCGGCGCGGTCGAAGACAGTTTGGACAGAACCAGATCGGCTTTCACCGCGCCATTGTGCATGATCAGAAAGCGGTCTTCGGCAATGGTCTCACCGAC
The DNA here is from genome assembly GCF_013112245.1 of Ruegeria sp. HKCCD4315. NCBI lineage: Bacteria > Pseudomonadati > Pseudomonadota > Alphaproteobacteria > Rhodobacterales > Roseobacteraceae > Ruegeria > Ruegeria sp. HKCCD4315. The sequence continues at coordinate 1,710,694 of NZ_WVRN01000001.1, read as the reverse complement.
TATGGCAAAGTCCAGATCCCATTTCTCGAACACGGCGCGGGCCTCAGCCTCAAGTTCGGGCTTGAGAACCATCAGCATGCGTTCCTGAGATTCCGACAGCATCATCTCATAGGCTGTCATATTCTCTTCACGCTGAGGCACGTTTTCCAGATCAAGACGTACGCCCAAGCCACCCTTGTCGCCCATTTCAACAGCGGAGCAGGTCAGGCCAGCGGCACCCATATCCTGGATTGAGATCACGGCACCGGTCTGCATCAGTTCCAGCGTCGCTTCCATCAGGCGCTTTTCCGTGAAGGGGTCGCCGACCTGCACGGTGGGGCGTTTTTCTTCGATGGTGTCGTCAAACTCGGCAGACGCCATGGTCGCACCGCCGACGCCGTCACGGCCGGTTTTTGCGCCCAAATAAACGACCGGCATGCCCACGCCGGAGGCGGCCGAGTAGAAAATCTTGTCGCTGTCGGCCAGACCTGCCGCGAATGCGTTCACAAGGCAGTTGCCGTTATAGGCCGGGTGGAAACGGACTTCACCGCCCACGCATGGCACGCCGAAGCAGTTGCCATAACCGCCAATGCCTTCGACCACGCCATTCACCAGCTGGCGGGTTTTGTGGTGGCCAGGTTCACCAAAGGACAGAGCGTTCATCGAGGCGATGGGACGCGCGCCCATGGTGAATACGTCGCGCAGGATACCTCCGACACCGGTCGCGGCACCTTGGTAAGGTTCGATATAAGACGGGTGGTTGTGGCTTTCCATCTTGAAAACCACGGCCTGACCGTCGCCTATGTCGACTACACCAGCGTTTTCACCCGGGCCACAGATCACCTGAGGGCCTGAAGTAGGCAGGGTGCGCAGCCATTTCTTGGACGACTTGTAGGAACAATGCTCGTTCCACATGGCCGAGAAGATACCCAGTTCGGTAAAGGTCGGTTCACGCCCAATGATCTCGAGGATCATGTCGTATTCCTCGGGCTTGAGCCCATGTGCAGCAATCAGATCGGGTGTGATGGCGGGCTCTTGCATCTTCTGTCCTGTGTCCAAATGGGCCGAGATTGCGCGCCTTTTAGGGCAAGCGGGCGCGTGTGGAAAGGGTCAAGACGGCGCAGGGTGCGTCTTTCAAAGAAAAACGGAACCGACAGTAGGGTCGGTTCCGTAAAAGGCGCTCAATAGTAAGCGCAAATCTCTGGCGTAACCGGTGCGGGTTACGCTGAACCTTGATCTTTGTTGAGCTCGGCCGCAGCTGCGGCACCTACAGCCGCCTTCTGCTCGGGGGACAGGTTCTCGGCCTCGTCCAGACCCGGGATCGCAACGCGCACCTCGCGGCGGGCAAAGTCGATGCCGTTTTCCTTGAAGGCGGCCTTGACGCGGTTGAAGATCTCTTTGCGCAGGGTGAACTGCTTGCCGGGCTTTGCCATGAACTTGCCCCGGATGATCATGCCGACATCGTCAAAGTCGAAGACACCCTGAGATTTGAAGGGCTGAAGGAAACCATCCTTGTGGGTTTCGTCCTCCATCATCTCGGCACCGATCTTTTTGAAGATCTTCTTGACCTTGTTGGGGTCAGTGTCGAACGGCACGGTGAACTTCAGCTTCATGATCACCCAGTCGCGGCTGAAATTGGTCAGTTTCTGAATCTCACCATAGGGAATGGTGTGAACGGGACCGCGGTGGTGACGCAGTTGCATCGACCGGATCGAGATTTTCTCGACCGTGCCCATCGTGCCTCCAACATCCACATACTCACCCACGCGGAAGGCGTCGTCGATCAGGAAGAAAATACCGCCAACAATGTCGGCAACAAGTTTCTGCGCGCCAAAACCGATGGCCAGACCCAGAACACCGGCACCCGCCAGCAGAGGCGTGATGTTGATGCCCAAAGCGCCCAAAGCCAAAAGGCCGAAGATGACCGCAATGGTGATCTGAGCGGTGATCCGTAGAAGCGGCAGCACTGTTGCCAGACGCGATCCACCAGCGCCGCCACCTTCGCCGCCGGCTTCTTCATCCAGCGCTTCTGCCGCTGTTTGTTCACGCGCCAGACGCCTGTTGATGTAGAGCGACACGAACTCGTTCAGAATATAACCGACAGCGATGATCAGCAGGAACTCGATCACGGCGCCACCCACTTCGGCGCTGACTCCGGCCGAGGCGACATTGCGTAGATCCAGCTGCCAAGCCCTTGCAATCATGAAGACCACAAACAGACCAGCCACAACGCGCCCGATACGGATATAGCTGCGCTTGGCAGATCTGTAGGCCCGTTCGGCCAGCGGGCCTTCACCAGACATCGGAGGTTGCAAGTGACGCACCAACCCGCGGATGAGCGTGTCGAGCGCGGGCGCGATCAGCAACCAGAACATCGTCGCGAAATGCGCGCCGCCGACAAGCAGTCTGAGCGTTGCGGGATTTCGCTGGGCAACCAGAAACTCGACCAGCAGCCAAATGACCACCGAAACCCCGATTGCGAAGTAGGGGTAGTACCGGGCCACTTCCTCGTCGAACTTGGTGTAATCGGGGTCTGTTCCCAGCATCATCTGCGACAACCCTTCGCGGGCGGTCCAGGCGATCCAACCGATATAGATATGGATAGCCGCGTTGAGCCAGAACCCGATCCGTGTCTCGTCACCCGAAACGCCGTTCAGCGCGTTGAAGCGCAGGATGAACAACGTAAAGCCAATCAGGACCAAAAGTCCGATCAGGTTGCGATGAAGGTATTTTGCCCAGTGGTCGTTGATATTGACCAACCGATACTGTGGTTTCTGCGGGGCCAGCACGAACCGAGAAACCGCCGCGCCCAGGCGCGGAACCCAGATCAGGTAGAAGACAAATGGAGCAGCATAAGTGATCTGTTCAGGTGTCAGTAGACCGCGACCAACTGCGCGTATGACGACGTAGAAAACGATCAACCCGGCAATTTCTCGGCAAAAGCGGCTGAAAAGGTAGCGCGCGGCGCCCCAAAGATCCGCTTCGTCCGCCACCTCGGTTGTTTTGTGCCAACGGCGGGTGAACAGGCCGAACAGCTTTTCAGCGATATACCCAACTACCAGGACCGAAAGGATAAGCCCCAGTAGGGTAAAGACCCCGGTTGTTCCAAATGTACCAGAAAAATTGCTGAACGCAGTTATCTGGGCTGTGACGATATTTGGCATCGTCGTCATAACATGAGTCCAGGATGAAACCATTTCGGCCCAGATCTCATTGATCTCGGTCAGAGGATCTTCCTGTTTCTCTTTTTCTTCGGCTTGTTTCTTGGCGACGGCATCCAGACGTTCAAGCAGGATGGCGCGCACCTGATCGTCAGACATGCGTGCGACCAGGTCGTCAACTTGTTCTGGGGTCAGATTTTCAGGGATAGAAACTGAGGATGCCGAACCGGACGAGGCGGTGTCCTGTGCAAAAGCTGGTAAAGAAAGAAAGAAAACGGAAACCAGCGCCAAACAGAGGCGGAGTGGATTAAGCATGGATTTGTTGCCCTCGATCACGAGATTTTTGGTTGTTTTTCCGTATCATATGAAAAATTGAGCCGGTTTCCCAGAAGATTTCGCGTTATGAAACGGGGAAATTGCGACGGCGCAAAAAAAAGGCCGAGCTATAAGCTCGGCCGTAGTCCAACAGGGAGGTATGAAGATGATGAGCGTTTCAGCATCACCACCTTCGAGTGCTCATTTAGGGGTCAGTTTGTGAACGTTCAAGGAATTTAACTCTGTAAAGACCTCATGTCCGATATGCTATGAGCGCATAGCTAGAGTTTTCCCATCTGTTTCAGTTGCTTGCGCTGTGCAATGATCTCGTCCTGAACAAAATCTCGGAACGCACCAACGCGTTTGGAATGTCTGAGTTCTTCGGGATAGGCCAGATAAACAGGAACATCAGCGGTTTCGATGTCAGACAAGACAGGGACCAGATGCGGAAAGTCCTGGGTCACATAGTCCGGCAGAACGCCAATGCCCAAATTGTGCAGAACCCCTTGCAGGACACCGAAATAGTTGTTCACGGTCAGCAATGAGCCGGGATTATAAGTCATCAGGTGACGTACCATGGCGGCACTTGCACCGACCTGCGGTGCCGCAGGGGTCTGGCAGATCAAGCGGTGATCTTTGATTTCCTCAAGCGATTTCAGCATTCCGCCATGGGTCTCGATATAGTCCTGAGTCGCGTACAGCATCATTTGCACTGTCATCAGGCGCTTGCGAACCAGATCGGCCTGGCTGGGCTCTTTCATTCGAATGGCAACATCTGCCTCGCGCATGGGCAGGTCCAGAACCCTCTCTTCCAGCATCAGATCGATATTGAGGTCGGGATACTCCTCGTACAATTTTGGCAGGCGCGGGGCCAGCCAGAGTGTGCCGAAACCAAAGGTCGTTGTGACCCGCAGGACGCCAAAAACCTCTTCCTCACTGTCCCGAATACGCGCGGCTGCTGCATCAAGACGTTTTGACATGGCTGACGTGGCATCGAACAGCAATTCACCCTGTTCGGTGAGAATCAGCCCTCGGGCGTGACGGTGGAAAAGGGTAGAATCCAGCGATTCTTCCAGGGCACGGATCTGCCGGCTCACGGCAGATTGAGACAGATTGAGCTTGTCACCCGCATGGGTGAGGCTGCCTGCATCGGCTACCGCGTGAAATATTCTAAGCTTGTCCCAATCCATCGCCGCAACTTTCGTTATCCATTTGAACGCCTATATGAAAGAGGTGACAAGTTCCACATTCAAAGGGCGAAATCGTTACTTATCAGTGGATAAATCCTATGCAGGTCAGAAATTATGACCTAAAATGCACCGAAATAAAGCACACTGATCTGACGAGGGGAGACGTCTGATGAGTCAGCCACAGATAACATTGAACGACCGGTTCGATCTTGAGAAAAATCCCGTTCTGTTGAACGGAACTCAGGCGCTTGTTCGGTTGATGCTGATGCAAAAAGCCAGAGATCGGCAGGCGGGCCTGAATACGGCGGGTCTTGTAACCGGGTATCGGGGGTCACCCCTTGGCGCGGTTGATCAGCAAATGATGCGCGCTCAAAAGCCGCTGGCCGAAAACGATGTGACGTTTCAGTTCGGCTTAAACGAAGATCTCGCCGCGACCGCCCTGTGGGGCAGTCAGCAAGCAGGGTTGCGGGGCGACGGCAAGTTCGACGGGGTTTTCGGACTTTGGTACGGCAAAGGTCCAGGGGTTGATCGATCCGGTGACGTTATGCGTCACGCGAACATGGCCGGTACGGCCAAGCACGGCGGCGTCCTTATGGCCATGGGCGATGATCACACCGGCGAAAGCTCGACCGTTCTGCACCAGTCAGAATGGTCTCTGGTCGATATGTATATGCCGATTGTCAGCCCCGCTGGCGTTCAGGAAATTCTGGACTACGGCATATACGGCTTTGCTCTTAGTCGTTTTGCTGGCGTTTGGGTTGGCTTGAAAACGATGAAAGACACGATCGAGGTCACATCGGTTGTGGACGGTAGCCCTGACCGAATGCAGGTTGTTTTGCCCGAGTTCGACATGCCGGACGGCGGGTTGAATATTCGTTTGGGCGATACCCCGCATCTGCAGGAAACGCGTGTCATCGACTACAAGAGGTTCGCGGCCGAAACGTTTTCCCATGCCAATAAGCTCGACAAGCGGATGTGGGGCAAGCCGGGGGCCAAGATCGGATTCGTCGCAGCGGGCAAGAATTGGTTGGACCTATCCCATGCTCTGTCGCTTTTGAATATCGACGAGTCCGAAGCTGAACGGCTGGGGATCACCACTTACAAAGTTGGGCAGACCTTCCCGCTGGATATGGCCGGGTTCCATGACTGGGCCGAAGGGCTGGACTTGATTGTGATCGTCGAGGAAAAGCGCAAGCTGATCGAAGTTCAGGTCAAGGAGGCCATCTTTGACGACCGGCGCGGCCGCAGAGTTTATGGCTGGTACAAAGGTGGGGCGGGGACGCTGCACCGGGAAGAACTATTCCCCACGCGTGGCGCGCTTGATCCGATCATGATCGCCGAAAAACTGGGTGAAATCCTGATCGAAGAGGGGCGCGAAACTGAAGGCATCAACGCCGGGCTTGCATCCTTGTCCGAAGCTCGCCGGGCCGACAACGCGCAGGAAATCGCGACACGACTTCCGTATTTTTGTTCGGGCTGCCCGCACAACAGTTCCACCAAAGTGCCCGATGGCAGCCGCGCCTATGCCGGTATCGGCTGTCACTATATGGTTCAGTGGATGGACCGCGAGACGACAGGTTTCACCCAAATGGGCGGAGAAGGCGCGAACTGGATTGGTGAAGCTCCGTTTTCGACCACCAATCACGTGTTCCAGAACCTGGGCGACGGCACTTATAACCATTCGGGCGTTCAGGCGATCCGGGCGGCGTTGTCTGCAGGAACGAACATCACCTTCAAAATCCTGTTCAACGACGCGGTCGCCATGACCGGCGGGCAGGACAACGAAGGCGACCTGACTGCAGAAAGGATCGTTGCCGAGGTCAAGGCGATGGGCGTCCGCGAGGTCGCTTTGGTCTATGACGAAAAGGAAGACGTAAACTTCAAGGCGCTGCCTGCAAGCGTTCAGACATATGAGCGCGCGGATCTTATGCAGGTGCAGGAGAAATTCCGCGAGATCGAAGGCGTCTCGGTCATTGTCTACGTTCAGACCTGCGCGGCTGAAAAACGTCGCCGTCGCAAGCGAGGCACATTCCCGGACCCGGACAAACGTGTGTTCATCAACACCGATGTTTGCGAAGGCTGTGGCGATTGTGGGGTGCAGTCGAACTGCGTATCGATCGTGCCGAAACAAACTGAACTGGGCCGTAAGCGAGCCATTGATCAGTCAAGCTGCAACAAGGACTTTTCCTGCCTGAACGGGTTCTGTCCCTCGTTCGTGACGCTTGAGGGCGCGAAAATCCGTAAAGAGGCAACGACCGAGATCGATCTGCCGGATTTGCCGATGCCGGAGCTTCCCGCGATCAAGGGAACGCATAACGTGGTAATCACGGGTGTTGGTGGTACAGGCGTCGTCACCCTTGGTGCAATTCTTGCTCAGGCCGCGCAGATCGATGGCAAAGGCGCGGGCATGATGGAAATGGCGGGCTTGGCACAGAAAGGTGGCGCGGTTCATATCCACTGCCGTCTGGCCAACCGCCCCGAAGATATCAGCGCGATCCGCGTTGCCACCGGTGAAGCCCACGCGCTGATCGGCGGCGATTTGGTGGTTTCCGCCGGGGCGAAGACCTTGGGCCTGACGCGCACAGGACGTACTGGTGCAGTCGTGAACAGCCATGAAACGGTCACTGGCGACTTCACACGCAATACGGAGTTTCGCATTCCAGCCGATCAGCTGGAGCTGGCCTTGCAGGCGCGGCTGAAAGAAGATGTCTCGCTTTTTGACGCGACCGATCTGGCGCGTGCCGTGATGGGGGATTCGATCTACTCCAACATGATGATCTTTGGCGCGACATGGCAGCGAGGGTTGTTGCCGGTTAGCCATCAGGCGATCTTTGACGCCATCGAGTTGAACGGAACGGCGGTCGAACGAAACAAGCGTGCGTTTGACATCGGTCGTTGGGCGGTGCTGCATCCGGATGAGGTACAGTCCGTACTGTCCCCAACCGTGGCCGAGATGCCCAAAACGCTGGACCAGATCATCGAGTTCCGTGCGCAGCACCTGACCGAATACCAAAGCGCCCGGTTGGCGAAACGGTATCGTAAGTTGGTTGACAGCGTTGAGGACGCTGAGGTGCGCGAAGCAGTCGCAAAGGGCTATCACAAGCTTCTGTCATACAAGGATGAATACGAGGTTGCGCGCCTTTTGCTGACCAGTCGGGAAAAGGCGGCGGCCGAGTTTGATGGCGATTTTAAGATGACCTTCCATTTGGCACCGCCGATTTTCGGAGGATCGGGCAGTAACGGCAGGCCCAAGAAGCGCGCATTCAGCGAATCTGTCATGGGTCCGTTGAAGCTGCTGACCAAGTTGAAGGCCCTGCGCGGCACGCCGTTCGATGTTTTCGGATATTCGTCCGAACGCAAGATGGAGCGTGCTTTGATCCGGCAGTACGAAAAAGACATGCGCGAAGTGCTGCCTTTATTGTCGCAGGACACGCGTGATGCGATCTCTGCGTTGGCTCGACTGCCGCTGGATATCCGTGGTTTCGGACCTGTTTTGCAGGAAAACGAGGCCAAAGCAGCCAAGCGGCGCGAGGAGTTGCTGGCATCGATCCGAAGCGGTGGGCCTGAGTTGAAGGCTGCGGCGGAGTAACTCGTCACAACCCTGTCACGATGGCTAGGCAAAATTGTTACTTGCACTTATTTTGCAGGCAACAAACCGGAGACCCAAATGCCTTCTCGTCGTCATGCTGTTCGTGACATCTCTTATGCCCATTCCGCTGAAACCAAAGGCGGGCGAATGGTCATCAAACTTATGGAGAATACCACGGGTCGAATGCGCCTGATCAAACGCGCGGATGGATACGAGAAAGACGTTGCCAACGGGCGCGACTTTTGGGCCGTTATGGTCGAACGCTATGGTCTGACATTGGATGTTGTGGGCGGATCTCTTGCGAACATTCCGGCAGATGGCCCCCTGATCCTGATTGCCAATCATCCCTATGGCATTCTGGATGGCCTAATGATGGGGCACATTCTGTCGGAGACACGCGGAGATTTCCGCATTTTGGCGCATCGGGTGTTCCGCAAGGCCGAGGATCTGAACCGCATCATTCTGCCTATTTCGTTTGATGAAACGAAGGAAGCGATGAAGCTGAATTTGGAGACGCGCAAAACGGCTCTCAACTATCTGGGCGAGGGCGGGGCGATTGGTATTTTCCCCGGAGGCACGGTCAGCACCGGCGTCAAGCCGTTTGCCCATCCTATGGATCCGGGTTGGCGCGGCTTTACCGCTCGGATGGTGGCAAAGTCCAATGCCACCGTGGTGCCGGTTTTCTTTGATGGGCACACGTCGCGCCTGTTCCAGATCGCAAGCCATTTGCACAACACGCTGCGCATGGGCTTGCTGATCAAAGAATTCAAAAAGCGCGTGGATACGCCTGTCAAAGTGGTGATCGGAGAGCCTATAGGGCGCGACGTTCTGGATCCATTGGGTAAGGATACGCGCAAGATGATGGATTTCCTGCGCAAAGCCACGTATGAGCTGTCTCCAGAGCCGTTGGAGTCATATGACTACGGCTATGAATTTGAGGAACGGCATCGCGCCTGAAGGGGCAAATGGCAGTAGGTATCTTTGATTCCGGTTTGGGCGGTCTGACCGTCCTGAACGCCGCGCAGCAACGGCTGCCCGACGTGGATTTCCTGTATTTTGCGGACAGTGCACATGCACCTTACGGTGTGCGTGATGCCGAGGATATTTATCAGCTGACCCGTAAGGCCGTGCACGCACTGTGGGATCGCGGGTGCAATCTGGTGATTCTGGCCTGCAACACCGCAAGCGCTGCCGCCTTGCGCCGGATGCAGGAAGAAGGCGTGCCCGACGGCAAGCGGGTGCTGGGCGTCTTTGTTCCCTTGATCGAAGCGCTGACCGAGCGGCAATGGGGGGACAACTCTCCACCACGCGAAGTGGCTGTCAAGCACGTGGCGTTGTTCGCCACGCCTGCCACTGTGTCCAGCCGGGCCTTTCAACGGGAACTGGCATTCCGCGCAATCGGTGTGGATGTCGAGGCGCAGGCCTGTGGCGGCGTGGTCGATGCTATTGAAGATGGCGACATGATCCTGGCGGAGGCTCTGGTTCGTAGCCATGTGGATGCTTTGAAACGAAAAATGCCCGAGCCGCAGGCCGCGATTTTAGGCTGCACACACTATCCGTTGATGGCCGAGACCTTTCAGGCCGCCTTGGGTTCAGATGTTCAGGTCTTTAGCCAAGGGGATCTGGTGGCCGAAAGCCTGGCCGATTATCTGCAACGCCACCCCAATATGTTGGGTGATGGCGCAGGTGGCTACCTGACCACGGGCAAGCCGGGTTTTGTCAGTGATCGTGCAACGCAATTCCTCCGACGACAAATCTCGTTCGAGGCGGCCTGATTTAGGTCAAGGACGCACTTCCCCGAATTTTCTAATTCAAAGACCGTCACATCGGCGGTCGTGATATGTGACACATGCAAAGAAGAGGTCTGACATGACCCACAAAATCGCAATTCTGGGCGCTTCTGGGTACACCGGCGCTGAACTGGTGCGGCTGATCGCCGAGCACCCGAACATGGACATTGTTGCTTTGGCTGCCGAACGGAAGGCGGGCATGAGCATGGCGCAGGTGTTTCCGCATCTGCGGCACATGGACTTGCCGGATCTGTGCAAGATTTCCGAGATCGATTTCTCCAATGTTGATCTGTGTTTCTGCGCTTTGCCGCACAAAACTAGCCAAGAGGTGATCCGGGACCTGCCGAAAGACTTGAAGATCATTGATTTGTCAGCGGATTTCCGGCTGCAGGACCCGGATGAGTATGAGAAGTGGTATGGCAACCCGCACAGCGCTTTGGAACAGCAGGAAGAAGCCGTTTATGGTCTAACCGAGTTCTATCGGGATGAAATCAGGTCAGCGCGCTTGGTCGCTGGTACAGGCTGCAACGCGGCGACAGGGCAGTATGTGCTGCGTCCGTTGATCTCTGCCGGTGTCATTGATCTGGATGATATTGTGCTGGATCTGAAATGCGCCGTGTCGGGCGCTGGCCGGTCGCTGAAGGAAAACTTGCTGCACGCTGAGCTTAGTGAAGGTGCCAATGCTTACGCAGTCGGTGGCACGCACCGGCATCTGGGCGAATTTGATCAGGAATTCTCGAAGCTTGCAGGTCGCACTGTGCATGTACAGTTCACGCCGCATCTGATACCGGCAAACCGGGGAATTCTGGCAACGACCTATGTAAAGGGTGATCCGCAAAGCGTCTATGAAACGCTGGCAAAGACTTATGCAGACGAGCCCTTTATCCAGATGCTGCCTATGGGAGAGGCACCTTCGACCCATCACGTCAGAGGGTCGAACTTCTGTCATATCGGAGTGGTCGCGGACAGAATCGAACGTCGCGCAATCGTGATTGCCGCGCTGGATAACCTGACAAAAGGTAGCAGTGGCCAAGCCTTGCAGAACGCCAACCTGATGTTAGGTGAGGATGAAACTTTGGGCCTGATGATGGCCCCTCTATTCCCGTGAGGACGGTATGAAAACGCTCAAAAAACGTCGTCGAGTACAAGTCATTCTGGTAGCGGTCGTTGCCTTGGTGGCATCGACGGCTTTGATTGGGTGGGCCTTGCAGGATGGCATCAACTTTTTCCGTTCACCCAGCGAGGTGATTGCCGAGCCGCCGAAACCGACCGAGGTTTTCCGCATTGGCGGGCTGGTGGAAGAAGGCTCGATCATTCGTGGGCAGGGTGAAACCGTGCATTTTGTGGTTACAGATGGGGGCGAGAGTGTCCAGGTTTCGTTTACAGGTGTCCTGCCGGATCTGTTTACCGAGAATCAGGGTATGGTTGGCACCGGAAGTTATGTGAACGGCGTGTTCGAAGCGACTGAAATCCTTGCCAAACATGATGAAACCTACATGCCGAAAGAGGTTATGGACGCGCTGAAAGAGCAAGGCGTTTATAAAGAGGCGGAGGGAAGCTGAACGCAGCTGCGCTGCGTGCCTCTGGCAGAGGTATTTTTGAACAGAAGAAGCGGGGCGTTGCGCGCAATAGGCGGGCAGCGCCCTTTGCAATTACCGTGTTGTAAGTTGTTTGCAGGACCGTTGCTCTGATCAACGAGTTGGGGAAGATGATGCAAACGGTTCGGCAGATCGCGAAAGAGATCGTGGCGCGGGAAGGCGGGTTTGTGGATGATCCGGACGATCCCGGTGGGGCCACAAAATATGGCGTAACCATTCACACCATGCGGCGTTTGGGATTGGATTTGAATGGCGACGATGTGGTTGACCGACGTGATGTGCATGGATTGACCCAGCGGCAGGCGGTCGAGATATTCGTACGTCAGTACTTTGTGAAGCCAGGCATCTCGCGGTTGCCTGATCTACTGCAGGCTTCGGTCTTTGACATGTATGTGAACGCCGGGGCGCAGGCGATAAAGATCCTGCAGCGGTTGTTGCGGGACATGGGATTCAACGTGGCGGTGGATGGAGTAATTGGTGCCAAGACCGCAGCAGCTTGCGAAAAAGCAGCGCAACCGGAGCCAATTGCTTTGCGGGATGCCTACGGGGTGGCGCGGCGGAACTACTATTTTCGCCTTGCTGATCGGCGACCGGCCTCGAGGAAATATGCGCGCAGCCGGTCGGGGGGCAAAGGTGGCTGGATCAAACGCGCAGAAGAGTTTTTGTCAGAGCGATACCATCTTTCTGACGCCGAGTTTCAGGGAAGGGTTGCGGCATGGGGTTGATCTCGGGTGTTTTGGCGCTTTTGTTCGGGAACGGGCGGAACGCGGTTCGGGAAACCGTTGAGATTTACCGTGAGAACACTGAAGCAAGTGCGCAGAGAGGTGCCGAGGCGCAAGCGCAGGCCATGTTGCAGTTTGGAGGCGAGTTTCAAACTGCGCAAAAAGGATCATTTGACCGATTCATGGATGGGGTAAACCGGTTGCCGCGCCCGGCTTTGGCCTTGGGAACATTGGGTTTGTTTGTGGCCGCCATGGTGGACCCGTTGTGGTTTGCTGCAAGGATGCAGGGCATGGCCTTGGTGCCAGAGCCCATGTGGTGGTTGTTGGGTGTCATCGTGTCCTTCTATTTTGGGGCGCGGCATCAGTTGAAAACGCAAGAGTTTCAGAAGGATATCAGTGCGACCATGCTGCAATTGCCTGCTGTTCTGAACAATCTCGAGCAGCTGCGCGAACTGCGCAGCGATAGTCCGGGCGCTGCAGGTCCCGGATCAGGTTCCGCTTTGTCGCAGGATATTACGCACCCCGATGCCAACCCGGCGCTGGATGATTGGCGCAAGCATCGCAGGGCGTGACCCGCGACACTATGTGCCCCCGGATCGGGCGAAAGTTATTGGCCCCCGGATTGGCCCCGGAGTATATTCCGGGGCATGATTACAGAACTCGGCCACTTCGCCCTTATCCTCGCCTTCTTTGTCGCCATCGTGCAAAGTGTCGTGCCCTTGATCGGGGCTTCTAAACGTTGGGCCGGATGGATGGCATTTGCCGAACCCTCGGCCATCGTTCAGTTCCTGCTGACGGCATTTTCCTTCGGTGCGTTGATCTGGGCTTTTGTCGTGTCGGATTTTTCCCTGAGGATCGTGGTTGAGAACAGCCATTCGGCCAAGCCGATGATCTACAAGATCAGTGGCACATGGGGGAACCACGAAGGATCCATGTTGCTGTGGGTGTTGATTGTCACCTTGTTTGGCGCATTGGCCGCGTTCTTTGGAGGTGGGTTGCCGCCGACGCTCAAGGCCCGCGTGCTGGCGGTGCAATCGTCTATAGCGGTAGCGTTTTTTGCCTTTATCCTGTTCACGTCGAACCCGTTTGACCGACTTGCAATTGCGCCGTTTGACGGGCGCGACCTGAATCCGCTGTTGCAAGACCCGGGTTTGGCGTTTCATCCGCCCTTTCTGTACCTCGGCTATGTCGGGCTGAGCATGGCGTTCAGCTTTGCCATCGCAGCCCTGATCGAAGGGCGTGTCGATGCAGCATGGGGGCGTTGGGTACGGCCCTGGACATTGGCCGCCTGGGTCTTTTTGACCATTGGTATCGCGCTGGGGTCGTGGTGGGCTTATTACGAATTGGGCTGGGGCGGGTTCTGGTTCTGGGATCCAGTCGAGAATGCGTCGTTCATGCCCTGGCTTCTGGCAGCCGCTTTGCTGCACTCTGCCATCGTTGTGGAGAAGCGCGAAGCGCTGAAAAGCTGGACTATTCTGCTGGCGATTATCGCGTTCGGATTTTCACTGATCGGCACGTTCATTGTGCGTTCGGGTCTTCTGACTTCGGTTCATGCCTTCGCCACCGATCCCGAGCGCGGCGTGTTTATCCTGATGATCCTGGTTTTCTTCATTGGTGGGGCGCTGACATTGTTTGCCGCGCGTGCCCAAGCGATGGAGGCCAAGGGCGTCTTTGGCATGGTCAGCCGCGAAAGCGCTTTGGTGGCGAACAACGTTTTGCTGGCCGTCAGTTGCTTCGTTGTTTTTGTGGGCACCATGTGGCCCATGGTGGCCGAGATGATGTTCGACCGGAAGCTTTCGGTCGGAGCGCCTTTCTTCAACGCTGCATTCTCTCCGTTTATGGTGCTACTCGGGCTGATCCTGCCGATCGGTTCGATGCTTCCTTGGAAACGTGGAAGGATTGGAAAGACGGCTTGGTCTCTGCGTTACGCCTTTGGGCTGGCGCTGGCGATTGCGTTGCTGGTTTGGGCGATGCAGACTGGACGCAGCGCGTTGGGGCCGGTGGGTCTGTTCCTTGGGGCATGGATTACGTTTGGTGCCGCCATAGATTTGTGGAGCCGCACGGGCCGCAACGGCAGCCTGAAACGCCTGTTCCGCCTGCCGGGTGCAGATTGGGGTAAAGCGGTCGCGCATACGGGTCTGGGCGTCACCATCTTTGCCGTGGCTGGTCTGACCGCTTGGGAGGCCGAAGATATCCGCGTCGCGCAACCCAATCAGCCCTTTGAGGTAGGGCAGTTTACCCTGACACTGCAAGACGTGCGATTGGTTGAAGGGCCGAACTATTTCTCGACCACGGCTGATGTTCTGGTTGAAAAGAATGGACGGCCGATTGGGACACTTCACCCTGAAAAGCGGGACTATCCGGTTGCCCGCATGCCCACGACCGAGGCCGCGATTGATTACCGTTTCCTGGGTGATCTTTACGTTGTGATCGGTGATCAACAGGCAGATGGGGGCTGGGTCATGCGCACCTATATCAAACCGTTCGCGAACTGGATCTGGGCTGGCTGCATCCTGATGTCGCTTGGCGGTATCCTCAGCTTGTGTGACAGGCGGTTCCGGGTGGCTGCAGGGGCGCGAAAAACACCGGTTGGCGGAGTACCCGCAGAATGAAACGCCTTGTACTGATCCTGATGATGCTGGCGACACCCGTGTTCTCGGTGCAGCCGGACGAGGTTTTGGATGATCCTGTGCTGGAACAACGGGCTCGCGATCTCAGCACCGGATTGCGTTGCCTTGTTTGTCGGAACGAAAGCATCGACGAAAGCAACGCCGATCTGGCGCGTGATTTGCGTTTGTTGCTGCGGGAACGTCTGGTTGCAGGTGATACCGACGAACAGGCCATCGCGTTTATCGTGGATCGCTACGGTGAATACGTTCTGCTTAAGCCGACCACCAGCGGCTCGAACCTGTTCCTTTGGCTCGCTGGCCCTATCATGCTGTTGATTGCGGCTGGGGTTGGGCTGAACTTTCTACGCACCCGTGCCAAAGCTCATGCGTCAGTTGAAAGCACGGCGCTGAGTGAAGACGAAAAGGAGCGTCTGCGCCGAATTCTTGAAGACTGACGTTTGGTTCTGCCTTTACCTTCTTGTTTGGGCCAGTAAGTGTTCGAAAACGCTTGGCGCGACGGGAGGGTTTTCATGCATTACGAAACAGTTGTTCTGGACATTACGGACGGTCTGGCGGTTCTGACCTTGAACAGACCTGACAAAATGAACGCTCTGACAACTCAGATGCGCGCTGAAATTACCCATGCAATGAAAGACGCGGCAACCCGAGCCCGGTGCATCGTGATCACCGGCGCTGGTCCCGCTTTTTGTTCCGGGCAGGATCTGGGCGATGCCTCTTCAACCGGCAAGATCGATCTGGAGCGGTCTTTGCGCGACGAATACGAACCAATGCTGGAAACGATCCACAGCTGTCCGGTTCCCACAATTGCGGCTGTAAACGGTGCTGCGGCCGGGGCAGGGGCGAACCTCGCCCTTTGCGCGGATGTTGTGATCGCAACTGAAAGCGCCTATTTCCTGCAAGCCTTTGCGCGGATCGGTTTGTTACCGGATGCCGGAGGAACCTGGTTCATGCCGCGCCAGATGGGGCTGGCCAAGGCGATGGGTGCGGCGTTGTTCGCCGACAAGATCAGCGCGCAACAAGCGGATGACTGGGGCTTGATCTGGGAATCTGTACCTGATGACAATTTCGCAGCGCATTGGCGGAAACGGGCAGAATATCTGGCCAATGGTCCGACAGCAGCCTACGGCGCGATCAAACAGGCCATTCGTGGAACTTATGAAAATACACTACCTCAGCAGCTTGCGACCGAAGCGCATCTGCAGGGCGAATGTGGTCGCTCGCGCGATTTCGCCGAAGGTGTGGTGGCTTTCATGGGAAAACGCCCTCCGAAATTCGAAGGGCGCTAATTCACTTCAGGCGCGGCGGCGGCGGCGCGTGCGGCGTTCAGGGACAGCCTCGTCGCCCGTTCCATCAGAGGCCGATGTAAACGGACCTAACGCATCAGTGATCTGATCCAAAGTCGGGCGTTCGCCGCGCGAGGTGGTATCCAAAGCTTCACGCATCTTGCGCAGGTGATCTGGCATTGTTCCGCAGCAACCGCCAATGATTGTCGCGCCGGCATCGCGTGCCATAGCTGCATACTGGCCCATAAGTTCGGGCGTGCCGTCATAATGGATGTGACCATCCACGTATTTCGGAATGCCCGCGTTACCCTTGGAGATCAGAGGACGCTCTGTGCCTTGCGCTGCAAAGCCCAGAATTGTGCGCAAAATGTCTGATGCGCCGGTTCCACAGTTTGCACCAAAGGCGATGGGTGGGTTGGACAGCGTTTCGACTATTTGCGCCAAATCGGCCGAGGTCACACCCATCATTGTGCGCCCAGCGGTATCAAAGCTCATCGTGCCACACCACGGCATGTCAGCCAGTGCAAATGCTTCGGCCGCGGCTCGGAACTCCTCAGGGGCGCTGATGGTTTCCACCCAGAG
The DNA here is from genome assembly GCF_013112245.1 of Ruegeria sp. HKCCD4315. NCBI lineage: Bacteria > Pseudomonadati > Pseudomonadota > Alphaproteobacteria > Rhodobacterales > Roseobacteraceae > Ruegeria > Ruegeria sp. HKCCD4315. The sequence continues at coordinate 1,693,855 of NZ_WVRN01000001.1, read as the reverse complement.
CACATCAACACCGCCTTCTTTCAGCGCTGCTGCTTGTTCGTGGAACATTTCCACCGCGTCGGAATGCGTCAGGCTGCCGACCGGTTCCATGATTTCACCAGTTGGTCCAACAGATCCTGCAACCACGACGGGACGCCCGGCCTTGTCTGCCACCTCGCGTCCGAGTTCAGCACCGATGCGGTTTAGCTCGCCCACGCGATTCTGAGCTTCGTGCAGCTTGAGCCGTGCGGACGTACCGCCAAAGGTGTTGGTCAGAAACAGGTCACTGCCCGCATCCACCGAACCCTGATACAGCGCCCGGATCTTGTCGGGGGCGTCCACGTTCCAAAGTTCGGGCGCGTCACCAGACTGCAAGCCCATGTTGAACAGATTTGTTCCGGTCGCACCATCAGCCAAAATGGCATCTTTGGTTTCCAGAAGCTTGCTCAGCGCGTTTGTCATTGGGTTATTCCAGAAAAAGGCGCAAAACGCCGTTAAAAATAGAGACGCCCCATGTCACATGACAGGGGCGTCAAATCAAATTCATAAAACTCATGAAGATCATGAGCTGTGTAAGAAAAACTTAGTCGGCCTCGCTCATGACCTGAGCTTTGGCTTCGGGCAGAATCTCGGCCATCTTGGCGCGGATTTCTTCGGCCGAAGACAAATCACCCAGATCACCGGCGACTTTGCGGACAACGTCTTCGTGTCCGGCTTCTTCGAAGTCGGCGACTACTACGGTCTTGGCATATTCTTCGGCTTCTGCGCCGGATTTGCCCAGCTTTTCTGCCGCCCACAGGCCCAGCAGTTTGTTGCAGCGGGCCTGTGCCTTGAACTGCATTTCTTCATCATGGGCAAACTTGGCTTCAAAGGCGTTTTCGCGTTCGTCGAACGTGGTCATTGGGTGAGGACCTCTTGGGTTACATCTTCTTTCCTGATGATATGACCATACGACGTCCCGGGCGCAAGGTATTTGCGCTGCGTCAAAGCCTCTCGGGTACATGAACTTGCGGGAAAAGAGTGCTTGCACTATGAGGACGCCAACGAGAGGGGACTCATTCCCTTTGCTCAGACTGGAAAGGTCGCTTATGGCGCGTCGCAAGAAAATCTACGAAGGCAAAGCCAAGATTTTGTATGAAGGCCCCGAACCGGGCACGATCGTGCAGTATTTCAAGGATGACGCCACAGCATTCAACGCTGAAAAGAAGGATGTGATTGACGGCAAAGGCGTGTTGAACAATCGCCTGTCCGAGTTCTTCATGAACGGCCTGACCCAGATCGGTATTCCGAACCACTTTATTCGCCGCCTGAACATGCGCGAACAACTGGTGCGTAATTGCGAAATCGTTCCGTTGGAAGTGATCGTTCGAAACTATGCCGCCGGATCGATGTCTAAACGTCTGGGCATATCCGAAGGGACACAGCTGCCGCGCCCGATCGTTGAATATTGCTATAAAGACGATGCGCTGGGTGATCCTCTGGTCACCGAAGAACATATCGCTGCCTTTGGCTGGGCCAGCCAGCAGGACATGGACGATATCCTCAGCCTAGCGCTGCGCGTGAACGACTTCATGAGCGGTGTGATGCTGGCGGTTGGTATCCGCCTTGTGGACTTCAAGATCGAAATCGGACGCATTTTCGAAGGGGATTATCAGCGTTTGATCGTGGCTGACGAAATCAGCCCTGACAGCTGCCGCCTTTGGGACATCGAAACCGGTCAGAAGCTGGACAAAGACGTGTTCCGTCGTGACCTGGGCAATCTGACCGATGCGTATTCAGAAGTTGCGCGCCGTTTGGGTGTGCTACCGAATACCAATGTCACCAAGCCGACACTGATCAACTGACCCGTTCTGGGAACTTTTGTTTCAACTAAACTGCGCCGCGGCAAAAATCGCGGCGCATTTTTGGTTTTTGCGGTCTCGACAGGTTCATCTGTTGATTATCAACCAAAAGAGTTGCTTTGCGTGATGACAACTGCGGCAAACTGCTTGGGAAACAGGGTTGTCGAAAACGGTCAGGCACGCTATCCCCCGCGCAACGAAATGGGCCATGGATAGCGGCCCGAAGGTGGAGTTGCCAAAATGAAAGCACGGGTTCATGTGATGCTCAAGAACGGGGTGCTGGACCCGCAGGGCGAAGCAGTTCGGCACGCATTGGGCGCAATGGGCTTTGATCAGGTCGAAGGTGTCCGTCAGGGCAAAGTGATTGATCTTGAACTGGCCGATGGCGCGACCGAGGCAGATGTGACCGAAATGTGCGAAAAGCTGTTGGCCAACACCGTCATCGAACGCTACGAGATCGAACTGGTCTGATCGAATGCGGGCCGCGCGTCTGATCACCTACCGTCAACCGCTTGAGGTTGCGACCGTGCCCGATCCCGAACCCGCCGAAGATGGTGTTGTGGTTCGGGTTTTGGCGTGTGGCGTGTGCCGATCCGATTGGCATGCATGGTCAGGCGCGGACCCGGACGTAATCCTTCCGATGACACCCGGTCATGAATATTGTGGTGAGGTTGTCGCGGTCGGTTCTCGGGTCACCCGCTGGCGGGTGGGCGACAAGGTCATCGCGCCGTTCATTCTGGCTTGCGGACATTGCGCAGACTGCGCGCAGGGGCACCAGACAATCTGTAACGACCAGATTGTTCCTGGGTTCACCTGTGATGGTGCTTTTGCGGAATATATCGCTGTGGCCCATGCGGATGCGAACCTCACAACATTGCCCGATAGCATTGCGCCCGAAGTTGCTGCAGCCTTGGGGTGTCGTGTGACAACGGCCTGGCAGGCTTTGGTCGGACGGGCGCAGGTTCAGGGTGGGGAATGGATTGCTGTCTTCGGCGGCGGCGGTGTTGGGATTTCCACGCTGCTTTTAGGCAAGGCCCTTGGCGCAAGGGTCGTCGTGGTCGACATTGCGGATGACAAGCTGAGCTATGCACAGTCTTTGGGGGCTGATGCGGTTGTCAATGCCACAACATGTGATGCGCCGCAGGCAGTAAAAGACATCACTGGCGGCGGCGCGCATGTTGCCATCGAGGCTTTGGGCATCGAAGTCACAACTGTGTCGGCGATGCGGTCGCTGCGCAAAATGGGCCGCATGGTGCAGATCGGCATGCCGGCCGGGGATCACACGCAGATGGCTTTGCCGATGGACGTGCTTTATTCCGGCCAGCTTTCTATTTTCGGAACGCGGGGCATGCCAAGCTGGCGCTATCCGTCTTTGTTGTCGCTGATCGCAGGGGGCAGGATTGACCTGAGCCCGCTGGTCACGCGCAAAATAACTCTTAACCAGGTGAGTGCTGAGCTTGCCGCCTTTGACCACCCAACCCCTCCGGGCGTTGCAGTGGTTACAGATTTTGTCTCGTAGGAGGGCCCGCCATGCGCGCAGCCGTAATCGTATTCCCCGGATCCAACTGTGACCGAGACCTCGCCGTCGCCTTTGAGCAGGCCGGTTTCAAGGTTGATATGGTTTGGCACAAAGACGCGGCCTTGCCCGACGGTGTTGATATCGTGGGCGTACCGGGTGGCTTTTCCTATGGAGACTATCTGCGCTGCGGTGCCATCGCCGCCAAATCTCCGATCTGTAAGGCGGTGGTCGAGCATACCGAACGCGGCGGCTATGCCGTGGGTATCTGCAACGGGTTTCAGGTTTTGACGGAAACCGGCATCCTGCCTGGCGCGTTGCTGCGCAATGCCGGTCTGAAATACATCTGCAAAACAGTGGGCTTGAAGGTCGAAACAAGCGACAGCGTGTTTACCGGGGGCTATAATGCAGGCGACGTGATCGGTATCCCAATCGCGCACCATGACGGCAACTACTTCGCGGATGACGAAACACTTGCGGCCCTAAAGGATCAGGATCGCATCGCGTTCACCTATACCGAGAATCCCAATGGCTCGGTCGGCGACATCGCTGGCATCCTGTCCGAAAACCGCCGAGTAATGGGGATGATGCCTCATCCCGAGCGTGCGGCAGATGAAGGGCATGGTGGCACGGACGGAGTGGCGCTGTTCCGCGCATTGTCAGGCGTGTTTGAAGCAGCGTGACTTGAGGTCGCGCGCGCCCGCGCGTAACGTCTGGCCATGAACTCGGACGTGCGATCAGCTTGGTCAAATATGTTGAAACCGCTTCGCGGTGCTCCGCTGGGCTGGCGTTTGCGCGTTGCCGTTCTTGTTTTGCTGCTTGCAACTATTACCACGGTTTGGATTACCAATAGCCTGTTGACCGACAGGTTCACGGAATCAACGCGAAACCGGGCAGAGCTGCGACTGGCCCTGTATTCCGGTAACCTGCTGAGTGAGTTGCGTCGAAACTCGATCGTGCCACAGTTGCTGGCACGAGACCCGACCCTGATTTCAGCGCTGCAATCCAGTGATTATACGTTGTCGACCCAGCGCCTGATTTCCTTCGTTGAAGAAATTGGCGCGGCCTCGCTGATGCTTTTGGACAGCGATGGTCGAACCGTTGCCGCAACGGATCGGAACAAGCTGGGTGAAGGGCACAGAAATACAGCTTATTATGTGGATGCCATCCGGTCTAATGCCACGATCTTTTCGGTCATTCCCAGGGACTCCGGCGGATACAGCTTCGTCTATTCCCGGCGACTGGAAAACGGATCGGAAATTTTGGGGGTCATCGTTGTCGAGGTCGACCTTCAGAAATTCGAACGCGCCTGGGCCGGTATTTCGGACGCGGTGATGGTCACCGACAGTACCGGAACCATTATCCTGTCTACCGAGCCCCGCTGGCGTGGGTTGGAAGAGAGCACGGCGATGCTGCGGCAACCGCCGCAGGGTGCAATTCAACGCGCTATTCGGGCTACAACCGATTGGACGGCTTTGCCACCGGATGCCTACCTGCAAGGCGAGGCCGTGATGCGCATGGAAACACGCATCCCGTTCCGGGGTTGGCAAATGACGTCGTTCACCACCTTTGAGTCGATCCGCGAAAAGGTGAACAGCGTGCTTGCTCTGGAAATCATGGGATTTGCGATTCTTCTGGCGCTGACGTTTTATGCGCTCAGCCGTCGGGCGACCCTTCGCATGGCGCTGTTTCAGCGCGAGTCGGCAGAGCTTCGCGCATTGAACGCACGGCTACAGCGGGAAATTGCTGAGCGGGAACGGGTTGAAAAGACGCTGGATTTGGCGGAACAGACCCTTGCGCAAAGTTCGAAATTGGCCGCCTTGGGCGAGATGTCGGCTGCGGTAAGTCACGAGCTTAATCAACCTCTGGCTGCAATGAAAACATATCTCGCCGGGGCGCGTCTGTTGTTGCGGCGCAACCGACCGGAAGAGGCGCTTGCCAGCTTTGGACGCATCGACGGTCTGATCGAGCGGATGGGTGCGATCACGCGCCAGCTCAAGTCTTATGCCCGCAAAGGGGCGGATGCGTTTTCGCCTGTAAACCTTGGTGAAGCGCTGGCCTCGGCCTTGTCCATGATGGAGCCGCAACTGCGTCAGCGTCATGTGAAGATCACTCAGATCCTGCCGGAAGAACCTGTCATGGTGATGGGGGACCGGATGCGGATCGAGCAGGTGATGGTCAACCTCTTGCGAAACGCGCTGGATGCCACCAAATCGGTAGCAGAGCCGGATGTGGAAATCATCCTGGCGGCGGGCGACATGGCGGTTCTGACCGTGCGGGACAACGGGCACGGTATCGAGGATATCGAGAACCTGTTCGAGCCGTTCTATACTACCAAACAGCCTGGCGACGGGGTTGGACTGGGGCTTGCCATCTCGTCGGGGATCGTGAACGACCATGGGGGACGGCTGACTGCGCGCAACGGCCAATATGGTGGCGCGGTGTTTGAAATGCAGTTGCCAGCACTGGGAAGCGACGGCCTTGAGGCCGCGGAATAACGAGGAATGACTATGGCACAGGCCATGAAAATTGCCATTGTGGATGACGAACAGGACATGCGCCAGTCGATCAGCCAGTGGCTTGCTTTGTCCGGATACGACACTGAAACCTTTGCCAGCGCGGAAGATGCGCTCAAGGTTCTGGGACCGGATTATCCGGGGATTGTGATTTCGGACATCAAGATGCCGGGGATGGATGGAATTCAGCTTTTGAGAAAGCTGATGGGGGCCGACAGCACCCTGCCAGTCATAATGATCACGGGGCATGGCGACGTTCCGATGGCGGTTGAGGCGATGCGCGTTGGTGCGTTCGATTTCCTTGAAAAGCCGTTTAACCCTGATCGCATGTCCGAACTGGCCAAACGCGCCAGCAATGCACGCCGTCTGACACTGGACAACCGGGCGCTGCGGCGTGAGCTGTCGGGTGGCACGCAGATCATGAACAAGCTGATCGGTGCCAGCCCGGTTATGGAAAGGCTGCGTGAGGATATTCTGGATCTTGGGCAAGCCGATGGTCATGTATTGATCGACGGCGAGACGGGAACCGGCAAGACGCTGGTGGCGCATGCGCTGCATGCGGTGGGCAGCCGCGCAGGCAAGAAGTTTGTTCTGGTGTCCTGCGCCGCGTTGGAGGAAGACGCGCTGGCCAAGCGCCTTTTTGGCCCGATGATGCCCGAGGATGCGCAACTGCCGGCCATCGAAGAAGCACGCGGCGGGACACTGGTGCTGGAAGATGTTGAGGCGCTGAGCGATACGTTGCAGGCCAAACTGCTGAGCGTGATGAACGAGCAGGGCACCCCTGCTGAAACGCGGATTGTTGCGATTTCGAACCTGCAGGAAGCGGGGAAGACATCCGAAGACGTTCTGCGCCCCGACCTGTTCTATCGGTTGGCGGCATTGCGGATCACCATGCCGCCACTTCGTCAGCGGGGTGAGGACATTCTTACCCTCTTCACGCGCCTCAGCGAGCAATTTGCAGAGGAATATGGCTGCGATGCCCCTCAGGTCAGTGCGCAGGAAGCGGCGCAATTGTTGCAGGCCCCGTGGCCAGGCAATGTGCGTCAACTGATCAATATTGCCGAGCGTGCCGTGCTACAATCACGCCGTGGATCAGGAACGATTGCGTCATTGTTGATGTCCGACCATGAAGAGATGCAGCCGGTGATGACCACCGAAGGCAAGCCGTTGAAGGAATATGTCGAAGCGTTCGAGCGGATGCTGATCGACAATACAATGCGCCGCCACAAGGGGTCGATCGCGTCGGTCATGGACGAATTGTGCCTGCCGCGCCGGACGTTGAACGAGAAGATGGCCAAATACGGACTTCAGCGGTCGGACTATCTTTAACCGTTGCGAATGGGGGCTCTGCCCCCGTCGCCTTTGGCGACTCCCCCGAGGTATTTTAGGCCAGATGAAGAGATCCCGCGCTGCGTCGGCGGTCTTGATGCAGTTTGCCCATTGTCTTTTCCACAGGACTGCTTTTATTGTGTTCGGACGGGCCGGGCCTTTTTAGCGCTCTTAAGTCCCGAATCTTTGAGTTTCGCTGCTTTGCTGCACGTTAATTTCGCTGCGAAGCAGACCGATTGTGCCCCGATTGCGGGCAGTGGAGTACCTGAGCCCGATACGTCGGGTGAAAGGAATAAATGGGCGGGCTGCAGAAACTGCGCCTGTCGGAGAAGAACCGCGATGACGCGCGCGCAACGATTGAGAGACCGGGCAGGGGGCTACAGCGCCAGACCCTGCCGCGCGCCGTCTGATATCGCCCTGACAAGACACCTCCCCAAAAGCGCCTGTCCGCCTGGACAGGTCAGGACAACGCGTTTGGCGCGGTGCACCAAGGAAACATGGCTAAGAAAATGCTTATCGATGCCACCCACGCGGAGGAAACCCGCGTCGTGGTGGTCGACGGAAACAAGGTCGAGGAGTTCGATTTTGAATCCGAAAACAAACGCCAGCTTGCTGGCAACATCTACCTTGCAAAAGTAACACGGGTTGAGCCGTCGCTGCAGGCGGCGTTTGTCGACTATGGTGGGAACCGTCACGGATTCCTAGCCTTTTCGGAAATTCATCCGGACTACTATCAGATCCCCGTCGCCGACCGTGAGGCGTTGATGGAGGAAGAGCGCGCTTATGCCGAGGCGATGAAGGCGCGTGACGAAGCCGAAGAAGCCAAGCCCAAAAAGCGGCGGTCTCGGTCGCGTTCCAAGGCGGCAGATGTGAAGTCGGACGATCCGGTTGAGACAATGGAGGTTTCGACCGAGCCAACCGGTATGGAAACCATCGATTTGGCCGATGGCGAAGATGCAGATGCAGAGGTGCCCGAGGGAACCTCTCCGATGGAGATCGTGGCTGAAACACCGGTAGAAGAGCCGGAAGACAGCGATGCGACTTCGGCAGAAACTGCGTCAGATAACGCGGCAGAAGAATCTGCTTCTGAGGTGGAAGACACGTCTGCATCGCCCGAAGAAGCCGGCGACGACACAGGTGAAGTCAGTAAAGACGCTGGTGAGGCCTCAAGCGATGAGACAGAAGTAAGCGCAGAAGCTGATAGCGCATCGGCAAATGAGGCAGGGACGGAGGCGGTTGCTTCTGACGATGTTGAGACCTCGGGTGAAGCTGCTGCAGATGCAGACGGCGATCAGGGTGCGGAAGACGAGGATGCTGAAGGCAAGAGCGCCGATGCCTCGTCGAAAGACGACTCGATTGAATCTGTAGCTGACGAAGATGACAGCGAAGACATCCGTCCGCCACGCAAACCGCGCCCGCGTCGTTACAAGATTCAGGAAGTCATCAAGGTTCGTCAGGTCCTGCTGGTGCAGGTGGTCAAGGAAGAGCGCGGCAACAAGGGTGCTGCGCTGACAACCTATCTGTCTTTGGCCGGTCGCTATTGTGTATTGATGCCGAACACCGCGCGCGGTGGCGGTATCAGCCGCAAAATCACCAACGCCGCCGACCGTAAGAAATTGAAAGAAATCGCCGCGGACATCGATGTGCCGACCGGGGCGGGTCTGATCATCCGCACTGCGGGTGCCAAACGCACCAAGTCCGAGATCAAGCGCGACTATGAATACCTGCAGCGTTTGTGGGAACAGATCCGCGCGCTCACGCTGGAGTCGATTGCGCCTGCAAAGATCTATGAGGAAGGCGACCTGATCAAACGGTCGATCCGCGATCTTTACAATCGAGACATTGATGAGGTTCTTGTTGAAGGCGAAGGCGGTTATCGCATCGCCAAGGACTTCATGAAAATGATCATGCCGTCCCACGCCAAGAACGTGAAACGGTACGAAGATGCCCTGCCTTTGTTCGCGCGCTATCAGGTGGAAAGCTATCTGGCGGGCATGTTCAACCCGACGGTTCAGCTGAAATCCGGTGGTTATATCGTGATCGGCGTGACCGAAGCTCTGGTTGCTATCGATGTAAACTCGGGGCGCGCGACCAAAGAAGGCTCGATCGAAGAGACCGCGCTGAAGACAAACCTGGAGGCCGCCGAAGAGGTGGCGCGCCAGCTGCGTCTTCGGGATTTGGCCGGTCTGATCGTCATCGATTTCATCGATATGGACGAGCGCAAGAATAATGCAGCGGTTGAAAAGCGTCTGAAGGACAAGCTGAAAACTGACCGCGCGCGCATTCAGGTGGGCCGGATTTCCGGCTTCGGTTTGTTGGAAATGAGCCGCCAGCGACTGCGACCCGGAATGATCGAGGCCACGACTCAGCCTTGTCCGGCATGTCACGGCACAGGTCTGATCCGTTCGGACGACAACATGGCCCTGTCGATTCTGCGTCAGATCGAAGAGGAAGGCACACGCCGTCGTTCGCGTGAAGTTTTGGTGCGTTGCCCAGTCAGCATTGCCAACTTCTTGATGAACCAGAAGCGTGAGCACATTGCTCAGATCGAAGCCCGGTATGGCCTGTCTGTGCGGATCGAAGGCGACATCCACTTGGTGAGCCCCGATTTCTCGATGGAGAAATTTAAAACCGCCAGCCGGATTGTGCCTGAAGCCACTGCGCCTGTCGTTTCTGTGGATGCGTCTCTGATGGACATGGTGGACTCGTCTGACGAGGAAGAGGTTGAGGAGGAAACCACCCCAACCGAAGATGATGCCAAGCCCAAGCGCAAACGTCGCCGTCGTCGGCGCAAGAAGGGTGGGGGCAATGGTGATGCCGCAGAGCAATCCAACGAAAGCTCCGAAGGAGAGGCGCAGGAGAACGCTTCTGGTGATGCCGCCGATGAAGAAGGTGCGGCTGACGTCGTAGAAGCGGAAGCGGCAGAGGAAGAAAAGCCTGCCAAGCCCAAGCGTAAACGTGCTCCGCGTCGCCGGAAAAAGGACGTTGCGGCCGAGGAAACGGTTGAACAGGCTGAAGCAACTGAAGGAGTTGAAGCTGAGACCGTAGCTGAGGCGCCTGTGGCCGAGGACGCTGCAGAAAACCCTGAGGCCGAGGTGCCCGAGGTGGCTCAGGAACAAGGCGAAACTGTTGAGGTGGAAGCTGAGACTGTTGAGGTTGCACCAGAGGAACCGGTGAACGCCGAAGAGGCCAGTGTCGAGGACGCGCCAGCAGAAGAGACGTCTGGTGTTGTGGAAGAACTTGCGGCGCAAGCGGTTGAAGAGGTCACTGCTGATGAGGTTGAGCCCGCAGTAGAAGCCCCTGTGGAAGAGACACCTGAGCCTGTGCTGGAAACAGTCGCGGAAGAACCGGAACCAGGCCCCGCCAAGCCGAAGCGACGCGGGTGGTGGTCGCTGGGCAAGTAATGAAAAGGCGGGCTGAGGAGCCCGCCTTTTTAGTAATCCGAAGGATTTTTAGACGGCTTTTTGGATCAGATAAACCTGATGCGCCCCGTCAAGTTCCTGAGACAGCAGCGTATGTCCGGCTTCGGAGCAAAAATGTGGAACATCGACGATGGCCGCCGGATCATCGGCCAGCACCCGCAGTACGGCCCCTGCAGGCAAGGATTTAAGCCGTTTGCGGGCTTTGAGGATGGGTAGAGGACACAAAAGCCCAAGGGCGTCCAATGTATCTGTTATATCGGTCATGCATTTCGGGATAGGACCAAGTTGAAATATTGTCCAGATTCCAACCACGAGGATGTGACTGAATGGCCCCGTGACGGATCGACATTCATCACTTATGTGCAGAGGCATGTTCGGAATTGAAATCATAGACGCGGGACTGTTGCCCGCCATGTTTGTCGCGCTGTTGGGTGGCTTGATCAGCTTTCTGTCACCATGCGTGCTGCCCATCGTGCCGCCTTATCTGGCGTATATGAGCGGCGTCACAATCAACGAGATGCAGGACGAGGCCCGTGCGCGGCGCAAGGCAACGATGTCGGCATTGTTCTTTGTGATGGGTCTGTCGACCGTCTTTCTGCTTTTGGGCTTTACCGCGTCTGCCTTCGGGGCGTTTGTTCTTCAGAATCAGGTGCTTTTTGCCAAGCTTTCGGGTGCGGTGGTGATCGTGTTTGGTCTTCACTTCCTGAACGTATTCCGCATCCCGTTTCTGGACCGCGAAGCGCGGATCGATACCGGTGATTCCGGTGGCTCGGTTTTTGGGGCGTATATTCTGGGTTTGGCGTTTGCCTTTGGCTGGACGCCCTGCATTGGGCCTCAGTTGGGTGCGATCCTTTCGCTGGCGGCGAATGAGGCATCAGTGGCGCGTGGTACGGTATTGCTGGGCGTCTACGCGGCGGGGCTGGGTATTCCATTCCTTCTGGCGGCTATGTTCCTGAACCGATCGATGACCGTCATGAACCGCATCAAGCCTTACATGGGTACGATCGAAAAGGTCATGGGTGGATTGCTGTTGTTCGTGGGCATCATGCTGATCACCGGTCTGTTCACACGGTTCAGCTGGTGGTTGCTGGAAACCTTCCCGGCATTGGCAAATTTTGGATGAACCGCTGACCCCCTTACCATGACCTCAAGCCTGCGTTAACCTGAACGGCAGAAGGTAAGGGCATGTGCAGTCAGACAAATCAGCCTCAGGTGCGCAAACGTCGGGTGTTTTACATTCCCGGTTATGATCCGTTTCCGCCCAGACGATACCGGGAGCTGTATCGGTCTGAGTCACAGGCCCAGGCTGAGATTTCCGGCTATGAGATTTCCGTGTCAGCCAAGCCGCGAGCTGACGTCTTTGGCTGGCATGTCACATCGCTTCAGGATGGTGAACGGGTGCACACGGATGTCGATGTGCTGGTCTGGTCGGACATCGTGCGGGACAGCATGACGGGATCGATCCTGTCCACCTATCTGCAACTGGCGCGAACCGCTTGGACCTACATCTCGACGGGTACTCTGCGTCGGTTGATGGGGCTGAGAAAAGGGCCGGTGATTGCTGCGCTATATCCGGTTGGTATGTTGCTTTTACAATTGCTGATCGCGCTGCTGGTTGCGTGGGCGACGGCGAAACTGCTTGTCCCAATTGTTGGGCTGTGGGCTTTGGTACCGGCGGGTGTTCTGGCTTATGCGGTGTTGCGTTGGTTTCGCACAATCGACAACCGGCTGTTTGTCTATTACCTGATGCATGACTACGCATATTCCGCGCAGTTAAAGGGGGAAACTCCGCCGCAGTTGCAGGCGCGATTGGACACATTCCAAGACCTGATCAAAGACGCTTTGACTGAAGAGGTGGACGAGGTTTTGGTGATCGGTCACAGCTCGGGCGCGCATCTGGGTGTGTCGGTGCTGGCCGATCTGATCCGCAATTGTAATGTGCGTGACCAAGGACCGGTTTTGTCGTTTCTGACTTTGGGGCAGGTGGTTCCCATGGTTTCGTTCCTGCCAAACGCACACCGTTTACGCGCGGATTTGCAGTTTCTATCCAAGCAACCCACTGTGGCATGGGTCGATTTTACCGCCCCCGGCGATGGCTGCGCCTTTGCACTATGCGACCCGGTTGCGGTCAGCGGTGTGGGTAGCCCTGACAAGAAATGGCCACTGGTTTTGTCGGCAGCGTTTACTCAAACACTGTCTCCTGAGCGCTGGAAGGCGGATCGCTGGCGGTTCTTCAAGCTGCATTTTCAGTATCTCTGCGCCTTTGACCGTCCGGGTGCATACGATTATTTTCGGATCACCGCGGGCCCCCAAACCTTGGCTGCACGATTTGCCGGGCGCGCGCCTTCACCGTCACGTATTGATCAGCCCGTTTCAAAATACACTACGGTTCACGCATGATCCCGCCAAAACCGACCCCACGCCCAGACAAAGTTTCGCTGTGGCAGTATCTGAGACTGTTTCGGAAAGACCTGCTTTCGGCGCAGCCCCAACGGCTCTATCGCGCATGGATGGCGGAATTTCGAACGCCGTTCTTTAGATCTTACATGGTCAATCAGCCAGAACTGGTTGATCTGGTTTTGAAAAAGAGGCCTGAAGATTTCCCGAAGTCTAACCGGATCAGCGAAGGTTTGCGGCCGCTTTTGGGTGAGTCTGTATTTCTGACAAACGGTGAGGTGTGGAAGCGACAACGTCGTATCATTGATCCAGCGTTCGAAGGCGGGCGGTTAAAAGACACGTTTCCGGCGATGCGAGACGCGTCACAAGCCTGCGCGGATCGGCTGTGCTCCAGTGTTGGAACCGAGGTTGAAGTTGAAGAAATCACCAGCCATGTCGCCGCAGATGTCATTTTCAGAACACTGTTTTCGGTGCCTATCGAACATGAAATCGCAGCTGAAGTATTCCAGAAATTCCACTCCTATCAAAGGCGGCAACCGCTTTTGAACCTTGCGGCTTTTTTGCCTCTGCCACGTTGGGTTCCTCGTCTACATGCCGGCGACACGCGGCGGAATGCGCATGATATCAGGCGTTTGATCCAGAAACTTACAGCGGATCGCGCTTCGGCCATTGCTGATGGGACGGCACCAAACGATCTGGCCACAAAAATCATGACAACACCCGATCCTGCCACGGGGAAGTGTTTTGAAACCGACGAGATGATTGATCAGGTCGCGATCTTCTTTCTGGCGGGCCATGAAACCAGCGCCTCGGCTCTGGCCTGGACGCTTTATCTGCTGGCGCTGTACCCCGACTGGCAAAAGAAGGTCGCGGAAGAGGCGCAGGCAAATCCGGACCCGTCCTTTACGACCATGTCCAGGCTGAACGTCGCCCGAGATGTATTTCGCGAGGCGTTGCGACTTTATCCACCGGTGCCAATGATGGTTCGGGAAACGCAATGTTCTGAACAGTTTCGCGATCGAGAGGTTCCGAAGGGTTCACAAATTGTAGTCAGCCCGTGGCACCTGCATCGGCAAGAACGGCTTTGGGACAATCCCGACGGGTTCGATCCCTCGCGCTGGAAGACAGAGAACGGCAAAACATGTCAACGCAATGCCTACATTCCGTTCTCTGCCGGACCAAGAGTGTGCACGGGGGCGGGATTTGCGATGGTTGAAGGGCCCTTGATCCTGTCGATGCTGTTGCGCCAATTCAAATTCGAAACAATCCCTGGAAAAACGCCGGTTCCGGTGGCGCATCTGACCGTTCGGTCCAAGGACGGGATATGGTTGAGGTTGGTTGAGCGCTAACAAACTACCATCGTCCATCACCGTGCTGTATGCGAGGAATGAAATCGGAATCATTCTTGAACGGGAAATCATTATGTCCAAAGCAGAACAGCGCGTACAGATGTCCAACGGAGCAGGCTTTATCGCCGCACTGGATCAAAGTGGTGGATCGACCCCCAAGGCGCTGGCGCTGTATGGGGTGGACGCATCGGATTACGCCTCGGAAGAAGAGATGTTTGGCGAAATCCAGAACATGCGCGCGCGGATCATTCTGGCGGACGACTTCACCAAGGATAAAGTGATCGGTGCAATCCTGTTCGAACGCACGCTGGGTGAAGAAATCGACGGCCGCAAGGTTGCGGATTACCTATGGTCGGTCAAAGGCATCGTTCCGTTCCTGAAAATCGACAAAGGTCTGGAAGAGACCGCGAATGGCGTCCAGATGATGAAACCGATCCCGGGTCTGGCCGAAACGCTGGCCAAGGCAGAGGGTGTGTTTGGCACCAAGGAACGTTCGGTGATTCATGAAGCCAACGCCGAAGGCATCGCTGCCGTTGTGGCGCAGCAGTTCGATGTAGCCCGCGAGGTCGTTGCCGCAGGCATGGTTCCGATTGTCGAGCCCGAAGTTAACATCAACTCGGAAACCAAGGCCGAGGCGGAAGACATCCTGAAGGCTGAAATCCTGAAAAACCTGGATCAGTTGGCCGAGGGGCAGGACATCATGCTGAAACTGACAATCCCGAGCGCGGCAAACCTTTATGATGAAGTGGCTGATCACCCGCGCGTGGTGCGCGTGGTTGCCTTGTCAGGTGGGTATTCGACCGAGCAGGCGTGTGATTTGCTGGGCCAGAACGGCAAGATGATCGCGTCGTTTTCGCGTGCGCTGACCGAAGGTCTGTCGAAACAGCAATCTGATGCCGAGTTCAATGCCGCCCTGGGCAGCAACATTGAAAAGATTTTTGAAGCTTCTGCTTAAGCCACTGATAAAACAAAAGAAGCGGCGTGTATGCGCCGCTTCTTTTTTCTGACCACTCGGCTTAAATCAGGTATTCGATTTCAAAATTCCGCAAAGCTGAGCGTTCAGTTTTAACGCCGAAATAGCACCATTTGGCGGAAGCTATCCCGTGTCGGGCTCCTCAGGATACCGGACACGTGCCCCGGTCAAATTTTTGAACCGCGCCTTTGACCATCATGTCGTATTTCAAGCTGTCATAGTTCACGACAAACGTGACGACCTTTCCGTCCTGCATCAACAGAAACGTCATTGATTCTCCGACAGGATAAATTGCGGCTTCGCCTTCAAGGTCGCCTGTGGAAAGATAGCCTTTGTCCGAACCGCCTGACCGTTTCAAAGTTACGTTGCTGCCGTCCACATCTGACACACATTCAACTGAAAAATCATCTTGTTTCAGAGCGTTATTTGCCAAAGCAGGGGTTGCTGCCGCAGCCGCAACCGCGAGCACGCAGAGGTATTTCTTTGCCATTTTGAAGTCCAAAGTTGGGGGTTTTCTGTTCGCTGGGTCCGGCAATATGGGCAATCATTACATCCGAACCTAACGAGCAGGTGCCTTCCATTTGCGCCAGGAATGAGGCGTATGTTTGAACTTTAAGTGTCGTTGGAAATACCGGGTCAGCGCGCATTGCGCTGATGGGGAAACTTCGCAATTCAAGCTCATATATGCGGTTTGAGGCGGTCAGACCGGGCGGCGGCCTTGACAATCAGCGTCTCTGAATGAAACCTCACAAGGGTTGGGAGAAATTGGAAAATTCAAAGAGTTGTACCTGTTGCGGGACGGGCCGGATTGTATTATCGGCACGCTTCCCTGAGCAGGTCGACCCACTTGGGTTCCAACTGCCAGATAAAAAATTGGGAGTTAAAACATGAAAAACAGCAGCAAACTGAGCCTTGGCGCGTTTGTGACGGCGGCCATGATGGCACCAGCCGCGTATGCGGAAGAGTTCATCACAATCGGCACCGGTGGCGTAACCGGCGTGTATTACCCGACAGGAGGCGCGATCTGCCGTCTGGTGAACAAAGGCCGCAAGGAACATGGCGTGCGCTGCTCGGTCGAATCGACCGGTGGTTCGGTCTACAACATCAACACCATTCGCGAAGGCGAACTGGAGTTTGGTGTGGCACAGTCAGACTGGCAGTACCATGCCTATAACGGCACCTCGAAGTTCGAAGAGGCTGGCCCGTTCGAAAACCTGCGCGCCGTTTTCTCGGTTCACCCCGAGCCGTTCACCGTTGTGGCCCGCGCCGATTCCGGCATCACCAATTTTGAGGACCTGAAAGGCAAGCGCGTCAACATCGGCAACCCCGGTTCCGGTCAGCGCGGCACCATGGAGGTTCTGCTGGGTGAAATGGGCTGGACCACGGGCGATTTCGAACTGGCGACCGAACTGAAGGCGGCTGAACAGTCGGCTGCACTGTGCGACAACCAGATCGATGCGATGGTTTACACCGTCGGTCACCCTTCGGGTTCGATTCAGGAAGCCACCACCGCATGTGACTCGGTTCTGGTGAATGTCAGCGGCGAAGCCGTGGACAAACTGGTCAACGACAACTCGTTCTACCGCACCGCAACCATTCCCGGTGGCATGTACCGTGGATCTGATGGCGACACGTCGACCTTTGGTGTGGGCGCAACCTTTGTGACGTCAGCAGACGTATCGGAAGATGCGGTCTATGCGGTTGTCAGCTCGGTCTTCGAGAACTTCGATGACTTCAAAAAGCTGCACCCTGCATTTGCCAACCTGAAGCCCGAAGAGATGATCGCGGACGGCCTGTCGGCACCGCTGCATCCGGGTGCTGAAAAGTACTACAAAGAAAAAGGCTGGATTCAGTAAGCCAGACCTGACGCAGGGTGCCTTCGGGCGCCCTGCACACAACCCGTGTAAAACGGGGTTCCAAAAGGCCGGAAAAGGCCGTGACGGGGAGACATTTTATGAGTTCCGACACACAATCCAATCGC
Source organism: Ruegeria sp. HKCCD4315 (assembly GCF_013112245.1). Classification (NCBI taxonomy): domain Bacteria; kingdom Pseudomonadati; phylum Pseudomonadota; class Alphaproteobacteria; order Rhodobacterales; family Roseobacteraceae; genus Ruegeria; species Ruegeria sp. HKCCD4315. The sequence goes on along the minus strand of NZ_WVRN01000001.1, from coordinate 1,676,552 downwards.
CCGCTATCTGAAGAAGAGCTTCAGGATCTGGTTGCGTCTTCCGACGCCGGCGGGCGCAACCCGGTCGGCAACGTCGGGATTTTTCTGGCCATCGTGGCTGCAATCTGGTCGATTTTTCAGGTTGTTCTGGCCTCGCCAATCTCGAACTATGTCCTTCCCGGAAGCGTTGTGAACAACTCGCGCCAGTTCCATCTGGCTTTTGCGATGTTTCTGGCCTTTGCGGCTTATCCGGCGCTGAAGTCCAGCCCTCGGAACTATATCCCGATTCAGGACTGGATCATGGGTATTCTGGGCGCGTTTGTCGCGCTTTATGGGTATTTCTTCTACGACAAGATCGTCAATGCGGGCGGGCTTGCCGATGACACGGACAAGTGGATCGCATTGGGCGGCCTGCTACTGTTGTTCGAGGCCGCGCGCCGCGCGCTTGGCCCGGCCATGGCGATCATCGCGACGATCTTTTTGGCTTATGTCTTCTTCGGTTCATCCGAATGGGTGCCCGAAGTTATCCGCTGGAAAGGCGCGAGCCTGAAAAAGGCCATGAGCCATATGTGGATCACGTCAGAAGGTGTGTTTGGCATCGCTCTTGGCGTTTCCACGAAATTCGTCTTCCTGTTCGTTCTGTTTGGCGCCTTGTTGGATAAGGCCGGGGCAGGGAACTATTTCATCAAAATGGCCTTCGGGGCGCTTGGCCATCTGCGTGGCGGCCCTGCGAAGGCTGCCGTTGTGGGCTCTGCCGCGACCGGGCTGATCTCGGGTTCGTCGATTGCCAACGTTGTAACCACCGGCACCTTCACCATTCCGTTGATGAAACGGGTGGGCTTTTCCAGCGAACAAGCTGGCTCGGTCGAGGTTGCGTCTTCGGTAAATGGCCAGATCATGCCACCGGTTATGGGCGCTGCGGCCTTCCTGATGGTGGAATATGTGGGCATCTCATATGTCGAGGTCATCACCCACGCCTTCTTGCCTGCTGCGATTTCCTACATCGCGCTGGTCTATATCGTCCATCTTGAAGCGGTTAAGCGGAACATGCCAACCCTGGGCGACCGGGATGTGCATTTGGCGCGGACCGTTGTTGGGATGTTGTCTTTCTTCGTGGTATTTGCCGGTCTGTGCTATAGCTCGCAATTCCCGGTGGATGCGGTGACAAGTTGGGCACCTTCGGCGGCTGGATTGATCCTTAGCCTGATCGTTTGCGCCATCTATGTCGTGTTGCTTTATCTGGCCGCTCAGGTGCCGGATCTTGAGCCCGACGATCCAAACGCCAAAGAGGTCACGCTGCCGGTCATTGCAGACATCTACAAGGCAGGTCTGCACTATCTGCTGCCGATTATTGTGCTTGTCTATTTCCTGATGATCGAACAGAAATCTCCTGGTTTGTCAGCCTTTTGGGCAACCGCGTTACTGTTCGTGATCCTGCTGACGCAAAAACCGCTCAAGGCGGTCTTCCGCGGCGAAAGCGATGTGTACAACCGCTTTATCGACGGTGTGGCCGACCTGTGGCAGGGCCTGATCGACGGCGCGCGGAACATGATCGGGATCGCTTTGGCCACAGCCACGGCGGGCGTGATCGTGGGTACGGTGACGCTGACCGGTGTAGGACAGGTGATGGCCGATCTGGTCGAGTTCCTCTCGGGTGGCAACCTGATCCTGATGCTGATCATGGTCGGTATCCTCAGCCTGATCCTAGGTATGGGCCTGCCGACCACGGCGAACTATATCGTCGTCAGCTCGTTGATGGCTGGTGTGGTTGTCGAACTGGGCGCGCAAAGCGGGCTGATCGTGCCGCTGATCGCTGTCCACCTGTTTGTCTTTTACTTCGGTATTATGGCGGACGTGACACCGCCTGTGGGTCTGGCCAGTTTCGCGGCCGCTGCTGTCTCGGGTGGTGATGCGATCAAGACCGGTTTCACGGCGTTCTTCTACAGCCTGCGCACTGTGGCGTTGCCGTTTGTGTTCATCTTCAACACCGACCTGTTGTTGATCGATGTGACATGGGTCGAAGGCATAATCGTCGCCATATTCGCCACCATAGCCATTCTGGTCTTTACTGCCGGTACAATGGGGTACTTCCTGACCCACAGCCGGATCTATGAAAGCATCGCGCTGATCTTTGTGGCCTTTGCCTTGTTCAGGCCGGACTTCTTTATGGACCGCATTTCGCCTCCGTTCCAATCGGTTGAACCTGCTGCGTTCGAAGAGACAATCGGTCAGGTTCCACCCGGAACAGAGATGCGGCTTGTTGTGTCCGGGCCAGACTTCGACACGCTTGAAATGACTGATACAACTGTGGTGGCCACGGTGGGTTCGGAAGACGGCGGCGCAGCGCGGGTCGAGGCGTTGGGGCTAATCCTGATCCCTGAAGACGGCGTTGTTAAACTGGACGAACCGTTCCCAGGAACACCGCTTTCAGGCGATCTGGATATCTTCGATTATTACGGGGATGAGGCCGTAAGCCTGACCTCGGTCAGCTTGCCGTCCAGTCAGCCACCCAAGCAGTTGGTCTATATCCCTGCGATGGTTCTTCTTGGCCTCATCGCGCTTTTGCAACGCGGCCGGGCCGCCAGACGAGAGGTGCTTGCATGACACGTTCAGTTCTATGCGCCATTGATATCAGCAATGGTGAGATTGATGTGCCGGTTCTGCAAAAGGCGGCCGCTCTGGCGGACCTGGAAGGGGCGCAGCTGGATGTTGTGACCGTGCTGCCGGATTTTGGTGAAAGTTGGGTGTCAGGGTTCTTTGAGGCCGACTTCCACGACAAGGCTTTTGAAGAGGCGCAGGCCACTCTGACATCGCTGTGTGTCAAAGCACTGGGGTCAGAGAGAAATGAAACTATCCGCCATGTTGTGGCGACAGGAACGGCCTATCAGGAAATCCTGAAAACTGCTGAAGGCGCCGGGTCCGATTTGATCGTAATCGGTGCGCACAAGCCGGATTTCAAGGATTACCTGCTGGGTCCCAACGCATCACGTGTTGTGCGACATTCTTCGGTTTCTGTTTACGTCGTGCGCTGAACAGACTTCAGGGATCAATACCCTGTCATCTCAAGGTATCCGATGCCTTCATGGCTTCCGGTTACGGTGACAGGTCCTTCCCAATACTCAAAGCGGGTTCCCATCCATGCTTCGGGTGTGATGGCAGAAACGTCAACTTCAACACCCCGATCCGGTAAGGCAACGCGCCAGTGTGTTGGAACCTCGCGCCCTGCGACTTGGTCCGTGGCCAGCGGCGTCATTTGGACGGTTCCGTTAGGGATAGCCTCGGTACTGCCGTCGGCATTGATCCAAGTGGCCGAGGTAAAGTCGCCGCGCCCCCCACGCAATCGAAAAGCCATCATCTTGTCGCCGCCCTCGAAGCTGAGGGAAAACCAATCCCATCCACTTTGATCCGCAGCAAGCGGCTGCGACGACCATTCACGGTCCAACCAACCCTGGCCTGTGACGTGCACATCGCCGTCTGGCAGTCGAAGAACACCTTCAACCGCGTAAAAAGGCTGCGAGTAATAATAGCTGGCCTGACCATCCGCAGATTTGACCGAATACCCTGCATCGCCGTGAAACACCAATGGCCCCTGAGCGGTCAGCGACAGATCATAGCTGAAATCCTCTCCGTTGGCCGTCAGGGTAAGGGTGTCGAAATCAGGACCGGCCATGCGCCATTCGTCGATCCACGCCTCAAAGGGTTCAGCGGTTACGCCTGCCTGACCAATCCCGCCACGCGAAAGACGCTCAGCGAAGTAATGCGTGTCAGGCGTTGTTGTCGCCGCGTGACCCATCCAGATTTGCGGGCTTTGCCAACCGGCGGTTTCAAAGGGCTTCAGAGCAGATCGGAACAGGGTCCACTGAACACCATAGTCGCGCCCATCTTCACCCTTGAGGTTGGCCGTCAGATACCACCATTCGATCCGGTAAGCCGGATGGGGGCCATGATCCTTGGGGAAATCGAACGCATACCCTTCTTTCGGTACATCAAAGCCCTCGGCTGATCCGCCCAAACCTGCATAGCCCTGTGCCCAAAGCGGCAGTGGACAAGTGATGAGCAAGCAGAGCAATAGGGTTTTAACGTTCATTGGCGAACACTCTCAGCAAGTCGGCAGGGGGCAGGCGCAGCATCCGCAACGCGGGCAGGGCTGCTGCAATTATGGCCGCCACAAGCGTCAACAAAAATAGCCACAGCCAGTCCCATGGGAAGACGAACATGGGAAGCCGCCAACCGAAGGCCTGTACGTTGATCACTGCCAGCAGAACCCATGCCAGGATCAGTCCCAGCGGCAACGCAAGGACTGCCGTCAGTGCAGCCAGCAACACGCTTCGCAAGAGCTCCAGCCGTGCCAGTTGCACCAGGTTCAGCCCCAGCGCCCAAACAGGGGCGATTTGCGGCAGGCGTTGTGTCCACAGCGTCAACAGGCTGGTCAGGATGGCGAATCCCGCCACGCCAAGGGTCAGAACGTTCAGCGCAGATGTCACAACAAAGGTCTTCTCAAAGATCGCCAGTGATTGCGCCTTCATGGCCGCTTGCTGAACCACAGACAGCGGCGGCAGGTCAAATTGGGCGCGCAGGGTTTGTGCCATTGCAGTCGCGTCTTCCGGTGGCATGCGGATACCAAACCTCCGCATCTCGGCCCCCGGTGCGATACGATCCAGTTGCGCCATTGAAACGATGGCTTGACCCGTTGGATTGCCATAGTCGGAATAGACCCCTGCGATCGGCAAAACGTGGTTCTGGGCAAGTTGTAGCTGGGCACCGGGCCATAAAGACGCGCGTCGCGCCAGTTGTTCGTTGATAAGCACGGCGTCTCCGGCCATCACATCATCCCAAACAGTGGCGGTTGAGGCAATCAACGGCCAGTACTGCCGGTACACGGGATCATCCACCACGCCGTATAAGAATAACGGGCCGGTTTCATGGGGCAGTTCTACGCTGCGGATCGGCAAAATGGCATCGACCTGAGGGCGCAGCCAAATGGTCATCTCGCGTGCCTGATCTTCGTCACGCGCAGTCACGTACAACTCGGCCGTCAGCCGTTGATCCAGCCAGCCGACAAAGGTTAACCTGAAGCTGGAAACCATTGTTCCCACGCCAATATTTGCCGCCAAGGCCAGTAACAGCGCCATCAGGGCCAAAGACAGGCCAGGCAATTGCGCCCGTAGGTCTGCCCAGACCCATTGCGCAACAGGACCACGCGCCGTACGTGCCAGTACAGACAGAGCCATGGCCAGAAGCGATGGCAACAGCAAGGCCGCACCTGTCAGCAATCCGGCCAATAAGGTGAAACCTGCAACAAGCCCTCCAATGCTGACATAGGCCAGCGATCCTCCGACAATCAGGATCAGACCCATTGCTCCGACGATGTGGCGCGCGCGGGAATTGCTCTGCCACGCCTGCACGCCCGGTCCTTCGAGCAAAGGCATGTTGGACAAGCGCCACAACGCGTGACCGCTGGCCAGCAGGGTTCCGAAAACTGCCATAGCGATTCCAGCGACAACCCACTGAGGTTGCAGCGTCAGTTGTCCGGTCACAGGCGCGCCATAGAGCCCACGCAAAGTTGCGGCGACATCAGGCAGCAACGCTCCGGCCAGAAAGAAGCCCAACAGCAATCCAAGACTGCCTCCGATCAGGGCCAACAGGGTTAATTCGGTCAGTACCAGCCAAACCAGCCGACGCATGGACACGCCTAAAGCACGCAAGGTGCGGATCATGCCGCGTCGCTGGGCAAAGGCCAGACCAACGGTGCCATTGACGATGAACAGCCCAACGGCAAAAGACAGAAGTCCAAACGCCGACAAGTTCAAATGAAAGCTGTCGGTCAACTGAGCGGTATCGACTTGCGCTGAGGGGCTGATGCGGTCCAGTTCAGGTGCGACCTGATTGAGAGGGGGCAGGTCGCGCGGTTGGTTCGGCAGCACGACAAGCCGCGAGATGACGCCTGTTTGGTTCAACAGGCCCTCGGCCACGCCGATGTCAGTCAGAATAACGTCCGAAGGCAGGGCTGAGGTGGTCAGAATGGGGGGCAGGCTGTCTTGACCACGCAGCAGCACCTCTAATTCGGGTGATACAAGAATGCGGCCCGGAGAGGTCAACATGTCCACAGGCTCAGGCGGAGCTGCGCTCTGTTCCGCTTCAGTCACGGCAGGCAGGGCAGGGTAGGCAACCATATCCACGCCCATTAGGCGCAAGGTTCGTCCGCCGATACGGTATGGGCCTTCCAGAACGGCTGCAACCTGCCAGCCTGCACGGCGCAGGTCGACATAACGAGAGACTGAAATCGGTCCCGACGGGTCTCGAAGCTCGTCAAATTGGCCGATGGCCAATTGAGCGTTGGCCCGCGCATAGCTTGCACGCGCTTCGGCGTTGATGGCTTGTACAGCCGACCACAAACCGGTGGCCAAAGCGATGCCGACCAGCAAGGTCGCCAGTTGTAACCGATGCACCCGCCAATGGGACATCAGGGCCTGAATGACGGGCCATGTCATTGAATCCGCCCGCCGCTCAGCGTGACTTGACGGTCCAGTCGCGCGGCGATTTGTTGGGAATGCGTCACCAGCAACAGTGCCGCTTTGGTGTCGGCGACAAGTGACAACATCAGGTCCAGTACGGTTGCGCTGGCGGTTTCGTCCAGATTGCCGGTCGGTTCATCAGCCAGCAGCAGCTTGGGACGCGCTGCCATGGCGCGGCCAATGGCAACCCTTTGTTGCTGACCGCCCGACAGGTTCTCGGGGTAACGGTCCTGCAAGTCTGACAGGCCCAGTCGTTCCGCCAAATGGCTGTTCCAAGCAGTATCTTCGACACCGGCAAGGCGCGCATGAAAAGACAGGTTCTGTGCAACCGTCAGGGACGGGATCAAATTGAATTGTTGAAACACCAGCGACACATGGTTCCGGCGCAGCGCCGCCCGCCCTGCATCATCCAGCGTGGACAGACGTGTATCCCCTAATGTGATCTCGCCCCCGTCAAAGCTGTCCAGGGCTGCGACAAGGTTCAGCAGGGTACTTTTGCCGCTGCCGCTTTCACCGGTCAGGGCCAAAGTTTGCCCCTGATCCAGAACCAGAGATACATCGCGCAGCACCGGACGCCCGCCGGGATAGGATTTCTGGACACGGTCGATGGTCAACAACATGATCTGCCTTCTTTTCTTCCAAGAATTTGCGGCGGAAATCCAAACTGTCCAGTACAGACCATCACCCGGTTCCATTCGCCGCAGGTGAACTTGGTATTGGCCGGGGTTGTGCCTTGTAACTCAAAAGGTCATTCTGCCCTGACGATCCACTGCCGTAAATCAGGATGAAAAACATGACGTTGCTGCATCAGATCATTTGGGGCAGTACCTTTCTGGGGCTCTGCTTTGTGATCGAAATCCTGTTGCTGACCTGGTGCACCGTCACGATTATCAAATGGGACAAAAAATGGGCGGACAAAGGTGTGTATATCGGAACCGCTGCGCCCATAGCAGTATCTTTGGCGTTCATCGTCGCAACGCACACGATACAGGTCTGGATTTGGGCCATAGTTTGGGTGCTGCTTGAGGTGCTGCCGGATTGGAATACGGCCATATATTTTTCATTGGTGACATTCACGACATTGGGCTACGGCGACATCGTGCTGGGTGAAGGGTTGCGTATCTTTGGCTCTTTCGCGTCGGTCGCTGGACTGTTGGCCTTTGGTCTGTCGACGGCTTACCTGGTTGCAATGATGACACGGGTCTTTCAGGAAAAGTTCTTTTCCTAAAGGATCGGAGCAAACAACCGCGCCAGAGGGGACCCAAAGCGGATATGAACAGGTTGCTGGGCCAGAGCGCGCGTCAGTTCATAACTGTTCTCGAAATCTGCTTGCAGCATCTCTGCGACCCGGTTCGCGGCCCTGACATCAAAGAACAGGGCCATCGCCTCGAAATTCAGTCGGAAAGAGCGGTTGTCCAGATTGGTGGTGCCTACCGCTGCCAGCGTGTCATCGACCACAAAAGCCTTTTGATGCATGAAGCCGTCGGTATAGCGAAAAATACGCGCGCCGCAGTCACGAGCTTCGTCAAAATAGGCGAATGCGGCCAGCCAGGGCAGGCGGTGGTCGATCATATCGGGCACCAGAATGCGCACATCCACCCCGCGCATTGCCGCGTGTTGCAGAGCGGTCATCACGTCGATATCCGGTACAAAATAAGGTGAAGCAATCCAGAGCCTTTCCTTAGCTGCAGCAATGGCGGCAAAGAACATCATCGCACCGGTTTCCGTTTCGTCACCGGGACCGGTGGCAACCAACAAGGCGTTCATGTCTTGCTCGGCTTCGGAGCCCGCCCAATCCAACTCGTCGATCAGATCTTCGTCCCGAGCCCAGTGCCAGTCTTCGGTGAAAATCAACTGCAATTGGCGCACGATATGGCCGGTCATCTTTAGGTGCGTGTCGCGCCAATGACCGAAATGCTTGTCCTGCCCCAGGTATTCCACGCCAACGTTGTGACCGCCTATGAACCCGGTTTCCCCATCGATGACAACGGTTTTGCGGTGGTTTCGATAGTTGAGTTGAAATCGGAAATTGGGGCCGCGCTGATCCTTCGGATTAGCCACGTCAATCCCGGCCTCCTGAAGTGTTTCGAGATAATCCGAGGGGAGGCCGTAACTGCCCACCGCGTCGGCCATGAAACGGACGCGCACCCCTCGCTTGGCCGCAGCAATCAGCTTTTCCTGCAGCTGCAGGCCCAACGCGTCAGCGCGCACGATGTAGAATTGTATCAGGATATAGCTTTTGGCCGCATCGATGGCGTCGAAGATTGCGTCAAATGTGGCCTGTCCATCGATTAGTAGCTCGGCCCCGTTCCCGCGTGAGACCGGCAAATGCGCCAAAACTTCGAACGGACGCGGGTTAATCGACATGCGCGCGGGATCGGGTTTTGAAAAGTCGGCGAAGGTTTTGATGCCTTCGACAACGCGTTCGCTTTCCTGACGTGCGATGCGGTATCCGCGAAAGCGATGGTGGCCCAGAAACAGGTAGGCGGGCACTGCGAAAAAAGGGGCCGAGACCAAAAACACAACCCAGCCTACGGCGCCTTGAGGGGTCCGCGCTGTTTGCGCCGCGCGGACGACGAACACTGCTGCCGTCGCATAGAGGGCAAAGACGACGGCAGAAACAAGCAATGTCCACATAAGGTTAAGGCTCCGGGATGGGTCAGTTCGCCCCAGTGTAGACCCGAGTCCAATCCTGCGCCATATCCACAATGACCCAACCCATGTCGGGGCCTTTGTCCAGCCCGTCTGCCAGCTTTCCAATGGCGCTTTCGCGGTCATAGGCCCATTCGCGGTCAGCATCCGTGTGATGAATCAGTACGCCCAATCTGGGACCGTCACCGGCGGTGACCCACTGCATCATCGCAAAATCACCGTCCGAGTTTCCGCCGGCCAGAATCGGGCGCTTGCCGATTGTGCGTTCGATGTTGATGGGTTTGCCTTCTTTGTCATCAATGAACGCGATACCCGGCGCCTTGACGATCGTTGGCGTGCCATCAATCACCTCATAGCTGGTGTTGCCATAGGTTCCCAAAATCTGATTGGGCGGAATGCCATAGGCTTCTTCGGCGAACACACGCATGAAATGCAGGCCACCGCCCGAGACAATGTATGTGGTGAACCCTTCATCCCGCAAATAGCGCAACAGTTCGACCATCGGTTGATAGGTCATTTGATCGTAAGGAAGATCGGTATAGGGATGACGCTCTGTCGCCAACCAATCGGCCACAGCAGCCTGGAACTCTGCAACGCTGTCACCGGAATGCGTGGTGTTCACGACTTCAATCAACGCGTCATGACCACCCTCTAATACCGTTGCCAAATCTCCTTTGGCGGCGGCTTCCAATACGGGTGTTGTCAGGATCGACGGATCTTGTTCTGCCATTTCTGCAAGGCGGTCCATGGCAAATATGAACTGGAAATAAACGGGCTGTTCCGCCCAAAGCGTTCCATCATTGTCGAAGACAGCTATTCGGTCCGATGGGGTCACATAGTTGGGACTGTTTTGGCTGGTCACGCCGTCGACAAAGGCCACAATCTGGTCTTTGGCATGACTGTTGGTCCAACTGGGCAGCGGGTCGGCAAGCAGTGATAGCGGGGCGTAGGCAAGAACTGCGCTGAGAACTAAGTGTCGCATGAATTGCTCGTTTAATTTCAAGATAAAAAGGGCCGCCATTGAAGTGGCGGCCCGGTTTGGATTTACACGCGACTTAGTTGTTTGTCGGTGTCGCGAGCTTTTCCATAACCTGATCCAGGTTGAAGCTTGCGGCTTTCTGGCGCGGTGGGAATTCCTCGAAGGTTGCGAGGAAATTGCCCACATATTGCTGTGCCGGTACCAGGAAATACGCGCGATCCAGCAGCCAGTCATAATAGGTGTTGGACGTGCGATAAGCGCGCTCATACGGGTCACGACGCAGGTTCACGATCAGCGGGATGCGCAACTCGGTCCAGGGTTCGATCCATGCGCGCAGCGTTGCCCAAGCTTTCTGCTCAAGGAAGATCAGCTTCCAGTCGTCGTAGCGCAGCGCTGTCAGGTCGCCGTCATCCGAGAAATAGAAGATCTCGGCGCGCGGGCTTTCAGTCGTCTCACCGGTCAACAGGGGCAGGATGTTGTAGCCATCCAGATGCACTTTGTAGTCACGCCCCATGCCGGACGAGCTATAACCTGCTTTCAGCTTTTCCTTGATGTCGGGATCGCCAGCAACCGCCAGATAGGTCGGCAGCCAGTCCATATGGTGCACGATCTCGTTCGTAACCGATCCGGCTTCGATCTGACCGGGCCAACGGACCATTGAAGGAACGCGCCAGCCGCCTTCCCAGTTTGTGTTTTTCTCACCCCAAAACGGTGTGGCCGCGGCATCCGGCCATGTGTTCATGTGCGGGCCGTTATCGGTCGAGTAGTGAACGATGGTATTGTCGGCAATGCCAAGTTCGTCCAACAGATCAAGCAATTGTCCAACATGCATGTCGTGCTCGATCATGCCGGCTGTGTACTCGTCGGCAACGCCACCAAAGATTTCGTTGGCCTGTTGGCGCATTTCATCTTTGACATGGGTGCGGAAGTGCATGCGCGTTCCGTTCCACCAGACATAGAAGGGTTGTCCCTGTTCATGCGCACGCTTGATGAAGTCGATTGCGGCAGCAACAGTTTCATCATCCACCGTTTCCATGCGCTTGCGGGTCAGCGGACCAGTGTCCTCGATCGTGCCGTCCGCCTTGGACTTGATCACGCCACGCGGACCATACGCTTCACGGAACGTGCGGCCATCGGCCAGAACCTGATCGCCGGGATAGTCTTCGTTTTCCGGCTCTTCTTCCGCATTCAGGTGATACAAGTTCCCGAAAAACTCATCAAAACCATGGTTTGTCGGCAGATGTTCATCTTTGTCACCAAGGTGGTTCTTACCGAACTGACCGGTTACGTAACCGTGGTCCTTCAGCAGGCCCGCAATTGTTGGATCTTCAACTTGCATACCCAGATCAGCACCGGGCAAACCAACTTTCGACAGACCTGTGCGGAACACCGACTGACCCATGATGTACGACGACCGACCGGCGGTGCAGGACTGCTCGCCGTAATAATCTGTGAAGATCATGCCTTCTTTCGCAACGCGGTCGATGTTCGGCGTCTGGTAGCCCATCAGGCCCATCGTGTAGGCCGAGATGTTGGACTGACCGATATCGTCACCCCAGATAACCAGGATGTTGGGCTTTTGATCCTGCGCCCACGCGGGCAGGGCCAGTGCAACAGCGACCGAAGCTACCGCGACTTTGCGTATCGTGCTGCGCCAACTTTCTGTAATCGAACGAGGTGGTGACATAGTTTGCTCCTGAACTGACCGGGTCTTAATGACCCGTTGAAGTAAAAGTAATTGAAGGCGATCATTATTTTATCAGATCGGCCAACAAGGTATTGATTCCCGAAAGGAAAAATTCGCATTACGTCGAGAATCGAATAGCCTTACCTTAGGCTATGACAATGTCTTGGAACCTATCATATGATGAGATTGAAGAATACTAATGTTTGATAATCCGCGTGATAGAAAGCGATTGTTGGGCCGTGGCTGGTTTGGTGCGCGTGGGGCGCGGTTTCAGGCGGACCTGCTGGCCTGCGGGACAGAAAAAAACTTCACGGCGGACGAAGCGCTTTACCTGTACGGGGATTTGGCCAATGGGGTTTATGCGGTCCTGGATGGCGCGGTTCAGATCACGGCTCCTGCTGACGACGGTCAGGAATTCGTAGTGCACAGGCAAGGTGGTGGGTTCTGGATCGGTGATCTGGCCCTGTTTGCCGACGCCAACAGGCTGGTGAGCGTCATTGCCACTCAAACCACGCGAACGCTGTTTTTCCCGTCGTCGCGGTTGGACAGGCTGGTCGACGATAATCCCGACTACATCCGTGATTTTTACGCCTTGTCGCATGAAAACATGCAAACTGCTTTGCGTATTATGGCCAATCTTGCCGTGACAGGAACGGAAAAGCGTCTTGTTCTGCGTCTGTTGCACTTGGACGAGGGGACCGCGAAATCCGATGGGTGGATTGTGATATCCCAGGATGAACTGGCAGCAATGGTGGCCGTTTCCCAACCGACGTTACATCGCAACTTGCATCGTCTCGCGGATTTGGGGCTGATCGAGCTTGGGTATGGGCGTGTGCGCCTGAAGGACCGACGGCAGTTGATTGCCTCATGTCAGTGCTGAGCTCAGGGGTTGAGCGGCGGCAACGGGTTCGCTGGCGATTGCGCGGATTGCTTCAGTGACGCGAGCGCCGACAACGCCGCGGCCCAATCCTCGGTCTTGGTGTCGGGGTGCGCCGAGTATCTGGCGGCTCCAATCTGGGCGAGGTGCTGGTCCAAACTGGTGGTTTGACTGGCCATGCCGCTGCGGGACTTCCACATTTCCAAAGCTGTGTAAGCCGCCGCAATATCATGATCTTGCAGTGAATTCTTGAGTTCACCCAACGCATAGTCGGGCGAAGCCAGGAACGCATCCCGCCGAAGCTGGCGCAATCGGTCGACACGCGGGCGCAGGAATCGGATGGTAAGCCATAAGAACAGCGCAAAAGCCACCAACCAAACTGCGAACCTTAGTATGGTTTCCGCGTCCGGCGGTTGCCATTGCGGTCGGGCCAGTGTCAAGTCGACCGGGGCAATGTCGATGGTTTCGACCTGGTTGCTGTCCAGATTGTACCAGCGAATCGAGATCGGAGGCAGCTGCGTCTGGCCGCCGTCCTGCGCAAGGTAGACGACCTCGTCCACACGCTGCCCGGACAGAACGCCCCGGTCCTCATTTTCAGTGAAGCGTGGCTCTTTAGGATAGGCTCGCAGCAGCGGGTCCGGGTTGCCGGGGATCAATTCGGGCACCAGAAACGGCGTTGTTCCAGAGATCTTGGCGGTCAGGCGGCGCGTGATTGATCCACCATTCTCCATATTTGGGTCCCCGTCGATCTGCTGATCTACCGTAAGACCGGTTGCGATGATAAGCGGATCCAAGTCGCGTGCGCCCTCTGGGACCACGGCGTTTAAGGTCAAGTCCGGCAAGGGCACGCTGACCTGAACCGGCGCATTTGTTTCGGGGTCGGCAAAGGTGACTACGACGTCCTGCGCACCAAACGCAATTTCTCCGGCGCTCAGAGGATAGAGGCGATAACTGCGTTGAACGCCGGACCAGGTTTCACCTTCGACGGTTTCACTCACTGGTCCCGAAGCACGTTCCGGCAGGCGCATCAACAGGTTCTCTTGCTCAAGCGACGGGAACACCGGAGGCGAGGGCATGAATGTTGGCACTAGCACCTTGATGCGCACAATTGCGGGTTGCCCAACGATAACGGGTTCCGTAGGTGTTTCGGCGGTCACCTGTGGCTGGACGCCGGTCTGGGCGAACAGTTCAGTCGGAATTAGAAGCATAAGAAGGGCGAGGTATCTCATTGCTTCTGCTCCTGATTTTCTAACAGGAACCGGTTGCGAAGAAAGTCCTGCATGTCGGTATCAATCGTGCTGATCCATTGATCAGCGGACATGGCCTGCGATCCGTCTTTCGGAGCCTGAATTGTCGTCTGTTCACCACGCCCTGCGTCGTTGTCAAAGACCGTGTCATCAGCCCCGATCCCGGCTTCTTCACCTGTATCAGACTGTTCGCGCGTAGTTTCAACATAGTCGAGGATCGCTTTCGAGACCTCGAGGTTATGCTGAGCTTCTGGCCAATCCGGCCGGCGTTCCAATGCGACTTCAAAGGACGCGATGGCCGGACGATACTCGCGGTTTCGTATGCGCGCCATACCTTCGGAAAACGCGGCTTCGGGCGTATCCAGCTCGGCAAAAATCGCAGCAGCTTCAGGGTATTGCCCGGCCTTTAGGCGTGCATAGCCTTCCTGATACGGGTCCTGAAACAACTCGGTCGCTTCAGCATAGCGCTTTTGGTTCATCGCGATTTGGCCCTGTTGGTCCGGGGTCAAGAACCAATCCCGCCAGCCATCGGCATAAGCCGGGCCAGACGGGGACCAAATGCAAAAGGTGAGCAGTAGCGACCGGATCACCCAACCTCTGCGAAACCAAAGCAATGACAGAAAGGCGGCTGGCCAGGCCAGCAACCATCCTTTGTCTTGCCAGTCTAGGCGGTCATCATCATCCAGTGCGGCTGTGTATGCTGATTGAATGTGACGTTGTAAGCGGTTGATATCCCGATCATCGCTTGAGAACGGAACCACAGTTGTCCCTTTCAAGCCGTCGAGTTGCGTGATGCTTTGACCATTTGGCAGCATTGTCAGAAAGAACACTGGCACGGTGGCGGTCTCGAAATCCGACAGTTGCGAGGGGTCGAGGTCGTCCAACACGAACAGGACAGCGCCGGGCGTTTCGCTATCGTTCAGGATCGTCTCGGCCAGCGTCAGCGCATTAGCGGCTGCATCCCCCTGTTTAGGCATAACGGCGGGGGTGAGGCCCTCCAGCAGCGGGCGCAGGATATTGGCGTCTTCGGTCAAAGGTGCGACACGATGCGGGGTGCCGGCATATGCGATCAAGGCAGTTCGGGCACCCACGCGCGCATTGATCAGATCGGTGACTTTGAACTTGGCGCGATCCAGACGAGACGGGGCCAAGTCTGGTTCTTCCATGCTGTCGGTCACCTTCAGGGCGATCACCAACGGAGCGGTGTCCGCAACCAGCGGGTTGGGTGCCCGTGACCATGTTGGCCCCGCAGCAGCCAGTGTGACCAGAATCGCCGCAATCATCGCGACGTCAATTGGATAGAGGCGTCTCGCATTGTCAGCCCCCAACTCAAGTGCAGCAGCAAGGTGCGGTGCAATCCCGGACATCTCTTGAGCACGGGGTTTGGGCTTGGGGCGCATCAGCCACCACAGAGCCGCAATCGGTATGAGGAGCAGGAGCCAAACCGCTCGAATAAAATGGAAATCTGTTAAAACGCCAGTCATGCAGCACCTTTGCGCTGTCGGGCGACGTGCTGGACAGACAATGTCATCAGCATCAACACAACGACCAATCCAAGTGGATAATGCGCAAGGCTTTCTCGTGGTCGATAGCTTTGCGTTTCCACAATTCTTGGGTTGAGCTCATCAATGCGGGCGTATGTTTCGGCCAGCGCATCCTGATCATTGGCAAAGAAATACGCTCCACCTGTTCTGTCTGCGATATCCTTTAGCGCATCCAGGTCGACCCGATCCTCGCCCGACGCGTCTGGGTCGCCAACGCCGACCGTATAGATGACAACGCCTTTTTCCGCTGCAATAGCCGCCGCATTGACCGGTGTCATGCGGCTAGAGGTGTCAGCGCCGTCGCTCAGGACGATCATCAGACGTTGGTCAACCTCGCTGGATTCAAAGGTGCGGATACCCAGTCCTATGGCATCCCCAAGAGCCGTGTTTGGTCCAGCCATGCCGACTTGTGTTTGGTCCAGAAAGCCGTTCAAACTGTTGAGGTCTTCGGTAAACGGGGCTTGCACAAAGGCGCGGGTGCCAAAGATGATCAAGGCCATCCGGTCGCCTTGTCGCTCCGCAATAAACTGGCGCAATACGTCCTTGACCGCAGCAAGGCGTTGAGTTGGCGCGCCGTCTGACGAGGTGAAATCCCTCTGGTCCATTGAACCCGAGATGTCCAAAGCCAGAACCACGTCTCGAGCTGACTTTTCGACAACGACCGGTTCTCCCAACTTTTCAGGCCGGGCCATCGCAAAAATCAGAAGGCACCAGATCACAACGACGGTTCCCGTCTGAAAGGCCGCACGGCGCGGGATGACGGACCCTGATCGGGGCTCGACACCAGCGGCCTTTGCAACATGGCGGAAGAAAGGAATGCGGATCGAGCTGCTTTTCTCGCGGTGAGGCGGTGCAAGCCAGTACACCAAAGCGGGAAGCGGCAGTAGGACGAAAACCCAAGGCGCGGCAAAAGAAAACATTACGCATTCCTTTCGCGTTTGTGGGACCTGATCCATTGCTGTGCTAGCTTCGTCAGTTCGGGACTGGCGGGCACGGTGGTGTAGGGCGCCGCCGTAAGAACGCGAGCCTCCACATCAGAAAAATGCGTATGGTCAGAAGTTTGCGTCAGAAATCTGACCCACTCGTCTCCATGAAGGGAAGCAACCCGACTACGTGGAAAGGCAACAAGTGCTGTGCGGCGCATGATCTCGGCGATCTTTGCGGGATTGTCTTTTGCCACCGCCAGTTCAGTCAGCGCCTCGCGCCGATAGGCATTCATCCGTCGATGGCGAAAATACGCATGAAAACCAAAAGCGATCAGCGCTGCAACAAGAGCGGCAAGAGCGAGCCATCCCCAAGTTTGCGGCACCATGGACACCGGGTCCGGTGCAGGAGCGGGCTCAAGCATGTCCAGCAGATCGACCAGTGATTTGCCTTCGACGTCTACACTCATCTGCGGCCTCCGGCATGGCCAAATAGCCTCAGCAGTTGGTCGAGGGTTGGTTCCGCCGTCGTCAATGGCACGATGGGGAAGCCATAGCGGCGTGACCAAGTTTGCAACTGAGACAGCCGATCTTCCATCGCATGACGGATACGGTCCGACAAACCTGTGTCCGCGCTGTTCAATTCGATCTGGTTGTCTCCATCCGAAACAGTCAGCCTGAGGTTTGGAACCAACTCGCGAGAGCTTGGGTCTGAAATATTGAATAAAATTAAATCATTAGAAGCGGAAAGTTCACGCACCAAAATCTCGGAACTGTCGTCCAACCCGTCGAAATCCGAAAAGACGCAAATCAGTGTGTTGGTATGCGCAATGCGGGCGGCCTGTTTCAGCACGGCGTTCAAAGTCACGGTCGCATCGTCGCGCTGCGAGGCGCGCAAACTACTGTTCAGCGCGCCCAGTGATGACAAAAAACGCGTTAGCGCGGCAGGTCGCCGTTGCGGGCGATGTTCCGCCAGATCAGTGTCGCCAAAGACGAGCCCTCCGACCCGGTCGCCTTGGCCCAACACTCTGTGGGCGGAAATCGCCGCAGCCTCGGCCGCGATCACGGACTTCATAAAAACTTGCGTGCCAAAAAACATCGAAACGCGCTGGTCGACCAGCAAAAGGGCCGGACGGTCGCGTTCTTCGGTATAAACCCTAACGTGCGGCTTTCCTGTGCGAGCCGTGACTTTCCAATCGATGGTTCGAATGTCATCGCCGGGCAGATAGTTGCGCAGTTCTTCAAAATTCAAACCGCGCCCGCGCAAGCGCGAAGCGTGCCGTCCGTTGAGGATGGAACGGGCGGGTTGACGTGGCAAAAGGCTGATCGCGCGCGACTTTGGCCCCAACCGTAGCAGGTGGTCCGAATCCACATGGATGCGCGGGTCGTCGGGATATGCGGCGGTCTGGGACACGCGGCGTTCCTTAGCTATCAGGGCAGCGCAACAAGCTGCAGGATTTCCGATATCACATCATCGGCGGATTTCGCGCTGCCTTGCGCCTCGAAGCTTAGGGTGATGCGATGTCGGAATACGTCATGGGCGATGGCGCGTACGTCGGCTGGGTCTACATAATCACGCTGGTTCATCCAGGCATGGGCGCGTCCACATTTGTCCAGTGCCAGCGAAGCGCGCGGGCTAGCGCCGATGTCTATCCAACTGGCCAATTCCTCGCTCAGCGCACCGGGGGTCCGTGTGGCTTGCACCAGATCGGCCATGTAACGGTCCATCGCATCAGAAACGTGGATCTGCCCGATCTCGGCGCGTGCGGCAAATACGGCGTCCTGAGGGATCGTCGGCGGCGCATCCTTGGCCCCGCCTTGGCCTGCGGCAATCTCTTCTCTGCGTACTAGTCGGATTACTTCAACTTCGTCTTCGACCGGGGGGTAAGTGATCTGGACATGCATCAGGAACCGGTCCATCTGCGCCTCCGGCAAGGGGTAGGTACCCTCTTGTTCGATCGGGTTTTGCGTTGCCATCACGATGAACAACGGTTCCATTTTATGTGTGGTACCTGAGACGGTTACCTGCCGCTCTTCCATTGCCTCAAGCAGCGCTGCCTGAACCTTGGCGGGTGCGCGGTTGATCTCGTCCGCAAGAACGATATTGGCAAAGATCGGGCCAGGCTCGAACCGGAAGGTTCCGCCATCGTCGGTTTGCTGAAAGACCTCGGTGCCAGTGACGTCCGAGGGCAAAAGGTCGGGCGTGAACTGGATGCGGCTGAAACTGGCGTCCAGATTGCGGGCCATCGCCTTTACCGCGCGGGTTTTAGCCAAACCGGGCAGTCCTTCGATCAGCATATTGCCGTTGGCCAATATCCCGATCAACAAGCGGTCGATTACGTCTGTTTGTCCGATGATGGATTGCCCCATGCGGGCCTTGAGATCATTTATCTGATTAAGTGCATTCATTTAGCGGGTCCAATCGGCGTCCACATTCGGCGTTAGCAACGTGGTTGTTCAAAAAAAAGGCTGAGAGCAGAAAATCTGTCGTGACGCCCGTATGTTAGCAATGTTCATTCAGACGATCTACCACGAAATCCGCGCGGCTAATCGGCGCAAGTCCTGTTTCAGTTCATCTTGGATCGGCCCGAAATTAGGAATGTCCCGCAGCTCGTCCAACCAGTGTGAGGGTGGGTTCCGGCCTACCGACCGGTTCCAGGTCAACGCGCGCAGAATGGTTTGGGTGTCCGTGTCTAGTCTATCGGGAATATCGAACCCGTTCAGAGTGGCCCACACTCCGGTCCACAACCGCCCGACGGACCACGGATTATAGCCGCCACCGCCCAGCACCAGAAATCGGGGTGCGAGTTCCTTCAGCGCGGCGACCGCGTTCCAGTGCGAAGAGTTGGACAAGGTCAAACGCGACAAAGGATCCTCGGTCACGGCATCCGCACCGCATTGCAGGATGATGGCCTGCGGCTTGAAGGCTGCCGTGGCAGGAAGGATCAGTTCGTCCAGGATCGCGCTGAATTCATTGTCGTTCAGGCCTCGGGCAACCGGAAGGTTGAAAGCGGCCCCGCCTGCGTCATCGTCTAGATTACCGGTAAAAGGCCATCGCCGCGCTTCGTGCATGGAAATCATACGCAGGTTTGTTGATCCATGAAACGCAACCTCAACCCCGTCACAGTGATGGGCATCAATGTCGACATAGACCACACGGTCGAGCCCCGCATTCAACAGGGTCTGGATCGCCAGGACCGGATCATTGAGGTAACAAAACCCGTTGGCCCGATCTGCCAGCCCATGATGTGTTCCGCCCGCCGGGTTAAAAACGATACCGCCGTCTCGGATGAGTTCCGCTGCAAGCATGGACCCGCCTGCAGCCGTGGCAGGGCGTCGGTACATTTCGGGAAATACAGGGTTCGACAAAGTGCCCAGCGCGTAACGTTCACGCGTTTGGTCCGACACGTACTGTTCCTGTTCCGCCTTTTGCAGTGCGGCGATGTAATCCGGGGCATGAAACGTCTCTAACGCGCTGGGTTTGGCGCAGGGGCTGACGCGATAGTTTTCGGGTGTCAACCAGCCCAGCGCACGGCAAAGGTCAATGACTGTTGAAACCCTTGGAATGGCCAGCGGATGCTTCGATCCGTAAGTCGAGTTGCGATAAATTTCCGAACCGATGAAAATGGGGCTCTGCATGGTTTAACGTGCAGGGGCCTGACGATCATCCTCGCCCAATCTGCCATCCAGGGACATCATGATGGCAACCGGGCGCAACGCAGGAATATGGCTAAAGACAATCAGGATACACACTGTCATCGGAACGCTCAGGAATGCACCGATAAGCCCCCAAACAGTTGTCCAGAATGTCAGGGCCAGAATAACCAGAAATGTCGACATGTTTAGCGAGCGTCCCAGCATGGCGGGGTCCAGAAAATTGCCGATCAAAAACTGCAGTGTCCCACAGCCAAAAACAATGACCAAAAACGGCCCGATGGTTTCGAACTGAACCAACGCGATCATGGCGGGAAAGAACACGGCGATGATTGACCCAATGGAAGGGATGAAATTCAGCGCAAAGGTCAAAACCGCCCAGGTTTCCGCGTATTCCAGCCCTAAAGCGCGAAACACGGTATAGCTGATGCCTGCGGTAATCAGGCTGATCAGCGTTTTAACACCAACATAGCGCTGCAGGCTGACCGAGATTGCATCCAGCATGGTCGCAAACTCAGCTCCGGTCTTCGGATCTCCGGCGGCGAGTTGGATCTTTTTGCGAAAGGCCAGACGTTCAGCCATCAGAAAGGCGACGTAGAGGCTGATGAGAAAGAACTGGTTCAGCAATGATGTGGCGCTGCCTAGAAGCAGGCGACCGATGAAATTCATGTCAATATTGACCAGATTGTCCCGAATGAACCTGGTTACGTCATTTCCAACCAGTCCTGTGATGCGTTCCACCGCGCCGTCGAACTGATTTTCATATGTGCTGATCGACCGCGCAAACTGTGTGGCCTGGCTTCCCAGGATGTACATGATCATGAACAAGCCGGCCAAAACCACGGTGACGCCGGCAATATTTGCCAGCCAGACCGGCGCGCGTGTTAATGCCGAAACCCGGTCACTGAGCGCGAGGATCAGAACGTTGATCAGCAGCGCCATGGCCAGCGGAATCAAAAACGTCGCCCCGGCATAGAGACCCACAACAATTAGAGTCGCGACGATACATGTGTCGCGCACTACTGACAGGCGTAGCCTGGGCCGAACGTAACTCTCTTTGCGATCCGGGGTCATTTGCCTTCCTGTTCGTTCGACGATGCCTGCGCTTTCGCGGTATTGCGCTGCGTAATCCTGCACGCCCAATAGGTCGGATGCAATGCGTTCACCAACGCGATTGACCGCATTTTTCGATTTGATACCGATGACGGGTTCTGTGTTTTTTTCCGGTGGGTTAGGGTTGAAGGATGACCAAACCTGCGAATCCTCTATTCGGCCGACTGGTTCAGGCCCTGTGGCTGGCGCTACGCCGGTTCGGCAGAAAAAATGGACCCGTCATGAGCAGCCATGTCGCCATGTCGCTGATGATGGCACTCTTTCCATTTGTGCTGTTCACCGTTGCTTTGGCCGGTTCACTTTCGCAGGGCTATGTGACCGATGAGTTGATCGAGTTGATTTTCGGCGCGTGGCCCAAGGATGTCGCCGATCCAATAGTGGCTGAACTGCGCGCGGTTTTGGCCGGGTCGGGAACGGGTGTCATTACGTTGGGTGGTCTACTGGCGATCTACTTTGCGTCGAACGGCGTGGCAGCAGTGCGCGCCGCCATGAACCAAGCCTATCACGATCAGGACAGTTGGCCGTTTTGGAAAACCCGGCTGCTGTGTCTGGTGCTGGTTATACTTGGGGGTGCAGCTATTCTGGTCATCGCCGCGGTAGAAGTGATTTTGCCGGTTTACACCAATCTGGTGGCTGAGCACACTGACGTAGCCGTAACGCAATGGTTTTCGGTCGATCGCCTGCGCTGGACATTCACGGTGGGGGTGCCAGCTGGCACGGTTCTTCTGGCCCATCTCATCCTGCCGACCCGTCGGCATAAGCTTTCGCAAATTCTGCCCGGAGTAGTGCTGACTTTGGCATTATGGACGGCAGGTGGATGGGCGTTTTCGATCTACATCAGCCAATTCGCCACCTACAGCGCCACCTATGCGGGGCTGGCTGGTGCGATGGCCGCTTTGATCTTTTTGTATCTGTGTTCGGCGATGCTGATCCTTGGTGCAGAATATAACGGCGCTTTGATGGACCTGAACAACGCAGCAGACGGAGATAAGGCATGAGGTCCTTTGTTCTTACTTTCTGCTTGCTGCTGGCAGGTGGGGCGCAGGCCCAAGACTATGTAGGCTCAGATCAATGTATCGACTGCCACCAGCAAGAAGCTGAAGCCTGGGCAACCTCTCACCATGCGCTGGCCTGGACAAAAGTGGATGACGGCGCGCTGGTTGCAGATTTTGACGGAACCCGATTTGACCTTGATGGGATGACAGTCGAGTTCGGAAAAGACGCAGACAGTCATACGGCCCGCGTCACCGAAAAGGACGGTGTAGCAACAGACTATGACGTGCATTCTGTCGTCGGGATCGAGCCGTTGCAGCAGTACCTGTTTGAAACCGAACCGGGGCGTTTACAAAGCTTTGACGTGGTCTGGGATACGGAACGCAAGGAGTGGTTTCATCTCTATCCCGATCAGGATTTGCCGCCGGATGACGGGTTGCATTGGACTGGCCCTTACAAAAATTGGAACGGTCGCTGCGCCGAGTGCCACGCCACTGGGTTTGAAAAGAACTATTCCGCTGAAACCCGATCCTATACGTCGCAACAGGTTGAAATCGGCGTGGGGTGTGAGGCCTGTCATGGTCCGGGATCCGCGCATATCGATTGGGTGAATGGTCGGGACATTTCCGAAGACCTGGGACCAGCAGGATTTCTGATGAATTGGGGCAAGGGACAAACCGAGGCGGAAATCCAGCAATGTGCCGGGTGCCATTCCCGGCGCGAGGCGCATGGCGATGGCAACCCTATGCCCGGCACGCCCTATCACGACGCCTATAACCTGGCCCTGTTGCGCCCCGGATCGTACCACCCGGACGGGCAGATATTGGATGAGGTGTATGTCTACGGTTCGTTCCTGCAATCCAAGATGTACGCGCAAGGCGTTGGGTGCATGAACTGCCATGAACCCCACAGCGCTGAACTGAAAGCGGAAGGAAACGGTGTTTGCACTCAGTGTCATTCTCCGGCAGGGAACCCGAACTTTCCGACGCTTACAGCAAAAGAATACGATACGCCCGCGCATCATCATCATCCTGAAAACAGTGACGGCGCGCAGTGCAAAAGCTGCCATATGATCGAAAGGGTTTATATGGGCGTCGATGGGCGCCGCGATCACAGCTTCCGCATCCCACGGCCTGATCTCGGGCTGGGCGTCGATGCCTGTACCGACTGTCATGAAGATCGGGATCAGGACTGGGCGACCAATCAGATCGAAGGGTGGTTCCCGGATGCCACTCACCGCGGTCCGCATTTTGGGACGGATTTCAATGCCGCTGCTGAAGGCAGGTTGGACACGCCCGAAGGTTTGCTGGCCGTTGCGATGGACCCATCCAATGCCGGAATCGTGCGGGCAACAGCGGCCTACTTGCTGCAACCCTTCGCTTCCCCGGACTTGGCCGCGGCGACTTCGTCATTGCTGCAAGAGGATGACCCCTTGATCCGCGCCAATGCAGCTGCTCTGCAGCGTCAGGCCAACCCAGTTGAGCAGGTGCAGCGTTTGGAGCCTTTGTTGTCAGACCCGTTGCGCAATGTACGTATTGCTGCCGCGAAAGAGTTCCTGACGATACCACCGCAAGCTCTGTCACCTCAGCAACAATCGCTGGCCGGGCAGGGCATGTCAGAGTGGCAGCAGGCGATCGCGAACCGATTGGATTTCCCGGAAACCCATCTTGTTCTAGGAGGTATGGCTTTGACACTGCGCAACGCGCCAGCAGCCGAGCAGGCGTTTCGCGAAGTCGTAACTTTGGACCCGCAAAGGGGCGAAGCGTGGCCCATGTTGGTGCAACTGGCGCATATCAATCGCGGTCCCGACGCCGCGCGCGCTGTGCTGCGTGAGGCGCTGGACCTGCTACCAAACGACCCGAACCTGCAACAATTGTCGCAACAGCTTGGTCCCTGATCCGGCACATCCCCGCCCGAATTGCTCCATTTTCAGGGCAAAATTTCACGTTACGGACGGGATGAGTGTGCTGTTCAGAGGTGAAACATGTCCAATGATGCGAAAAAGCGACCAACTGTGGGTGTCAGTTCGGTTTCACTTGCCCAACGCATAGAAGAGCTGCGCGGACGCGCACCAGTATACGTGTCACATGGAGAAGCGTTGATGTTGCAGGGCATGGCAAACGCCTCTTTCCGTGCGCAGTGCCTGACCGAAGATCGTATTCGTCTCGAGGATTAATCTCGGACGCGAAACCCTGTTGCCACAACAAATTTTTCGGAACTGTCCGAGCGTGAAGCGGGCGGTTTCACGTTGGCGACTTTCTGGAATTTCTGTTTCAACAGCTTTTGCAAATCGCCTTCGGCGCCTCCGGCCAGAACCTTGGCTACGAAGGTGCCACCTTCTTCCAACACATCAAACGCAAAGTAAGCCGCCGTTTCGCACAGGGCCATGATGCGCAAATGGTCCGTCTGTTTGTGACCCGAAGACGCAGCGGCCATGTCTGACATCACAACGTCGGCTTTACCGCCAAGCCATTCTTTGACCTTTACGTCGGCGTCGTCTTCCATGAAATCCAGAACATGGGCGGTTGCTCCAGCAACGGGTTCGACCTCTTGCAGGTCGACGCCCAAAACGGTCCCGATCCGTTTACCGCTTTTCTCGCCCAGCGCGTTTACGCGTTTGACCGCGACTTGCAGCCAGCCTCCGGGTGCACAGCCCAAATCCACGACGCGCGCACCCGGTACGAGAAACCTGAATTTATCGTCCAGTTCCAGTATCTTAAAAGCCGCGCGCCCGCGATACCCTTCGGCCTGAGCGCGTTTGACATACGGGTCGTTCAACTGTCGTTCAAGCCACCGGGTCGAGCTGAGCTTGCGCCCGCGCGCGGTTTTAACCTTGACCTTCAGGTCGCGCTGCCCGCGGCCCGAGTTGTTTTTACCAGTCGGTGTCTTCGCCATCAGAACGGTCCGTCTTCTAATACTCCGTCCGCGCTCATCTGTGCATAAAGCAGACCCTCGCGCAGCCCACGATCCGCCACGGAAAGGCGATCAGTGGGCCAACAGCGTAGCAATGCCTGCAAAATGGCCGAGCCGGACATGATCAGGGCCTGCCTGTCGTCCCCAATCCGAGGATCCCGGCGTCGCCCGTGAGGGCCGAGTTCTAAATACCCGCGTATGACTTTGTCAATCTGATCGCTGGTCATGCGCAGACCGTCCACTTTGGTCCGGTCATAGCGCTTGAGCCCCAGATGCGAGGCCGCAACGGTTGTCACCGTGCCGCTCGTTCCAACGATCTGAAACCCTTCGCGGGTTTGTTCGTCTTTGTAGGGCGCAAAATCGGCCAGATTTTCTTCAAAAAACCAGCTCATAAGGGCGAAGCGGGCGGCATCATCTTCCACGTCGTGGAATTGGTCGCGCAACGTGGCCACGCCAAGGGGAACACTGATCCAATCCACGACTTTTGCAGCCGGAAAAGGGCTGTCGGCGGTGTGGAACCCGTTGTGCAAGCGCATAATTGCAGCCGGACGATCACGGCGCGGAACGGACGAGATGTCGATCCATACCAGTTCGGTCGAACCGCCACCGATGTCGACGACCAACAGTTGTTCGGTCTTCGTCGAAACCAGCGGCGCGCAGGAGATCACCGCCAGACGCGCTTCTTCCTCGGGCTGGATAATTTCCAAAGTAAGCCCGGTCTCGCGCTTTACCTGCCGGATGAACTCACGCGAATTCTTGGCGCGACGGCACGCTTCTGTTGCAATCAAACGCATGCGTTTGACCTTGTTGCGCTTCAACTTTTGCTGACAGATCCGAAGCGCTTGCACGGTACGCGACATAGACGCCCGCGACAGCCGTCCGGTGCGTTCCAAACCCGAGCCCAGTTGCACGGATTTGGAGAAGCTGTCGACCACATGGAACCCGCTCCCCTTGGGTTGGGCAATCAACATGCGGCAACTATTTGTTCCCAGATCCAGCGCTGCATAGAGCGCATCTGGATCGGGTCTTGCCGGCGCGGGGCTTTCAACCGCCTTCGGGAACGCGCCCGCACCTTTGGGACGCTTGGGCGCCATTCGTCACGCCCTCCGATTTTCGAGTTAATTTGACCCTAGGCGGGGGATCGCCGACGCGCAAGTGATTTCAATTTTGAAATTAACGTGAGTGTCACACAGCGTTCATACTGGAATGCGATCCCCACGCGGGATCCCCGATACGGGATTCTCTACCAGCTTTCAGCCAGATACGGAGATTGCCATGAAAGACGAACGCACCCTTTCCTTCGATGAATATGATGAGGTCGTAAACCCACGTCCTGAAGAATGTGAATTTGACCGAGTGGTCGAGCGCGCCTTGTCACGTCGCGGATTCCTGGGCGGTGTTCTTGCGATGGGCAGTTTCACAGCCGTTGGTGGTGCGCTGATTCCTTCGGGCGCACGTGCGGCAGCTGACCGGTTCTCGTTCGAGGCGATCCCTGTATCCACTGCAGACGACGTGATTGTACCTCCGGGCTACAAAGCCGAGGTTATGGTGCGTTGGGGCGACCCGTTGTGGTCTGACGCGCCCGAGTTCGATCACGCGACCCGTGGCACCGCTGCCAGCCAAGAGCGTGCATTTGGCGACAACACCGACGGTCAGGACGTGTTCTTCCATGATGGCCACGTGCTGCTGGTCGTGAATAATGAATATACCAACCGTGACATCCTTTGGGGCAACAACCCCGACGCCAAGGCGGCCTCGGACGACGATGTTGCCAAGGGTATGATGGCGCATGGCGTGACTGTGGTCGAGATTGCCAACACAGGCGGCACATGGGGCATCGTCAAGGACAGCCCGTACAACCGTCGTATTACACCGCAGACCGATATGACGATCACCGGCCCTGCGGCCGCTCATGACCTGATGAAAACCGCCGCGGACCCGACGGGCACAACCTCGAAAGGGACCTGGAACAACTGCGGCAACGGTATGACCCCTTGGGGCACCTACCTGGCCTGTGAAGAAAACTTTAATGGCTACTTCTCGACAGAAGACGAAAACCACGAGGTTAGTGCGGAGCTCAAACGCTATGGCGTCTCGTCGAAAGATTGGGGCTATGGCTGGGCCAAGATCGATGATCGGTTCGACGTGTCGAAAAACCCCAACGAACCAAACCGCGCCGGCTATGTGGTCGAGATCGACCCGACCGATCCAACCTCGACCCCGCGCAAGCTGACCGCCCTTGGCCGTTTCAAGCACGAAAACGCCGAGTCGGTGGTGAACAATGACGGTCGTGTTGTTGTGTACATGGGCGACGATGAACGTGGCGAGTTCCTGTATCGCTTTGTTTCGGATGGCGTTTACGCCGCTGGCGTTGACACCAACGCCTTGCTGGAAAACGGCACCTTGTCTGTTGCCAAGTTCAATGACGACGGCACGGGCGAATGGCTGGATCTGACGCCTGAGACAACTGGTTTGGCTTCGCAAGCTGAAATCAGCATCCACACCCGTCAGGCCGGTTCTGCCGTAGGCGCGACCACCATGGACCGCCCGGAGTGGGTTGCTGCTAACCCGAACGTGGCCGAGGTTTACTGCTGTCTGACCAACAACAAGAACCGAGGCGTCAAACCGAATGCCGGTGGTGATGACACCTCGGTCAACGGTCCGAACCCGCGTGAGGCCAACAACTATGGCCAGATCGTGCGCTGGCGTCCTGAAGGTGGTGATCATACCGCTTCGGGCTTTGCTTGGGATCTGTATGTGCTGGCGGGCAACCCCAGCGTGCATCAGGATGCCTACGGTGGGTCTGACAACGTTAATGCCGACAACATGTTCAACTCGCCCGACGGTCTGAAATTCGACAGCAATGGCCTGCTGTGGATCCAGACCGACGGCAACTATGGCAATGAAGGCGACTTCGAAGGGCAGGGCAACAACCAGATGCTGGCAGGTGACCCGGTCACCGGTGAAATCCGCCGTTTCCTTGTCGGCCCGAATGAGTGTGAGATCACCGGCCTCAGCTGGTCACCGGATCGCCGCACCATGTTCGTGGGCATCCAGCACCCAGGCGAGGACGGCAACAGTCACTGGCCCGAAGGCGGTGATGCAGTACCGCGTTCGGCGATCATCGCGGTGACACGCGAAGATGGTGGTCTGGTCGGCTAAACCGACTGACCTTTGAAATACCGCCCTGGACGGATAACTCCGTCTGGGGTTTTTGCGTTTTATGCAGCGCTTTCATAGTGACGTTGAGAATTATGATATGCGCGTCTGTGGTTTGTTTGTGTAAAAGCGCCCTTGGCTAGCTTTGGCAAAAAGGTCGCTGGAAAAGCGTCGTGTGTCGAAAACCGACCGACCAAAGCTAAGTTTGAAGTTTAGAACCGGCCCATCGGGTTAGGAGGAATCACAGCAATGCCTGACGTCACAATCGTGTACTGGCGCGACATTCCCGCTCAGGTCATCGTCGGCAAAGGCCGTCGTGGCGCAAAGCGGCAGTTGGAAGAACGGTTCGAGCAAGCCATCGACCGGGCTGCCATGAAGGTGAACGCCAAGGACAGTGATGCTTACCTGGCCGAATGGCGCAAAGCCGCACCCTTTGCAGTAGATGGCGATCCCGCCGAGATTGCCGAGACCGAGGCGGTGCGTCTGGAAACAGAATACGATCAGGACCGCATCAAAGCGCTGATCGCCAATGACGGTTGGGCGTAAGCCCAGATTTTAAGGGAGGCCGAAATGGCTTTGCTGAACTTCAAAAAACGTGATGCGGTCGAAACCGGCCCTGTGAACCCAACCGTCGAAGCCTTTTTGCAAGGCTATTCGATCGAGGTAATGCCGCGTACCGCTGAAAAGGTCGACGATTTCCGCGCGCTTCTGCCCGAAGGCACGCGCGTCTATATCGCTCATATCGAGGGCACCCCGATCGAGGACATGGTCAAGACCGCCAAGCGCATCGCGGCCGAAGGCTATCCGGTGATGCCGCATTTCCCGGCGCGGATCATCAAAGACGCGGCGACTC
The DNA here is from genome assembly GCF_013112245.1 of Ruegeria sp. HKCCD4315. Lineage (NCBI taxonomy): Bacteria > Pseudomonadati > Pseudomonadota > Alphaproteobacteria > Rhodobacterales > Roseobacteraceae > Ruegeria > Ruegeria sp. HKCCD4315. The sequence goes on along the minus strand of NZ_WVRN01000001.1, from coordinate 1,647,464 downwards.
TGGAAAACTGGATTTCCATGTACCAGGGTGAAGCGGGCGTTGATCAGGCGTTGCTGCTGGCCGGTGGCGTTGCCAACCCGCATGGTGATTTCGACAGCTCGATGCAATTGTTGGAGACTGGTCTGTTCGACAAGGCGGGCTTCAAGCGCTTGCACGTTGCCGGTCACCCGGAAGGAAACAAGGATATCGACCCTGACGGTTCGACCAAGAATGTGGACGACGCGCTGCGTTGGAAGCAAAAGTTCTCAGAAACCACCGATGCGGAAATGGCTTTGGCGACACAGTTTGCCTTTGACGCCAAACCGATCATCGCATGGGCTGACAGCCTGAAAGAAGCTGGTATCGATCTGCCGATCCATATCGGCATCGCGGGTCCAGCCAAGCTGCAAACGCTGATCAAGTTTGCCATTGCGTGTGGCGTTGGCCCGTCGCTGAAAGTTCTGCAGAAACGCGCCATGGACGTGTCCAAGCTGCTGCTGCCGTATGAGCCGACCGACGTGATCACCGAACTGGCGGAGCACAAAGCAGCCAACCCGGATTTCAATATCACCAACGTGCACTTCTTCCCGCTGGGTGGAATCAAGACCAACGCCAACTGGGCGATCAATAACGGCGGCGCTTCGGCAAAGCCTGTAAACTCCTAAGGAACGGACATGACCCGTACAGTCGTAGAATCAAAAACAAAAACCGCCGTTCTGGGCTTTGACGAACCGTTCTGTGTGATCGGTGAGCGGATCAACCCAACCGGCCGCAAGAAACTGGCGGCCGAGCTGGAAGCGGGCGATTTCTCGACCGTTGAGAAAGACGCGCTGGCGCAGGTGATGGCTGGTGCAACCGTTCTGGATATCAACGCAGGCGTTGTCTACAACTCGAACCCCAACCCAAACGAGACCGAGCCGCCGCTGATGCGCAAGATCGTCGAACTGGTGCAGGGTCTGGTTGAAGTTCCGTTGTGCATCGACTCGTCGGTTCCGGGCGCTCTGGAAGCCGGCCTTGAGGCCGCAGAAGGCCGCCCGCTGCTGAACTCGGTCACCGGCGAAGAAGAGCGGCTGGAACTGGTTCTGCCGCTGGTCAAAAAGTACAACGTGCCGGTTGTGGCAATCTCGAACGACGACACCGGTATCTCAGAAGATCCCGATGTGCGCTTTGACGTTGCCAAGAAAATCGTTGAGCGTGCCGCTGACTTCGGCATCCCGGCACATGACATCGTCGTAGACCCGCTGGTCATGCCGATTGGTGCGATGGCGACTGCCGGTCAACAGGTGTTTGCTCTGGTCCGCCGTCTGCGCGAAGAGCTCGGCGTGAACACCACCTGCGGTGCCTCGAACATCTCGTTTGGTCTGCCGAACCGTCACGGCATCAACAACGCTTTCCTGCCGATGGCAATGGGCGCTGGTATGACCTCGGCCATCATGAACCCGGTCGCGTTGCCGGTGACACAGAAAAAGATCGCCGAGAAGAAAGAAGCCGTAGCCGCAGCTGGCATCATTCTGCCTGAAGGCATGGATGACGAAGCGTTTGTACAGATGTTCGGTTTGGGTTCGACCAAGCCGCGCGCTGGTAAAGAGATGGAGGCCATTCGCGCCGCCAACCTGCTGACCAATAACGACCCGCATGGCGGCGAGTGGATCCGGTTCAACAAAGCGCCTGACGAAGCCGGTGCTGCAGGTGCGGCCGGTGGCCGTCGCGGTGGTGGCCGTCGCCGTCGCGCCTGAACGGATCTAATCTGACACCAAAGGCCGGGCCCAGTGCCCGGCCTTTTTGACTCTGATCAATGTCGATTGCGCAGAAGGTTTCACAATAGCCGGATCATTCGCACAAAGATCAGGTGGCACCATGAGCAAACATCATCCCCCGAAACTTTCGGATGCAGACCTGACTAAGCGTCTCAATAAGAAGGATTATTTTGATCAGCTGATCGATTTACAAGCCAAGCTTGCCAGAATTCAACAAGCGTATCTGTTTCATGGCCTCAAGGGTGTTTTGGTCTTTGAAGGATGGGATGCTGCAGGAAAAGGGGGAACTATTCGCCGGATCAGCCAAGCGCTGGACCCGCGCAGTTTCAAGGTTTGGCCCATCGGAGCCCCGCGAAACTACTACCTCAACCGGCACTATCTCTTGCGGTTTTGGGAACGATTACCGCCTGCGGGTGCGATCTCGGCTTTTGACCGCAGCTGGTACGGTCGGGTTCTGGTCGAACGGATTGAAAAACTGACGCCGGAAGAACGCTGGCGCGCTGCCTATCAGGAAATCAACGATTTCGAGAGGATGCTTGTTGATGACGGCACGCGGATCGTCAAACTGTTCTTTCATATCTCGCAGGATGAACAGATGCGCCGGTTTACCGAAAGGCTGACAAACCCTTTGAAGCGCTGGAAGCTGACCTATGAAGACTTCCGAAATCGTGAGAAATGGGATGTTGCCGAGGTCGCTGTTGACGAAATGCTGGCGCGTACCTCGACCCAGTTGGCCCCTTGGCACGTCATTCCTGCGAACAACAAGAAACATGCGCGTATCAAGGCGATGCAAGCCATTGTTGATGCGTTTTCTGATGGCGTTGACATGAACCCGCAGCACTTGGACAAACGAACTTTGGAAGCCGCCGGAGAAGCGCTGGACGTTGACCAATCGTTGATCGACAGCCTGCGCGCCCGGACTGAGTGATAATTTACGCCTGATCTGTCCCGTGCCGGGTTGAACCTCTGTCCGCACTGGTGGTAACTCAAAGGGCGCGGCGGGTATGATGTAATGGTAGCCTGTCAGCTTCCCAAGCTGAACGCGCGGGTTCGATTCCCGCTACCCGCTCCAAACTTCCGGAAAAATTTTCGCCTCGCTTATCCTGTTGCTGCCTGTAAGGACGCGCGGCATATCAGTCTTGTAGACAGTTCCTCAGAACGACCGGGCGCGTTTGTTTCGATCATGTGAATCAACTCCAGCGCCGCTTTTTGACCCATCTCGCGATGGGGGACGTGAACTGTCGTAAGGGCGGGGGAAACGATACGGGCCAGTTCGATGTCGTCAAACCCAGTGATCGAGACATCGTCAGGTACACGCAGCCCCATCTCTTGGGCTTGTCGCATGGCCCCTACGGCCAGAACGTCGTTGCCACAAAGAACTGCTGTAGGCACGCGCGCGTGAGACATGAGGTCCCTAAAAGCCTCGGCCCCGTTTTCGATTTCATAAGTAGTTTCCGCAACGATCAGATCATCGGTCGCCAGACCGTTTTCAGTCATCGCATCCTGGATTCCTTCAATTCTCAGCCGAGCGCGATCGTTTCCCTTGCTAAAGCCCGAAATCGTTGCAAGACGTGTATGACCCAGTCCAATGACCTGCTGAGCCAGGGTTTTCATGGCTTGCCGGTTGTCGAATCCAACTGATGGCGTGCGGTTGTTCGGACTGAACGACCAGGCAACCAAAGCTGGCACCCTTTGACGTTCCAGATAGTCATAAATTCGTTCATCGCGATCATGGCCAATCAGCAAAAGCGCATCCGCGCCACGGGCCACAAGGGTTCGGATCTGTTCTTGTTCAACTTCGGGTTTGTAGGCAGAGCTGGATACCAGCAGCGTGTATCCGCGTTTGTGAATTTCCTCCTGAAAAGCTTGCAAACCCCGCGCAAAAATGGCGTTTTCCATCGTTGGAATGATTGCTCCGATCGTAAAAGATCGTTTCGCCGCCATCACACGCGCAGCAAAGTTCGGGGTATATCCCAAAGCGTCGACCGCAGATAAAACACGCCTCCGCGTCGCTTCGACGACCTGCTGCGGATTGTTCAGGCACCGCGATACCGTGGCAGTTGAAACACCCGCAGCCTTGGCGACGTCATCCAACGTCGGAGCGGATCTATGTTTTGACATTTTCAAACTCATAATTCCGTTTGCCCTAAGTTATGCGTTTTTTAAGGACTTTGAAAGTGGTGATGTAAGCGCTTGCATTTATCATGTAAGCGCTTACAAATGAATTTGAGAGCCGATTCTGTAGGGAGCCCTGAAATGTTTGTTGCTGCATCAGCCGTCGTTTTTGCGATCTATTTCGCCAACGTCGCCTTGGGTGCCTATGCGAACAGTGCGTTTCTTGGGGACGTAGGAGAGATGTTGGTTCTGTTCGCGGCGTCGATCTTGTTCGTTGTCGCAATTCTGAAAAAGGAGGCTGACCGCGACGCAACAGACGGCAGCTGAACTTTTGCTTGGGAGGGCAATTCATGAACAACGACAAGACCGAACTGGCGTCAGCCGAACGTCGCAATTTCCTAAAGCTGAGCGCAAGTGGTGCGTTCACGGCTGCTTTGGTCGCCGGAGCAGGCGGGGTGTTGTGGTCGTCTGAAGCCGCAGCGCAGACCGCCAAGGAAGAAAGCGAGCGGGAAAAGGCGGCCGATCATGTGATGACCATCGCGACGGCGTATGTTTTGGGGGCATCGCGTAGCTATCCTATCATGCAGCTGGATCTTAAAGAAAACATCCAGAACGCCACCAATGGTAAAGTCTATGTCAAACTGGCTCCGGGTGGGCAGCTGGGTGCCGGTGGATCCCTTGTGCAGAAAGTGCAAGGCGGCACCATTCAGGCGGCGCAGCATTCGCTGTCGAACTTCGCGCCATTTGCGTCGACCGTTGATCTGATCAACATGCCGTATCTGTGCGGTTCGAACCAGCGTTTCACCAACCTTGTCCATTCTGACACGTGGAAGAATGAGGTTCATCCCAAGGTCGAAGCTGCGGGCTTCAAGGCGCTATTCTATGTGAACATCGATCCCCGTGTTGTTGCGGTTCGTCAGGGTGGCAATGCAGTCATCACGCCGGGCGACATGAGTGGAATCAAGTTCCGTGTTCCCGGCTCGAAGATGCTCCAGCAATATTACCGTATGGTTGGCGCCAACCCGACCCCTGTTGCCTGGGGTGAGACACCTTCGGCCATCAAACAAGGTGTCGCAGATGCGCTTGATCCTTCGGTTGGCGCGCTGTTTGTCTTCGGCTTCAAGGACATACTGAGCCACGTGACCTTCACACAAGCGGTTCCGGACAGCCAAGTTTATTCCTGTAACCTCGAGTGGTTCAACTCGATGCCCGCTGACGTTCAAGAAGGCATCATGTGGGGGTCTGAAATGACCGCGCACCAGAACTTGTCCAAGGTTCCGTCGGCACGTGCATACGCTATGGCCGAGCTGAACAAGGCAGGCGTCCAATTCCATTCGCTCAGTGAAGACCAACTGGCCGAATGGCAGGATGCGGGCGGCTATCAGAACGCCGACTGGGATCCGTTCAAGACCGAACTGGCCGGGTCGATGGAAAACTTCGAAAAGCTGGTCGAAGCTGCCGGAACGCAGGGCAAATACTACGTTCACGACGCCTAAGGCGCTATGCGTGGACGCCATCCAGGCGTCCACGTTTATTTTCTACAGTCAGGCTGTAATCGGCCCGCCACGGTAGGCGCGGGTCTGGCTGTCCTATCGCCGGAGGATCAGATGACCGTTCTTCAAAACATTGACCGAAACGCAGAGCGTTGGCTGTTGCTGGTGTTCTACGTGATGCTGGTGATCACCATGGCGATCGAAGTGCTGCGGCGTGAGATCTTCGCTTACTCGTCGATCTGGGGCGAAGAGATCGTGCGCTATTCCTTCATCTACCTCGCCTGGATCGGGGCCGCCGCTGCGGTCAAGGAACGTGCGCATATCCGAATTGACGTCATCATGCATTACCTTGGGCCGCGCCCCAAGGCGTTGCTTTATATCTTCGGCGATCTGGTGATGTTCGTCGTGGCCGTTATCGCGCTCTATTGGTCTTACGAGGCGGTTCATGTCTCGGCCAAGTTCGGCTCGGTAACAGATGGGTTGCGGGTTTCCAAAGTCTGGTTCCTGATGGCTGTACCCACTGGATTTGCGCTGATGATCTGGCGGCTGATCCAATCCCTGATGCGTGATCTGAAATGTCTGCGAGACGGCACCCCCGTCTTCGAAGGCGACAAGCTGTTTGACTGAGGAGAAATTGAATGCTTTGGAATTCCCTCAATCAAACCGTTGAACTTGGGTGGGATTTTTATGTCCCCGTGATCCTGTTCGTTGCTTTGATCGCCATGGCTGTGCCCGTTTGGGCCGCCATTGGGTCGGCAGCTATCGTCATGCTGATCATGTCCGGCGACTTGCCGCTAAGCTTGGTGGGCGAAAGCCTTTTCACCGGTATCGATGCCTTTGCGTTGACCGCTGTGCCCCTGTTCATTCTGACCGGGGACGTTCTGGTTCGCACAGGGTTATCGCGCAAGTTTCTGGACGTGGCCGAAGCGCTGACCTGCTTTGCCAAAGGCGGCTTTGGGTCGGCCACCGTGCTTGTCTGTGGCATGTTTGCGGCGATCTCGGGCTCGGACGCGGCGGGCGCTGCTGCTGTGGGTCGGATGACCATCAACCGTCTGGTTGAAAGCGGGTATCCGCGCCCCTATGCCTGTGCGCTGGTAGCCGCCGGGGCCTGTACCGGCATTCTGATCCCGCCGTCGATTGCCTATATCATCATCGGGCTTGTGCTGGGTATTTCAGCTTCGACGCTGTTTCTGGCCGCTCTGATCCCCGGACTGGCCATTCTGGTATCGATCCTGATCACCAACATCATCATGAATCGCCTTTATGCCTATGAGGGCGGCGGGATGATGACTATGGGTGAGTGGCTGTCCAACCTGGGCAAGGCGCTCAAATCCGGCTGGTACGCCTTTATCGTTCCGGGCATCATCTTCTACGGCATCTTCTCGGGTCGCTTGACGCCGACCGAAGCCGGTGCGACCGCTGTTGTCGTCACCATCATCATGGGCTTCATCCTGCGCACACTGACGCTGGCAGACTTCCCGTCGATGCTGGTCAGTTCGGCGAAAGTGAACGGGGTGATCCTGCCCATCATCGCTTTTTCTGCGCCGCTGGCCGAAGCGCTGGCGATTATGGGTGTCCCTCAGGGCTTTGTGACCTCGGTGACGTCGCTGACGGATGATCCTTATCTGCTGATCCTGTTGATGATCGGCATCTTGATCGCGGCAGGCTGCGTGATGGAGACGACGCCTAACATCGTGATTCTTGCACCGATCCTGAAACCGCTGGCAGACAACATTGGCATGAACGAAATCCAGTTCTGCATCATGATGATCACTGCGCTGGGTGTTGGTTTCATCACACCACCGCTTGGTCTGAACCTGTTCGTTGTATCTGGCATTACCGGCGAGTCGATTCTGAAGATTGCCGCCCGAGCTGTGCCCTTCGTATTGACCATGCTGATCGTGGTGCTGCTGATCGCCTACGTACCAGCTGTCTCGACCACCTTGCTTCCTGAAATCTACCAATAGGACCTTTTGAACATGCCCCGTGACTATCTGAAAAAGGCGACCCTTACGGCGCAGTCTCATGCGACCGAGGTGCATGATACGGTCAAGACAATCCTGTCTGATATCGAGGCAGGAGGTGACGCTAAGGCCCTGGAATACGCCGCCAAGTTCGACAAGTTCGAGGGAAATGTCCTGATGACTCAGGACGAGATCGACGCGGCCATTGCGCTGGTGCCCGAAAAGTTGAAGGCTGATATCCGCTTTGCTCATGACAATGTGCGTCGCTTTGCCGAAACGCAAAAGGCCACCGTGTCGGACGTTCAGACCGAGATTGTGCCCGGTGTTGTCGCAGGGCAAAAGGCCATCCCCGTCGATGCGGCAGGGTGCTATGTGCCCGGTGGACGCTACAGCCATATCGCCAGTGCGATCATGACTGTGACCACAGCCAAGGTCGCCGGATGCCGCCACATCACAGCGTGCTCTCCACCTCGTCCGGGCGAAGGGGTTGCGCCTGCGATTGTTTATGCGGCCCATATCTGCGGAGCGGACAGCATTCTGGCGATGGGCGGTGTGCAGGGTGTGGCGGCGATGACCTACGGCCTGTTTGGTTTGCCGCGTGCAAACATCCTTGTTGGGCCTGGCAACCAGTTCGTGGCCGAGGCCAAGCGCATTCTCTACGGCAAGGTCGGTATCGATATGATTGCGGGACCAACTGACTCCCTGATCCTGGCCGATAGCAGCGCAGATGCACATGTGGTTGCCACCGACTTGGTCAGTCAGGCCGAACACGGGTATAACTCTCCGGTTTGGCTGGTGACGGATGATCGTGCGTTGGCTCAGAAAGTCATGGAGCTGGTGCCGCAGTTGATCGACGACTTGCCTGATTTGAACAAGGAAAACGCTGCAGCCGCGTGGAGGGACTATGCCGAAGTCATCGTCTGCGATAATCGCGAAGACATGGCTGCGTGTTCCGATGAATACGCCCCCGAACATCTGACCGTGCAGGCCGAGGATCTGGATTGGTGGTTGGACCGGCTGACTTGTTATGGTTCGCTGTTTTTGGGTGAGGAAACCACTGTATCCTACGGCGACAAAGCCACGGGAACCAATCACGTACTGCCGACCTCTGGCGCGGCCAGTTATACCGGCGGTCTGAGCGTCCACAAATACATGAAGATCGTGACCTGGCAGCGGGCAACGCGGGAGGGGTCCAAGCCCATTGCCGTTGCAACTGCGCGGATTTCGCGGCTGGAAGGGATGGAAGGACATGCACGCGCCGCAGATGTGCGTTTGGCCAAGTATTTCCCGGATGAGCAGTTTGATCTGACCGCTGATGGATGATCCGCGCGCTTTGTTTGACCTGACGGGTAAGGTGGCTTGTGTCACCGGCGCAAGTTCGGGGCTGGGGCGGCAAGTGGCACGCGCGCTTGCAGCCGCAGGTGCGCAGGTTGTTGGCGTGGCGCGGCGCCAAGATGCGTTGGCGCAGATGCAAGCCGAGATTGGATCTCGGTCCGCTTCAGTGGAAGCCGACGTTGCTGATCGTGACGGAATTGTTCGCGTGGCGGAAGCCGTCAGCGCCAAGTTCGGCGCGCCCGACATTCTGGTTCATGCGGCTGGGCTAAACACGCGTGAGGCCGCCGATGATGTGACACCAGAAGGGTGGGACGCCACGCTGGCAGTGAACCTCAGCGCACCGTTTTTTCTAAGTCAGGCCATGGTGCCTGCGATGAAAGACAAGGGGTGGGGGCGCATTGTCAATTTTGCTTCGCTGCAAACAACGCGCGCGTTTCCCGGTGGTATCGCCTATGGCGCAACGAAGGCGGGGATCGGGCAATTGACCCGCGCGATGGCCGAGGCATGGTCGCCCTTTGGCATTACAGCAAATGCCATCGGACCAGGGTTCTTTCCCACGGAGCTGACGCAGGCCGTGTTTGATGACCCAGATCGTGCGGAGCGAAATGCGGTGCAAACCTGCATTGGGCGCAATGGTCGGATGCAGGATATCGACGGCCCGATTCTTTTCCTGTGTTCACGGGCCTCGGACTATGTGACCGGACAGGTTTTGATGGTGGATGGGGGGTTCACAGCCAAATGAAAGCACTGGTTTACAAAGGTGTGGAACAGATGGAGTTCGGCGATGTGCCGAATGCAGTGCCCGCTGCATCTGAACACCTGATCCGAATTGAAGCCGTAGGCATCTGTGGATCAGACATGCACGCGTATCTCGGCCATGATGCGCGGCGACCGGCCCCTTTGATCCTTGGGCATGAGGCCGCCGGGGTGATTGTCGAAGGTCTTCGCGCAGGAGATCGCGTGACGATCAATCCGCTGGTGAGCTGCGGTCAATGTCCAGCCTGCGTAGCAGGTCGTGAAAATCTGTGCCCGGATCGTCAGATCATTTCAATGCCACCACGCGAAGGGGCCTTTGCCCAGTTTGTCTCGATGCCGGACAGAAATCTGGTTGTCGTACCGGATCATATCTCGTTTGCGAAGGCCGCGTTGGCCGAACCACTGGCTGTCAGTTGGCATGCAGCGCGGTTGGCGCTGGAAGCGTTGCACCCGGCGATGCCCCGTCGCGCTCTGGTCATTGGCGGCGGCGCGATCGGGCTTGCCGCCGCATTGGCCTTGCGTGCGATGGAGGTCGAAGATGTCACAATTGCAGAACCCAACGCCTTACGCCGGACTTTTCTGCAGCAGGTTGAGGACTTTAAAATCGGGGACGCTGCGATTGGAAACTTCCCGCTCGTTATCGACGCTGTGGGTTATGCGGCAACACGATCCGTCGCATCAGCCGTCGCGGACCCCGGCGGCGTGATCGCGCATGTAGGTCTTGGCGAAGACACCGGCGGTCTGGACGTGCGCCGCATGACGTTGCAGGAAATAACCTTTATCGGGACATACACGTATACCGCTCAAGACTTCCGCGAGACGGCGGAAGCGATCTTTGACGGACGGCTGGGCGCGTTGGACTGGGCCGAGGAACGCGCCCTGGCTGAAGGGGCGCAGGCATTTCGCGATATCCGCTCTGGTGCTGTGGCAGCCCCTAAGATTATCCTGAGACCCTGGGCATAGTCCCGCCAGATTTGGAGGCCTCGATGTATAAAAAAGTTCTTGTCCCTATGGCATTGGATCACGGCATATCGCAGCACACGCTGGAAGTTGCACGCGCATTGTCGGAAAACGGGGCCGACATAATCGCATTGCACGTTTACGAAATGCCACAGGGATCTGTCAGTGCCTACCTGGATAAATCCGTTGTCGCAGAAGGGTTTGACCGTGCGCGACTGAAACTGTTGGAAAAGGTTGAGGGCCTTGAAGGTGTGACACCCGAAATCGTCAAAGGCCACACTGCCCGGACGATCATTGATTATGCCACAAGCAGGAGCATCGATTGTATCGTCATTGGTTCTCACCAACCGGGGTTGAGCGACTATTTCCTGGGATCGACAGCTTCGCGCGTTGTTCGTCACGCGCCGTGCGCCGTGCATGTGCACCGCGGTCTGACTTGATTCCTGGCATTGACGGCCATTGAACTTGGAGTTTCTGCAAGGAACGACCGGCAACCAAGTGCCGGTCGTTCCAATGTATGATTATCCGCGACGCCGACGGCGACGGCCGCCACCGGCTTCGGCGTCGGCACCGCCTGTGTTGAAGCTTGGGTGGGGCAACGTGACAACCTGCGCCAGTTCCGGGAATGGATCAGTTTTGTGTGGAATCGCGTTGGCCGCGACGAAGTGATCCTGGAACTTTGGTTCGATAGCGGTTTCAATTTTCGTGATCTCGCGTACGACGCGTTCAATCTCAGTCCGTGCTGCGATATTGCACAGTGCAATACGTGCACCGGTTCCTGCGGCGTTGCCCGCGCTAGTGACCTTGTCCAGCGGCGCATCCGGGATCATCCCCAGAACCATCGCATGCTTGGTCGAGATATGCGCCCCGAACGCACCGGCCAGAACCACACGATCGACACGGTCGACATCCATCTCATCCATCAACAGGCGCGCACCGGCATAAAGCGCCGATTTTGCCAGCTGGATGGCGCGAATGTCGCCTTGGGTGACGGTGATGCGCGGGCCACCTTCGGCGCTGGCGTCGTGGATCAGATAGGCATGGGTTCGTCCTTCGGGGACACAGCGTGCTGTACCGGTCTGCTCGGCCGAACCAATCAATCCGCTTTCATCCAGCAAGCCGGCGATACGCATTTCAGCAACGGCCTCGATGATGCCGGAACCACAGATGCCTGTGATGCCAGTGGTTGCTATATCTTGGTCAAACCCGTCCTCATCCGACCACTTTTCGGACCCGATCACGCGGAAACGTGGTTCTTTGGTAACAGGGTCGATCTCAATCCGCTCGATTGCGCCGGGGGCCGCGCGCTGCCCCGAGCTGATCTGAGCACCCTCAAACGCAGGTCCGGTTGGCGAAGAACAGGCTAGAACGCGGCTGGTGTTGCCCAACAGGATTTCCGCGTTGGTGCCTACGTCCACGATCAAGACCAGATCTTCGGATTTGCCCGGTTCCTCCGACAGCGCCACGGCTGCGCAGTCCGCGCCCACATGGCCCGCAATGCAAGGAAGGATGTAGATCTGTGCGCGCGGGTTCATGGTCGTCAGATCCATCTCGCGCGCGGGCAGGGACATGCTTTCCGATGTGGCCAGCGCAAAAGGCGCTTGCCCCAGCTCAACCGGATCCAGACCCAACAGCAAGTGGTGCATGACCGGGTTACAAACAAATACGGTTTCCACGATCAGTGCGGCGTCGATCTTGGCCTCTTCGGCAATTGAGGTGGTCAGATCGTTGATCGCCTCGCGCACGGCTTTGGTCATTTCCTGATCACCACCCGGATTCATCATTGAATATGAAACGCGGCTCATCAGATCTTCGCCAAAGCGAATTTGCGGGTTCATCAGACCCGAGGACGCCTTGACCTCACCCGTTTCCAGGTCGGTCAGGTGGGCTGCGATGGTGGTCGAGCCGAGGTCGATTGCCAAGCCATAAAGCCCGCCTTCATGCAGGCCCGGCCAGATTTCGACAATGCGGGCAACGCTGTCGTTGTGGCCCTTGTGAACGGCCACCGTGGCCTCCCACTTGCCCTTGCGCAGAACCGGCTGCAGCTTGGACAAAAGCGACAGATCGGCTGTGACAGCTTCGATCTTCCACTGCTCGCGCAGGGCGCGTTCCAGACGCTCAAGATCGCCCGTGGGCGAATGCATGTCGGGTTCTTCGACGACCACGAAGTACAGGCGGGTGGCCGGGTCCATGGTGATGGCGCGGGCCGCGGCCGCCTTACGCACGACCTGACGGTGCACCTGGCTTTCGGGTGGGACATCGATCACGACATCACCTTGCACGGACGCCTGACATCCCAGACGACGGCCCGGTTTCAAGCCTCGCTTGTCGTCATAGCGCTGTTCAACCGCGTTCCATTCGCTCAGCGCGTTTTCGGATACGGTGACGCCGTGCTTGGGAAACTCGCCGTAGCTGGGTGTGATCTGACATTTGGAGCAGATTCCACGCCCGCCGCAGACCGAATCCAGATCGACGCCCAACTGACGGGCCGCAGTTAGAATCGGAGTTCCAACAGGGAAGTGTCCGCGTTTGCCAGAGGGCGTAAAGACGACAAGTGGGTCGGTGGTCATCAGAGACATACCTTTTCATATTCGCGCGTATTGGGCGCAAGATATGATGTTGAGCGCAAAGGGAAAGGGCTATCAGCGGCACGATTTGCTCAGCTTGCGGCGTTTTCTGTACCGCCATTGCCCTGAGTTGCTTTGGGGGGCTTTCCCTTTGGTTCAATCCATGCGATAGGGTCGCCGTCAAACGGGCTTTTGCATGGGGTTTTCAGATGCAGATTCGTGAGGCACTCACCTTTGACGACGTTCTTCTGGTTCCGGGCGCATCTTCAGTGCTTCCGGCGACAGCAGATACCACCACACGCGTGACGCGTGAAATCACCATGAACATACCGCTGCTGAGCTCGGCCATGGACACCGTGACCGAGGCGCGCATGGCGATTGCAATGGCTCAAGCCGGTGGCATCGGGGTCATTCACAAGAACCTTTCGGTCGAAGAGCAAGCCCGCGAAGTGCGCCGGGTCAAGCGGTTTGAATCGGGTATCGTTTATAACCCTGTCACGTTGCGCGCGGACCAGACGCTGGCAGATGCACAGGCCCTGGTGGAACGCTACAACTTCACCGGTTTCCCTGTCGTGGATGCGGAAGGCCGCGTTGTGGGCATCGTGACAAACCGGGATATGCGGTTTGCCACTTCGGACGATACTCCGATCAAGGCGATGATGACGGCTGACAATCTGGCCATGCTGCAAGAACCCGCAGATCTGGAAGAAGCCAAAAGCCTGATGCGGGCCCGACGCATCGAAAAGCTGCTTGTGGTAGACGCTCAGGGGAAACTGACCGGGCTTTTAACTTTGAAAGACACTGAACAAGCCGTCTTGAACCCTACAGCTTGCAAAGATCGGCTGGGCCGTCTGCGCGTGGCTGCCGCCACGTCGGTCGGGGACGCAGGGTTTGAGCGCTCGGAACAACTGGTGGATTCGGGTGTGGACATCATTGTGGTCGACACTGCTCATGGCCATTCGCAAGGCGTGTTGGACGCGGTAAAGCGCGTTAAGACGCTATCCAATGAAGTTCAGATCATCGCAGGAAACGTGGCCACGGGTGAAGCGACCAAAGCATTGATTGATGCGGGGGCTGACGCCATCAAGGTTGGTATCGGTCCGGGGTCGATCTGCACCACGCGAATGGTGGCGGGCGTTGGCGTACCGCAGCTGACCGCGATCAGTGATTGTTCGGCAGCCGCAGGTGACGTGCCCGTCATCGCTGACGGAGGCATCAAATTCTCGGGCGATTTTGCCAAGGCGATTGCTGCAGGTGCCTCTTGTGCCATGGTCGGTTCGATGATCGCAGGCACCGATGAAAGCCCGGGCGAAGTGATCCTGTATCAGGGCCGCTCGTTCAAATCCTATCGCGGGATGGGAAGCCTGGGTGCCATGGCGCGTGGATCGGCGGACCGGTATTTCCAGAAGGACGCTGCCAATGACAAGCTGGTGCCTGAAGGTATCGAAGGGCAGGTACCTTACAAAGGCTCCGCCAGTGCTGTGATCCACCAGCTTGTGGGCGGCCTGCGTGCCGCAATGGGCTATACTGGATGTGCGACCGTTGAAGAGATGCGCAAAAATTGCAGCTTTGTTAAAATCACCGGTGCCGGTCTGAAGGAAAGCCACGTGCATGACGTTCAGATCACCCGCGAAAGCCCCAATTACCGGGTGATGTGATCTGCTGACCTGTTGCATGCGGCGCCCAGACACGGGCGCCGTTTTGCGTTCACCCACACCTTAGGGAGGTCGACATGACCCCGGCAGCTCGTGTTCAGGCCGCGATTGAAATCTTGGACGAGATTTTGACCGGAGCGCCCGTTGAAAAGGCGTTGACCGGATGGGCACGTCGCAGCCGCTTTGCAGGATCAAAAGATCGCGCAGCGGTACGGGATCATGTGTTTGATGCACTGCGCTGCCAGCGATCCTTTGCAGCGCTTGGCAGCAGCCACAGCGGACGCGGATTGATGATCGGAGCGATCCGGGCGCAAGGTGGGGACACAGCAGCCATATTCACAGGCGACAGACATGCGCCTGATCCCGTGCAGCCGTCAGAGACCTCACGGGCCTTTCGGTCAGACGCCGAACGATTTGATATTCCCGAATGGCTTTGGCCCCGGTTTTCGGCTTCGTTGGGATCTGAGACTCCGGCCGTGGCCGAGGCGCTGCAATCACGCGCTCCGGTGCATTTAAGGGTGAACTTGCTCAAAGCTGATGCGGCGTCTGCGATAGCCGCACTGCAGGCCGACGGTGTTATTGCACAACCTCACGCGTTTTGCACGACAGCTTTGGAAGTGACCGAAGGCGCGCGTAAGATTGCACAGGGCCGCGCCTATCAGGACGGGTTGGTCGAATTGCAGGACGCTGCCAGTCAGGCGGTTGTTTCGGCGCTAGAGCTTCAGCCGGGCATGCGTGTCCTTGACTACTGCGCAGGGGGCGGTGGCAAATCGCTGGCCTTGGCTGCGTTTAAAGGTGTTGAAGTCTTTGCCCATGACGTGAATGCAGCCCGGATGCGGGATCTTCCTGCGCGCGCAAAACGCGCCGGGGCCCGCGTGAAGATTCTGACGTCAAAGGATCTAGACGCACAAAAGCCCTTTGACATCGTACTTGCGGATGCTCCGTGTTCTGGAAGCGGGTCGTGGCGGCGCGCACCTGCGGGAAAGTGGGCTTTGACCGAAGAGCGCTTGCAAGATCTCACGCAAATCCAATCCGGAATTTTACAGAATACGACCGCTTTAGTTCGAAAGGGCGGTGTGTTCGCCTATGCGACCTGCTCGGTTCTGACTGACGAAAACGGCTCAATCGTTGATTCCTTTTTGGCGCGAAACCCGGAATGGGCCGAGACATTTCGCAAATCATGGCAAGTCGCACACGGGTCAGACGGGTTTTTCACGGCACACTTGACGAGATAAGGCTCCGGCAAATAACAACCTAAGGTAGATAATTTCCCGCATTCTTTAGTTAAGCGGGCATTAACCATTTTGGATGTTACTTCCGACACCTTTTTGCGTTTGAGCCGTTTATGTCTGACACTGCATTTTCTGTACGCGACCTCTCTTACACCCAACTGCCTTCAGCGACGCGCGTAGGATCGCTTCTGAGCTTGGCTCTTTTGATCGCCTTAGCGCCAATCACAGGTCTGTTGCCGCCGGAGTGGAGTTCTGGCCTTACAGTGGCCGGTGTTTCCCTTTTATTTGCGGTGCTTTGCGTCACGATAAAGGGGCGATTGGCCATCCGATCCGCACAGCGCAGTGCAGCCCTGATGAGGGCATTTGCGGAACTGGAGGTTGCCCCCTTTCTGGTGGCCGACAGGTTTGGCGATATTCTGGTCGCGAACATACACGCACAAAAACGGTTTGGGGCCGAAACTGGTAAGTCCCTGAGTTTATGCTTGCGATCGACCTTTTCGAACCCTCAGGCCGTTTTGCTTCGGTTGCAATCTCAGGCACAATCGCATGGCCGTGCCTATGATGAGTTTCCCAACAGCGCGAACATGTTATCCCTCACCGTGTCTCGGCTGGACACCGAGTTGTTTTGTTGGCGCTTTGAAGAGGGCGAGGGGGCAAACAGCCGTGACTTGGCCATCCCGGTTCTTTCCGTTGGGCATAAAGGCGAAATCCAGCATGCCAATTCCGCTGCCGAAAAGATGCTTGGTTCTGACGTGAAACGTGTTCAGGACGTCTTTCTTGACGGTGCACCGGTAATTGGGGCCACAAATTTGGTGAACGCCCGTGACGGTCTGGTCTCAGCCGCCGTCGCTAATTTGTCGACCACGGGGTCGAAACAACATTTGGGCCTGATCCCTGTCGGCACGTCCACAACACAAGGTGCCGGTGCGTCTTTCGAGGATCTTCCGATTCCAATCCTGACCCTTTCGTCGGACGGCACAATCCTCGACACGAACAGGCTGGCGATAAAGTTGTTGGGGAAAGACAGCCTAAAGGGAACCTGTATCGACGACATCATGCGAGGGCTGCGGGTTCCGCTTCGGGATTGGCTTGCAGGGGTCGCTTCGGAAGATGATGTACCTCGGTCAGAGTTTCTGCAGCTTAGCCGAGACGACAAAGAAATTTTTGTTCAAGTCACATTGAGCAAAGTTGTCATCGACGGCAAGGTGGGGCTGATTGCAGTCCTGAACGACGCGACTGAGCTGAAAACGCTGGAGGCGCAATTTGTTCAGGGTCAGAAAATGCAAGCCGTGGGGCAATTGGCCGGAGGCGTCGCGCATGATTTCAACAATCTGCTAACAGCGATTTCCGGTCACTGCGATTTGTTGTTGTTGCGGCACGACCAGAACGATCCGGATTTTGGGGATCTTGTTCAGATCAACCAAAACGCCAACCGTGCCGCGGCCCTGGTCAGTCAGCTTCTGGCGTTCTCGCGAAAACAAACGCTCAGACCCGAAGTGTTGGATCTGCGCGACACGATTTCGGACCTTATTCACCTGCTAAACCGTTTGGTGGGTGAAAAGGTGCAATTGACGCTCAGTCATGACCCGGTTCTCAAACCGGTGCGGGCAGACAAACGACAATTGGAACAGGTTCTGATGAACCTTGTCGTCAACGCCCGAGACGCAATGCCTGACGGCGGAGAGATTCGTATCGAAACCGAAGTTATGCGATTGTCCCAACCGTTCAGCCGAGATCGGGCGACAGTTCAACCTGGCGAATACGTCACGGTCAAGGTGGTGGACAGCGGGACAGGTATTCCAGCCGACAAGCTGCAAAAGGTTTTTGAGCCGTTTTATACAACAAAACGAACAGGTGAGGGTACTGGACTTGGTCTTTCGACCGTCTATGGCATTGTGAAACAAACAGGCGGGTTCATCTTCGTCGATAGTGTTGTCGGGCGCGGTACAGAGTTCACAGTCTTTTTGCCGGTGTGCGCGACTGATGAAAAAACCGAGATCACAAACCCGGCAAAACCTGACGCGCAAAGCGCACGGCAAGGCGAAGGGGTGGTGCTGCTGGTCGAAGACGAGGCACCGGTTCGCGCCTTTGCCACCCGCGCGCTGCGATTGAAAGGTTATACCGTTCTCGAAGCGGATTCGGCCGAAGAGGCGCTGAAACTTCTCGAGGACGCGTCGTTGAACGTGGATGTCTTTGTGACGGATGTGGTCATGCCGGGAATGGACGGGCCTACCTGGGTCCGCAAAGCGCGGGAAACGCGCCCGGACGCGCGCGTTGTCTTTGTATCAGGATATACCGAGGGCGCATTCGGCGAGTCCGGGCCGGGCATTTCAAACTCAACGTTCTTGCCCAAACCTTTCTCACTCAATCAGTTGACCGAGGCTGTTTTTCAGCAAATGAACTGATCAAAGCGCCGCGTTATGAATGGCAAACTCCGCTGCATGTGAATTGCGGAATTGTCGTTCAGTACTCGGCGAAAGGCTCAGATCTCCTGCAGGTGACACGTTTTCACGTGGCAAGACGATGTCCATGTTCAGCCGCGTTTGCAAAAAGTCCAAAATCCCAGTCTGGTTTTCATATTTGAAGACATGTGTCGCTCCACGCCCATTGCTTCGGGTGCGGAAAAACTGACTTTGGCTTCCAACATCGGCAAACTCAGGGCGTTGGTTTTGCATATAGGCTTGCACAAACTTGTCAAAACTCATGTCGCGGGTGGAATGAGGGTGACCAATCAGGTCTTCGCGACTGCGAAACCGATACCAACTGCCCAGCCAGTCGATGGGTTCACGTACAACAGCCATGATTTCCATTTCCGTGTCGTACATTTTCAAAAACATGTTTTGAAAAAAGCGGTCAAACCGGCGCACCGGCGCGTGTTTCAGTTCTGGTGGATGAGTGACCACAAGATCAGCTCGATCACGCAAGGCCGTATGATAAGCCGTGCTGCCAGTCTTGGGAACGGCAAGAAAAGCCAGACGTTCTTCAAAGAAAACAAGCATGTACCGCGTTCCGCCTTGTCCTGATTGCTTGCACAGATTGTCGTAAACGACTCTTTAACACAATTGCAGAAGAGTGAGTTCTGTAAGTTTTAGTTGAAATGTTCTCTTTTTGGTCCCATAAGGAACAAGAGGCGAACAAAGCAGCGATTGCCGCCCGATCAAGGGTGTGACAAAAGGGAAGGCGACAGGACAATGGCGGATCTTCTGACAATGAGCGACAAGAAAAACGCAGACAAGCAAAAGGCGCTCGACAGCGCACTGGCCCAGATCGAACGGCAATTCGGTAAAGGCTCGATCATGAAGCTGGGCGAAGGTGCCACGCAGGATATCGAAGCAAGCTCAACCGGCTCGCTGGGTTTGGACATCGCGCTGGGAATCGGCGGCCTGCCGATGGGGCGGATTGTTGAAATCTACGGCCCGGAAAGTTCGGGTAAAACGACGCTGACACTGCATTGTATTGCCGAACAACAAAAACGCGGTGGTGTTTGTGCCTTTGTTGATGCTGAGCACGCGTTGGACCCGCAATATGCCCGCAAACTGGGCGTTGATTTGGATGAGCTGCTGATTTCGCAGCCGGACACGGGTGAACAAGCTCTGGAAATCACCGATACGCTGGTGCGGTCGGGTGCGGTCAACATGGTCGTTGTCGACTCGGTGGCGGCGCTGACACCGAAATCCGAGCTTGAAGGCGACATGGGCGACAGCAATGTTGGCGTTCAGGCCCGTCTGATGAGTCAGGCAATGCGGAAACTGACCGGTTCGATCAGCCGTTCGAATTGTATGGTGATCTTTATCAACCAGATTCGGATGAAAATCGGTGTGATGTTCGGCAGCCCGGAAACCACCACCGGTGGTAACGCGTTGAAGTTCTACAGCTCTGTGCGTCTAGATATCCGCCGCATCGGTGCGATCAAGGACCGGGACGAGGTTGTCGGCAACCAAACACGCGTCAAGGTCGTGAAGAACAAAGTTGCTCCTCCGTTCAAGCAGGTCGAATTCGACATCATGTACGGCGAAGGTATCTCGAAAATGGGTGAGCTACTGGATCTGGGTGTTAAAGCTGGCGTGGTCGAGAAATCGGGGTCTTGGTTCAGCTATGGCGACGAACGGATCGGGCAGGGGCGTGAGAACGCCAAGCAATATTTGCGTGACAACAGCCGGATCGCCTTGGACATTGAAGACAAGATCCGCGCTGCACATGGGCTGGATTTCGATATGCCACCGGGTGCTGTCGAGGATGATGATATCCTTGAAGCGTGACGATCGCTGATTGGAAAACTGGAAGTCCGGTTATTTCCAAACGAAAGTAGGCAAGAACGAAACAAGGCGGTCCATCGGGCCGCCTTGCTGCATTCTGGCGCACCTCTGCTGTGGACACTTTTCTGACAGAGGGATAAACCTGCGGTGACCAAGATTTATGTGCGCCGAGAGAGCCCTATGCCAACCCTGAACGACATCCGATCGACCTTTCTGAACTACTTTGAAAAACAGGGGCATGAGGTTGTGGCATCCAGCCCGCTGGTGCCGCGTAACGACCCAACGCTGATGTTCGTGAACTCGGGCATGGTTCAGTTCAAGAACCTGTTCACCGGTCTGGAAACCCGCGACTATACACGTGCCACGACGGCACAGAAATGTGTACGGGCCGGTGGCAAACATAACGACCTCGACAATGTGGGCTATACCGCGCGTCACCACACGTTTTTCGAGATGTTGGGCAACTTTTCATTCGGGGATTACTTTAAGCATGACGCTATCCCGTTCGCTTGGAACCTGATTACCAAGGAATTCGGCATCGACAAGAACCGCCTGTTGACCACGGTCTATCACACCGATGACGAGGCGTTTGAGATCTGGAAAAAGGTTGGCGTGCCCGAAGATCGCATCATCCGGATCGCGACCAATGATAATTTCTGGCAGATGGGCCCGACCGGACCCTGCGGACCATGCACCGAGATCTTCTATGACCATGGCGATCACATCTGGGGTGGCCCTCCGGGATCGGCCGAAGAAGATGGCGACCGTTTTATCGAAATCTGGAACGTCGTCTTCATGCAAAACGAGCAGTTCGAAGACGGCTCGATGGTCGAACTGGACATGCAGTCCATCGACACTGGTATGGGACTGGAACGGATCGGCGCATTGCTGCAGGGCAGCCATGACAACTATGACACTGACCTGTTCAAAACTCTGATCGAGGCGTCTGCAGATGCGACCGGCGTGGATCCCTATGGTGACCAGAATGTGCATCACCGCGTGATTGCTGACCACCTTCGTTCCACCTCGTTCCTGATTGCCGATGGGGTCATGCCCAGCAATGATGGGCGCGGTTATGTTCTGCGCCGGATCATGCGCCGCGCCATGCGCCATGCGCACCTGTTGGGGGCCAAGGATCCTGTCATGCATCGCCTCGTGCCGTCGTTGGTGCAGCTCATGGGAGGGCATTACTCGGAGTTGACCCAGGCCCAGCCCTTAATCGAAGAGACGCTGTTGCTTGAGGAAACCAAGTTCAAGCAAACACTGGATCGCGGTTTGAAGCTGTTGGATGACGAGGTTGCAGGGCTAGCCGAAGGCGCGCCTTTACAAGGGGCGGCGGCTTTCAAACTCTATGACACCTATGGTTTCCCATTGGACCTGACGCAGGATGCGCTGCGCGAGAAGGGTCGTGCCGTCGATACCGACGGGTTTGATTCTGCAATGGCCGAACAGAAAGCCAAGGCGCGGGCGGCCTGGGCCGGGTCTGGCGAAGCTGCGGATCAGGCGGTGTGGTTTGACGTGCTGGACTCAGCCGGTGCGACGGATTTCCTTGGGTATGAGACAGAGAAGGCCGAAGCGCAAGTTGCCGCGCTGGTCGTAGATGGCGCTTTGGTCGATGCCATCGAAGCAGGGGGCAGCGGTTGGGTTGTCGTGAACCAGACCCCGTTTTATGGCGAGGCCGGTGGTCAGATTGGCGATACGGGTGAACTGCGCCGAGTCGAAGACCGCGATGACCTCAGCCGGGTGGAGGACACCCGGAAATTCGCCGACGGCAAAGTCTATGCACATAAGGTAACGGTCGAAAACGGCAAGCTGTCCAAAGGCGACGCGGTCGAGCTTGAGGTGGATCACGCCCGCCGTACTGCCATTCGCGCCAACCATTCGGCCACGCACCTGCTACACGAAGCACTGCGGGAAGCATTGGGGGATCACGTGGCGCAGCGTGGCTCGCTGAATGCAGCAGATCGTCTGCGGTTTGATTTCAGCCATTCCAAAGCGCTGAGCCTTGAGGAAATCCAAAAGGTCGAGCGCGAGGTGAACAGCTTCATTCGCCAGAACTCGACCGTTGAAACCCGGATTATGACCCCTGACGATGCGCGTGAGCTTGGAGCCCAAGCGTTGTTTGGCGAGAAATACGGCGACGAAGTGCGTGTTGTCTCGATGGGTAAGGCGCCAACTGGCAAGGGACAGGATGGCGAAACTTGGTCGATCGAACTGTGCGGCGGTACGCATGTGCGCCAGACAGGGGATATCGGCACGTTTGTGGTACTGGGCGACAGCGCCAGCAGCGCCGGTGTGCGCCGGATCGAGGCGCTGACCGGGGATGAGGCGAACCGTTACCTTTCGGCTCAGGATCACCGACTTGCGCAGGTTGCACTGGAACTGAAAGCGCAACCGGACGACGTTGTCGCGCGGGTAAAGAGCCTGCTGGATGAACGCAAATCGTTGCAAAACGAAGTCGCTCAGCTGCGTCGCGATTTGGCAATGGCAGGTGGCGCCGGGCAGGGTGGCGGAAGCGAAGCGCGCGAAGTCAACGGCGTCAAGTTCCTGGCACAAGCCCTGAGCGGTGTGTCGGGTAAAGACCTTCCGGCGCTGATCGACGAACATAAAGCCCGTCTAGGAACAGGTGCCGTACTGCTCATCGCAGATACGGGCGGTAAGGCTGCGGTCGCAGCCGGTGTGACCGACGACCTGACCGGAACCGTTTCGGCGGTGGATCTGGTCAAGGCAGCGGTTGTTGAGCTGGGTGGCAAGGGCGGCGGAGGCCGACCTGATATGGCCCAGGGCGGCGGCAAAGACGCTTCGAACGCAGATGCCGCGATCAAAGCCGCAGAGCAGGTATTGGGAGGATAAGATGGCTGCACTCTGGATTGCACATGTCACGGTCACGGATGCCGAGGCTTATGGGAAGTACGCCGAGCTGGCCGGTCCAGCCATTGCCAAACATGGTGGTGAGTTTATCGCTCGGGCCGCGCGATACGTTCAGTTGGAAGGCAAGGAGCGTCCGCGCAATGTGGTTGCCCGGTTCCCTTCGTTAGAATCAGCAGTCGAATGCTACAATTCCGATGAGTATCAGCAGGCGCTGAATCACGCCCGCAATGCCAGCGAAAGAGAGTTGGTTGTGGTGGAAATCACCGAATAGGTGTGTTCCCGTAGACCGTTTGGCTGAGTTCAGCGGTTTTCAGCTTACACATGACGCGCGTGTCAGAAAAACAGCCTGCTTTGGCAGGCTGCTTTTTTTGTTGATATTACAATTTCTTATGGAGAATTCTTTACGCATTCTCGTTGATGGCTCTGCTAAACTATGGCGGCCCTTTGACAATTCCTGCTCGAAATTGTCAAATTATGGAACGAATTTTCGCCCTTTTTCATTTGCACGTTCTCAATGATTGCGACTGAGGATCGTTAAAGGATAGTTTCAAAAAGTGGAATATGGTCCTTGGGTATCGGCAGTCGTTGTAACGATACTGTCTCGGGGAATGGGCATGACATCAGTGATCAAATCAACCAACCACCGGCTTGCAAAGGCTTTGACCTCTGCTGTATGTGCTGTTGGTCTAAGCGCCATGTTCCTTGCATCGCCTTTTGGGACAACAGATGCCCAAGCATCTGAAGGTCGCTTTATTCCCGCCGTCGCGTCCTCGCCTCCACCAAGCGGGGCAAGAAATCTTTGCAGCCAGTATCGGTGGGCGTGCACAGCAAAACGATCGGCGGCACTTTCCAGTCAGTTGGAAATGCAGATTGTGAAGCAGGTGAACCGACGTGTGAACGCCTCGACCCGAGAAGTTACTGATCAGTCTCAGTACAAAACAAGAGAGTTGTGGGCATTGCCAACGACCAGAGGTGGCGATTGCGAAGACTTTGCACTGCTCAAGAAGCGGGATTTGATAAATGCGGGGGTGGATCCGAACAAATTGCTGATTGCCACCGTTCTGGATACACGCCGAACCCCTCATGCGGTCCTTATATACCGTTCGGCCAACGGTGATTTAGTTTTGGACAATTTGACCAATCGCATCAAACCTTGGAAAGCAACGCGGTATCTTTTTCTCCGCATGCAGGATCCTAACCAACCGCAAAGATGGGTTGGTGTCTACGGTAAGAGTTAGAGCTAATTTTACAGGAACCGACATGGAAGCTGGTCGGCCTTTGGCAACAGCGTCTATAGTTAAATTGGTTTCAAATGATCGAAATCCGTTAAACAATAACTTCACTTAAGAAAGGTCGCCGAGTGTTGCGGCGACCTTTGAAAGTACTTTATTTCGTCTGATTTACCGAAGACCAATTCCGTCACCCGGATAATCATAATCCGGATCGTGTGGTTCGGGATCGTCCTGCGGATCCGGATCGCCCTGTGGATCGGGATCTCCTTGTGGGTCAGGGTCACCTTGTGGATCAGGGTCACCTTGTGGGTCGGGATCGTTTTGCGGACCGGGATCACTTTGTGGGCCTGGATCACCTTGTGGACCAGGATTACCCTGCGGACCGGGATCACCTTGTGGGCCATCACTGTCGGGTGTGTCACCAAATCCGCCAAAGCCGTCGGTGCCAGTACCTTCATTTGCCGGCCCATCGCCCGCGCGTGTGTCCGACGATCCAACTGATGCCGTTGGAAGGTCTGTCAGCAGATCCGCAAGCGGAGAGCATTCGGCGCCCAGACGGGCCACGATCTCATCAAAGTCTGCACGGCGCTGAATATACCGCAACATTCCAGTGGTCACAGCATCACATTCGCACAAGACTGACGGCGACCCCGCGGATTGACGGGCTGTTTTCACGGTACACGTTCCGCTTGCAAACGCATCGGTCACAGGCAAAACAAAAACTGCCGTTACGGCAAAAAAGACTGGTAACTTAAGGGAACGAAAAACCATCATTAACTCCTCGGAACTCGGCACCTTACACGTGCATCTCTATGCACCATTTAAACTTTTGTGTGAGTGAACGACGTCACACTTCGGGCATATTTACACCTTTAGATCGACTTAATCGCAAGATGTGGTCAGGGCGAAAGGGTAAAAATTAATGCAACCTAAGGAAGAAATTTCTATCTTTTCAAGAAAAAGCCGGGCGTTATGCCCGGCCTTTCGAAAATCGTTTTTTGATCAAGTGGAAGCAAAAATGCCACAGTTATGCCATTGTTTCCCTTTAAGTCAGCCACAAGTTCAGGTTGTCACGCCGATTTTGCCATCCGCTTGCGTTCATGTGGGTCCAGATAACGCTTGCGCAGACGAACTGCGTTGGGTGTCACTTCGACAAGTTCGTCGTCGTCGATATAGGCAATGGCCTCTTCCAACGAGAACTGAACGTGGGGTGTAAGACGGACCGCATCGTCTGAACCACTTGCACGCACGTTGGTCAGTTTCTTGCCTTTCAGCGGATTGACCTCCAGATCGTTGTCGCGTGAATGCTCTCCGATCACCATGCCCTGATAGACATCGGTCTGCGGACCGACAAACATGCGGCCGCGCTCTTCCAGGTTCCACAGCGCATAAGCAACGGCTTGTCCGTTCTCCATCGAGATCAGAACGCCCGCGCGACGGCCGGGGATTTGGCCTTTGTGAGGCGCCCAGTCGTGAAACACGCGGTTCAGAACACCCGTGCCGCGTGTATCGGTCAAAAACTCTCCATGATACCCGATCAAGCCGCGCGAAGGGACGTGGGCGATGATGCGGGTCTTGCCGGCGCCTGCTGGACGCATCTCGACCAACTCGCCTTTACGCGCGCCAGTGATCTTCTCGATCACTGCGCCAGAATATTCGTCATCCACGTCGATGGTGACTTCTTCCACGGGCTCCAACCGTTGACCGTTTTCCTCGCGGAACAGAACCTGCGGTCGGGAGATGCTGAGCTCGAAACCTTCGCGGCGCATGTTCTCGATCAGAACGCCCATCTGCAATTCGCCACGGCCAGCGACTTCGAAAGCTTCGCCGCCAGGGGTGTCGGTGATGCGGATCGCAACGTTCGATTCGGCTTCTTTCATCAGGCGATCTCGGATGACACGGGACTGAACCTTTTTGCCGTCGCGACCCGCCAGGGGAGAATCGTTGATGCCGAAAGTCACGGTGATGGTTGGCGGGTCGATGGGCTGCGCGGGCAGGGCCTCTTCAACCTGTGGCGAGACCAGGGAATCTGCCACAGTAGCCTTGCTCATTCCAGCGATGGTCACAATGTCCCCGGCTTCGGCGACATCGATGGGTTGTTGCGCCAGGCCACGGAACGCCAGGATTTTCGAGGCGCGGAAGTTCTCGATCAGCGTGCCATCACGGCTGAGCGCTTTCAGGCTATCGCCTGCTTTCAATGTGCCGCTTTCCACGCGACCCGTCAGAATACGACCGATAAACGGATCGCTGCCGAGCGTGGTGGCCAACATGCGGAAGGGCTCTTCCTTGTGGCCGGTCTGCTTGGGGGCAGGGACGTGATCGACGATCAGATCGAACAGGGCGCTTAGGTCCTTGCGAGGGCCGTCCAGCTCCATGTCCGCCCAACCAGAACGGCCTGAGGCGTACATAGCTGGGAAATCCAGCTGATCATCATCAGCCCCAAGGTTGGCGAACAGATCAAAACACTCGTCCAGCGCACGATCAGGTTCAGCATCGGGTTTGTCGACCTTGTTCAGAACCACGATTGGACGCAAGCCAAGTGCCAACGCTTTGGAGGTCACAAACTTGGTCTGCGGCATAGGACCTTCTGCGGCGTCGACCAGCAAGACAACACCGTCAACCATGCTGAGGATCCGCTCAACCTCGCCACCGAAATCGGCGTGGCCGGGGGTGTCGACGATGTTAATGCGGGTGTCTTTCCATTCGACCGAGGTGGCTTTGGCCAGAATGGTAATGCCGCGTTCACGTTCCAGATCATTGCTGTCCATGGCACGTTCCGCCACAGCCTGATTTTCCCGGAACGCACCGGATTGTTTGAGCAGCTCATCCACCAGGGTCGTTTTACCGTGGTCCACGTGAGCGATGATTGCGATATTGCGCAGGTCCATGAGAGGTCAGCCTTTGAACGGGAAGTTGCCGCGCGCATAACGCGGCGCGGCAAAATATACCAGCCCTAACCGTGGATCAGTGGCCTGCAGTCTTCGAAAACAGGTGAATGATCAGAATTCCAGCCAGAATCATGCTCAGCCCAAGCACCGCAGGCCAGTCCAGCTTTTGACCAAACACCAAGAACCCGATGATCGCGATCAGAAAGATTCCCAGCCCAGACCAAATTGCATAAACGATGCCCACAGGCATGGTTTTGAGGGTCAGCGCCAGAAGATAGAAGGCGACCCCGTACCCCAAAATAACAAGAACAGACGGCCAAAACCGGGTGAATTGCTGGCTGGCCTGCAATGCGGTTGTGCCGATGGTTTCCGCCATCACGGCGAGTAACAGAAACAGATAGGCTTGAGGCATTATGGTCTCTCGCAGAGCTATAGGGTTTGTGCGCCTTGAACACGGAACACGCGCGATAAGCAAGACAAGTCTCAAACTAAAATTTCCGTTAGGTCAGGTATACCTGACTATTCTCAGGTTAGAATAAGTGTAAGGTTTGGCTCATATTTTATGATTTGTTAAAGAGTATTGTTCGATGACGACATTCGCAAAGTCGGTCATTTTGGTTTCTGGTCTGATAGTGGCAGTTGGGTGGCTTGCTGACGGGGGGTCCGTCGAAAATGAGGCAGCCATTGTGGTTCAACAGTTCGATAGTAGTCGTGTGTTTTAAAGCCACTCGGAACTTGAAAGGGAAAAAGGAGCCTTTGGGCTCCTTTTTTTCTGTCACGCGTCCAGTAGCGTAGTTTCGCGGTTATCGAAAAATCCGACGAGCATGGGGTGCAGCCATTTCCAAAGATCTGGTGCCCCATTTCTGATCGCCGGTCCCACACGTGCTTCGAGTTGGGCAAAAGTTACGTTGTATTCGATCCATGAACCGCCACCGTTTTCCAGGTTGGCAATCGGTGTCTGAAACCGGTCGACTGATTTTGCAAATCGAGCGTCTGCACTCTCGCAAGCTTCAAACTCCCGCCACAAGTCCGCGAAAAATACCTGCTGCGCATCTGGCAAAAGACCAAACAACCTTTGAGCTGCCGCTTGTTCCTTTGCCTCCTGCTCGGCGTGGTTGACCTGACCGTGAATAGGGTGATCTCCGGCATCGATTTCGACGATATCGTGCAGAAGAAGCATCTGAAGCACCCGATCCACACGAATTTCGGAGTGCGCGTGTTCTGACAAAACCCAGGCGTAAAGCATGATATGCCAGGAATGCTCTGCCGAGTTCTCTAACCGATCCGAAGCCATTAGGCGCGAGGCGCGTATCACCGATTTCAACTGATCTGCTTCGGTCAGAAAGTCGAGCCGCCTTGTAAAGGCATTGTCCTGAGGCGCAGACCTGTTCAGCAGGTCGCTTGCGTGGCGGAAGGCCAGTGGAAAGACCTGCGACAGATAGGCCGCTCGGCCCCCATCCAGATTGGCACGGGCGATATCCACATGGTCTGGCCTGGGATCAGACGCGCACAGCACCTGAAACAGCGGCTGGCAGCGATCCAGAACTTTTGCAAACTGCGCATCTGGTGTCTGGTCTGCTTCGAACTCTTGCCACAAGGACAAAAAGAACTGCGCCTGATCTTCCGGTAGCAGACCAAACAGATGTGACGCTGCATTTTGTTCTGCGTTCGCCAGCTCATCCCAGTCGGTTTCCAAATGGATTGGATGGTCGCCTACGACGATCTCAACCAAATCATGCAACAGCAACATTCGGATAACCCGATCAATCGACACATCTGGCCCGGCCAGAGGGGCCATCACCATGGCCCACAATGCCAGATGCCAGCTGTGTTCGGCAGAGTTTTCGGGTCGGGACTGGTCGAGCAGGACGTTTGCGCGCTCGACCGTCTTCAACATGTCGGCCCGTTTCAGAAACTCGATCTGGGCCGACAAACGATCATTCATTGCTTTTCTATCGCTTTTTGTTTGGAGCGGTGTGCAGCCAGACGTCTGATGACAAACTGTCTGGCCTTACGCTCGGCCAGGCGCACGCGGATTTCGGTCAGAAATGCCTCTTCCAAAGACTGCGAGGCCGCCCCCAGCACTTCGCCGACTTCGACAAAGAAACGGTCTTCCCCGGTTTCGTCCATAACCTTCATCGTATCTTCGGCCAGTTTGGCCGCAAGAGTTGTGATGGTGTCGGACATCAGCGGGTGTTCTCAGTCAGGCGGCGTTTCACATAGTCGCTGACATCGGTAATCAACGTGTCCATGTGGCGATCCTGGAAGAAGTGATCTGCGCCTTCAACCTCGTTATGAGTGATCGTGATGCCCTTTTGCTCATGTAGTTTATTCACCAGTGACGTGGTGTCTGCCGGAGGAGCCACACGGTCGGCGGATCCGTTGATGATCAGGCCGGATGAGGGGCAGGGCGCCAGGAATGAAAAGTCGTACATATTGGCCGGTGGCGACACGCTGATGAACCCGGTGATTTCAGGCCGGCGCATCAGCAACTGCATTCCGATCCATGCCCCAAATGAAAACCCTGCAACCCAGCAGTGTTTCGAATTGTTGTTCATGGATTGCAGATAATCCAGTGCCGAAGCCGCATCGCTCAGCTCACCTACACCCTGATCATACTCGCCCTGACTGCGGCCAACGCCGCGGAAGTTAAAGCGCAACACGGTGAAGCCCATGTTGTAGAAGGCATAGTGCAGGTTATAGACCACCTTGTTGTTCATGGTCCCGCCAAATTGAGGATGCGGGTGAAGCACGATTGCGATCGGTGCGTCTTTTTCCTTTTGCGGGTGGTAGCGGCCTTCCAGGCGGCCTTCGGGTCCGGGAAAAATCACCTCGGGCATGTGTGCTTTGGTCCTGTCTTTTTCGTGCGGGTGCCCGGATATACTTGACGATAATCGTCGGACACCTTAGAACGGTTCTAATTACATTTCACTGCGCGTCAGCGCTGTCAGTCGGAGATACGCACTGGCAGCGTCGCCGTCAATGATTTCGCGCAATTCCTGCAAAGAGGGGGCAAAAGATGAAGCTGTCGACCAAAGGGCGATACGCGATGGTTGCCTTGGCGGATATTGCGCTGCAACCAAGCGACCGGCTTGTGACGCTTGGAGAAATCTCAGAACGCCAAGATGTGTCGCTACCGTATCTGGAGCAGCTTTTTGTAAAGCTGCGCCGGGCCGAGCTGGTTTCATCGGTGCGCGGACCGGGTGGCGGATATCGCCTTGCGCGCCCGGCGTCTGAAATTCGCGTGGTCGAAATTCTGGCCGCCGTGGATGAGACTGTTGATGCCTTGCAAAAAGGGGCCGGAGCTTCGGGTGCGTCTTCCGGCAGCCGCGCGCAATCGCTGACCAACCGTCTTTGGGAAAGTCTAAGTGCGCATGTCTATGTGTTTTTGCATCAGACGCGCCTGTCTGACGTAATTAAAAACGACTTGGCCCCATGCCCCGCAGTGCCGAGCTTGTTCTCGGTGGTGGACGAGTAATCCAAAGAGGCGACACAGGCATATGAAATTTGTTGGCAAAAAGATGCATCCATGAATCGTGTTTATCTGGATCATAACGCAACCACACCTCTGCGCCCTGAGGCACGAGAGGCGATGATTGCCGCGATGGAAGTCTGCGGAAATCCGTCTTCTGTCCATGCCGAGGGCCGTGCCGCAAAGGCACTTGTCGAACGAGCACGGGCACAGGTTGCAGCCGCCTTTGGTGCGGATGGCGCGGACATCGTTTTCACCTCTGGCTCCACCGAAGGCGCATCTCTTACTTTGGCTGGGCGTCACCTGCATGGTGCCGCAGTCGAACATGATGCCGTAAGGGCTTGGATCAAAGAAGACCTCTGCGTTTCTGAAGCTGGCGAGGTATTGGTAACAGAACCCGAAGCCTCGACCCTTCAACTGGCAAATTCCGAGACCGGAATCGTTCAGTCCTTGCCGCCCGGATTGGCCGTGACAGATGCCACACAGGCCTTTGGGAAGCTTCCGATTGCGTTCAACTGGATGTATGCCCAGATGGCCCTGGTGTCGGCGCATAAACTGGGCGGCCCCAAGGGTGTTGGCGCGGTTGTTATGAAACGCGGAACTGATCTGCCAGCTCAGATCAAGGGCGGTGGTCAGGAAATGGGTCGTCGATCTGGAACGGAAAATGTCATTGGAATCGTGGGTTTCGGTGCCGCAGCTGAGGCGGCAGCACGGGACCTGGCCAGTGGTGTTTGGGAGCAGGTTGAAGAATTTAGAAATATTCTAGAAAACGCTCTTGAGGCTGCTGTAAAATCACCTATTTTTGTCGGGAAAGGGCGGCAACGCCTGCCCAACACCCTGTGTTTTGCCGCCCCCGGTTGGAAAGGTGAGACCCAGGTCATGCAGATGGATCTGTCGGGTTTTGCGGTCAGTGCGGGCTCTGCCTGTTCCAGCGGCAAGGTTCGTGCCAGCGCGGTGCTCACCGCAATGGGATACGACGAGGTGACAGCCAGCAGCGCAATTCGCGTTTCGCTGGGCCCTCGGACAACGAAAGAAGATGTGCTGCGTTTCGCCGAAACGTGGCTTGAGAAAGAGAAAAAGCATCGCGCGCGGGCTGCGTGATCTGACGGAGGGTAAGTTATGGCCGCTTTGGACCAGACCCAGGTGAAAGAGGGTGTCGATCAGGAAACCGTGGATGCGGTACGCGAGGTCGGCACCTATAAGTACGGCTGGGACACGGACATTGAGATGGAGTACGCGCCAAAAGGCGTGAACCCGGATATCGTCCGTCTGATCTCGGATAAGAATGATGAGCCGGAATGGATGACCGAATGGCGTCTGGCCGCATTTGAACGCTGGACCAAGATGGAAGAGCCCAAATGGGCGATGGTCAACTACCCTGAAATCGATTTCCAGGACCAGTATTACTATGCGCGTCCGAAATCGATGGAAGAAAAGCCAAAGTCGCTGGATGAGGTCGATCCCAAGCTGCTTGCTACCTACGAGAAGCTGGGTATCCCACTGAAAGAACAGATGATTCTGGCTGGAGTAGAGGGCGCTGAAGATGCACCAGCCGAAGGCCGTAAAGTTGCTGTGGACGCTGTGTTCGACTCGGTTTCCGTGGGTACAACCTTTCAAGCCGAGTTGAAAAAGGCTGGCGTGATCTTCTGTTCGATTTCAGAAGCGATCAAAGAACACCCTGAACTGGTCAAGAAATACCTTGGCACTGTTGTTCCTGTTTCGGACAACTTCTATGCGACGCTGAACTCAGCCGTCTTCTCGGACGGGTCGTTTGTGTACATCCCGCCGGGTGTTCGTTGCCCAATGGAGCTGAGCACCTATTTCCGCATCAACGCCGAAAACACCGGCCAGTTCGAACGCACGCTGATCATCGCCGACAAGGGCTCGTACGTCTCTTATCTGGAAGGCTGCACCGCACCTCAGCGTGATACGGCCCAGCTGCACGCGGCTGTTGTCGAGATCATCGTCGAAGAAGACGCCGAGGTGAAGTATTCGACCGTTCAGAACTGGTTCCCTGGGGATGAGAACGGCAAGGGCGGCATCTATAACTTTGTGACCAAACGCGCCGATTGCCGAGGTGATCGGTCCAAAGTGATGTGGACGCAGGTAGAAACCGGCTCGGCCGTAACCTGGAAGTACCCGTCCTGCATCCTGCGCGGCAACGAAAGTCAGGGCGAGTTCTACTCGATTGCGATTGCCAACAACTATCAGCAGGCCGATACCGGCACCAAGATGGTTCATCTGGGCAAAAACACCAAATCCCGCATCGTGTCCAAAGGCATCAGCGCAGGTAAGGCGCAGAACACTTATCGTGGTCTGGTTTCGATGCATCCGAAAGCCAAAGACAGCCGGAACTATACGCAGTGTGACTCTCTGTTGATCGGAGACAAATGCGGGGCACATACGGTTCCGTATATCGAGGTCAAGAACAATTCGTCCCGTGTTGAGCACGAGGCGACGACATCTAAAGTGGATGACGATCAACTGTTCTACTGCCGTCAGCGCGGCATGGACGAGGAAGAGGCCGTGGCGCTGGTTGTGAACGGGTTCTGCAAGGACGTACTGCAAGCGCTGCCGATGGAATTTGCCATGGAAGCGCAACAACTGGTGGCAATCTCGCTTGAGGGGAGCGTCGGCTAACTATGCGCCCGCGTTCCAAGATCAAACGGTTTGTTGACCGCACGGTTGCCAAAGTATTTGTCAGCCTATGTGGCCCTTTCGTGCGGTATTGCGATGCCGGCGGTCAATTTCTGCTGTTTGAAGTGTCCAATCCACGTGACGTGATCCAAGGACGCCATTTTTGGGGTGACGTGTACGAGCTGGGCCTGCTCCAAGACATATCGCGTTACCTGCCGAAAAACGCGCAAATCGCTGATATTGGAGCAAATATCGGTAACCATGCGGTGTATTGGGGGCGCGTTTGCGCAACCAAGATCGTCCGCGTAATCGAAGTTAACCCAGACGCTATCGCCATCTTGAAACGCAACATCAAGCTTAACAGCCTGGAAGACGTTGTTGACAGCTCGAGACTGGGTGTAGGAGCAGGGCGCGAGGCTGCTTCTGGCTTTGATCTCAAGCCAGAGGCGGGCAATCTAGGCGGCACGCAATTGACACCGGGATCTGGAAATCTGCGGGTAGAGGCCGGGGATACGCTGTTGGAAGGTATGTCACCGGATCTGATCAAGATCGACGTTGAGGGTATGGAACTGGACGTGTTGGCCGGGTTGTCCCGCACGGTGGCCGCAACGCGCCCCATCATATTTGTCGAGGTCGATCACAAAAACCGCGCGTTCTTTCAGAAATGGATGTCAGAGCAAAACTACGAAACTCTTCGGAGCTTTGGGCAAGACCGCGACAATGAAAACTTCCTGATCGTTCCGGCCGAAAAAGCCGAAACGTTCAAATCGAATTGACACCCGCGCAAGATGACGCGCGAATAGAGATAAGAGCCGAGGAAAAAATGCTGGAAATCAAGAACCTGCACGTTCAGCTTGAAGAAGAAGACAAGCAAATTCTCAAAGGTGTGGACCTGACGGTTGAAGCCGGCAAGGTACATGCGATTATGGGTCCTAACGGGTCGGGAAAATCGACGCTCAGCTATGTTTTGTCTGGTCGTGATGGATATGAAGTCACCGAAGGTTCGGCCACCCTGGACGGCGAAGACCTGTTGGAAATGGAACCGGAAGAGCGTGCCGCAGCAGGTGTATTCCTGGCGTTCCAGTATCCCGTTGAGATCCCCGGCGTTGGCAACATGACTTTCCTGCGGACCGCTGTGAATGCGCAACGCAAGGCACGCGGAGAAGAAGAACTGTCGGCAGCCGACTTCCTGAAAGAAGTACGCGCAAAGGCG
This sequence comes from Ruegeria sp. HKCCD4315, assembly GCF_013112245.1. Classification (NCBI taxonomy): domain Bacteria; kingdom Pseudomonadati; phylum Pseudomonadota; class Alphaproteobacteria; order Rhodobacterales; family Roseobacteraceae; genus Ruegeria; species Ruegeria sp. HKCCD4315. Next base: position 1,613,082 of record NZ_WVRN01000001.1, on the reverse strand, counting down.
AAAACCCTGAAGATCGACGCTGATATGCTGAAGCGCCCGGTCAATGTGGGCTTCTCGGGCGGTGAGAAAAAGCGCAACGAGATCCTGCAGATGGCTATGCTGGAACCCAAGATGTGCATCATGGACGAGACCGACTCGGGCCTTGACGTGGATGCGATGAAACTGGTGGCCGAAGGTGTGAACGCCTTGCGCGATGAAGGCCGTGGTTTCCTGGTGATCACGCACTACCAGCGCTTGCTGGATCACATCAAACCGGATGTCGTGCACATCATGGCCGATGGCCGCATCGTCAAAACCGGTGGCCCGGATCTGGCGCTTGAGGTTGAAAACAACGGTTATGCCGACATTCTTGCCGAGGTGAACTGATGGCCTTGCCCGAAGTCAAACAATCCGCAACCGAGGCGCGGCTGTCTGCGCTGACGATGCCCGACGCTGGCTGCACCCGTGCCGCGCGTGAAGACGCTTTGGCACGTGTTCTGGAAATCGGTCTTCCGGGGCGGCGCGATGAATACTGGAAATACACTCAGCCCGACACACTTGTCGCGCCCGACGCGATCCCCGCTGCAGTGTTTGCCGATGATGAGCCTCTGGTGTTCAGTGAATTTGATCGGCTCAACATCGTCTTCGTGGATGGTGTGTTCAGTGCCGAAGAGTCGGACGATCTGTCGATGGAAGGCGTAAGCATCGATCGCCTCGAAGACATTTGCTGCAAAGACATCCATTGGGCCAAAGATCTGTATGGCGTTTTGGAAGCCCGCGGCCAATCTCCGGTTCAGCGTCCGTTGGCTGCTTTGAACACAGCTTTTGCGTCGGATGGTGTTGCCATCCATGTGACAGGCAAACCGTCTAAACCGATCAACCTGATCTATCGCCATGCGTCGCCGACGTCAGACGCGATCCTGCATCACGTGGTTCGTGTGGAAAGCGGGGCCGAGGCCACCATTCTGGAAACCGGTCCAGCAGCTTCGCGCTTTAACAAGTGCATGGAGATCGACATTGCGGACAACGGTACGTTGCACCACGTCCGTGCGCAGGGCAGGGACCATGAACGTCGCGCCGCGACCCATATGTTCACCCGTCTTGGAACGGAATCGGTCTATAAGTCATTCACGCTGACCGTAAACGGCGTCCTGACCCGCAACGAACAAGTCGTTGAACTGACAGGTGATGACGCTGTGGCCCATGTGGCCGGTGCCTGCGTTGGAGATGGCGATTTTCATCACGACGACACGGTCTTCATCACCCATGACGCAGTGAATTGCGAAAGCCGTCAGGTGTTCAAGAAGGTTCTGCGCAACGGAGCAACTGGTGTGTTTCAAGGAAAAATCCTTGTAAAGGAAGGGGCCCAGAAAACTGACGGCTACCAGATCAGCCAATCGCTGCTTCTGGATGACGACAGCCAGTTCCTTGCCAAGCCCGAGCTTGAGATTTACGCCGACGATGTGGCGTGTTCGCATGGCTCGACTTCGGGCGCGATTGACGAAACCGCACTGTTCTATCTGCGCTCGCGCGGGGTTCCGACCAAGGACGCGACCAATATGCTGACACTTGCATTCCTGGCCGAAGCGGTGGACGAAATCGAAGACAGCGCGTTGGCCGAAGCGATTGTCAGCCGTCTGGAGGGGTGGCTCGCCCGCCGCAGCTGATGGCTCTTTCGTCAGACATTTTGGCAACTTACCGGGGGCCGGGGCGTGTTGTGCGCCGGCTTCTGGATTTGGGGCCACGCGAAGACCGGGCATTGGTGTTTGTGATGGGCTTTTGCATCGTCGCGTTTATTGCGCAGATGCCCGGCCTCGCGCGCCAGGCGCATCTGGAAGGTGTTGAGCTGAACATGCTGCTGGGCGGTGCGCTGCTGGGCACCGTGTTCATTTTGCCGTTGTTCTTCTACACTCTGGCTTTGGTCTCGCACTGGGCCGCGCGATTGGTTGGCGGCAAGGGCTCGGCCTATGGGGCAAGGCTGGCCTTGTTCTGGGCGCTGCTTTCGTCCGCTCCGCTGGTTTTGCTGAATGGTCTGGTGGCTGGGTTCATCGGACCCGGACCTGCTTTGTCAATTGTGGGCATCCTCTGGGTTGCTGTTTTTGTGTGGTTCTGGTTATCCGGTCTCAGACAAGTGCAAAGGTCGGCTGAATGACTATTCCACAATTGGGCCCACTGGTGGTTCTGACGCTCAAGAAACCTGCCGAAGCAGCCCGTCAGATATTAGCATTGAATCTGGGGCGGGAAGCGGTCTGGCTGAGCTTTTTTCTGGTGGTGGTTTTTAACTGCCTGATCCAACTCAGCACGGACCTGATCTTTATGGCGCCCGAAGCCCCAGTGAACGCCGAGGCCGAAAGCATCCCGTTCATTCTAATCCGATCCGCTGGTGCGATGCTTCTGAGCGTTGTCGCCTTTCTTTTGGTCGGACGGGTTCTTGGCGGCAGTGCAACGCTTTCCGGCTTGTTGATCCTGATGATCTGGCTGAGTTTTTTGCAAAGCGGCGCGTTGCTGGCCATGGTTCTTGCCAGCGTGGCTTTGCCTGCTCTAACGCTTCTCTTGCTGCTGGCGACCTTGGGATGGAGCCTTTACATAACGCTGCATTTTCTGAATGAGGCGCATCAATTCGGCTCGCTTGGCAAGGCATTTGCCGTAATTCTTTTGGCCGCTATTGTCGCCCTTCCCATTGTTCTGATGTTCAATCCAACTGGACCCGTCTAGGAAACACGCCTATGTACGATGTACAGAAAATCCGCTCTGACTTTCCGATCCTGTCGCGTCGGGTCAATGGCAAGCCTTTGACCTATCTGGACAATGGCGCCTCGGCTCAAAAACCGCAGGTCGTTATTGACGCTGTGACGCGTGCTTATGCCGAGGAATATTCGAACGTCCATCGCGGCTTGCATTACCTGTCCAACCTTGCAACCGAGAAGTACGAATCCGTGCGCGGCACCGTTGCCCGCTTTCTTGGTGCTTCGAATGAGGACGAAATCGTCCTGAACTCGGGCACGACCGAAGGGATCAACCTTGTTGCTTACGGCTGGGCAATGCCGCGACTTGAAGCCGGGGACGAGATCGTTCTGAGCGTCATGGAGCATCACGCCAATATCGTACCCTGGCATTTTCTGCGCGAACGGCAGGGCGTTGTTCTTAAATGGGTGGATGTGGACTCTGACGGCGGGCTGGACCCTCAGGCCGTGATTGATGCGATTGGCCCAAAGACCAAGCTGGTTGCCGTAACCCAGTGTTCGAATGTGCTGGGTACGGTCGTAGATGTCAAAGCCATCACCGAAGGTGCCCATGCCAAAGGTGTTCCGGTTCTGGTGGACGGCAGCCAGGGCGCGGTCCATATGCCGGTGAATGTGGAAGAGATCGGCTGTGATTTTTACGCGATCACCGGTCACAAGCTGTATGGCCCGTCCGGGTCAGGCGCGATTTACATCAAATCCGAACGTATGGCCGAAATGCGCCCCTTTATCGGCGGCGGTGACATGATCAAAGAGGTCAGCAAGGAACAGGTCATCTACAACGACCCGCCAATGAAGTTCGAGGCCGGTACACCCGGTATCGTTCAGACGATCGGATTGGGTGTGGCACTGGATTATTTGATGGATCTGGGTATGGCGAACATCGCGGCCCATGAATCAAGCCTGCGCGACTATGCCAAGCAACGCTTGAACGGTCTCAACTGGTTGCAGGTTCAGGGCACACGTCCCGACAAGGCGGCCATTTTCAGTTTTACACTGGACGGAGCAGGCCATGCGCATGATGTGTCTACCATCTTGGACAAAAAAGGCGTGGCTGTTCGCGCAGGCCATCACTGTGCCGGGCCGCTGATGGACCATCTTGGCGTGACAGCAACATGCCGCGCCAGCTTTGGTCTTTATAACACCACGGAAGAGGTCGACATTCTGATCGATGCCCTTGAATTGGCACATGATCTTTTCGCCTGACTTTGATCTGAAACTGGGTGCGACAAGCACGATTTCCAGTTGCACCCAAACCGGATCAAGGTTAGCTAACGACCAAGGCACCTGTAGCTCAGCTGGATAGAGCGCTGCCCTCCGAAGGCAGAGGCCAGAGGTTCGAATCCTCTCAGGTGCGCCATTTTCTTACATGTTCTGAACCATTTTCATGGAACCAAATTTCGGTTTCGCCAGGTTTTAAGAACGACCACAGGCGCTCTCATTTAAGCGTAAATTTTTCTAGCGGCACGTTTTGCGATACACTTTCCCGATGGGGTTGGTTCGCGTCACCTTTGATGGAGGAAAGAACGTGCAAGTCATCTCTTCAAAAAAAATGTTTATCGTTGTGGTCGTAATAGTTGCGGTTTTGGGCTGTACTGTTATTTCGGGCTATTCACTCCCCAGCGTTGCAAGCTGGGTTATAGTCGGTGTCGTGCTAGCATTCATCCTTGGCAAGCTGACCGACGACGATTCAGACAGCGACGATGAAGCCGAGAGCAGCAATGTGTCTGCGTCTAATGTTGAATCGGATGTCGACAAAGAAAAGACGCGTGAGACTGGCAGCTCGACTGCCGAAGCTCCATCAACCAGCGACTCCGGAGGTGGTGACGCAGGCGGTGGAGGAGGAGATGCAGGGATATAGCAGGTGAAACCAGTATTCCTGCTACAAGCGTTTCAGATATGCGAGACCCGTTTTGGTTTGCGTTTTAACCGCGCCAAGAACGGACAACTCCGCAATCCATGTGAACGAAGTTCGATCCATAATACTGGCCGACGCCACCTGCACGGCACGACATCGCGGCTTTGGCCATCTGCGAGACTGAGCGAGACGCCAGACGCAGGTCAGCAGCCTGACCTTCCATATGAAGCGACTTGCGCGCAACGCGACGCGACCTTGAACGCAACATCGCGTTGGTCTGAGGAGAACGATAACCGGACAGCAACATATACGGTTCATTCACATCCAGAAGGTTGTGTGATGCCGCCATGATATCAATCGTGCGCAAATCAATGGATTTAACCTGATCCGTGCGCCAATCGCGCATGAAATGGTTCACTTCTTTGACAGCGTCTTTGATATACTTACCATCGACCCAATAAATCATATCCAACCGTTCGCCCGTGCGACCGGAATACATACGAATGCGACGAATATCGCCGCCACCGCGCAAAAAGCCTGCTGCATTGGAATATGTGGGGGCTGCCGCAACTGCGGTAGCTGCAAATGCACCCAATAGGGCACGCCGGGTCATGCCCGAGGAACTGCTCTTGGTCATTTTTGGTTCGTCCCGTACTGTTCCTGCCTGCGCACGATGTTACGCGCGCGGTATTAATTTTTTCCCATCCCAGATGCGGTTTTTATGACACAATCGGAATCAGCGGCCAAGAAGTGTTTCGGATTCACCTTTTCAAGGGGGAAATTTCGGCAGTTTTTTGCGCAAATGACACAGTGTCACTTAGAATTTGTGCAGCTGTGAGGTTTTTGCCAACCGGCCGATGCAAACACGCATCAGACATCATCAGAAGCGATTTGGTAAGGGATTTGTGAATAGACAAGTAATCGATGGCAAATCCATAGTTGCCTGACGCACATATCCCAAGTTCAATCTTTTGAATATTCAAGGCCCCGTAATGCTTTCTGTTTTCCGCACCAGTACCAGTATCCTTGTCACCGCTTGTTTTGCAGCAACCGCTGGTTTTGCGAACACAGCGTCTGCGCCCGAACCGAAAACAGCGTTTCAAATGGCGATTGCGGAACACACGCCGCAGGCATCGACAATTGCCGAGTTTTACCGGACGAACGGGTTCGCTCCAATTTGGGTAGGTGAAACCCCTGAGCATATGCAACGCAGGACCGCGTTGATTGAAGCATTGTCCAACGCACATCTTCACGGTTTGCCCCATGCAGATGCTGCCGTCTCGGCATTGATTGATCAGATGGAACAGGCCCGGTCTGTTCGTGACCTTGGCGCGGTCGAGGCCGAACTCAGCCGGGTGTATGTAGAATACGCTGATGCGCTGTATTCCGGCACACTTGAACCTGGGCGTGTAGACGACGGACTGGTTCGGGGAGTGGAGCACCGAAGTGCAGCCGAGCATTTGTCAGGGTTGGCGGAGCAAGGCGCGCAATATCTGGAACAACTGTCGCCGCAAACCCCACAGTACCGCGCGCTGATGAAACAAAAGCTGCTGTTGCAAGCTTTGGTGGATCAAGGTGGTTGGGGGGCGACGGTACCGGTCGCGAAACTAGAGTATGGTGACACCGGGCCGAATGTCGTCAAACTGCGCAATCGTCTTGTGGCAATGGGGTACATGAGACCGTCGGCCAGCCCGTCTTTTGACGATGCGCTGCTGGCTGGCGTTCAGGCTTTTCAAACGGCGCATGGGCTGGAACCTGACGGTGTCGCTGGCCAAGGCACAATTACCGAGTTGAACCGTCCGGCCTCGGACCGCCTAAAGGCAGTCTATGTCGCGCTGGAAAGGGAGCGCTGGCTGCCGCGAGAGCGTGGTGCGCGTCATATTCTGGTGAATCAGGCTGATTTCTCGGCCAAGATCGTCGATGACGGGCAGGTTACGTTTGAAACCCGCGCGGTGATTGGCAAGAACACACATGATCGCCGCAGCCCCGAGTTTTCGGATGTGATGGAGCATATGGTGATCAACCCCAGCTGGTATGTGCCGCGCTCGATCATCACCAAGGAATACCTGCCTAAACTGCAGTCCAATCCTAACGCCGTGGGGCATATTCAAATCACTGACCGCAGCGGGCGGCAGGTTAATCGTGGGGCTGTGGATTTCACTCAGTTCACGGCGCGAAACTTCCCGTTTGCGATGCGCCAGCCCCCCAGCAAAAGCAATGCGCTGGGTTTGGTGAAGTTCATGTTCCCCAACAAGTACAACATCTATCTGCATGATACACCACAGAAAAGCCTGTTCGCACGTGAGGTGCGGGCGTTCTCGCACGGGTGTATACGTTTGGCGCAACCTTTCGAATTCGCCTATGCGCTGCTGGCAAAACAAGAGGAAGACCCCAAGGCGTTCTTTCACCGTGTTCTCAAGACCGGCAAGGAAACCAAAGTTGAACTGGACCAGCATGTGCCAGTGCATCTGATCTATCGCACCGCCTATATCGGGCCGAAGGGCGAGGTGCAGTATCGCCGCGACGTCTATAACCGCGATGCCAAGATTTGGGACGCACTTCAAAAGGCAGGGGTAGCCCTGTCGGACGTTCAGGGGTAAGCACGGGGCAAATCCTGCCAAAAGGAAACCCGTCATGCAGTTTACCGTTCAACAAATCGCCGACGCTCTGAGCGCAGAATGCCAGGGCGATACAGGCCTGACGATTGTGCGGGCTGCCGAACCCAGTGATGCTGGTCCGACAGATCTGGCGATGGCGATGTCTCCGAAATATGCTGACGCGCTTTCAGTTGGAGAGGCGCGCGCTGCAGTTTTGTGGGAGGGCGCGGATTGGCAGGCTATGGGGCTGCGTGCGGCGATCTTTGTCAAACGTCCTCGTATGGCCATGGCGGGCATCACTGCCATGCTGGATCGTGGACAAGGGGTAGAGCCGGGAATTCACCCGTCGGCCGTGATTGATCCGACGGCAGAGATTGCTGCAGACGTCTCTATCGGGCCTCTTACAGTTGTCGGTGCCCGCGCCCGGATCGGGGCGGGATCTGTGATTGGCGCGCATTGCACGATCGGCATCGATGCCACGCTGGGAGAGCGTGCGTTGCTGCGCGAGATGGTCAGTATCGGTGCCCGCGCGCAAATCGGAGACCGCTTTGTCGCGCAACCAGGCGCCCGGATCGGAGGCGATGGCTTTAGCTTTGTCACCCCCGAAGTCTCTGGCGCTGAGAACGCCCGCAAGACTATGGGTGATCAAGGTGACGCCAAAGCACAAAGCTGGCTTCGCATCCACTCTTTGGGAGCGGTCGAGATAGGCGATGACGTCGAGATTGGATCCAACTGCACCGTCGACAACGGCACGATCCGCAATACCCGGATCGGAGACGGCTCGAAACTGGATAATCTGGTACATGTGGGGCACAACACGCGTGTGGGACGCGATTGCCTTTTGTGTGGTCAGACCGGCGTGTCGGGATCTGTCGAGATCGGCAGTAACGTTGTTCTGGGTGGTCAGACTGGCGTTGTTGATAACATCTTTATTGGTGACGGTGTGATTGCCGGTGGAGGCACAAAAATTCTGTCCAACGTTCCGGCAGGCCGCGTCATAATGGGTTATCCGGGCATCAAAATGGATACTCATACGGACATCTACAAAGCCCAACGCCGTTTACCGCGCATGGCCCGCGACGTTGAGGCACTTAAAAAGGCTGTTTTCAAACAGTCGCCGAGCGATTAAATCATCCTCAGAACGAAAGTCAGGGGACCGACATGAGCATCAGCGACCGCGTCATCGCAATCATTGCAGAGCAGGCCGTGCTGGAGCCATCGGATGTGACGCCCGAAAGCACGCTTGAGGACTTGGGTATCGACAGCCTGGGTCTGGTAGAAAGCATCTTTGCAATCGAAGAAGAGTTCGACATTTCGGTTCCGTTCAATGCCAACGAACCTGAAGCCAATGATTTCGATATCTCCAATGTGGCCGCCATCATTGCCGGGATCGAACAGCTTGTGTCGGAAAAGGTCTGACCTGCTCTCATGAAACGTGTTGTTATTACCGGCGCAGGTACGATCAACTCACTGGGCCATTCGGTTCCTGACACTTTGGAGGCCATGCGCGAAGGTCGTTGTGGCATCTCGGAACTGGAATTTCGCGATGTCGATCGTCTGGCCATCAAGATCGGCGGTCAGGTCCGGGGGTTCGAAGCGGAAGGGCGGTTTAATCGTCAACAGATGTCCTTGTACGACCGGTTCACTCAGTTCACCCTGACGGCTGCCAAAGAGGCTATTGAACAGTCAGGCATCGAGTTTCACGGTGAATTGGCGGCCAGATCAGGCGTCGTGCTTGGAACCGCAGGTGGCGGTGTTTCGACCTGGGATGACAATTATCGTTCGGTCTACGAGGATGGTAAGAACCGTGTGCACCCGTTTGTTGTTCCCAAACTGATGAACAATGCCGCGGCGAGCCACGTGTCGATGGAGCATAACCTCAAAGGGCCCAGCTTTACCGTCTCGACCGCTTGTGCCTCTTCCAATCACGCCATGGCACAAGCCTTTCAGATGGTGCGCAGCGGGGCGGCTCCGGCGATGATCACAGGCGGGTCAGAATCCATGTTGTGTTTCGGCGGGATCAAAGCGTGGGAAGGCTTGCGCGTGATGTCCAAGGACGCGTGCCGCCCGTTCAGCGCCAACCGCAACGGAATGGTTCAGGGCGAAGGGGCTGGCATATTTGTGTTCGAAGAATACGAACATGCGCGCGCACGCGGGGCTGAAGTTCTGTGTGAAGTTGTCGGCTTTGCGATGTCTTCGGATGCGGCCGACATTGTGATGCCCAGTAAACAGGGGGCCGCGCGGGCCATGGCGGGCGCTCTGTCTGATGCCAGGCTGAACGCCAGCGATGTCTGTTATATCAACGCCCACGGCACAGGCACGGCAGCCAATGACAAAACCGAGTGCGCAGCCGTTGCAGGTGTATTTGGACCGCATGCAGATGATCTGATGATATCGTCTACAAAATCCATGCACGGCCACCTGATCGGTGGGACCGGAGCTGTGGAATTGCTGGCTTGTATCATGGCCCTGCGGGACGGGGTGATTGCACCAACCATCGGATATGAAGAGCCGGACCCGGAATGTGCGCTGGATGTGGTGCCGAATGTCGCCCGTGAAGCGAAAGTTGACGTGGCCCTGAGCAATGCGTTTGCCTTTGGCGGGCTGAATGCTGTCTTGGCGCTGAAGCGAGTTTAAGAAAAAACGACGCTCAAATAGAAAAGGCCGCCACGGAACGGGCGGCCTTTTTGTGGCGTGCACTTAGTTTTGCAAGACGTCCAGCTTGTCGTAACCACTGGTGAAACCGGCCAGCGACATTTCGATTTGCAAGAGCTGATTGGGGGCTAGGATGGACACCATAGAAATAGTGGCCGTGCTGCCCCCCTTCATTGCGTCGATGTCGCCTTGGGTAAAGCCCAACTGCGCCACGCAGCCCACGGGGTTGCAGTGATGATAGTTGTACCTTTTGCTGGGTGCACCATCGATGGATATGGCGATTTGGGCCTGCAGCAATGTCTCAAGCGGTACAATCAGGCTGGCGGCAGCAACGGCTGTAGCACCTTCGGGCAGTTTGTTGACTGAGATTTCCGCAACCGGTTGTCCCTCGGCACCAGACAGAATTTGACGCAGCAGGCAAGGATCATTGTCTCCTTCGGTCTTTAAGCACGTGATGTTCCAGTCACCGCTTTCTTCTTTGACGTATTGGTCGCCAACGCGGGGGCCGCTTTCACCCAGATCCAATTCCTGTGTAGCTTGGGTCTGGGGTACCTCTGTCTGCGCTTGTGTGTCGTCAGTGGTTTCCTGGGCAAATGCCGCGCTGCTTACAAAGGCGGCTGCCAGTACATTCGCGGAGAGAAGTTTCTTGATCATGAATGCCTCGATTTGATGATTGAGCTTTTGGCCTCGTTTAGCATTCTTCCGAACCGGTGTCAGGCACTAACAGAGCAGCCCGGAGGAACGTGAACAGATTCTTGCCCGACGCTTTAGAAAAGGCCCTTCCACACATAGAAAAAGGGAGCCGTTTTATCAGCTCCCTTCCTCAAAAGGTTCTCCCCGTCGGACTGGCCGACTTATTTATGCGCAAACCCTACGAGAGCGGTGCCGGTGGGTCAACAGCTATCCTGAAATTTTAATCCAACCCTCAGCACTTGAACATGTGTTGGCGCAGGCAAAAAAAGCCGTGCCCGAAGGCACGGCCAGTCGACAGGGAGGAAGTCTGCCCCGCGAGATCAAAAAACCACCGCAAGGCAAAAGGACTATCGCAGTCAAAGGTTAACTTTGTATGCTGGTCACGGATCGGTGAGCTATAAGGCAGTGTTAATGGGCAAGACTATTTTTTTGGGCGGCGGTGGTGAAGGGTATGGCACACCGCAGGAATTGGCGTTGAACTTTGCAAATCGCCACGGATTGATCGCAGGTGCGACAGGAACGGGTAAAACCGTGACACTGCAGATACTTGCCGAAGGGTTTTCACAAGCGGGCGTCCCGGTGTTTCTGTCCGACGTAAAAGGCGACCTGTCCGGTCTGGCCGTGGCTGGCAGCGCGTCGCACAAACTGCATCAGGCCTTTATGGACCGCGTTGAACGTATCGGGTTTTCGACGTTCAACTATGCTGCTTGCCCCGTGACGTTCTGGGATCTTTTTGGTGAACAAGGCCACCCGGTGCGCACAACCGTTACAGAGATGGGGCCGCTTCTGTTGTCGCGCTTACTGGAACTGAGCGAAGCGCAGGAAGGCATTCTGAACATCGCCTTCCGGGTGGCTGACGAAGAAGGGATGCCGCTGCTGGATCTGAAAGACCTTCAGGCATTGCTGGTCTGGATCGGAGAAAATCGCGCGCAGCTGTCCCTGCGCTATGGCAACGTGTCGACCTCTTCGATCGGCGCAATTCAAAGACGATTGCTGGTGCTTGAAAATCAGGGTGGCACCAAATTGTTTGGCGAACCGGCGCTGGATCTGGCTGATCTGATGCGTGTTGACGAAAACGGGCAGGGGATGGTGAACATCCTCGCGTCGGACAAGTTAATGGCCTCACCCCGGCTCTATGCCACCTTCCTGCTCTGGCTGTTGAGTGAGTTGTTCGAAGAACTGCCCGAAGTTGGCGACCCCGAGAAACCAAAGCTGGTCTTTTTCTTCGACGAAGCGCACCTGCTGTTCGACGACGCCCCAAAGGTTTTGGTGGACAAGGTTGAACAGGTGGCGCGACTGATCCGATCAAAAGGCGTTGGGGTCTATTTCATCACTCAAAACCCCGCGGATATTCCCGAAGACATTCTGGGCCAATTGGGCAATCGCGTCCAACACGCCTTACGGGCCTTTACAGCGCGCGACCGTAAGAACCTGCGCATGGCCGCTGAAACGTACCGAGAGAACCCGGCTTTCGACACCGAAGCTGCGATCCGAGAAGTTGGCGTTGGTGAGGCCGTGACCTCGATGCTTCAAAAGAAAGGGGTTCCCGGCATTGTCGAACGCACCTTGATTCGTCCTCCGGGATCTCAGCTGGGGCCGATTTCTGGCGGTGATCGCAAAGCGATTTTGGCGACGTCCCCGATGGCAGGAAAATATGACAAGGGTATAGATCGCAAATCTGCCTTTGAGATTCTGCAGACGCGGGCCGAGGCGGCAGCAAAAGCTGCGGAGCAAGCGGAATTGGATGATGTGCTGGAAGCTCAATCGCCAATGGAACGCGAGTTTTCCGCAGCTCGCAGATATTCTGGCAGTCGGGTCCGGCGGTCGTCTTCACGTGTGCAGCGCAGAAAAGACACGTTCGCAACCGCAATGACAGACGCTGTAATCAAAGAGCTGAAGGGAACAACCGGGCGTCGCATTGTGCGCGGTATTCTGGGCGGTCTGTTCAAAAACAGATAGCGGCGCGGCGCCCATGAAGGGCGCCGACGTAATTATTTCAATCGGCGCTGACCTTCCTGGCGGCAATAGGCATCTGCCTGTGGGACTGACATTTTGGTTGCAGGGAAATCGATGGCGCGATCCCATGTGACCCGGTCCTGACGGTACAACTGACAGGTCACAACGCCCTCGGGGGTCTGAACCTTGACAGGTGCTGTCTCAAGATCTTCTGGTCTGGGAATACAGGCGGCTGTTGTAACGGCAACAACCGAAAGCAGGAAAACAGTTCCGAAGCGTGGTGCTTTCATTTTTTACTCTTATCAACACGTTTGAATGATCGTTTCAGATCGGCTTGGGCGGGTGTGAGTGCCAGCAACAGACCGCAAAAGAAAAACACTGCGGTGGGTTCGTGTATTCAGAAACCGCTTTAGAATCAAGAAACCGCGCCCTTTGGAGGCGCGGTTTCACGAATTGGTTATCGTTTGACCCTATTTCTCAGGTATCAGGCCCCTTGGGCTAAATCTGAGAACAATCAACAGGATAAGACCCATAGTGAACAGGCGCATATGGGCAGCGCTTTCGATCAGATGCGCTTTTAGCCAACTGCCATCCGGCATGCCCGATGTGATCAGGTTCATCAGCCACAGGCCGATTGGCTCCACCTGAACCCACAGGAACCAGATCAGAAATGCTCCAAGAACGGACCCGAAATTGTTGCCCGAACCGCCAACGATCACCATCACCCAGACCAGAAAGGTAAAACGTAAGGGCTGGTAGGCGCTTGGTGTCAGCTGACCGTCCAGCGTGGTCATCATAGCCCCCGCGATCCCGCAGATGGCCGACCCCAGAACAAAGATCTGCAAGTGGCGGCGGGTCACGTCTTTGCCCATCGCCTCGGCCGCGACCTCATTGTCACGGATCGCGCGCATCATGCGGCCCCACGGGCTTTTCAATGCCATCTGGGCCATCCACAGCAACGCCAGCAGGACGATCAAGAACAACAGCGAATAACCAAGTTTGACCGAAAGGGTAGAGGCTGTGACCGGATCAAGCCCGAACCATTCCGCGCGCGCCAGAAACGCCGGATCTTGTTGCAGTTCAACTTCGTAACCGACAACAGGGGACGGGCGCGGAATGCCGTAGACATTTTTAACGCCCCGGGCCAGCCAGTCTTCGTTCTTCATGACGGCAATGATGATCTCGGCAATACCCAGCGTGGCAATCGCTAGATAATCCGACCGCAGACCCAAAGCCGTTTTACCGATCAGCCAGGCAGCGCCCGCCGCAAGCAATCCACCGGCGGGCCAGGCCAGCAGAACCGGGAGGTTCAGACCGCCGATATTACCTGCAATCGCTGGGTCGATAGCTTCGACTGCAGCAACATTAGGGTCAAACACAGCGCGGTAAATGAAGAACCCTACAACCAGAACTGCGATGATGGTCAGGGTCTGAGCCCGACCTTTCCGCATCTTGGTCGCCACCAGAACAGCGGCAACAACGGTCGCAGCCCCCAACAGCAGTGACAATACAATCCCGTAACCGCCCGCAACCCAGGCCCCCGGCGTAGGCGGTGTTGACACCAGCACCACGGCCAGACCGCCAAGCGCGACGAAGCCCATCACACCTACGTTGAACAGGCCCGCAAAGCCCCATTGCAGGTTGACCCCAATCGCCATGATGGCCGAGATCAACCCCATGTTCAGGATCAGAATGGCGGTATTCCAGCTTTGAGTGAAACCTGTCAGCAGGATCAAACTGGCGACAACAGCAAAAAGCAGCGTGTTTTTGACAGACTCCGTCATACCGCTTTCCCCTTGAACAGGCCCGTGGGCTTAAACAGAAGCACGATCAGCAGGATCACGAAGCTGACGGCGAATTTGTAGTCGGTGGACAGGAACTGGACCAAGCCTGAGGGTTCCAGACTTTCCGGAGCCAGATAGGTCAGCACCTTTTTCCACGCATAGGTGATGGTCACCTCGGAAAACGCGATGATGAACCCACCTGCGATGGCACCCAGCGGATTGCCAAGCCCGCCCACAATGGCCGACGCAAAGATTGGCAGCAGAAGTTGGAAATAGACGAACGGCTTAAAGCTCTTGTCGAGACCGTAAAGAACCCCAGCCGTGGTCGCCAGTGCGGCGACGATGATCCATGTGATCATCACCACACGCTCGGGGTTGATGCCGGACAGCAGCGCCAGATCTTCATTATCCGAATAAGCACGCATGGACTTGCCGGTGCGGGTTTTGTTGAGGAACCAGAACAGCAACGCCACTGCGACAACCGCCACGATCACGGTGATGCCTTGCGAGGTTTTGATCGCCAATCCCTCGCGCAGCCCGGTCAATGCTTTGAAGTCGCGCGCCGAGATAATGAACCGCGCACCGTCCGAGAACCTTTGATCATCCGGCCCGATGATAAAGCGCACGATGCCGTTCATGATGAACATCACGCCCATCGAGACGATCACAAGGATCACCGGTTTGGCCTTTTGTTCCCGGTAGAACCTGTAAACCAGCCGGTCGGTGATCAGCACCAGAATGATACAGCCCAGAATGGCAAAGGGCAGGGCCAGCAGAGCGGTTGGCAGCGGCCCGAAACTGACCCCGGCAGCTTGCAGGCCCCACGTGACCAGAACAGCGATCATTGCGCCAAAAGCCATCGTATCGCCGTGGGCAAAGTTCGAAAACCGCAGGATGCCATAGATCAGCGTCACCCCCAAAGCCCCCAGCGCCAACTGGCTGCCATAGGCGATTGCGGGAACAAGGACGAAGTTGGAGAGCGCCACAAGGGCGTTAAGGAAGTCCATTAGCTATTTACCTCGCAGCGGCCAAGGCCGGTCAGGCTTATACCTTTGCCTACAAAGACGTGGGTCGTGTACGCGACAATCCCATCAGCGAACAAGCTGAAGGTGTAAGATGCTGATCGATCAGAATCCCAGCCATGTGCGGTCATCAAGTCATCGGTCACTTGCTGGACCTTTAGCAACGGCAAACTGTCATCTCCAAGGTCAAAACGAAGCTGGTTGTCTGGCAAGGTTACAAAGTCGAAATCAACTCCGAGACCCGTTTTGGTTGTCTGACATGCATCTACATTAACACACGTGTATTCCAGCTTACATCTCGTGACGTCTTGTGCGGTGGCCGCACCGGTATTGGCAGAAAGAACTGCCATGAGGGCCAAAACTTTCATCCTCACCCCCCCAAGAAACTCTTACGAACCTCAGGATCGGCCAGCAGTTCTTTGCCTGTGCCGGTATAGGCATTCCGCCCCTGAACCAGCACATATCCCTTGTCCGCGATCTCCAGTGCCTGACGGGCGTTCTGTTCGACCATCAGGATCGGCAAGCCAGTACGCGAAACCTCGATAATCCGATCAAACAGCTCATCCATCACGATGGGAGACACACCGGCAGTGGGTTCGTCCAGCATCAGAACCTTGGGCTGAGTCATCAACGCGCGGCCCACGGCGACCTGTTGGCGTTGACCGCCTGACAGCTCTCCGGCGGCCTGATTGCGCTTGTCGCGCAGGATGGGGAAGAGGTCATAGACCTGCTCCATCGTCTCGGTGATATCGTCACGTCGGATGAAGGCGCCCATTTCCAGGTTCTCTTCCACCGTCATGGACGTGAAGATGTTCGAGGTCTGCGGCACAAAGCCCATGCCTTTGATCACGCGGTCCTGCGGTGACAGCTTGGTGATGTCTTCGCCGTCCAGCCGAACCGAACCGGCACGTACGTCCAGCATGCCGAAAACGGCTTTCATCGCGGTGGACTTGCCCGCGCCGTTGGGGCCAACGATCACCGCGATCTCACCCTTGTCGACCGCAATGGTGCAATCATGCAGAATGTCCGGCCCCTTGCCATAGCCGCCGGTCATCGTGTCGCCAATCAGGAAGGGGCCGCCGCCACCAACGTATTGCGCTTCACCACTTTTGGGATGCGCAGGCGTCATCGTGCCAACGCCGTGCGTGTTGGTGATCGAGGCGTCCTTGTTCCCTTTGTCGTCGTGGTAAGGATTGTCGCTCACGCGCCTGCCTCCAGCTTGTCTTTGTTCTTCAGGCCGGTGCCCAGATAAGCCTCGATCACATGCTCATTCGCTTTGATCTCGTCCAGAGTGCCCTCGGCCAGAACCTTGCCCTCGGCCATACAGATGACCGGGTCACAGATCTTGCCGATGAAATCCATGTCGTGCTCGATGACTACGAAGGTGTAGCCGCGTTCCTTGTTCAGGCGCAGGATGGTGTCGGCAATGGTCATCAGCAGGGTACGGTTCACACCGGCACCGACCTCGTCGAGAAACACGATCTTGGCGTCGACCATCATGGTGCGGCCAAGTTCCAGCAGCTTTTTCTGCCCGCCCGAGACCTGACCCGCCTTGTGGTCGGCCAGGTGTTCGATGGTCAGAAACTCAAGCACCTCATCGGCCTTGGCCCGCAGCGCGCGTTCTTCATCCGCGATGCGCTTGCGGCCAAACCAGGTGTTCCACAGCGATTCACCCGATTGCGCACCGGGCACCATCATTAGGTTTTCACGGCAGCTCATCGAGGAAAACTCGTGCGCGATCTGGAAGGTGCGCAGCAATCCCTTGTGAAACAGCTCATGCGGGGGCAGGCCGGTGATATCCTCACCATCCATGAACACCTTGCCGCTGGTAGGTGGCAGAACGCCCGCGATCACATTGAACAGAGTGGTTTTTCCTGCACCGTTCGGCCCGATCAGGCCGGTGATCGACCCTTTTTGGATTTCCAGCGATGCCCCGTCCACCGCGTGAAATCCGCCGAAATGCTTGTGCACGTCTTCGACGACGATCATGTTATCCCCTTGCCTTTGCCTCGCGTCGCGAGGTGCAGCCTTTTGTCATTGAAACAGCCCGGACACAAGGCCCGGGCTGCTTGTTTTTATGGTATTTTACGTTTGATCAACGGAAGTTTACGGTCTTGTTTTCGCCGTCGGTCACTTCGATCTCGCGATAGGAACCGGCACTTTCACCGGGGCCGATCAGCTCAACACCAGACGCACCGACATAGTCGATGTCCTGACCGTTGGCCAAAAGCTCCAGCCCCTTGGCCAGCTCACCCGGATAAATCTTTTCACCCGGTGCGTTGGCAACTTCCATGACCTTGCCTGCGTAATCGGCCGGATTGGTCGATCCCGCAGCCTGCATGGCGAACATGAACAGCGCAGCAGCGTCATAGGATTCCGGCGAGTACGGCGAAGAGCCGTCAAAACCGGCAGCTTCGGCCAGAGCAAAGTACTTTTCAGGACCTTCGCCACCCGCACCCGCGATCTGACCGAAAGAACCGTTCAGGTCGGGGCCGACATTGGCCGGCAGCGAGTCACCGATCATGCCGCCCGGCAGACCGAATGTGTCATATGCACCGCTGTCCAGCGCCGATTGGATGATGCCAAGACCACCTTGGTCCAGATAGCCTGCGACAACCAGAATGTCGCCACCTGCCGACGCCAGTGCGCCAACTTCAGCGGAATAGTCCGCCTTGCCGTCTTCATGCGCGGCCACGATGGTCACTTCGCCACCTGCGGCCTCGAACGACGACTGGATCGCATCCGCCAGACCCTTGCCATAGTCATTGTTGGTATAGGTCAGGGCGATGGATTCGATGCCGCGATCTTTGAGGATGTCTGCCATCACCTGGCCTTCACGCGCATCCGACGGGGCGGTGCGGAAGAACAGACCATTGTCTTCCATTGTCGACAGGCCCGGAGATGTTGCCGAAGGCGAAATCATGACCATGCCGTTTGGAATTGCAACGTTCTGCAAAATCGCACCGGTCACGCCCGAGCAATCGCCGCCAATGATACCGGCAACACCGTCCGCGATCATGCGTTCACCGTTCGAGGTGGAAAGGCCGTTGTCGATACAACCCGTGTCGGCACGCATACCGGAGACGGTGGCGCCATCCATGAACTTGCCGGACTCGTTGACCTCGGCAATTGCCAACTCGGCACCGGACCCCATTGCTGGTGCGAGAGATTCAATCGGGCCGGTAAAGCCGATCAGAATACCCAGTTTCACATCGTCTGCCATGGCCGCGCCGGCCAGAAGTGCAGTTGCTGCAGTTGCAGTAAGCAGCTTTTTCATACGGTTACTCCCTGTTATGAACAACTTTGTTCTGGCCCTGACCCTAGGCAAGCTGCCCGAAAAAGAAAAGTCCTAACGCAAACGTGTTTTTGCTGATCGGGAAACTAACTGTTTTGCTAGAAATTCTTCTGTGACCGTCACCGAAAGGGACCAGCATGTTTCGTGTCTTTATGATTCTGTTTCTCTCGCTCAGCGCTGTTTCAGCTACGGCACAGACCCTGCCGACATCCGCCGGGAACATTGAAGTGACCAAAATGGTCGGTGGCCTGGATACACCTTGGGCGGTGGGCATCCTACCGGACGGGACGTTCCTGGTAACCGAGCGGGACGGTGATTTGCTGTTCGTCCGGAACGGCAAGACCAACACGGTGCGCAGTGTTCCCAAAGTCGCTGCCACAGGGCAGGGCGGACTGCTCGACGTGACGATCCCCCGCGATTTCGCGCAAAGTCGCGAGGTCTTTCTGACCTTCTCAAAACCTCAAAACCAAGGGGCTGGAACGGCGGTCGCTGTGGCTCGCTTATCCGAGAACGGAAAACGCCTGACCAATGTGCGCGTGATCTACGAAGCCACGCCCGGCGGATCAGGTGGCAGGCATTTTGGCAGCCGCGTTGTTGAGGCACGGGACGGAACGTTGTTTGTAACGATCGGCGATCGTGGAGAGCCTGACAGCGCACAGGACAGGTCATCTCCGATGGGTTCGGTCATTCGGATCAATCGGAACGGATCTATCCCAGCTGATAACCCATTCGTCGGGCAATCGAACGTCAAACCCGAAATCTGGTCTTTTGGGCATCGCAACCCTCAGGGGGCCGCGCTGGATGCGCGGGGGCGGCTATGGGTTTCAGAACATGGGGCACGTGGCGGGGATGAAGTTAATCAACCGCGCGCAGGCCGAAACTACGGCTGGCCCGTCATTTCTTACGGCACGCATTATTCAGGTCAAAAGATTGGCGAGGGCACCGCGAAGGCCGGATTGGAACAGCCGAAACTGTTTTGGGACCCATCCATCGCACCCTCTGGTCTGCTGGTCTATTCCGGTAAACTCTTGCCGCAATGGAAGGGCGACATTTTTGTTGGCTCGTTGAAGTTCGATTATATCGCCCGACTTGCAGGTAATCCGCTGCGCGAAGTCGAGCAAATCAAGGGTCCCGAGACCGAGCGCGTGCGCGATATCGTCGAGGCCCCGGATGGATCGATCTGGTTCATTTCGGTTGGGAAGGGTGCCGTGTACCGAATGGCACCCTAGGGTTAAACTGACAACCGACCGCTTTGCGCCCCACGCTCACGGTAGGGCGTGGTGTTGTAATGCGCGCGGTAGCACTTTGAGAAATGGCTGGGCGAGGCAAACCCGCAGGCAAGCGCTACGTTGATCACACTCATGTCCGTCTGCATCAAAAGGTTCCGTGCTTTGTGCAGTCGAAGCTCCATATAATAGCGCTTTGGCGAACGGCTAAGGTAACGGCGGAAAAGACGCTCCAGCTGTCTGGTCGACATTCCTACATCCTTGGCCAGAATCGAAGGTGAAATCGGTTCTTCGATATTCTTTTCCATCATCAGGATAACCTGGCTGAGTTTGGGATGGCGCACACCAATCCGGGTCGGTGTCGAAAGGCGCTGCGTGTCCTGATCCGTCCGGATCGACGAATAGATCATCTGGTCCGCCACCGCATTTGCCAAATCTTCCCCAAAATCATCCGCAATCAGTTTCAGCATCAAATCGATCGAAGATGTTCCGCCCGCCGTTGTCATGCGGCTACCGTCAATCTGGAACACCGATTTCGTCAGCTCGACCTCGTCAAACTCTTCGACAAAGCTGTCCGAGTTTTCCCAATGAATCGTTGCCTTCTTGTTGTCGAGCAAACCGGCTTTGGCCAACGTGTAGGCTGCGGTGCACAGCCCACCGATTCGCAGCCCTCGGCGCGCTTCGCGCCGAAGCCAGTTCAGAACGCGTTTGGTGGTCGCTGTCTGAACGTCCACGCCACCGCAAATCAGAACCACATCATCGCGTTGCAGTTCTTCCAGATCCGTATCCAGCTTGAACTCGGTTCCCGCTGAGCATGTAACGGTTTCACCGCCTTCGCCCGACAGCGTCCAAGTATACAATTCCTGGTTCGCCATACGGTTTGCGATCCGCAAACTATCAAGGGCCGAGGCAAAAGACAGCAACGAGAACTTGTCCAGAAGAACAAAAACATAATGGCGCGGGATGGCCTCAGCGTCTTCCACTGTGACTGCCTGGCGTTGCACTTGCATGGCGGGTTGTCCTTACTTCGGCGCTGAATACGGCCGTATCCAGCGACAGATTTAGAACTCACCATGATCAAAGCTTGTTTGCGCCGTCAAGAGGCGCAAATGGGATATGGTCACTCTTCAAAGCTTTTTGTATAGAGGCCACCTGAACACTTCAGCGGAGATCAAAGCTATGACCGAATGGCAAAAAACGAACTGGCGCAACAAGCCCCGGGTTCAGATGCCAGACTATACCGACGCGGCCGCTCTGGCCAAAGTCGAGGCTCAGCTTTCACAGTATCCCCCGCTGGTCTTTGCCGGTGAGGCGCGGCGTCTCAAACAACACCTGGGTGCCGCCGGTCGCGGCGAGGCCTTCCTGCTGCAAGGCGGGGATTGTGCTGAAAGCTTTGAACAATTCAGCGCGGATGCGATCCGTGACACCTTTAAGGTGATGCTGCAGATGGCAATGGTTCTGACCTATGGCGCAAAAGTGCCGGTGGTCAAAGTTGGCCGTATGGCGGGGCAGTTTGCCAAGCCGCGCAGTGCACCAACCGAGGTGTTGGATGGTGTGGAACTGCCCAGCTATCGTGGTGACATCATCAACGAACTGGCCTTCACGCCCGAAGCGCGCATCCCGAATCCTCAGAAAATGCTGCAAGCCTATACACAGGCTGCTGCCACTCTGAACCTGCTGCGGGCATTTTCGACCGGTGGTTTCGCAGATATGAGCATGGTTCATTCTTGGACCCTTGGGTTCACCGATGAACAGGACGTGCAGAAGTATTCCGAGATTGCCGATCGCATTCAGGACACCATCGACTTCATGGAAGCGGCCGGGATCACGGCGGACACCACACACGAGTTCTCGACCGTCGAATTCTACACCAGCCACGAAGGGCTGCTGCTGGAGTATGAAGAGGCGCTGACGCGTCTGGATTCGACCTCGGGCAACTGGCTGGCAGGGTCTGGCCACATGATCTGGATCGGCGACCGCACGCGTCAGCCGGACGGTGCTCATGTGGAATTCTGCCGTGGCGTTCTGAACCCAATCGGCCTGAAATGCGGCCCGACGACGACTGCCGAAGATCTCAAGGTTCTGATGTCCAAACTGAACCCCGAAAACGAAGAAGGTCGCCTGACCCTGATCGCGCGCTTTGGTGCGGGTAAAGCAGGTGAGCACCTGCCGCGTCTGGTCAAAGCCGTGAAGGAAGAAGGGGCCAAGGTTACCTGGGTCTGCGACCCGATGCACGGCAACACGATCAAGTCGGCCACGGGTTACAAGACCCGTCCGTTCGATTCTGTCCTGCGCGAGGTGCGTGACTTCTTTGGCGTACATCAGGCCGAAGGCACCATCCCCGGTGGCGTGCATTTCGAGATGACTGGTCTGGATGTAACCGAATGCACCGGCGGCGTGCGCGCGGTGACCGAAGAAGATCTGTCGGATCGCTACCACACCGCCTGCGATCCGCGTCTGAACGCGTCCCAGTCGCTGGAACTGGCCTTCCTAGTGGCCGAAGAACTGACAAACCTACGCCGTAACGGCAGCAAACGCGCCGCCAGCTAAACGGTCGTAAATCAATTGAAACAGCGGGCCATTGGTCCGCTGTTTTTCGTTTTGTGAAACGTCAGTCGTCGCGTGACACCACCAATCGCAAGTGATTGGCAGGGCGTTTGAATTCGCCTTCGTCTTCCGCGAACCCTTGAACAGGTTGTGGTGCGACAGGGCTTGGGGTCTGAAAATCAGCAACGGGCTTGACCCGCGTGTCCGAGATTGAGAACCGTCGAGGTGTTTTACCAATAGTTCCGTCAGCGACCATCACACCCAAAACGCGGCTGACATCGCCAAGATCACTTTTCAACGGCAGCAAAATCATTCGAGCCTGCATCCGTGCGCGACCCATTATTCCGCCCGAGATCAGCCCCAACTCTGCTGCAGCGGGCGCAGCAAACACCTGCTCAAGCGCATCCTTGACCCCCGCGCGATCGTCGGGCTGGAAGAACGCGGTCAAGGGCATGCCCCGCACTTCCATCCCCGCAAGCGCGTTCAAATGGCTACCGGCCAGACGAAACCGGGCAAGACCGGGCGCGATGCGCTCTAGTATAAACGTGTATTCCAGGATTTTTTCCAAACCGCGCGGATCGATCTGAGAGCGCATGGGAACGCTGTCACCGCCCAGCAACGCGGTCCAATACGCCTCGGCCTGGCGGATCGGCGAAAGGCTGCGCCCATTGTCAAAGCGATCCATTGCGACGATCTTTCCAAATTCTGACCCGGAACCAATCCCGAAAAAGGTTTTCATCTTCTTACCCTTGCGCCAAAAGGACGCCATTTTCCTAAAATGCAACACATCGGGAGCATCCGCGGCCTGCAACCCATTGCTTTGGGCAGTTTGACTCGGGTTAATTCAATTTTGGAGCAATTCTTTAACGAATGGTTAACCCGCACCAAACAATTGCCACGTCAGCAAATACTTGCTCTGCACCGGCCTATAGCATTAGGTGCAGCAGATGTTTGAGGTTGCAGAACCGCAAGAAAGGGCAGGAATGATCAGATCCATGACCGGGTTTGCCTCGGGAAAGGGGCAGCACGGGCCACATAGCTGGACGTGGGAACTGCGCAGCGTTAACGGCAAGGGCCTTGATATGCGCCTGCGCGTGCCGGATTGGTTGACAGGTTTAGAAGCCGCATTGAGGGCAAAACTGTCCAAATCCCTCAGCCGCGGAAATGTTACTCTGTCGATGCGTCTGAGCCGCGAAGACTCGGCCCCGGACCTAGTCCTGAATGAAACCGCCATGACTGCGGCCCTAACCGCGCTTGAGCAGACAGAGCAGATGGCGTCGTCGCGCGGAATTTCTTTGGCACCAACGCGGGCATCAGACCTGTTGGCCTTAAAGGGGATGCTGGATGCAGGTTCGGACTCAGATGATCCAGGCCCATTGGTTGCGCATCTTGCTGCGGAATTTGACACGCTCGTAAGCGCCTTCCTCGACATGCGCCGGGCTGAAGGCGACGCATTGACTACTGTCCTGAACACGCAACTGGATCAGGTCGCCACTTTGACCGCGAAGGCAGCTGAGCTGGCGGAAAAGCGCAAGGACAAGATGGCAGAAGCCCTACGGGAAAACCTGGCACGGGTTCTGGACAATTCTCAGGGTGCGGATCCCGAGCGCGTAGCACAAGAACTCGCTATGATCGCCGTCAAAGCCGATATCACGGAAGAGATCGACAGGTTGGCGGCACATGTTACAGCCGCGCGCGATCTGTTGGGGCAGAACGGTGCCGTGGGCCGCAAACTGGATTTTCTGATGCAGGAGTTCAACCGTGAGGCCAACACGCTGTGTTCAAAGGCCCAAAGCTCGGACCTGACGGCGGTTGGACTTGAGCTTAAGGCGGTAATAGATCAAATGCGCGAGCAAGTGCAGAACGTAGAATGAGTATGGGAACAACTGACATGGCGGATCGCCGCGGCCTTTTAATCATCCTGTCTTCTCCGTCCGGGGCGGGCAAATCCACATTGGCCAAACGGTTGATGGCCTGGGATACGGATCTGGAATTTTCGATCTCGGCCACGACCCGCGCACCGCGCCCCGGTGAAGAACATGGGCGCGAGTATTTCTTTCTGTCAGAGGACGAGTTCAAGCAGCAGGTTGCCGAAGGGCAGATGCTGGAGCACGCCCATGTTTTCGGAAACTTCTACGGTTCACCGGCAGAACCCGTGCGCAATTCGATCAACACCGGCAAGGACGTTCTGTTTGACGTGGACTGGCAAGGTGAGGTGCAGATCAGAAACTCTGACCTCGGCAAACATGCCCTGTCGATCTTTATTCTGCCACCGTCGATCCCCGAACTGCGCCGCCGTCTTGAGACACGTGGTCAGGACAGCGATGATGTGATTGGCAAGCGGATGCTCAAAAGCTGGGATGAGATCAGCCACTGGGGCTATTACGACTATGTCCTGATCAATGACGATCTTGAGGCAACCGAAGAAAAGCTTAAGACCATTGTCAGCGCCGAGCGAATGCGCCGCATCCAGCAACCAAAGCTGCAACAGCATGTGCGTAAACTGCAAAATGAGTTCGAGGGCCTGTCATGACCATTTACGCGCTGGGGGATCATACGCCCGAGATTCACGAAGACACATGGGTCGCACCTGATGCCAACCTGATCGGCAAAGTGGTGTTAGAGCAGGGTGCCTCGGTTTGGTTTGGCTGCACGATCCGCGCCGATCACGAGGAAATCCGTGTCGGCGCAGGCAGCAATGTTCAGGAAAACTGCGTCATGCATATCGATGCGGGCTTTCCTTTGACCATCGGTGCAAATTGCACGATCGGGCACAAGGTGATGCTGCATGGGTGCACCATTGGCGACAACTCTTTGATCGGCATGGGCGCAATTGTTCTGAACGGTGCCAAGATCGGGCGGAATTGCCTGATTGGGGCAGGGGCCCTGATCACCGAGGGCAAGGAAATTCCAGATAATTCGCTGGTCATGGGTGCGCCGGGCAAAGTCGTGCGTCAATTGGACGAGGCGGCGGCGCAACGCATCACGCTCAGCGCGCTGCATTATCAGGAAAACATGCGCAAGTTTCGCAAAACTTTAAAACCCGTCTCGTAAGGCGTCCGGGCCAATTGAGATGTAAGTTATGTCCACCGACCTGTTAGACGAATTTGTCCGAGCTATTCCGATGCCTGCGCTGATGGTGGATCAGACAGAACGGATAATAGCCGCCAATACCGATGCAACGACCCTGCTTGGCCTGAATATAGTCGGTCGGCATTTCGCCACGATCCTGCGGCAACCTCAGGTATTGGAAGCCATCGAACAAAGCCTTCAGTCCAAGAGCACGAAAAAGACGCGTCACCTGTCCAATGACGGCGCGCAGGACACGACATTCGAAGTTGAGTGCCGCTATATGAACGGGATTGGTGCTGTGTCCGGCGGTGCCATCCTGGCCACGTTTCAGGACATCACTCATCTGGAACATGCCAGTCAAATGCGTCGGGATTTCGTGGCCAATGTCAGTCACGAGCTGCGTACTCCACTGACTGCGTTGATGGGCTTTATCGAAACCCTGCGCGGACCGGCGCGTGATGATCCCGGCGCACGCGACAGGTTTCTCCAGATCATGACAGATGAAGCCAACCGGATGAACCGTTTGGTCGGTGATTTGTTGTCGCTCAACCGCGTCGAAAGCGAAGAACGCGTGCGACCCAGTGAGCAACTAGAACTTACCGGGTTGCTACAATCCATTCTGAATTCGGTTCGTCCGCTTGCCGAGGATGCAGGCGTAGACCTGACGCTTGAGGCTCAGGACGGTCCGGTCTCAGTGACCGGCGACAGTGACCAGCTGCGTCAGGTTTTCACCAACCTGATCGAGAACGGCATAAAATATGGCGGCAGCGGCGGAAATGTTTTGGTTCGCGTTTTGTCTATGGACCGGGACACAGCGATGCGGGGCCCGTCAGTGCGCGTACAAGTCATCGACCGGGGCCCCGGTATTGATCCGATTCACCTTCCACGATTGACCGAGCGATTCTATCGCGCAGACAGCCACAGATCCCGACAATTGGGCGGAACCGGACTTGGGCTTGCCATCGTCAAACATATCGTCAACCGGCACCGGGGCCGGCTGCGTGTTGAAAGCGAGCTGGGTAAAGGCTCTGTTTTTACGGTGATTTTACCACGTTAGCCCCTCGTCGGGCTGAACCTCGCGCAGCTTACGTTTGCAAAGCCGGGTCACTTTACGACAAGTAAAGCGTTACAAAACGCAGGTTGTCATAAAACCGTTACACACTTGTCACAAAAGGCTTACGCACGCGGCCTAGGGGTTCGCGCAGGATCATCATGGGGGTGATCAAACATACCTTTTCAGGGAGACTGAAATGTCCTTTGTCAAACTGTCGGCTTCTGCGCTGGCGATTGCTGCCGTCTCGGCAACCACTGCTGCTGCCCGTGACAACGTACAGGTTGCCGGTTCGTCGACCGTTCTGCCTTATGCTTCGATTGTTGCTGAACTGTTCGGTGAAAACACCGACTTCCCGACCCCGGTTGTAGAATCCGGCGGCTCTTCGGCCGGTCTGAAGCGTTTCTGTGAGGGTGTTGGCGAAAACACCATCGACGTTGCAAACGCATCGCGTAAAATCCGCGAAAAAGAAATCAAAGCCTGTGCCGAAAACGGCGTGACCGACATCATGGAAGTCCGCATCGGCTATGACGGTATCGTCTTTGCAAGCCAGCAGTCGGGCCCTGCCTTCACTGCATTTGAGCCTGCCGACATCTACAACGCCATCGGTTCGAAAGTCATGAAAGACGGCGCGCTGGTCGACAACAGCTTCAACAGCTGGGCCGAATTCAATGCCGATCTGCCGGACGTTGAAATCGCAATGTTCATCCCGGGCACCAAGCACGGCACCCGTGAAGTGTTCGAAGACAAGGTTCTGCTGGAAGGCTGCGAAGCCACTGGCGCCATGGAAGCCATGGTTGCAGGCGGCATGAGCGAAGATGACGCCGAAGACGCATGCCTGGACGTCCGCACCGACGGTAAGTCGGTCGACATCGACGGTGACTACACAGAAACTCTGGCGCGCATCGACACCAACCCCAACGGCATCGGCGTGTTTGGTCTGGCGTTCTATGAGAACAACACCGACAAGCTGAAAGTGGCCACCATGGGCGGTATCGCACCGTCGACCGAGACCATCGCGTCGGGTGAATACCCTGTGTCGCGTCCGCTGTTCTTCTACGTCAAGAAAGCGCATATCGGCGTGATCCCTGGCCTGAAAGAATACGCACAGTTCTTTACTGCTGACGAAATCGCAGGCGGTTCCGGCCCTCTGGCCAACTATGGCCTGGTTGCAGATCCTGAGCTGGCCAAGACCCAGGACGCCATCGCAAACGAAGTTACCATGGGTTCGGGCAGCTAATCCCGCCTTTGGCTTGAATGACCGGGGGCGGCAGCTTATGCCGCCCCCAACTGTGTTTTCCGAAATTCCCAGCCAAGACCTTACGGGGGTGTCATGCCGATACTATGGCTCTTTCTGATCGTGCTTGCGATCGCCGCAGTCGGTTATGTGTCAGGACGCGCACGCGCCTTGCAAAGCGCAGGCGGAGACAGCAGGAACCTGCACTCGCTGCCAACTTACTACGGCGCAAATGTAGCCCTTAAAGCGATTGTACCCGCCTTTGGTCTGCTGATCATTTGGCTGCTGGCCCAGCCGCTATACGTGTCGTCTCAGGTTTCCGAAATGATCCCGGAGACTTCCGTCAAAGAAGGCTCGTCACTGAGCCTGGTTATGGCTGAAGTACGCCGCACGGCGGACGGGCTGAACAACGCTGTGGCCGCCGGCGTGCTGTCGGAAGATCAGGCCCGCAACGCGCGCGCGGACGTAACCGACGTGACGCAGCGCCTGAAAGATGCCGGGCAGGTGGTGACGTCCGAGATCACTCAACCGGTTCTGCGGGCTGCACAAAGCTACCGCGCCATGAATTCCACCGGTTACGCGATCATGACGGGTGCGGTCATTCTGGTGGCTCTGATTGGAGCCGCAATCAGCTGGTTTCAGACACATTCCGACTACCGTGCCCGCAACGTGGTCGAGCAGGGGGTCCGCTTTCTGCTTCTGGCTGCGGCTTCTATCGCAATTCTGACGACCATCGGAATTGTTCTGTCGCTGGTCTTCAACACGTGGGAGTTTTTCAAGCTCTATCCCGCGTCTGACTTCTTCTTTGGTACAACCTGGGCGCCCAGCTTCTCGGGCCGCGGCGGCGCATCGGATCTGGGGATCATCCCTCTGCTGTGGGGCACGTTCTATATCTCGTTGGTGGCTCTGCTGGTGGCTGTGCCCATCGGACTGTTTGCCGCGATTTACCTCAGCGAATACGCCTCATCCCGCGTACGCTCTGTCGCTAAGCCGCTGCTTGAGGTTCTGGCCGGAATCCCGACCATCGTTTACGGTCTGTTTGCCCTGCTGACTGTCGGCCCGCTTTTGCTGGACGTGTTCGGCGATAACGGTTTGGGCTGGATGAAGGCAGGTACAGCCGTAATGACCGCTGGTATTGTCATGGGCATCATGCTGATCCCATTTGTTTCGTCTCTGTCTGACGACATCATCAACGCGGTACCTCAGGCGATGCGCGACGGGTCCTACGGTTTGGGTGCGACCCAATCCGAGACCATTCGCCAAGTTGTTCTGCCAGCCGCATTGCCCGGTATCGTGGGTGCGATCCTGCTGGCGGCATCGCGGGCGATCGGTGAAACCATGATTGTGGTTTTGGGGGCAGGGGCCGCCGCCCGGCTAAGCCTCAATCCTTTTGAAGCGATGACAACCGTCACCGCCAAAATCGTCAGCCAGTTGACTGGTGACGCGGACTTCGCCTCGCCCGAGGCGCTTGTCGCCTTTGCCCTTGGCATGACCCTTTTCATCCTCACGCTGGGGCTCAACGTTTTTGCCCTCTACATCGTGCGTAAGTATCGGGAGCAGTACGAATGACCGACGCAAGCATGGACACCCCGAACGCAGGCCGTCACGCGACTTCGTTGATGGCCACGGACCCACGGACAAAGAAGCGTGCGAATGCAGAGAAGCGTTTCCGCGCCTACGGCATCGTTGCAATCGCGACAGGGCTTTTCTTTTTGATCGTGCTGTTCGCTTCGATCCTGTCGCAGGGCATCCCGGCCTTTCAGCGTACCGTCGTGAGCGTCGAGTTCACTCTGTCGCCGGCACAACGCGACGAAGCGGAAGGCACTCTTTTCAAGACCAAAGCCTATTCCGACCTGTTTATCGGTGCGCTGAACGATCAGTTGACCGAAAGCGGTGTCACCGTCGATTTCGATCAGGACGCGATTGAGCGTCTTTTGGGTAAAGTGGGTGGCACGATCCGCACCTTTTACGCGGACAACCCAGAAAAACTGGGGGAACCGGTACAGTTCGATCTGGCCGCCTCAAGCCGGGTTGACGGATACTTCAAGGGTCGCGTTTCGCGTGACACCCTGCAAGACAGCCGCTTCCTGCAACTCAGCGACCTTGATCTGGTCGATGCCCTGAAAGAGGCAGGTATCATCAAACAGGCATTTAACTGGCCCTTCATTACAGGTGCAGACTCGGGCGTGGACAACCCCGGAGGGGCGGGCATCGGCGCTTCGGTTGTTGGTTCGTTCTTCATGATGCTGGTGGTTTTGGCGCTGTCATTGCCCATCGGTGTCGCGGCTTCGATTTACCTTGAGGAATTCGCACCGCAGAACCGATTTACGGACCTGATTGAGGTGAATATCTCTAACCTCGCAGCCGTTCCGTCGATTGTGTTCGGTATTCTGGGTCTGGCCGTGTTCATCCAGTTTATGCACCTGCCGCAATCGGCGCCCTTGGTCGGTGGTCTGGTGCTGACCCTGATGACGTTGCCGACAATCATCATCTCGACCCGCGCTTCGCTGAAGGCGGTTCCCCCGTCGATCCGTGACGCA
Source organism: Ruegeria sp. HKCCD4315 (assembly GCF_013112245.1). NCBI lineage: Bacteria > Pseudomonadati > Pseudomonadota > Alphaproteobacteria > Rhodobacterales > Roseobacteraceae > Ruegeria > Ruegeria sp. HKCCD4315. The sequence continues at coordinate 1,582,829 of NZ_WVRN01000001.1, read as the reverse complement.
GCGTTGGGGGTAGGGGCCTCGAAAATGCAGGCCGTGTTCCACCACGTTCTGCCGCTGGCCGCACCGGGTATTCTGACCGGCACCATCATTGGTCTGGCGCAAGCCCTGGGCGAGACCGCACCATTGCTTCTGATCGGCATGGTGGGCTTTGTGGCGCGCGGATATCCCGATGGCTTCGTCGCTGGCTTTACCGAGCCGAACTCGGCCATGCCAGCGCAGATCTACACCTGGGCCGCGCGCGCCGATGTTGGGTTTTACGAGAAAGCCTGGGGCGGCATTATCATCCTTTTGATGTTCCTGCTGACCATGAATATCATCGCAATCATCCTGCGCCGCCGCTTTGAACGCCGCTGGTAAGAGGGGGCAACAATGAACGACATGACACGAGTGGAGAGAGCCGTGGACTCCAAAGACATCAAGATCAACGCCAAAAAGGTTCAGGTCTATTACGGCGACACTCACGCCATCAAAGACGTGGATGTTGCGATTGAAGACAAGACTGTGACCGCCTTTATCGGCCCGTCGGGCTGCGGCAAATCCACGTTTCTGCGCTGTCTGAACCGGATGAACGACACCATCGACATCTGCCGGGTCGAAGGCGATATCCTACTGGATGGCGAAGACATCTATGACAAGCGCGTCGACCCGGTTCAGTTGCGCGCCAAGGTGGGAATGGTGTTCCAAAAGCCGAACCCGTTCCCCAAGTCGATCTATGACAACGTGGCCTATGGCCCACGCATTCACGGCCTTGCAAAGAACAAGGCAGAACTGGATGAAATCGTTGAAAAATCCCTGCGTCGTGGCGCTATCTGGGATGAGGTCAAGGACCGTCTGGATGCGCCTGGCACAGGTCTGTCAGGTGGTCAGCAACAGCGTCTTTGCATCGCCCGTGCCGTGGCGACTGAACCGGAAGTTCTGCTGATGGACGAACCGTGTTCCGCCTTGGACCCGATTGCAACCGCGCAAGTTGAAGAACTGATTGACGAGCTGCGCTCGCGCTATTCGGTGGTGATTGTGACCCACTCGATGCAGCAGGCCGCACGTGTCAGCCAGAAAACTGCCTTCTTCCATCTGGGAAACCTGGTCGAGTTCGGGGAAACCGGCCAGATCTTCACCAACCCCGTAGATCCGCGCACGGAAAGCTACATCACCGGCCGCATCGGCTGAGCACAGGTATTCAGAAATGTCCGATTTGAGCGAACAACATATTGCATCCGTATTCGATCGCGATCTCGAGGCGATCCAAGCGCATATCATGAAGATGGGCGGCCTTGTCGAAGCCGCCATCATGAGCGCCGCGCGCTCGCTAGAGACCCGCGATGTGGAACTGGCGCAAGAAGTGCGACAGGGCGACAAAGCCATCGATGCGCTGGAAGATATCATCGACGAGGAAACCGCGCGCCTGATCGCACTACGTGCGCCCACAGCCAGCGACTTGCGGTTGGTTCTGTCTGTCCTGAAAGTCTCGGGCAATCTTGAGCGGATCGGTGATTATGCCAAGAACATCGCCAAACGTACCACGGTGCTGGTCGATGCGGGCGAGATCAACGGAAGTGCTGCAGCCCTGCGTCGTATGGCGCGCGAGGTCGAACGGATGCTGCGCGATGCGCTGGACGCCTATATTCAGCGTGACGCAGAACTGGCGACTGATGTCATCAATCGCGATGAAGAAGTGGATCAGATGTACAATGGGCTGTTCCGTGAGTTCCTGACCTTCATGGCCGAGGATCCGCGCAATATCTCCTCCTGTATGCACCTGCATTTCATCGCAAAAAATATCGAGCGCATGGGCGATCACGTCACTTCGATTGCCGAGCAAGTGGTCTATCTGGTTACCGGGGAACGCCCAACCGAGGCTCGACCCAAGGCCGACACCACGTCGCAAACCGTGTAGGAGACGACCGAAATGTCCGCAGATCAACCGACAGTTCTGGTGGTTGAGGATGAACTGGCCCAACGCGAAGTGCTGGCCTACAACCTCGAAGCAGAAGGGTTTCGCGTCTCGAAAGCCGCCAGCGGCGACGAGGCCATGTTGCTGGTGGATGAAGATTGCCCCGACATCATCGTTCTGGATTGGATGATGCCGAACCTCAGCGGCATCGAAGTTTGCCGCCGCCTAAAAAGCCGGCCCGAGACGCGTTCAATTCCGATCATCATGCTGTCGGCGCGCACTGAAGAAGTCGACAAGGTGCGTGGTTTGGAAACCGGTGCGGATGACTATGTGGTCAAACCTTATTCTGTTGTCGAACTGATGGCGCGCGTTCGCACACAACTTCGCCGGGTTCGTCCAGCTACCGTTGGCATTCGGCTGGAGTTCGACGATATCGTTCTGGATTCTGAGACGCACAAAGTGAGCCGCGACAGCAAGCCTCTGAAACTTGGTCCAACCGAGTTCCGGCTGCTCAGCACCTTCATGGAAAAGCCGGGCAGGGTCTGGAGCCGTGAGCAACTTCTGGACCGTGTCTGGGGCCGCGACATCTATGTCGACACAAGAACGGTTGATGTTCACATTGGACGTTTGCGCAAAGCCTTGACGCAACACGGTGGAGAAGATCCCGTTCGCACGGTACGCGGCGCTGGATACGCACTCGGCTGAAGTTGGGGCAGAACTGAAGTTTTCCGAATTAAAGTTATCCAAAGCACGTCGTATGAAATTCCACGTGCACTGTGTTTTACCGTTATAAACCTGTTAGTTGAAACACTCAGTTGTGGTTCCTCAGATAAGATCAATATATCGTGTAATTGGTATTATGGTAATATAACAGAAGTAGCTTGTCTAACGTTACGCACACGTACACTGTTTCTGTACTGGCTTTAAGCGTTCAGGAACGTAAATGAACTTCAAAGATAAAACAGTTGTTGTAACAGGTGCCGCGCATGGCATTGGTCGTGGATTGGCCGAACGGTTTGCGCATGAAGGCGCGCGTGTTGTGTGTTCGGACATCAACCAAGACGGTGCACAATCTCTGGCAGCTCAGTTAAATGGACATGCGTTTCCCTGTGATGTTTCCAGCGAGGACCAAATCAAGGCGTTGATCGACTTTACCGAAGACACTGTCGGCCCAATCGATTTGTTCTGCGCAAATGCCGGAATTTTGACGCTAGGTGGAATCGAAACTGCGGATGAAGACTGGGACCGCATCTGGAAAATCAATGTGATGTCACATGTTTGGACAGCGCGACATCTGGTTCCCCGTATGATTGCGCGCGGCGGCGGATATATACTGACGACCGCCTCGGCTGCCGGTTTGCTAAATCAACCAGGCGCGGCTCCATACGCTGTCAGTAAACACGCAGCTGTTGGATTTGCCGAATGGCTTGCGCTGACATACGGATCACAAGGTTTAAAAGTCTCGGTTTTGTGCCCGCAAGCGGTCCGTTCGAAGATGACCGAAGGACATGAAGTCTCGGTGGCGTCCATCGACGGAATGCTGGAACCGACTGACGTTGCCGAAGCCTGCGTCAAAGCCATACAAGCCGAACAGTTTCTTGTACTGCCGCATCCACAAGTTCTGGATTACATGCAGCTCAAAACTGCGGACTATGACAGGTGGCTATCCGGAATGTCTAAGTTACATCAGAAGTTTAATAGCCAATCTTAGCGTTTGGGATGAGCCTTGCGCATCAACCCTTCCTGAGCGACAGATGCCACCAAAGTCCCATCTTCAGAGTAGATTGAGCCTCGATTAAAGCTACGTCCCTGCCCTGTCCAAGGCGAGTCCATCACATAGAGGTGCCAATTCTGAAACTGAACAGGTGCATGGAACCAAAGCGTGTGGTCAAGACTCGCGCCATTGAATTCGCCGCTAAACCAGCTCAGGCCATGGGGGCGCAAGCCTGAAGACATGAGGTTCATATCGGATGCATAGGCCAGTAAAAGATGCTGCGTTTTCGCGTCGGCCGAAGCCGCTGCAGCCATACGAAACCAGGTCTGGTTCCGGTCGTCAGAAACTTTTGGCGTAAACGGATCCAAAGGATCCACATCGCGCACCTCGATCGGGCGTTCACGCAGTAACTCACCGCGCAAGCGCTCGGGCACACGGTCAACATAGGATTGCCGCAGCTCGGAGCGGGACAGGTAGGTTTCGGGTGCCTTCACAGATGGCATTGGATGCTGATGGTCCCAACCTTCGTCCTGAACATGGAAGGACGCAGACATGTTCAGAATTTGTTTGCCGTGCTGAATGGCAACCACGCGACGCGTTGTGAAAGAACCTCCATCTCGCGCCCTATCAACCTGATAAATAACAGGTATTTCAGGATCGCCCGGTCGGATAAAATAGGCATGAAGAGAATGGCACAAGCGGTCTTCAACTGTCCGATACGCGGCTGCCAAAGCCTGTGCAATGACTTGTCCGCCAAAGATACGTGTCGGCGTTTCACCACCCGAACCCGTGCCTCGGAACAAATCAACTTCCAGTCGTTCAATATCCAGAAGATCAAGTAAGACACGTTCCGCTTCGTTCATTTTAAGCCTGTAAAGTTAGGTAATCGCGCCTTGGGTACCAGCCCGGTTAAGATCATTCAATCATGGCCGCATGAACCAGTGCCTTAAGCTCAGCACGGGATGGGTATGAGCTGGATGGCGACAACTGGGTGAAGAAAACGGCCGTCAGGTCGTTCTGCCAATCGATCCAGAAATAGGTCGAAGCCATCCCGCCCCAACTGAAATCCCCAATCGAACCGGGCACCCGGACACGTCCGGGATTCAATACAACCGACCCTGCAAGGCCAAAACCCATCCCTTCCATTGGTTGTTCAGCAAAACTTTTTGGCCCCATCGAGGCGATGTCCCCCGGCAAATGATTGCGCATCATGAACTCGATGGTCTTTGGCCCAAGCAGGCGCTGGCCGTTACCAATACCGCGATTACGCAGCATATTTGCGAACTTTGCGTAGTCATCAAGCGTCGAGATCAGCCCGCCGCCGCCTGAAAACGTCGTGGTTTCGAAGAACGGTGATCCGGCACAACTATCGACCAATCGCAGGCTCTCATCACCTTGATTGGCTGAGTTCAGCGCCATGGCGTCCCCAGCAAGGGGTGTGTAGAGCGAGGCAAATCGGTCCCCTGCCCCAGATGACACCGTAAAACCGGTCTCGCGCATGCCCAACGGTTCAAAGATATGCTGTTCAAAGAACTTCGCTAGCGTCTGGCCAGAGACAACCTCGATCACCCGGCCCAGAACATCGGTGCCGACCGAATATTCCCAGCGGGTGCCTGGTTGAAATGCGAGCGGAAGACCAGCCAAATCGTGCACACGATCTGCCAGAAGCCCTTGATTTGGCTTGAACATGAGATCCTGCTCATCCATAGCTTCGGGCAGAATTCCAGGGTTGAACGGATAGCTGAAACCGCTGGTGTGCGTCAGCAACTGATGCAGAGTTGGTGCTGGGGTATCTTCGGTCTGATCTATGGATTTGGCTTCTGGAACAAGCGCTCGTATCTCTTTGAATTCAGGTAAGAAGTCGGACAATGGGGCGTCCAAATGAAACAGACCGCGTTCCACCAACATCATCAAGGCAACGGATGTAATCGGCTTTGTCATCGAATAGATGCGCACCAACGTATCACGCTCAAATGGCAGATCGTTTTCCACTGACCTGAGACCACTTGCATGAAAGAACGCTTCGGACCCGTTTTGACGAAGTAAAAACGAGGATCCTGCGTACTTCCTTTGCTCGACATAGCTATCCATCCAGACCCGAATTCGATCCAGGCGCGACTGATCAAACATCACTGGCTGTAGAGGCATAAGACCTTCTTTCATCAGATTAGCTTTTTTGAGTGTGTCGGTTTGAAGCCTGAGTTAACAGCGAAAATTTAACTTACCCATGGTTTCGCCTCAGACGACGCAAGCTTGCCCTGCATTGAAGTGTTAGACTGCGGCTATCTCGGATTCGCAGTGTGATGATCCGAACAGAGCCTCGAAGCGGATGGAAGGGATCACCATGACGCAAAGCATTGATTTCGTTTACGACTTTTGCAGCCCAAATGCCTTTCTGGCTCACAAAGTGCTGCCGGATCTGGCCGCGCAATACGATATTGAGATTAATTACGTTCCTGTTCTTCTGCCGATCGTCTTCAAGGCGACCCACAATCAAAGCCCGTTTCAAGCGTTTTCGGAAAACCGTCAGAAAACCGCCTATTTGACCCATGACCTTCACCGCTTTGCGCGGCGACGTGGGTTGAGTTTTCACATGAGCCCGCATTTCCCTATGAACACCAAATTCGCAATGCGCGGAGCTCATTTTGCGAAAGGTAAATCTTGGGAGACCAAGTACATAAACGCGATTTTTGATGCGATTTGGGTGCATGGGCAAAAGGTCGACGAACTGGCGGTGCTTGTCGACATCCTGCACGAAAACGAATTGCCTGTGCGCAAAATCCGTGAAGCCATGACCGGCCCCGATGTCAAACAAGACCTGAAAGATCAAACCAAGGCCAATGTTCGCCGCGGCGTTTTTGGCGTGCCTACCGTGTTCGTCGGGACCGAGATGTTTTTTGGCAAGAACAGCCTGCCGAACGTAAAGGTAGAGTTAGAGAGAGCACAAAGCGATTGATTTCCAAGGCTTACACAGTCAATTGAATGTGCTTCGCAGCGCCTCCAGCCCGTGCCGCGCAAACAGTGGAACGTAGGCACCATAGGCCTTGGCCCGCTCCGGGTCCGAGGCATTTCCGTCCAAAGCGCGCTTGTAGACGCCCTGCAAAATGCCGGCCATTCGAAAGAAGTTGAAGGCCAGGTAGAACCCGAAGTTGTCAATGCCCGGCAAACTCCGTCGCTTGCAATATTGGGCGACAAAATCCTGATCACTGGGCAGACCCAGGCTGGCGCGATCTATCCCCGCCAGACCCCGCCCCTGTTTGCCCGGTGGCAGCTGCCATTGCATGATCACGGCGGCCAGATCCGCATATGGATGGCCAATTGTTGACAATTCCCAATCCAACACTCCAATGCAATCCGTGCCGTCCGGCGCAAACATCAGGTTGTCGATGCGATAATCCCCGTGCACCAAGGTGCGCTGCCCATCATCCGCGGGAACTGAACTTTCAAGTTCGGATGCCAAAGCATCCATGTCTTCAATCACCGACGTTTCGGACGCGCGATATTGCTTGGTCCAACGCGATATCTGCCTCTCGTAGTAGTTACCAGCAGGTCCAAAATCGGACAGACCGACAGCATCGATGTCGACCATATGCAAACCGGCAAGCACCCGGTTCATTTCATTCAACACAGCAGTGCGCGTTTCATTGCTTTCGCCTTGCAGGGTTGGTTCGGGAAAGACCCTGCCGTGCAAACGTTCCATCACGTAAAACGCTGAACCGATTACAGTGTCATCTTCGCACAACAGGAACATTTCAGGCACCGGAACCTGACTGCCTGACAGCGCGCGTTGCACTCTGAACTCGCGGTCAACAGCATGGGCTGATTTCAGCAGCACACCCGGAGGTTTTCGCCGCAGCACATAGGCGGCTTCGGGCGATCGAAGCTCAAATGTCGGGTTGGACTGCCCAACCGTGAATTTGGTTGCCTCCAACGGTCCTTTGTATCCTGAAAGATGCGCGCTGAGATACGTATCCACGGCAGCCAGATCGAGATTGGTGTCATTGCTCATGGCTTATCTTCCGATCACAAGGCTTCTGCAAAAATATTACCAGCCGTCACCACATTGATCCCGCCGGAAACCGGAATTACGGCTCCGGTCACATAGCTGCCGCCCCGGCCGCACAGAAACAGCATGCACCCTGCAATGTCTTCGTCACGTCCGACCCGGCCCAGCGGGACGGATTTTCCAACTTTGTCCCGTGTGGTCTCATCCGCTGTGGCAAACGCTGTCATCCGGGATACAAACGGCCCCGGTGCCAGTGCGTTGACGGTGATGTGGTATGGAGAAAGCTCTTTTGCCATGATCTTTGTCAGATGCAGAACCGCAGCTTTAGACGCCGAATAGCTATAGGCCCCGTCCCCCATGGGCACTTCACCCATCACAGACCCCACATTGACAACACGGGCGGGATCGTCGGCGGTTCCCGATTTCATAAGCAAGGGTAAAAGCCTTTGGGTCAGTTCGAATATCCCCGTCACATTGACAGACATCACCTTGTCCCAGGCGTCATAAGGAAACTGCCCCAGTGGCGCACCCCACGATACACCCGAGTTATTCATAAGAATATCAAGCGTTTCTGTTCGCTTCTGAATGTCAGATACAAGGTTGGCTATACCGGCCTCGCTACCTATGTCGCCTGCAAAGCCCTCGGCGTGTCCCGGCGCATCCAACGCGTTCAGCTCAGCCGCAACCTCGGCGCAGGCGTCCCCTTTGCGCGAGGCGATCAAAACGCGCGCGCCTGCTCGCACGAGCGCCTCGGCCGCCATACGCCCGATGCCTGTTGCGCCACCTGTGACAAGTGCGGTTTTGCCCTCAAGCGAAAATAGGGTGTCTGGCGTCATTCTGGTGCTCCTCACTATTGTTGATGCCGGTCAGAGCTTGCCGTGATCCACCTGTTACCGTTACGGCAGGCGGTCGTCGTTCACGTTGACAAACTTTAAAGCGGCACCAAAACTTCCCAAAGACACGTTACAGGCTGAACAGAGGTCGTATGCAAGCATTACTCAGCGTCGCACCGGGCGGACCCGAAACACTGGAGCTGACCACCCTGCCCGACCCTCAACCTGGAAAAGGCCAACTTTTGGTTGCTGTTAAAGCTGCAGGTGTGAACTTTCCCGATACATTGATCATCCGGGACTTGTATCAGATTAAACCGCCACGCCCCTTTGCTCCCGGCGGTGAGATCGCAGGCGAAGTGCTGGCATTGGGCGAAAACGTAACTGGATTTGAGGTCGGCGATCGCATTCTTGCCCTTACAGGGCATGATGGCTTTGCGACCCACGCGACGATCCGGGCGGACACTGCCATCAAAATTCCTGAGAGCATGCCATATGAAGACGCTGCTTGTTTCATTTTCACCTATGGCACCTCCTATCACGCACTTAAAGACCGGGCTGACCTGAAGACAGGCGAAACACTATTGGTGTTAGGCGCAGCCGGTGGTGTTGGATCTGCTGCCATTGAACTTGGTAAAGCCATGGGTGCCAAAGTGATCGCGGGCGTTTCATCGTCTGAAAAGGCCGCGTTTTGCCGCCAGATTGGAGCAGATGAGGTCATCATCTATCCGCATGATTTGGACAAAGACGCGCAAAAGGCTTTCTCTGCCGAGGTCAAGAAAATCGCCGGACCCAATGGGGTGGATGTCGTTTATGATGCGGTGGGTGGTGCTCTGGCCGAACCATCCTTGCGCTGCATGGCGTGGAATGGGCGCTATCTTGTGGTTGGATTTCCGGCAGGAATTCCCAAAATCCCCCTAAATCTGCCTTTGTTGAAAGGATGCCAGATCGTGGGCGTCTTTTGGGGTGCGTCCGTTTTCCGCGACCCCAAGGGTCATGCTCGGAATATTTCTGATCTGTTCGCCCTTCATGCATCCGGGGCAATAAAACCCCGTATCAGTGCCCGGTTTCCCCTGGCACGCGCCTCTGAGGCGCTTGAGCAGATGTCACAGCGATCTGTGCTTGGAAAACTGGTCATAACGATGGAATGAGCTAAACCCGAAAATACAGCTTTTGTACAAGTCTTGCACCAAAGCCGCAGGCGAAGCTTTGTTGTGTGAAGCCAGGTAGACAACTCGGCCTTTAGATGTCTATGAACCACTAATGGGGATTGTGAAGACATGCATAAAGTACTGGTATTAAACGGCCCGAACCTCAACTTGCTTGGCACGCGTCAACCTGAGGTCTACGGCAGCACAACTCTGCATATGATCGAAGAACAATGCGTGCAGCATGGCGCGTCTGTTGGGCTGGATGTCACGCATCTGCAATCCAACCACGAAGGTGTGTTGCTTGACGCAATCCATGCCGCGCGTGGCGTGCAATCAGGCCTTGTTCTGAACGCCGGTGCCTTTACACACACATCGATTGCGTTGATGGACGCGATTGCCTCGGTCGAACTGCCATTGGTTGAGGTACATCTTTCCAATATTCATGCCCGCGAACCGTTCCGGCACAAATCCTATATCGCGCCGGTTGCTCTGGGTCAGATCTGCGGGTTCGGTGCGAAAGGTTACATTCTGGCTCTGGATGCACTGGCTGCGCATTTGAAAGCAGGTGGCGCGGCATGACACTCAACGAATATCTGCGGTACGTCAGCTATACTAAGACCATGGAAGACCTGTGGGATGCGCATTGTCGTCAAATGGGAAAATTCGGGTTCGATCGCCTGATCTATGGATATACGGTCTACAGAACGGCGACGTCTTTGGGCGACCCCGAAGATTTTGTTATTCTGACCAATCACAAGCGCGCTTATGTGGACGGGTTCCTGAAGGGCGGCCTTTATTTTCATGCTCCCATGTTGAAATGGGCATTGGACAATGAAGGCGCTGCCAGTTGGAAAATGATTCAGGACATGAACGCCAGCGGAACTTTGACGAACGAAGAACGCAAAGTGTTCGAGTTCAACAAGTCCATGGGTGTTGTGGCTGGCTATACAGTCAGTTTCAACTCTGTCTCCATGCGGTCCAAAGGCGCAATCTCACTTTCTGCTCAAAACGGGATGAGCCAGGAAGAGATCGACGCAGTCTGGCAAGAGCATGGCGAGGACATTCTTTTGATGAACAACGTCGCGCATCTGAAAATTCTCACTTTGCCCTTCAGCCCTCCAAACCGTGCTTTGACGAAACGGCAGCGAGAAGCTTTGCAATGGGTTGGCGACGGCAAAACCACACAAGACATCGCGTTGCTGATGGGGCTGACTTCTGCCACGGTTGAAAAGCACCTCCGACTCGCGCGCGAGGCATTGTCGGTCGAAACCACGGCACAAGCCGTTCTCAAGGCATCGCTACACAACCAGATGTTCATAATGGAAGCCTGACCGCTAGATTTTGACGCTATCTCGCGTCAGTTTACCCTAGGTAAGGAAATCACTACTTTTCAAATCCGGCGAAAAAGTTGCAAAGTGAGAGTGTTCCGTGAGTGGTGGCTTTAGCCAGGGAACATTCGATTGGATCTTTGCAATTTCAGAGCTCTCCGATCACTCTGACAAGGGGGCGCCTATTTGTCCGCGTACCTGTGTCGGAATTTTGGGGGGCCCCGACCATCCCCATCAAGCGGGGCCCTCCATATCATCCTCAGACGACAAAAAAGCACACGTTCAGCGCGTATTAATTTGCGCGAACAAAAAGGGCTACGCACAGCGTAACCCTTTCGTTTTGCAGAGATAAGGCCCCAAGTGGAGCCTTTCCCGATAGCGTGCTTAGCCCTGAGCGGCCTTGGCAACTTCGGCTGCGAAGTCTTCTTTTTCGACCACGATGCCTTCGCCAACTTCCAGACGGATAAAGCCAGTGATGGTTGCGCCCGCTTCTTTGGCCGCTGCTTCTACGGTCAGGTCAGGGTTCACAACGAACGACTGGTTCAGCAGGGTCGATTCGGCGACGAATTTCTTCATACGGCCTTCGATCATCTTCTCGATCACCTGCTCCGGCTTGCCGGACTCGCGGGCAATGTCCATCTGAACCTGCTTTTCTTTTTCGACAACAGCCGGATCCATGTCGGCCTCAGACAGAGCAGCAGGGTTCACAGCTGCGATGTGCATCGCAACCTGCTTGCCGATGGCTTCGTCGCCGCCCGACAGTGCAACCAGAACGCCGATTTTGCCCATGCCGTTGGTGGCCGCATTGTGGACGTAGGACACAACAGTGTCGCCCGACAGTTTGGACATACGGCGTACCGACATGTTTTCGCCGATGGTGGCGATCTTGTCGGTGATGGTGTCTGCAACGGATTTTCCACCCAGATCAGCAGCCAGCAGAGCTTCGACATTGTCGACGCCTTCAGCAGCGTAGGTAATCTTGCCAACCATTTCCTGGAACTCAGCGTTCTTCGCGACAAAGTCGGTTTCCGAGTTCACTTCGACAGCAACACCGTTGCCACCGTTCACGTGAACTGCAACCAGACCTTCTGCTGCGGTACGGCCCGATTTCTTGGCCGCTTTGGCCAGGCCCTTGGTGCGCAGCCAGTCAACGGCTTCGTCCATGTTGCCGCCGGTTTCGGTCAGCGCTTTTTTTGCGTCCATCATGCCTGCGCCGGTCGAGTCGCGCAGTTCTTTAACCATTGCTGCTGTGATTGCCATCTTTTGGCTCTCCTCAATTCAAACGGAATTGGGGCAGGTCTACCCTGCCCCATATGTCAATTACGTGACGGGCAGCTTACGCTTCAGCAGGTGTTTCTGCTTCGGCAGGCGCTTCTTCAGCAACGGCTTCTTCAACCGGTGCTTCTTCAAAGGCACCCAGATCAACGCCAGCAGCACCCATCTGAGCGGTCATGCCGTCCAGAGCGGCACGTGCGGCCAGGTCGCAATACAGCGAGATTGCGCGCGCTGCGTCGTCGTTGCCGGGGATGATGTAGTCAACACCATCGGGCGAGCAGTTGGTGTCGACAACAGCCACAACCGGGATACCCAGCTTGTTGGCTTCGGCGATGGCCAGTGCTTCTTTTTTGACGTCGATGACGAACAGCAGGTCAGGAACGCCGCCCATCTCACGGATACCGCCCAGCGAAGCTTGCAGCTTGGCCTGGTCACGTTCCATGCCCAGACGCTCTTTCTTGGTCAGGCCTTCGGCGCCCGATTCCATGGCTTCGTCGATCTGGTTCAGACGGTTGATCGACTGGGAAACGGTTTTCCAGTTGGTCAGCGTGCCGCCCAGCCAGCGGTGGTTCATGTAGTACTGAGCCGACTTTTCAGCCGCTTCAGCGATCGGGCCAGCGGCCTGACGCTTGGTACCAACAAACAGAACGCGGCCACCTTTGGCAACGGTGTCACGAACAGCCTGCAGAGCCTGGTCCAGCATCGGAACGGTCTGGGTCAGGTCCATGATGTGGATGCCATTGCGCGAGCCGTAGATGAACGGGCCCATGCGGGGATTCCAACGCTGTGTCTGGTGACCAAAGTGAACGCCAGCTTCCAGCAGCTGACGCATGGAGAACTCGGGAAGAGCCATGCTATTTTCCTTTTCCGGTTTACGCCTGGGCGGGGGTGAAAGAAGCGGATGCTCCAACCGGCGGTCTTGATGAGGATGTCTCCCTCAAAAAGCCCAAACCCCGCCTGCGGGTTTGAATGGCGCGCGTATACGGCAGGTTTTGATGCAGTGCAAGGGCCAATTGCCCTTATTTTTCAAGCAAAGCCAAAGCATGGGCGTGCCTGACCGCCTCTTCGCAATGTGCCGCCAGTGCCTTTCGGTTTTCAAAGTCACTAACCTTTGCCGGAGCGTGATAAATCAGCTCAACAGAACCCTGCCTGCGCGCCCCAAGTGTCTTGAGCAAATGCGGGCCGAATTCCATATCGCCCCACCAGCCGTAAAACCGTTTGGGTTGCTTTTTGGGCGCATGAAAAACAACCGAAACCGGTTGGATATACATGAAGTCGCGCAACTCATCTGCGAAGAACGCAGCGAAAAGCGTTGTTTTGAATGGCAAAACCCGCAATCCATCCGTCGAAGTACCTTCGGGAAAGAACAACAGCTTGTGGCCCGCTTTCAGGCGGGTCTCGAACAGTTTGGTCTGTTCTTTGGCTTTTGCACGATCCCGTTGGATGAACACGGTGCCGGTGGCGCGGGCCAACCATCCGATTCCGGGCCATTTCGCGACTTCGGCCTTGGATACAAAATAGACCCTCTTACGCGCGTTCAGGGCAAAAATGTCCAACCAAGAGGTATGATTGGCGACCACCGCCCCCTGCTCTTGCATCAACACGCCAGAGGTTCGGAATCCCATGCCAAGAATGCGAAATGCGTTCCGGCACACAAATTGCGTGATGAAAGGCGTGACGGGTCTGCGCACCCCGCACAACGGATACTCAACCATTCGTACGGCCAAAAGCACGATCAAGCCACCAAAGACCAGAACGGCCAGAGGCAGTCCTCGAAGGAATACCAACAGCCAACCAATCACTCCAAGGTCGATCGGATCGGGTTCATCCTCACTGTTCCAAAGCGGATCGTTCACAGATGTCAGGCCCCGCTGTAGATACGGCGCTGTCGGTCGTTCAAACGCGCAGTGTCAAGTATCAGGCACACATCGGTGGTGTTAAATTTGTGATCGATAAAGGCGCCTTCACCCACAAAACCGCCAAGTCTCAGGTAAGCTTTGATCAAAGCAGGCACCTGAACCATGGCCGCCCGCCTGTCCAAGTCGTCCTTAGCGACCAGATCCATGGATTGAAAAACGTCAGGCTGCGCGCGCACCCGCAATTCGGGCGGAGCCAGATGGTTGTGATGCAACATGGATAAAGGTTGCGCCAGCGTTGTGACGTCCGTGCCGTGAAAGCTTGCGACCCCGAACAGCACTTCGATCTCACGTTCCGTGACATAGGCCGCCAGCCCGTTCCAAAGATGATACATGGCGGTGCCACCACGATAGTCGGGATGCACACAGGACCGGCCCAGTTCCAGCAACTTGCGGCCACTGTTTTTCAAAACCGTCAGATCATATTCATCTTCTGAATAGAATTGGCCCACCTCTGCTGCACGTTCACCCGGTAACATCCTGTAAACGCCAATGATTTCGTCAGTGCCGTCGTCATAGGCCAACATGTGATCGAAATAGGGGTCAAACCGGTCTCTCTCTAACCCCGCCTCGTGATCCACCAAATCGCCACCACCACCGAGTTCACGCACAAAGACGTCATAACGCAGACGTTGCGCAGCCTGCAGCTCTGCCTCGGTTTCGGCCAGCTTGACGGTAAAGGATGGGCCTGTATCCGGCATAATGATGCGTCCGTTTTTCTTTTCGCAGCTGATACCGCAGTTGGCCAATCGAAGGCAACAACTGGCGGTTTGGTCAGAGTTGTTAACCTTTCCTAAACTAGTTTCACGGATCAAAGACCGGCATCAGGGCGATGCGCGTTCCGTCGATTACCACTTTCCCCTGCTCGCGAAAGTTCACGGTGATCTTGCCTGCGATGTTGGATTGAACCTGTCCAACGCCCCATTCGGGAAAATCCGGGTGGCGGACAAACATGCCCGGTGCAAGAATGGCATTCATGTCTGTCATGCGGGGCTCCTGAATCCGGCGGCAGATACAGCAGGAGGTACGCATGGGCGCTTCGGACGTCAACCTGGCCGAGTTGATCGGCTCTCGGATCTGCCATGATCTGATCAGCCCGATCGGGGCCATCACCAACGGGCTTGAGCTGTTGGATATGGTTGGCGCTGTTCAAGGCCCCGAGATGGAGCTGATCTCGGGCAGTGTTGGCAGTGCGGGCGCGCGTATTCGCTTTTTCCGCGTAGCCTTTGGTTCCGCCAGCGACCAACCGCTCGGGCGGGCCGAAATCACCGAACTGCTGAATGACGTCGAACGTGCCGGGCGTGTGCGGGTCAACTGGAACCTGACCGAGCCTGTTCCGCGCAATCAGGTCAAATTGGCCTTTTTGGCATTAATGTGCTGCGAAAGCGCTATGCCTCTGGGGGGCACCGTCGACGTCACAAGTCAAGGCGCGAACTGGAATGTGACCGGTTCCGCCGACAAGCTGAATGTGGACAGCGACTTGTGGAAACACGTGGTCACAGAACGTTTCCCTAACAAACTGACACCCGCGCAGGTACAGTTTGCCTTGTTGCCGGAAACAGCCAAGACGATGGGGCGTCGCGTCGCGGCAGAAACCACCGCAACGCGCGTTTCGCTCAGGTTCTAAGCCCGGGTCGTTCCGTCCCCACGAACCAGATACTTGAAACTGGTCAGTTGCGCCGCACCCACCGGGCCGCGCGCGTGCATCTTGCCTGTGGCGATCCCGATTTCCGCGCCCATACCGAACTCACCGCCATCTGCAAACTGGGTGGAGGCATTGTGCATCAGGATAGCACTGTCGAGACGTTCAAAGAATCGGGCTGCTGCCGCATCGTCTTCGGTCATGATGCAATCGGTGTGGTTGGACCCGAATTTCCGGATATGGGCAATCGCTGCGTCAATATCCTCAACGGGTTTCGCAGCAATCACACTATCAAGGAATTCCTTTCCCCAATCCTCTGACGTTGCGGCCTGTGCACCTTCGACTGCCAAAGCACCTTCGGCGTGAACCTCGACACCTGCGGCCAGCAGGGCCTCGATCACACTGCGCCCCAGTGTTTCAACAACGTCTTGATGGATCAGCAAACATTCGGCGGCTCCGCAGATGCCTGTGCGGCGGGTCTTTGCGTTCAGCACGACATCCAGCGTCTTTTGCGGATCAGCAGCTTTGTCGATGTAAATATGAACAATGCCTTCGAGGTGAGCGAAGACCGGCACACGGGCCTCGCGCTGCACCAGCCCTACCAGCCCCTTGCCACCGCGCGGAACGATGACGTCGACATAATCGGTCAGGGTCAGCAATTCCTGCACTGCTGCGCGATCTCGTGTGGGTACCAATTGAATTGCATCCTCGGGCAGGTTGGCCGCTTTCAAACCTTCGACCAGGCATTCATGAATTGCAGCTGAAGAATGAAAACTCTCGGACCCACCGCGCAAGATGACAGCATTGCCGGACTTCAGACACAGCGCACCGGCATCAGCGGTCACGTTGGGCCGGCTTTCATAGATCACGCCAATGACGCCCAAAGGCGTACGGACCCGCTGAATCTTCAATCCAGTGGGGCGCTCCCATTCGGCCAGAACCTCACCCACCGGGTCCGCCTGATCAGCCACGGTGCGCAGCCCGTCGACCATGCCCTGAATGCGGGTCTCATCCAGCATCAGCCGATCCGTCATCGCCGGGCTCAGGCCCTTGTCACGGCCAAACTCCAGGTCTTTTTGGTTCGCTTCGATGATCTGTTCACGATTAGCCCAAACCGCATCCGCAGCGGCAATCAATGCAGCGTGTTTACGCTCGGCGCTTGCAAACGCCAGATCACGCGAGGCCTCTTTGGCGCGTTTCCCAAGATCGGCCATCAGAGCGGGAATGCTGTCGAAATCTTTCATATCGCGTGCCTTTCAGGTCGTCTTTTTCAGTGCTTACAGGGCCAGATCATCCCGGTGGATCAAGGCTGCGCGGCCAGGGTAGCCCAGCGTTGCCTCAATTTCAGAAGACCTGCGCCCTTTGATCGCGTCCGCCTCTTGCGCGGTGTATCGGCTGATGCCCTGAGCCAGTCGCCGTGCTTTGGCGTCAAGAACGGCGACAGGATCGCCGCGCCCGAAATCGCCAGTCACCTCGACTATACCCGCAGGTAGCAGGCTTTTGCCATTGGCCAGAGCATTGGCGGCCCCATCATCCACGGTGATCTCTCCGCGTGGTTTCATCGCAGAGATCCAACGTTTGCGGGCGGCGTGCGGGTCCAGCGTGGCCGTAAACCACGTTGAGTTCGCGCCGTTTTCCAGCGATTTCAGCGGGTTCAACACCGACCCTTCAGTAATTGCCATCGCGCAGCCACCAGCCGTGGCCATCTTGGCAGCCAGCAGTTTTGTCTTCATCCCACCTTTGGACAGGCCCGAACCTGCATCACCCGCCATGGCCTCAATCTCGGGTGTGATCCGATCAATGGTCTCGAACCGGGTGGCTGCGGCGTCCTCGTTCGGATTACCGGAATAGAACCCATCCACATCGGACAGCAGGATCAGTTGATCGGCCCCGACCGTTACAGCAATTTGCGCAGCCAGACGATCATTGTCACCATATCGGATTTCATCCGTGGCAACCGTGTCGTTTTCGTTCACGATCGGAACAACCCCAAGACCCAACAAAGTTTCCAGAGTGGCCCGTGAGTTCAAATAGCGGCGGCGATCCTCGCTGTCCTCAAGCGTCACCAGCACCTGCGCCGTCGTTATCTGGTGCGGGGTCAAAGCTTCTTCATAGGCCCGCGCCAGACGAATCTGACCCACTGCGGCGGCGGCTTGTGATTTCTCCAAAGGCAATGCAGCCATCGGCAACCGCAATACACCGCGGCCCAACGCGATTGACCCGGAAGAGACCAAAATGACATCTGTCCCCTGCCCCTTAAGCCAGGCCACATCCTGCGCCAACGAGGTCAACCAGTCCGACCGAAGCAAACCGGTGTCGCGATCCACCAGCAAAGCGGATCCGATTTTCACCACCAGACGGCGGGCAGAGGTCAGGGCTGCCAAGGCTGCGCCTCCTCAGCGGGTTTATGGCGCACGCGATTGTCGTCGATCTGCGCCCGCAACGCGCGCAGAACCTCGGTCACGCCCAGATGGGCCACACCCGACATGGTCATGACGGGGCCGCCCACGGCTTCCTCCAGTTCAGCTTTGGTCAATTCCCGCTCTTCGTCATCCAGCGCGTCGACCTTGTTCAGAACGGTGATCCGAGGTTTTTCAGCCAGCTCACCGCCATAGGCTTCAAGCTCGTGAATAATTGTCCGGTAATCTTCGGCAACTGACTCAGAGGTGCCATCAACCAGATGCAACAGTACGGCACAGCGTTCAACGTGGCCAAGGAACCGGTCCCCGATGCCGCGCCCTTCATGCGCGCCTTCGATCAGGCCGGGAATGTCGGCAACTACGAATTCAACGTTGTCGACTCCCACGACGCCCAGATTTGGGTGCAACGTGGTGAAGGGATAATCCGCAATCTTAGGGCGTGCGTTCGATGTAGCTGCCAGAAAAGTAGACTTGCCCGCATTGGGCATACCCAGCAATCCCACATCCGCAATCAGCTTAAGCCGCAGCCAGATGGTACGGTCGATCCCCGCCTGCCCCGGATTGGCCCGGCGCGGTGCCTGATTGGTGGCGGATTTGAAGTGCAGGTTTCCAAACCCGCCGTTGCCGCCCTTGGCCAGCAGCACGCGCTGTCCAACTTCGGTCAGATCACAGATGACGGTTTCTTCGTCTTCATCCAGAATTTCAGTACCAACAGGCACACGCAGAACGATATCGTCGCCGTCCTTACCGGTACGCTGCTGGCCCCGGCCCGGCTGGCCGTTCTTGGCAAAGAAATGCTGCTGATAGCGAAAGTCGATCAGGGTGTTCAACCCGTCCACAACTTCGGCCCACACAGACCCGCCTTTGCCGCCGTCCCCACCATCGGGACCGCCGTATTCGATGTATTTTTCGCGTCGGAAGCTGACGCAGCCGCTACCGCCGGCCCCGGACCGGATGTAGACCTTTGCAAGATCGAGAAATTTCATGGTCTGTCCCCTACTGCAAAGGCCCCATCGGCCACAAGTCAGAGTTTTTTACTGTAAGTCCAGGTGGGCACATTCGCATCACGCGCCACCGAATAGCTTTCCGCGTCACCCAGATACTGGAACCCGCAATGGGTCAGCACCCGCGCCGAGGCGGGGTTGTCCTGAAACACACTGGCAAACATGGTCGCGTTCTGCAGAGGGTTGGCATTGACCAATGCTTCAACGGCCAAAGATGCAATGCCCGTGTTCCAATAAATCGGCGCAACCCAATATCCGACCTCGGACTGATTCCGATCCAGTCGTTTCAGTGTGATCAGGCCGATCAGTTCCGGGCCGCCGTCCTTGATTGCATCCATCACCCAGACATCTTCGTCCCGGTCTTCTGCCATCGAACGGGTGACAAAAGCCTCGGTCGAGCCGGGCGCCAGCGGATGCGCGATGCTTGTGGTCATGCGTGCCACGCGCTCATCCCCCGCATAGTGCTCGATCAGTCCCATGTCCGAACGGCGCAGCGGGCGCAGATCGAACCGCTCGGTTTCTATGACCGGCTGATTTATTATTGCTTCAAGCTTCATTGGTGTGTTCCTCCTCCGAACAACACAAAAAGGACGGACGCAACCGTAAGCCCGGCCAACGTCCACATTAGATATTTTTCCGCAGGGCGACCTTCAACCGCATGGGCAATTCTATCGCCTGCGAAGGTCCAGATCGGGTGCAAAACAACCTGGCAGATGAACAAACAAAGAGCGATCGTGAACGTTGCGTCCAAACTGGACGTGCCAGCAGCGACGAAACCGGTAAACCCGGCAATGATCATGGCCCAGGCTTTGGGGTTCAGCGGATGCACGATCAGTCCGGCCCAGAACCCCGGTACCGAACCACCTGCCCCATCCCGCGACAATCGAAGATTGGCAATCTTCCAAGCCAGCCAGCACACATAACCAGCAGAGGCGTATTTCAGCGCAGAAAACACAAATGGCGCTTGTTCCCCAATTTGCATGAGGCCGAAGCCTACCGGCCAGATAATCAACTGCTTGCCCAGAACAACACCGGCAACAAACGGCAGGGCCGCCCGGAAACCATAGCGCGCACCTGTTCCCAGCAGGACCATATTGGCCGGTCCCGGCGTGCCAACCTGCGAGGCGGCAAAGATTAGGAAGCTGGTGGTTGCAACGGTCATCGGCTCTTTGGATCACGACTGTGTTAAAACGAAAAAGGGACCGGCATTTTCTGCCGGTCCCCCATGAATTTTTTATTAACCTTCTGGGTCTCGGCTTACTCTGCGGCCTCCGCCACTGGCAGGACCGAAATGAAGGTGCGGTTTTTGAGTCCCTTGTGGAACTTCACGGCGCCATCGGTGGTTGCAAAGATGGTGTGATCTTTGCCCATGCCTACGCCTTCGCCCGGCCAGAACTTGGTGCCGCGCTGACGTACGATGATGTTGCCTGCGATGGCTGCCTGGCCACCATACAGTTTCACGCCAAGGCGGCGACCAGCTGAGTCGCGACCGTTACGGGAGGAACCGCCAGCTTTTTTATGTGCCATTCTCTCTCTCCTTAGCCCTGAGCCAGCTCTTTGGCTTGCTCAACCCATTCGGGTTTCACTTTGATGGTGTCGATAGCAGCAATCTGCTCATCCGACAAGGCGGCCAGAGCGGCAAAGCTCTCGATACCGGCTTCAACCAGCTTTTTGGCAGCGGCAGGACCGACACCGTTCAGCTTGGTCAGATCGTCAGCGGCAGCAGCAGCGGCGGGTGCCTCTGCTTTGGCTTCTGCTTTCTTGGCAGGCTTTGCAGCAGGTGCTGCTTCGCCAGCCGGAGCTGATCCGGTTGCAGCTTTGATGCCCGACTTGTCAGCGCCCGACGACAGGATGTCGGTGATCTTGACCAGTGTCAGCTTCTGACGGTGGCCAACGGTACGCTTCGAGCTGTGCTTACGACGGCGCTTGACGAATTTGATGACCTTGTCACCTTTGATCTGTTCGATCACTTCGGCCTGTACGCCTGCGCCTTCAACGAAAGGTGCGCCAACAACCGGCGCGTCACCGCCCAGCATCAGAACATCGTTGAATTGAACTTTTTCACCTGCGTCGGCAGCCAGTTTTTCAACGCGGAGGATATCGCCCGCCTGAACCTTGTACTGCTTGCCGCCAGTCTTGAGGACCGCAAACATGCGTCTTTCCTTTTCATACCCGCGTTCTGTGGTCCCCTTTCGGGCGTTTCTGGCTTAAGCCACCTCGAACAGCGCGCCCTTTTCGGGCTGTGTGACAGACCCTTTCGATGTATCTTAAGGGTCAAATAATAACGAGACCCGGCGCGGATGACCGGCCGGGATGCGCGCTTATCCATAGATTGCAGAAGAAAGTCAACACCAAACCAACCTCAAAGGTCAGACGCCCTGAGAGCACGGGCAACCGCTTGTCCCAACTGGTAGGAAATATCGTTGAACATACGATCAAACCCATCAAACAACGCGTCGTTCAGCGCTTGTCCGGTCTCCGTTCTGGAAAAAGCTATATTCTCTCGCATTTGCGCCTCGTCCAACGGGCGATATGCCAGCAGTAGAAAGGCATAAAGCCACGCTTCGGTGTCTGCTGTCCTGCTGTCCTTCTGCGACAAAAGCTCTGACAGTAAGTCCTGAGTGTCTGCTCTTGAATCCACATCCAGACCGCGAAAGAAGTTATAATCTGACGTCAAAGACCCCTGAACGTTCTTCTCAACCAGATTGTTCGCTTCGATGTATTCCTCAACCAAAGCAAACCGCGTTGTTGTGCGTGCGGTTTCTTCAAACGCGTCGCGCGCCATTTCTTCGATTGTCGGATCCGAAATCGCCTGACGGGCCGAGTTTTCAAGTGTTACGATTGTTTGACCCAGATCACTCTCAAAAAACACAATGGCCTGATCAAACTGCGCATCCGACATACCTGTCTCGAACGCTTCAGTCAGGTGATCTTGCATCCACATGGGATCATAGATGTCAT
Source organism: Ruegeria sp. HKCCD4315 (assembly GCF_013112245.1). Classification (NCBI taxonomy): domain Bacteria; kingdom Pseudomonadati; phylum Pseudomonadota; class Alphaproteobacteria; order Rhodobacterales; family Roseobacteraceae; genus Ruegeria; species Ruegeria sp. HKCCD4315. Next base: position 1,560,691 of record NZ_WVRN01000001.1, on the reverse strand, counting down.
TGACCTGAGCTTCAAAGAGCGCCCCACCAGTGTTGCTCAGCATGGTTTCATCCAGGTTTTTCCGGTGTTCTTGCCCTTCTTGAACCAGTATCTCCATCACGTCGGGCAGGTGCATGGCCTGAGCCAACCGGTCTATCTTTTCGTTCGCCAACGCGGGCGACCCCAAAAGGACAAAGACCAGAACCTGAGCGAACCGCTGCATCAAATATCCTGTGCGGGATGCAATTCTGCCATCCGCGAGGCAAGAACCTCGAACCGTCGGGCCATGATTTCGAATTGTATGACGTTCAGAAGTTCATAAACTTCCTGCATCAAGGGCTGTTCCAACGCATCGACATAGGCGTTCACGTCCTCGTCCGAGAAATCCTTGTACGTGTAAGCCGCGCCTGCAAGGCTGGACAATTGAAGCGATTGACGCAGAGCGGGCTCGTTTCTTTTCAAAAGCTCTCGCAAATCTTCTGCATCCATTTGCAATTCGATGACGCCGGATGCGCTGGCCGCCAGCAGGAAGCGAAACTGTATCTCCTGCCATGCTCGAAGCGCTGTATCGGTCGAATCGATGGCCGCACTCATTCGCTTGAAGCTTTCGACCCGCTGTGACCCTTCTTTGATCAGATCCGAGATGATTTGCTGGCCTTCAAATTGCTTGGCTTCGTTATCCGCGTTCATATGAGACGCATTTTCAACTTCGACCAAACGCTGCCCCAGGTCGGACGCGTAGAACTCAATTGCGTGCGCCAATGCCTCTTCGCTCAGCGTTTCCTCAAGAATGGAAACCGCCGTTTGATGCATAGCTTCGACGTCAAATACCTCATCCGTGAGACGTGACCAGTCCGAGCCGAACCCGTCCGGGTCGATGCCCAGCATTTGCGGTGCGGACCGAGAACTCAACGCGATGCTTTCCAGCGCGACATCAAATCCGGTTGTTGTCAGAAACGCTTCGATCCGTTCCCGGTTGGCCGCAAACAAAGGAGCAGCAGCCATAAAAAACGCCAAGAGCAGCGCCAAAAACAGAAAAGCAAAGCGGTGTGCAGGCTGTGTCATAGTATTCAGAGTAGGCGTTTTCCGTCCGCTGGCAATGGAAAAATCCGGCTTTGTCAAATTCTGGAATTTTCTGCTTGCACCCCCGCCCGTTCCTCACTAAATCCCCCCCTCACAGACCCCCGCGGAGAGGTGCCGGAGTGGTCGAACGGGGCGGTCTCGAAAACCGTTGTGGGTGCAAGCCCACCCAGGGTTCGAATCCCTGTCTCTCCGCCACATACCGCACCCATACGTGACCACGGGTGCCGCAAGTGCCTTATTTTTATGGCGCTTTGACAACATAGCTACCCAGCAGATACCAGTGTTACCCAGACGTTCAGGTGGACTTAGGGTGGACCAACATGCAATCGCAAGCTAATCTCATTGGGCCGATCCGGTTCAAACGGGTTTCTGTCATACTCCCTCGCTGCCGGAATCGGTGCGCACCCGGCCCCTTCAGATTGTGTTTTACACATTGGCCGGGTGCCAACCAATGAGACAGACCCAGCTTAACAAACTGACCGCACGACAGGTTCAACACGCCAAACCCGGCAAGCACAGCGACGGTGGTGGTCTGTGGCTGGTCGTATCCCCCACCGGCACCCGCAAATGGGTATTGAGGCACACGGTAGACGGAAAGAGGCGCGAACGTGGTCTTGGTGGGTATCCGGCTGTCTCGGTTGCTGATGCCCGTGCCAAGGCCGCTGCGGTGCGTTCTGGTGACAAAATGTCATTAGAGAAATCGCCTTCCCAAAATGGGAAAGCAACATTCCGATCCGCAATGGACCGGTACCTGACGTTGCGCGGTGCCGAGTGGTCCAACAGCAAACACGCGAAGCAATGGCCCAGCACCCTGCGGACGTACGCCGGGTCTCTGATGGATATGCCAGTGGATGCCATCCGCACAGCGGACGTGGCCGGGTGCCTGATCCCGATCTGGCAAACCAAGCCTGAGACGGCCAGCCGTGTGCGCCAACGGATCGAACGTATCCTGTCGGCCAGTATTGCGATGGGGGAACGTGACGGGCCGAACCCGGCTGCGCTGCGGGACAATCTCGAACTGGTACTGGGCAAACAGGTGAAGACGGTACGGCACCACCCGGCGATACCGGTTGCCGACTTGCCGGATGCCTTTGCAACGATCTGGCACAAGCGGGATACCGGGGCCGGTACGATGGGTCTGGTGCTGGTCTTCCTGACCGTGCTGCGATCCGGCGAAGTCAGGCACATGGAATGGTCGGATGTGGGGTCCGACGTGGTGACGATACCCGCCGACCGTATGAAGGCCAGACGCGGCCACAGGACGCCCGTGGTGCCGTTGTTGGGGCAAGTGCTGGACGATCTGCCCCGGTGGTCTGGTACCAGCCTTGTGGTACCGGGACAGAGCAACCGGCCCATGAGCGATGCAACGATGGCTGCGGCCCTGCGTCGTGCCGGTATGGGTGCCTATACCCCGCATGGTATTCGCAGCAGCTTTAGTGACTGGGCAAACGAATCGGGATACCCGCACAGGCACATCGAAGACCAGCTTGCGCACCAGATCGGCACGGACGTTGAACGTGCGTACCGTCGCGGGGATTACCTGACGCAACGGGTGCCGATGATGGAAGATTGGACTAAGATGTTGACTTCCCGGCTTAATATCTAGGGTATAGGTTTTAGCCTATAAGTTATTGATATAGCTAAAAAAATATACGTTGCACGGTATTGGAATCCGTGGTCCGTTAATCCCCAATGATCACCAAAGGGGATTGAAATGGAACAGAAGAAAGAAGGGTTTGCGCGTAAGCCTGAAGTGATGGCTTGGTCGGGTTTGAGCAAGACCACACTGGAACGCGAAATCGAAGCTGGACGGTTTCCGGCACCCTACCGATTGGCCGTGACCGTAGTCGGATGGCGTTGGTCCGATCTTCACGAATGGGCCGAGAACCGCAAGCGCGTAGGTGATGCGGCATGATCGACCCAGAACAGGAAATGGCTGAAGTGCGCGAGTTATCCGCAGGACAGCAAATTCGCGAGTCCGTCGAACGCAGCAAAAAGCACGACCGGGAAGCACAGGAAGCAAACCTGCGTTTCGTGAAAAAACAACATGCTGAAAGACGGGCAAAGCGCGGCTGGGACACAGAATGAAACGCGATCCCTCTTGGTACGTTGCGGATCGTCGTTTCTTCGACCGGCACCCGGATCGCCAGTTTCGTCTTCGGAAAACGCACAGTCATGAACTGAAGGATTGGCCTGAAGACTTGCCGCCACAGGAAGACGGTAAGATGTGGGCTACGGTGGTGGATTGTACCCGCCAACCGACCGGGCAATTCCGTCGTCGGAAGTTGGTTCAACTGCCCGAACCTTTTGTGAAACACGCGCATGCGTTTGACGATTTCCATCTGGATCAGATGTTCGTCACCGGCGCGATCATTTTCGATGAGCGAGTGGCACACATAATGCCGAAAGGGGATGCGGGGTGATTTTCAGCTTTGGGAAGTACAAGGGGCGATCCCTTGAGGAAGTGATGATGATCGACTCCGGTTACGTGAATTGGTTGTTGCAACAGGGTTGGTTCGCGGAACGTAATCAGGCGATGTACGAACACCTGACCGGCGAAAACTACGGCGGCGCAAAGGTGGAAAATACACCAGAACACAACCGGCTTCAGGCGTTGTTCCTGAACCCCGAATATTGTCTTTCGGTTGGTCGGTGTGCCGGTGTTGTAACCGGCGTCCAATACACCCGTGAGCAACACGATGAGCGTATGGATAATGTGCGTCTCGACATAAAGGATTGGTCGACTTACTTCGATCAACTGGACCAGTACGAAGCGGGTCTGATCAAATTGCGACCAAACAAACCGTTCTATGGTGACAACACACCGGTTCGTGAATGGTTGGGAACAGCCGAATTGCACTTTCCGACATTTGAGGAAGTGATGGCGGGGTTTAGCATCAACTGCACGATGCAATTCGAAACAGCGGACATTGACGTGATTGCGCAATGGCACGTTTATCACGACAACAGTGTGACGAATTTGGCAAATCTTGGTGGTCTGAATTTCCTCGAAAATCATTGGTTCGGGAGCGGTCTTTTCTGTGTCGAAATCAAACCGACTTTGGGTGACGATTACCCCAACGTACTGCGCGATATGCAGAGGGGTAGAAAACGGGCCATCAAGCACGTTCATGGTTCTTACGTACCAATGTACGAACAGGGTCCGAACCAAATCCCACACATCCTGTACGTCGAACGGTTCACAGCCACCAGTGTGTCGTTCCAGCAGGTCGAACAGATGTTTGCGCATTCCGGTTTTCGGATCGTGATGCGGCATGAGGTTGACGCCTTGTCGATCATGCCACCCGCAGCAGATGCGCTTGCCGCGTTGCTGTCCTAGCCAAAAGACCCGACCGGGGCAGCTTGGCCGCTGCACACTGACAGTCCGGTCGGTCCACCCTGAAACGAAAAAGACCCGGCTGCGTTGGTGCGCAGACCGGGCCAGAAAGAAAGTCAGTAAACATGACCAAATTACAGCAGCAGACCGTCTACGGCAACCACCAGCTATGGCTGCGTAACGGCTTCGACCAGATTATCCCCGTCATACCGCAGGGTGCAGTGCTGCACGAACACTCGAAAGTCGATCCGGGGGCGCGTGGCAAATGCCCCGGTGAGTTTTATGGCGGGGCGTGGGACGGGATGGGGTCTTGGCCCAACTTCTACATGGATGCCATCAAGGCCGTACGTTACGACGAACTGTGTGCGAACGTTGGGCTCAAGATGGGCGAAGTGTGGTGTGCGCTAGATGTGGACATAACGGACGATGTGACCGCACAGGCGATGCTGCAACGGGTGCATGATCTGGGCCGGGGTAGCTACTTCATCCGATGGGGCCAAATTCCGAAATTCTTGGTCCTGTTTAAGATCGCACCGGGCGAGACGATCCGGCGTCGTCAGTATCCGATCAAAAAGGATGGTGTGACCCAGAAGGTCGAAGTGATGGGAATTACCGCCACAGGACGTGCCACGCAGGCCGTGGTGGCCGGAACGCACCCATCCGGCGCACAGTACCAGTGGAACATGCAACCCGTTGCTGATGCCATACAAGAGGCCACAACAGACCAGATGGACTATCTGGTCGAACAAATGATCTTGGTTGCCGAGTCTCGGGGATGGACACGCGGTCGTGCCACCAGCCCCAGCGGTTCCAACGACGGTCTGTCCAATCTCGGGGCCGAACCTTTCGATCCGTCACTGGTCGGGCCGATAGTGGACCTGATCCCGAATGTCGATGTTGAGTATGACGAATGGATCAGCATCGCCTACGCGATCAAGAATGCCCTTGGTGGTGGGGGTTGGGAAATCTTTGAAGCGTGGTCTGCGAAGGCACCGAAGAACGTCCCGGCGTACACCAAGCGCACATGGGATACGTTCAAAGCGGACAACATGTCAGGCTTCGGAAAACTGGTCTATTGGGCGCGTCACGCATGTGGCGGGGAACTACCAGGTGAACTGGACGCGAAGGTAAAGACCGGATACCGGATGCAACAGGCCACCAAGGCCGGAATGCCTTTGTTGGCCCCTGACGTGCCGACACAGGGCGCGATAACCATTGCCACGCCCGATCCGTCCAGCCCAATTGTGGAAGACCCGTCAGGCCGCTTTCCGTTCGCGCACGATAAGAACGGCAACATGATCCCCAACTACGCAAACGTGATCGCCACGCTGATGACCAACGACATATGGCGCGGAAAGCTAGGTTTCGATCTGTTCAATGGTCGTCGGTGTTTTACCGGTGACATTCCGTTTCTGAAGGTCAAAGCGGGTGACCTGCTGGAAGACCATCATTTTGGCGGTTTCCACCAATGGTTCCAATTCGGTCTGTTTGCCAAGATCGGCAGAAATGACGTGATCAATGCGGTCGAAGCCGCGTGTATGGAAAACGCATTCGACCCGTTACAGGACTATCTGACCGGGCTCAAATGGGACGGGGTACCCCGGATCAATAGCTGGCTGTGGACCTACTGCGGTGTGACAATGGCTGACCCGATCTATCTGACCTACCTGTCCGTGGCGGGGCGCAAGTGGCTGATCGCTGCCGTGGCCCGTGGCATGATCCCCGGCTGTAAGGTGGACAACGCCCTGATCTTCGAAGGACCGCAGGGTGTCGGCAAATCGTCCGCTCTGGCCGCTCTGGTACCAGACCCGGATTGGTTTGGTGACAGCTTGCCGGATTTCCACCACAAGGATGCCAAATCGTACCTGAACGGAAAGTGGATCGTGGAACTTGCCGAACTGACGCAGGTTCACAAAGGCGAACTGGAAAACATGCGTTCGTTCATGTCGCGGACAAAGGAAGATTACCGGCCATCACATGCGCGGCTGGAAATCAAGCGTCCACGGCGCTGCGTGTTTGCGGGCTCAACAAACCGTGACGACTACCTGAAAGACCCGGCTGGTGAACGCAGGTTCTGGATCGTCCAGACAGATGGCCACTTTGATATTGAAGGTCTGACCGCTGTACGCGACCAGCTTTGGGCCGAAGCGTACGAAGCCTATAAATCTGGCGAAGTTTGGTACATGGATCGCGCAACGGCCAACATGGCACGTTCGATCCAACAGGAACGTGTAGCGCGTGATCCGTGGGCCGATACCTTGGCAAACCTGCTGGCCACACGTGATGAAACATCACTGCCCGAGTGTTTCGCACTGATGAACATTCCCGAAAAGGAACGTACGCCAGCGCAACAGAACCGCATCAAGACTGCCCTAAAATCTATAGGTTTTGAACGCAACGGACTGATCAGCCATAACCGTGAAGGTAATAAAGGACGTGCCAGATTCAGTAGACGGACAGGGTAGACGGTATCGTTATTTTAAGGATATGGCGTAGCGTCTATATATTTACAACTCGGTAGACGCTACATACCCTTCCAGACCAGATAGAACTTTTTTATTTATAAATAATGGATAGTTAAGCATATAGAAGTTGAGAGTAGACGGAAAAAGTAGACGGAAAATGAGTAAGCCCATCTACCGTTCTACAGACTCTTTAAGGAAATGCGTCTACTCGTCTACCATCGGGGTCCAACTCGGGGCATATACCCATCCAGCTATACCCAATTGTCCTAGTCTGACGACACTGGCACCAACCACCAACAGAGCGGACAGGCAGGCCCCATCCGACGGAAGGCCAGCGGCCAAGAAGGGTATAGAGGGTATCATATAGGTGGGCTGTGGTGCGTGGTGTGCCTGATGTGTGATTGGTTGATGTGTCACATGTGTGACGTGCCGACCGATGCCGTGACGCTGCTGACCGTGGCGACCGCACATCGTCTTGCGTGGGGGGCGGCGTGAATCAACAGATCGAACGGGGGCCGCACCGCGCCGGGGACTGAATCTTTAGAACTAACGGCAAAAATGCCTTTCGGTAAAAAGCTATAAAAACCGGTCTAAATCGGTCTGTTGCAAGTTGCAACAGACCCTCTAATTACGTCCGATTACGTGGGGTTTCTTCCAAGTTGGAACGAACCAGACCGGATCACGCGGAAACAGGGTCCGACAAAATGTCTGACCCCCTGACCCGGCAAATTCGCAATCGGTTGCGAATTTGAAACCTTCCAGTGACTGGAACGTTGACACCCAAAGTGGCAAGTATCCTCAGATTTGACGATACTTGCCAAAATCAAACCTTCCAGTGACTGGAACCTTTGGTATAATGCGATGACTCACACGCGTCCCGGCGTGTCCTTGGTGGTGACATATGAACGCAGAACTGGCCGAATTTTTACGCGAAACGAAGGTCACAGCGATGATCCCGCTTGCGCGGCGCTGCATCGCCCGACACACCGGCCAACCGACCACCTACACCCGATCCGACAACTGCCACGAAATCACCAGCGGTGGGGGATACTTGCGCGTGGCACCAGACAGCAAATCCAGCAAGCATATCTTGCAACAATGGACCGAAGCCAATGGGTAGACGGAGGCCACCAAAACATGTCCGACAGACGCAGACCGCCAACGATCAGCATGAACGCGTTCAGTCGGGCAAAGGCCGAATACGCAGCAGCCCTGCGGGGAATGTGCGAGACCTGCACCCAGATCGTGACAAGGGTCAACGTGACGTACATGCCCCCACCCGGCGCGGCTGACTTTGACCCGGAATACTTTTTGTGCCGCTGTCAGTCGTGCTTACGGCGCGGACGAACTGAACTGATAAAAATACGGTTGGTCGATGCCTACGTTGCTTGAACAGTTCGCCAAAGCCGAGAACGCCGCGCTGCGGGAAGTCATGCGGGATGATCGCGGCGTTGCGGGCATGACCGTCAGTCAGGTGACCAAGGGTGTCAGTGCGGAAAACGGCGGACGGATTGAACGGCGGACCAGCCGCCTGTGCGATGGCTGCGGCTGCATCTTGCGCCAAGACCACCGATGGAATTGGGGCAGAAACGTGTGCTGTTCTTCGGCCTGCCTGGACGATGTGAAACGCTTCGCACGTTGGACCAGATCGACCAAACTGTGATCTACCTGGAAACTATATCCGAGTTTCGCGATTACATCTAACTATATGAAAATAAATATAATTTGACGAAATCCTGTGGTCGATGGCAGGTTGATTTTAACCTGAGAGGGACCAACGCATGAAAACTGTCGATATAGACCTGTTGCGGATTTTGTTACTGTATTGTCCAGTGACGGGTTTGTTCTGGTGGAAAGAGCGGGAAGATAAACCCGATTATTGGAACGCGCGTTGGGCTAACAAGCAAACTTTCACAACAGTTGATCGAAAAGGTTACATGCGTGGCGCGGTGGAACGATTTCCTTTGTACGCTCATCGTGCGGCGTGGGCGATCATGTATGAGACTTGGCCGGACTATATTGATCACATTAATGGTGATCGGTCCGACAATCGCATTCTCAATTTGCGGAACGTTACTCCGTCCGACAATCAAAAGAACCAAAAGCGGCGTTTGGATAATTCGTCCGGTGTGATTGGCGTTTCGTTTCATAAACATATGCGAAAATGGCAAGCACAGATTTGCTCACACGGTAAGCAGCATCATTTAGGTGTCTTCAATGACAAGACCGCAGCCATAGCGGCCCGAAAGGCTGCTGAAATTGAATTTGGGTTCCATCCTAATCATGGGCGGGTGGTCTAATGCAATTGACCCAGCACACCGCGACCAGAGCCGCAAAATCGGTGGTCAAAAGCGTCGGATTTATCCGCCAACAACTCGACTCTGCATCCCGCGCCGAACAGGACGGTATCCAAGGCGCGTTCGAACAGCGGATCAAGGCAACCGCCAAGTTCAAACACGATCAGGATCGCGCACAACGGGCCATAGATGACACCCGTGCGGCTGCAACCCGGTACCAACGTGCAGCCAATGTGCTGCGATCTGGTGGCGTGTCCGTATCGGACGATCCGTTACACAAGCGATGCGCCGATCTGCATCGTATGGGTGGACCCACCGACCAGCTTGCCGACCAACTGGACGCCATAGCCAAGACAGCCAACGACGCAGCGGATCGGGCCGAAGATCGCCTGAACGGGGCCGAGGATGAGCTGCGGGTGACCGACGCGATGGCGGATTATCTGGCGGCACTTGCCAAGCACAATTTCGACAAAAGCAATCCAGCCGTTCGCGCCAAGCACCGCGACTACATGGCGTGGAAAACTGTAAGCCGGGGGCGCAAATGACCAATCCGTTTCGACAAACCAACGACAACCCATACGACCGCCCACTTATCAATGGTCAGTTGGACACCCGTGGCGCTCAACAAGACCCTAGCGCGGTGCTGTACGACCCCGCCAGCGACAGCGTAAACCCGGCAGGCGTGGCGTTGATCCAGACCATCATGAAACAGGTCGATAAGCGCACGTTGAGTGCCGACGACATTGCCGAAGCGATGGCAAATCTGATCGCCCCGATGCTGGACCGTATCGACACGCTTGAGCATCAGCTAGGCGTCAAACGCGATAACATCGCCAAGTCGGTCCAGCGTGAGATTGATCAATTCATGGGCGACGACGCACCGCTGGACGAAGCCACGCTGGAACGTATGGCAGACCAGCACCGCAAGACAATGGAAGGGGTCCGCAATGGGAATGCCTAGCAGAATTATGCACGACATGCCGCATGCGATCCGCGCCAAGCTGGTGCGCGAAGCGGCCCTGTTCCGTCTGGCTGGCCACGACAGCCAAACCGCAAAGGAAATGGCGCGTACCAAGGTCCGTGCATTCTATGAAACACGCGGCAAGGATTTCGTCCGCGATCATCCAACATGGCGCGATCTGTTCCGCAAGACAGCGGCCAAACAACTGGGGAGTCTGGACCTATGAACGCAGCACAAGCAAACACCCGCCGCCGCGACAGCGACGACAAAGCAGCCCAAATTCTGATCCAAGAAACCAAAGCAGCCGCCTTTGACGATGCGCTGAAGGTGGCCAAGGATGCACCCGCAACGGCCCGACGTGTCAAAGCATTGGAAGCCGAGAACGCAGCCCTGAAGGCACAGGCAGATCGACCTGTTGCGGTCACCGTCCAGCAGCCCCGGCCCGCAACGGTCAAAGGCACGGTCAAGCGGCCACGCAGCACGGATATTGCCTTTGCCAAGGCCACGGCACACTTTGCCCAACGCGGCATTGAACAGGTCGCTGAAGACCTGTTCCCCGGTGAGCCCGGTAAACTGCAACGTAAGGCCGCGACAGCACCGGCCAGCACGGTTGATGCGGGTTTTGGTGCTGAACTGGTCAACAACGACGTTGGCCCGTGGGTCGAAGAACTGCGGCCCGTGTCGGTCTATGCCGCCATGGCGGCTGGTGGGGTACCACTGCCGATGAACGAAGTCGCCAACCTGACGATGCCGACTAATCCCGGCATAGGTGACATTAGCGGTTCGTTCGTTGGCGAAAAAGGCACGATCCCGGTCAAATCGGGTGTGGTCGGATCGGTCAGTTTCCACCGGATGAAAATGGCCGTGCTGTCGGTCTTCACTAACGAACTACGCGACACCAGCACACCCAGCATCGAAGCGGTGATCCGCAGAAATGTGGTGGCCGATACGTCTGAAATGCTGGACGCATATTTCCTGAACCCGGCGAACGCAGCCGTTCCGGGTATCCGCCCCGCAAGCCCGTGGAATGGTGCCGCAAACCAAGCGTCCGCTGGTACCGGTCTGGACAACGTGATCGCGGATATTGCGTATCTGACCGGCGTGATCACCGCAACGCGACCGCGCAACCCGGTCCTGATCATGGATAATATGCGGGCTCAAAGGCTGCGCATGATGCGTGAAGCCGGGGTGTTCCTGTTCCGTGACGAAGTGGAACGGGGCGAACTGTTTGGTCTGCCCTTGATCATCAGCGCAACGGTACCGCAAGATCATCTGTTCGTGATTGATCTGGCCGACTTCGCATCGTTCCTGCCCGCACCTGAAATCGACACCAGCGGATCGGCAACCGTTGCCTTGGCTGACGATGATGGCGTTGCACCGACGATGGTTGATACCAACGCGGTCAATGATCAGGGCGGGTCGATCCACATTTCGGATGCAGCCGGAACCGTACCCGCAACCAAAGTGGTCAGTTCGTTCCAAGTGAACGCAACGGTGCTTCGCATGGTCCAGCCCATTGCGCACGGCATGTTGCGCACCGGAACGGCTGCGTATGTCACGGGGGTTGCTTGGTGATGTTTGAGCCCGTCGCAAATGTGCCGAACCTGTTGCTGGCTATCGACCGTGATGGCCAGCACCGGCTGTGCGCAGCCGTACAGGACCGCAGATCGCGTGAAATCGTGGCCACAGCCGTGGAACGTACCGTCACGCTGCACAAGCCGCGTACGGATATTCTGGCGGATCAAGTGGCCGCTGCACTGGCACCGTTCATGGCGCGGCTGGATCAGGAAGGGGTGGCCGCGTGAGCAACTATCCAGATTGCGGGTATCCGAACTGCACCTATCCAGATTGCGGGTATCCGAACTGTGAAGGTTTCGTGCCGCCACCAGCATCGGACGACAGCGAGGGGGAAGAAAATGAAAGTGATTGAACGCCACGGGCAAGAAGGTCTGGCCGGTCGATACGATGCCAGCTTGTTGGTTGATGACTACAGCAAGCAGAAGACCCCGCCCAACAATGACAAGCTGTTCACACCGCGCCACCGGCGCACAGCCCCGATGGAGTACAACGATGGCCAGAGTAAATCGGACGAATAAGCAGGGCGTACGCCAAGGCGTGACCGTCGAACTGAACGATTTCGACATTAATCTGCCCGTACCCGGAACGCCCGCGACCCAGCTTGGAATGAGCCACCCGAACGGCCCTGCGGTCTGGTCGGGCATTTACGTGCTGGCCAGTGATCTGACGCCATAACCGAAGGAAACTGACAGGATGCCTTTCGACATGACACCACGGAAGAAACGACAGCCCCGCAAACCTCAGATCGACCGGGACGCAGCGGCACGGGCCGTGCAGCGCCAGCTTGGCCGACCGCTGACGTGGTTGGAATACTGCCGTGTGTGGAACGAAGCCACGAAGGCGATGGGCCGGAAAGACTTTCTGACGGGTGAAGTGAAATGAAAGACAGCAGCTATCGGGGCCGGTACGACCGGGACGCCAACCAGAAGGCCAAGGCCAACGCAGACAGCCGCGAAGCCCAGCGTCTGAAGCGCGACCAGCTATTGGCCCGTGCGCGTGATCTGCGGGCCGCTGGGCTCATCACAGCCGCCAAGGCGATGGAACGGGAAGCGGAGTATGCACGGCGATCTTGAACAGATTTACCCGTTGATTGGTATGTCGATGGCGGTCGCATGGGCCGCACCTGACGATCAAACGTTTGCAGCCCAGATGACCGCACTTTGCCAGATCGTCTGGCAGAACGTGCGAAGCGATCCGTGGCCCGACGATGGCGGCAACGCCTTAGCCCAGCATCTGGCCCAAAGCGGCGTCAAACAGGACGATCCACGTGCGCTTGTGGCGGCAATTATGAATTACCAGGTGGAAGACAGAAAGGTCCATTGATGGTCGTAAAGGTCCGTCCAGAATCGTTACCACCCAGAGCGTTCAAGACGAACGTACAAGCCCCACGGCTGTACAAGTGGTCACCGAACCGGAAGACCCGTGTGGCCAAGCTGGGCAGCAAACTGGCGCGTCGTGCGCTGATCATGGATATTGTGCCGGATATTGTCGAAAAGGGCCGCGCGTTCCACATCAATACGGTTTCGGCTGGCTACAGTCTGCACCAAGCACGTGGCCAGTTTCAGGCCGATGACGAAGTGGCACAGATCGTGGATCACCGGTTGAACAAGCCCGTCCAGTCCGTTCGCTTCGGTGGCAACATAACTTTCATTGAAAATCCGGCAAATCTACGGTGGGTGGCCGAAGCGACCGCCTTTGTCTTCGATCACGCGTTCCAATCTTCGCGCCTGTACCGTGAAGGCACACCGCCTTACGTCCACATGGGCGGTTGGGAAGTGCGCGTTGACGGTCGTGCCATCAGCCCGTCAGCCATCCTGTCCTACGCGGAAAAGGATGGTTGGGAACGAATGGATGTGACCAACACCGTGCCGTACGCAAGCAAGCTGGAATCCTTGTATGGTGGGTTCGATCACCTGCTGTACGGCGCGTGGAAGAAAGCCCGCAGCAAAGGCTGGCACCAGCGTGTCGATATGGTCTTTGCGACCTATGCACAGGACTACAGCGCAGCCGATGGTGGGCGCGTCCGCCGACCGAATATCCGCATCCAGCGTCTTGGCGCATTGGGCGGATCACGCAGGGGAAGGATTGATAAGTAATGGTCAACACAACCACCACCCACACAATGATCTTGGACGCCGAAGCGTCCCAAATGGTCCGCAGTCTGGATGCTGCCGAAAAAGAGTTGGGCCAACTGGTCAAACAGTTCGACCACGCAGCCGCTGCCGGTAAGAGGTTCCAAGCGGCCAACACCAACAACGTCAAATCCCTGAAGGGTATTCAGGGCGCGATGCAGCGCAATTCGACCGTCATGAAACAGGGCGCGGTCAACTTTGGTGATTTCATAATCCAAGTCGCCGGTGGCCAGAACGCCATGCTTGCCTTCGGTCAGCAGGCCAACCAGCTTACGTCGTTCCTGCGCGTTGGTGGTCCGTGGATGCTGGGCTTTACCGTCGCCACGGGTCTGATCGCAGCGTTCGGTGACAAGCTGTTCGAAGCATCCGAAGACGCCAAGAAATTCGAAGAAGCGTTGGGCGGTGTGGCGAAATCCACCGACGAACTGAACGCGGAAACACGCCGCATCCAGACGGGTCTGACCGATGACGTTCTGCGGTTGCGGGACGCACGACAAGCCCTGAAGGACGCGCAGGCCGATCTGAACGCATTGATCGCTGAAGCCGAAGCATCCGGCGAAGCCGAACTGTCCACGCTGGACGCACAGGTCGAAGCCAAGCAAAAGCTGGTCAATCAGGCCGAAGAAGAACTGGAAAAGAACAAGGAAGCATTGCTGGCCAACGTCCGAGCCCGTGAGGAAAAGGAACGGATGGTCGAAGTGATGCGGGCGGTTAATCAAAAGCTGCTTGAGTCGGTCGATCTGACAGCCGCCATGGCCCGAAATACGCGCCTTGCCGCCGAAGGTGCGGCCATCATTGCCAACATCAACGCCAACCCGGATTTCTACGATCCGCGCGGCGAAGGTGCGGGTGCTGGTGATCCGAATTACCGTCCACCCGCTTCGGGCATTCCACCGGTCGTCTTACCGCCGAACCCGTCCAGCAACACCCGTGCCGGTGGTGGGGGCGGTACACGGCGGGCCATCGACCAGCAGAAGAAGCTGACCGAAGAAATCAAAAAGACCGTTGAGGCGATGCGCGAACTGGATCGGCAAAGCCAGACATGGTTCGACAATTTCGAAGACGGAATGGTTGGTATCGCTGCCGAAGGGATTGACCGTTTTGTCGATGCCATTGCCGACGCCGAAACGGCTTGGGGCGAATTTTCTAAGCAGTTTTTGCGCGACATTGCGAAGATGATCCTGCGTCAAGCACTTTTGAACGCGCTGCAAGCTGCGCTTGGGCCGGGTTTCGATGTTCCGGGTGCTGCCGATCCGGGGCAATTCTTCCCGTCAGCCAAAGGCAACGTCTTCGACGGTGGCAGCGTCGTACCCTTTGCGCGTGGCGGTGTGGTCAGCCAACCGACCATGTTTCCTATCTCTGGCGGTGTGACCGGGCTCATGGGTGAAGCTGGTCCCGAAGCCATTGCGCCCCTGAGACGTGACGGATCGGGCAATCTGGGCGTTGGGGCCGTTGCGCCCGTGATCCAGATCGTGAACAACACCGGCGCTGAAGTTCAGACCCGGCAAGTATCGGACGTTGAAACGCAGATTATCATCGGCAAGGCGGTCGCCGCTGCGGAACAGAGCATCAGCCGCCAGTTGGTCAGCGGACAAGGCCAAGTGCCGCGTGCAATGGAGCAAGGCTATACTTCTAGACGCCGCGTGGTCTAGCCTGATGGATTTCTGCACCGACATACGGGCCGAGTTGACCGACGCCCTGTCACCGTTTGAAGACGCAGGCGTTGCGGTCAATGTAGGTGTTTGGGAATCGCGGTCTGATCCTGACCTGATCGTGTCGATCCAGATTGACGGGAAATTCCAGGTACTTGACGGTTACCGCGTTTCGCTGGCCCTGTCGGCTTCGGATATGATCGCGGCTGTGATGCGCGAGTGTTTTGCCGATCTGGTGACCCTGCTGCGGTTGCTCGGAGCAAATCCGCCCACTGTTCGCCCGTTCGAAATCGCATCGCCGCGCCTCACTCTGGTGGATAACGGTACGACAAATATCAGACTATGAGCATACGACCAAGCAGGCTCTTTATTCCTTTGTGCTACCGCATCAGCACATCGGCCTGTAGGTCCAGCCCGCACCGTTCAGGTCCGTTCGGTGCGGGCGATTTACGACTCGGGTGGACGTTCGGGTGGACCAACACATCTACCTGGAATTTATCCCAAGCGAATCCAATACGTTAAAACCACATACGGGCGGACTGTCTCTCCGCCATTATCCAAATTGGCTATGTTAACCGGGCGCAGCGAATACTTGCCCTGTCGCGCGACATCAATGGCGGATCGCAGCGCAGTCCTGAAGGGTATGTCCGGAAAGCAGCGTGATCTTGCCGGGTTCGATACGCCAGATCAGCACAGCCCGGCTCAAACCTCTGTTTTGCCGAGACTTCACAAGATTTCCCCTTTGTCTTTGCGTTAGTTTTGGATCATCCCAGCGACACAAATTCCAAAGGAGATTCACATGTCGCGTACTCTAATTTTGATCATTGTCCTCGCCGCAATCGGCGTTGGCGGATATTATTACCTAAACCAACCGGAACCAACTCCGGCTGAACGTTTGCAGTCAGCAGCCGAAGACGCCAGTGACGCATTGGCCGATGCTGCCACTGCGGCACAAGACGCCGCCTCCGATGCGGTTGATGCCGCCACAGAACAAGCCTCGGAAGCGGCCTCATCCTTGACTGAACAGGCATCCGAGGCGGCATCTTCTGTTGCCGATCAGGCATCAGAAGCCGCGCAACAAGCAAGCGATCAGGTCGCTGCTTTGGCCGGACAAGGGCAAGAGCTGCTGAACTCCTGGATCGCGGAAGGCAAGTTGAACCCTGCCAATTTCGACTATGACGGCATCATGACATCGCTAGAAGAAAGCACATTGGCAGCGGACCTGAAAGAGCAAGCGATCAAGATCGTGAATGACATCAAAGCATCGCCTGAAACCATCGCTCAGAAAATTCAGGAACTGACCAACCTGCTGACCCAACAATAAAATAATGGGGCCGCCCGTTTGGGTAAGTTCCACTCTTTGGGGGCATCTTGGATGCCCCCACGTTATTTCGGCATTGAATTGACGCCCTAAGCGGCTTTTGATTGGCTCATTCTGACACCCTACCCGCGCCATGCCTTCTTGAACATTTGTTTCGATACGGCGCGTGTCACTCCAGTTTAGTCAAGGATGACCAAATGACAGATTTGCCGCACACCATGTTTGCCACCATTTTGAAGCATGACGGATATTCCGGCACATCCAGCGGACCGGTGATCGCGGATGCAGCCGAATGGCTTGAACCCGCAGAAGTACCTGTACCACAGCCTGGTCCGGGTCAGGTTTTGATCAAACTGCGCACCGCATCCGTCAATCCATCCGACCTGCACTTCATCAAGGGTGAGTATGGCCAACCCCGAGTAAAGGGATCCCCAGCCGGTTTCGAAGGATGTGGTGATGTTGTGGCCACCGGCAAAGGTGCCGAAGCCCTGCAAGGTCAGCGCGTTGCATTTGTCGCTGCTGGGTCCGGTGCGTGGGCTGAATATGTCGTCACTCAGATGCAGATGTGTATCCCCCTGAGGCCGGATATTTCAGACGACGACGGGGCCGCGCAAATTGTCAATCCGCTGACCGCGATGGCGATGGTGGACATGGTCAAGGTCGACGGCGACGCGTTTGTCGTGTCTGCTGCAACCAGCCAGCTCGGAAAGCTCATGTGCAGCCTTGGCCGCGATCTCGGGCTGAAACCCATAGCGCTCGTGCGGCGCGCTGAGACTGTTGAAACGTTGAAGAGCCTTGGCGCCGCCGAAGTCCTGGTGACGACAGATTCAGATGTTGTTGAGCAATTTGCCGGACTGAGCACATCCATGAAGCCACGCGTGTTTCTTGACGCCGTGACTGACCAGCTTTCGGAGCAGTTGTTCTGTACCATGCCAAACCGTGCACGCTGGATCACCTATGGCAAGCTTTCGACCGAAGCGCCGACGCTCACTCAAACCGGCCAGTTGATCTTTATGGGCAAGCGGATCGAAGGTTTTTGGCTGACGCAATGGATGATGTCGACGCCACCAGCGGATCAGATGCGGGTGGTGGCCGAGGTTCAGGCGCGTTTTGCAGACGGGCGCTGGAAAACAGATGTTTCTGAACACCTTACACTCAGAGATCTGGTGCCAAATTTAGCCAATGCGCTGAAAAAGAGTGACGGAAAGGTGATAATCACGCCATAGTAGAAGAACCCCACGCATCCCGAAGACTTGCGTGAGGCTGACGGCATCTGTTGCTCGTTGGAGGGAGGACAGTTTGGATAACGCACAGCTGCTGATCAGCGGACTGGCGAATGGCTGCGTCTATGGCCTGATCGCGCTTGGCTTTGTTCTGATCTACAAGGCGACCGAAGCGGTGAATTTCGCGCAGGGTGATTTCATGATGCTGGGGGCCTTTGTGACCATCGGCCTGACAAATACCGAGTATATGGGCCTGCCCTTCTGGATGGCCCTGCCGATCTCACTGGGGATTATGGGTGCCTTAGGCTATCTGCTGGATCGGCTGATTATCCGTCGATTGTTCGGTGAAAGCCAGACCGCAGTCGTCATCCTGACAATCGCTTTGGGGTTCGTGATCCGCTTTGTTGCGGGGTTGATCTGGGGGCATGAACCGCAAACGTTGCAAAACCCGCTTGCCGGTAAAGAGGTTCGCTTTGGCGGTCTGGTGCTGGGGATGGAGGATGTGGCGGTGATTATCGTCACGATCCTTCTGACCGTGGCGCTTTATGTCTTTTTCAGCCGCACCAAACTGGGCCTTGCGATGCAGGGCGCATCGCAAAACCAATTGGCGGCATATTACATGGGTATTCCGGTCAAACGGGTTCAGGGCTTTATCTGGGCGCTGGCCGGGGTCGTAGCCGGGATCGCCGGTATCCTGTTTGCCGCCAAGGGCGCGGTGGACCCGACCACCGGATTGCTGGGCATCAAGGCCTTTGCTGCGGCTGTAATCGGTGGATTTGGCAGTCTGCCCGGTGCTCTGGCCGGAGGGCTGATCGTGGGCGTGATCGAACCCTTTGCCAGCCGCTATATCGCCGCGGGTTACAGCCAGGTTGCCCCCTATGCTTTACTGCTGGCCGTGCTGATTTTCCGGCCCAACGGGCTGTTCAGTCAGGTTCGGGTCAAAAAGGTCTGACTCATGCGGATTGTGTTCAAAACCAATTACATGCAGGATATCCGACCTTGGAAAGACCGGTATCAACTGTGTCTTTACCTGATCCTTCTGGCCGTCGTTGCAGCCGCCCCATGGTGGCTGGACGCGTTCTATCTGGGCGAACTGACAAACGTTCTGATCTGGGCCATAGCTGGGCTGGGCCTGATGATCCTGACCGGGCATACCGGGCAGGTCAGTCTGGGACATGCCGCTTTTCTGGGTTTTGGCTGCTATGCCAATGTTGCCCTGATCGAAGCGGGAGTGCCCTTTCTAATCGCCTTCCCGCTGGCCGGATTTCTAACCGGCATCGCAGGTGTGACAGTCGCCATCCCTGCCTTGCGCCTTCACGGTATCTATCTGGCCATCTTCACCATGGCCCTTTCGATCCTGATGGATGACATCATCGTTCTATCCGAACCCATCACCGGGGGCGTCGCGGGCAAGTATATTGGCGGGGTCGAGATCTTTGGCCATTTGGTAGACCGCTGGGGTACGCCGGATCTGTTCTTCTGGTTGGTTCTGACCGTCGCTGTCCTTGTGACGTTGGGCTATATCAACCTGCTGCGCGCGCCTTTAGGGCGCAGCTTTATCGCAGTTCGCGACTCCGAGGTTTCGGCACAGGCGATGGGTATTGATATAGCGCGGACCAAGATGATCTCATTCGCCTTGTCCTGCGCCATCACAGGCTGGGCCGGAGCACTGATGGGGCTGTTTGCCGGAGCCTTCAACAACGAAACCTTCAGTGTTCTGATCTCGATCCAGTTGCTGATGATGATCGTGATCGGCGGACTGGGTTCGATCCACGGGGCATTTCTGGGTGCGATCGTGATCGGGTTTCTGCCTCAGTTCCTGTCAATCTCCAAAGAATATGCCGGAGCTTTGTTCGGCGGCAACACAGTCGCCATTCCGGGCCTCGAATTCGGCATTTTTGGTATGATCCTGATCGCCTTCATCCTGTTCGAACCCATGGGGCTTTATGGGCGCTGGTTCAAGATCCGCACCTGGTTCGAGCTGTTCCCCTTCTACCGTAAAGACATGTTCAAACGGCAAAAATCTTATCTGAAGACGGAGCGTCTGAGATGAGCCTGCTGGAGTTTGAAAACGTTACCCTGAAGTTCGGTGGCCTTACTGCGGTTGATAACCTGTCGTTCGAAGTGCTGGAGGGCGAGGTTTTTGCCATCGTCGGCCCCAACGGTGCTGGCAAATCGACCGTATTCAACCTGATCTCGCGGTTCTACGAGCCCTATGCCGGGTCGATCCGATTCGACGGCCATGATCTGCTGCGTGTCAAACCCTCGGGCGTTGCAGCTTATGGCGTGGCGCGGACGTTTCAGAACATTGAACTGTTCGAGCACGCAACCGTTTTGCAAAACCTTCTGGTTGGGCGGCATCGGCATCGACAAACAAATCTGCTGTCTGAGCTGTTGTTCCTTCCGTCTGCCCGATGGCAGGAAATCGAAAACCGCGAGAAGGTTGAAGAGATCATCGATTTCCTCGATCTTCAGGCCTATCGCGACAAGATGATCGCAGGGCTGCCCTATGGCGTGCGAAAAGTGGTTGAGGTCGCGCGCGCACTGGCAACTGATCCCAAACTGCTGCTGTTGGACGAACCCGCCTCGGGCCTTTCAGTCGAAGAAACCAGTGACATGCGGTGGTGGATCGATGACATCCGGCGTCAGATGGGCATCACCGTGCTGATGGTGGAACATGACATGGGCCTGGTCTCGGGCGTGTCAGATCGGGTTTTGGCGATGGCAGACGGCGCGGAATTGGCACTGGGCTCTCCTGCACAAGTGCAGGCTCACCCGGCCGTTATCGAAGCGTATCTGGGGAAAGCTTCATGACTGAGCCGATCCTGAGAATACGCAATGTCGAAAGCTTTTATGGCCCCATCATGGCCATTCGCGGGGTGTCATTGGATGTGCACGAGGGGCAGATCGTGTCGATCCTCGGGGCCAATGGCGCGGGAAAAACGACGCTGATGAAAACCGTCTCGGGTGTGATGGACCCGGAAAAGGGACAAATTACCTTTGATGGTGAAGACATTCAGGGGGCAGAACCACATAAGGTTGTGCAACGCGGGATCGTGCATATTCCCGAAGGGCGCGAGGTCTTTCCCCTTCTGACTGTTGATGAAAACCTCAGCCTTGGTGCGTATTCCCGCAAGGACAAAGACCAGATCGAGCAAGATCGTGAACTGGTCTTCAGTTACTTCCCGGTTCTCAAAGACCGCCGCGGGCAAGAGGCTGGCACCCTGTCAGGCGGTCAACAGCAAATGTTGGCGATTGGACGTGGGCTGATGGCCCGTCCTCGTATCATGTTGCTGGATGAGCCATCACTGGGCCTGTCGCCGATGCTGGTGCAAGAGATTTTCGAGATCCTCGGACGCCTCAACCAAGAACAGCAGATGACCATGATGCTGGTCGAACAAAACGCCCATGCGGCACTGGATCTGGCCCATCATGGCTATGTGATGGAGGTTGGACGCATCGTTATGGACGGCAGCGCCGAGGCTCTGTTGAAATCCGAGGACATCCAGAACTTCTATCTTGGTGTGCGTGAAGACGGCGCGCGGGAAAACCGGCGCTGGAAACGGAAAAAGACGTGGAGGTAAGTCGGATGGACGCCAGCCCCCTGCCCCCGCAGATAACAATCAACGGCGTGCGCTTTAACGAAACAACAGGTCAAAGGCCGCTGCGGGTGGACGGCTGCATCACCATAAGCGAGCTGTTTCAACACCGCTGCGCCGAGCTGGGCGAACGCAACGCGCATCGGGAAAAAGATCTGGGCATCTGGAAATCCTATTCCTGGGCCGATTACTGGCAACACGCCAAATGGATTGGTTTGGCGCTACGGAAACTGGGGTTGGAGCGTGGCGAAGTGGTCTCGATCCTCTCCGAAGACCGCAAGGAATGGGCCTGGTTCGACATGGGTATTCAGGGCGTCGGAGGGATAGCCTCGGGCGTTTACACCACCGATTCAGCCAGTCAGTTGCAATACCTGATCAATGACAGCGGCAGCAAATTCCTGATTGTCGAAGATGAAGAGCATCTGGACAAGTTTCTGGAAATCGAATCCGAAGTTCCGGACCTGATCAAGGTTATCATTCTGGAAGACGAAGGTCTGCACGACCTCAAACACCCGCGCTGCATGATGATCAACGACCTCTACGCTCTTGGCCAAGAGGTAGAAGCAGCCGATCCCCGGCGGTTTGAGGCCGAAATCGCGCTAGCTAAACCGCAGGATACCGCCCTGCTTGTCTATACCTCCGGCACTACCGGACAGCCCAAGGGCGCGATGCTGAGCCACGAGAATATCCTTGCTGCCATTGAATCCGGCGCGCGGGCCTTGCCGGTTCTGGCCAGTGATGAGCAGCTTTGCTTCCTGCCGCTGTGTCATATTCTGGAACGGGACGTGTCGGTCTATTTCCCACTGGCAGCCCGATGCACGGTGAATTTCGCGGAAAGCCCGGAAACCGTATTTGCGAACCTGCAAGAGGTCTCGCCCTCGACCTTCACGGCTGTGCCGCGCGTGTGGGAAAAGATTTATGCACATGTGCAAATTCTGACGCAGGAGGCCACACCGTTGGGCCGGGCCGCCTTTGGGATGGCATTGAAAGCTGGCGTGCGCCGCGCCGAATACAGGGCGGCAGGTAAACGCGTTCCGATCGGTATCGCGGTGCAGTTCTGGATATGGGATCAACTGGTTCTGAAGAACCTGCGCCGTATGCTGGGTATGGACAAACTGCGTCGTGGCGGCACCGGAGCTGCACCGATTTCGACTGACTTGCTGAAATGGTATTGGGCCATCGGAGTACCTTTGGTCGAAGGTTTTGGGATGACTGAAACCGCCGGGCTGGCCACGCTCAACACCGTTGAAAGCAACAGGATCGGGACCATCGGTCAAGTCGTAGAAGGCTGCGACATCCGTATCTCAGAAGATGGTGAAATCCAGCTGAAAGGCATGAACATCTTTCAGGGGTATTGGCGCAATAACGCCAAAACGGCCGAGACATTTACCGCCGATGGTTGGCTGCGCACGGGGGATATGGGGCATATCGACAAGGATGGCTTTGTCACCATCACCGGCCGCCTGAAAGACATCATCATCACCGCAGGCGGTAAGAACATCACCCCGGCCGAAATCGAAAGCCAGTTGAAGTTCAGCCACTATGTTTCTGACGCGATCCTGATTGGTGACAGGCGTAAATACCTGACGGCCCTGATCATGATTGATCAGGAAAATGTCGAGAAATATGCACAGGACCGCAAAATTCCGTTTTCGAATTTCGCCTCACTCTGTGCCGCGCCCGAGATCCGCGATCTGATCGGCGCCGAAGTTGCAGCTGTGAATACCCAATTTGCACGGGTCGAACAGATCAAGGATTTCCGTCTCATCGACGTGCTTTTGACGGCCGAAGACGATGAACTGACCGCTACGATGAAGCTGAAACGGGGTTTGGTGGAAAAGAAACACGGACATCTGATTGAAGACATGTACAGTTAGACAAGGGAATTTCGGGAGGAGAGAAATGAGAAAGTCATTCAAACTATTGGCTGTCGCCACGGCCTTGACCGCCTCGGCGACTATGGGTTTGGCGCAAACCCAAGGCGTAACCGACGAAGAAATCGTGATCGGATCGGTCAACGATCTGAGTGGTATATTCGCAGCCGTAGGCGTTCCGGCCACCAAAGGCGCAAATGTCGTGTTTGACCGCGTCAATGCAGCCGGTGGCGTGCATGGGCGACAAATTCGATATGTCGTCGAAGACAATGGCTATCAGATGCCGCGGGCCATGCAGGGCTACAACAAACTGCTGAACCGGGACAAAGTGTTTGCGATGCTGCAATCACTGGGCACGCCGATGAACATGGCGGGCTTCAATCTGCTGGATCCAAAGGGAATTCCCAACGTTGCCCCCCTGACAGCCGCGCGGCAGATGTTGCAAGAGCCGATGCGCAACAAGTTCACATCATTCTCGACCTACTATGATCAAGCCCGCATTGGCGTGAAATACCTCGCCGGAGAATTTGGGTCGCAAACCGTTTGCAGCATGTACCTGCCCACCGATTTCGGTGAAGAAATACTGGAAGGCAGCAAAGCCGGGGCTGAAGAGGCCGGGATCGCATTTGGATCCGAGACGACGCATAAGCCAGACGAGACCGATTTCGTGGGCTCGCTCAGCAAACTCAAGGAAGAAGGCTGTGACATTGTCACGATGGCGCTGGGCGTTCGTCAGGCGATCACTGTGGTGGGTACTGCCAAGAAGATGGGCCTGACGGATATGAAATTCCTGGGCACTTCGGCCAGTTTCCTGACTGTTGTCGCGCAGGTTCCCGGTGGCGTGACCGACGGCTTCTATGCCGCCGCCTCGTGGAAGGACCTGTGGGCCCGCGCCGATGAGCCCGCCCCCGCCGCGTTCATTGAAGAGTACAAGGCCGCCACGGGTGAAGATCCGGTTGGGTTTGCAATGCTGGGCTATTCCGCCGCCGAGATGATGGTCAAAGCGCTGGAGGCTGCAGGTCCGGATCTGACCCATGACAGTTTCATCGCAGCCATGGAGTCGCTGGATTATCAGGACGATCTGGTCGGCAACCACATCACCTATGGGCCTGATGATCATCAAGGCGCGGACACAGTATTCGTAAACGTCGTTGAAGACGGCGCGTGGAAATTGGTCTACGAAGAATAAGACACCATAAACGCAACGAAAAAGGGCTCGCAGATGCGAGCCCTTTGTTTTTGGATCGTCCCGGCGATTAACGCTTCGAGAACTGGAACGAACGGCGGGCTTTGCGCTTACCGAATTTCTTACGTTCCACAACGCGGCTGTCGCGGGTCAGGAAGCCTGCGGCTTTCAGAGCGCCACGCAGGTTCGGATCGTACAGTTGCAGCGCTTTCGAGATGCCGTGCTTGACCGCACCGGCCTGACCGGTCAGGCCACCGCCTTTTACGGTTGCGACAACGTCGAATTCACCTTCAACACCAGCAACCTGGAACGGCTGGCGCAGGATCAGCTGCAGAACCGGACGCGCAAAATACTTGTCCTGGTCTTTGCCGTTCACGGTGACCTTACCAGAACCTGGCTTGATCCAAACGCGGGCAACAGCGTCTTTACGCTTACCGGTGGCGTAGGAGCGGCCCAGCTCGTCGCGTACGGGTTCACGCACGATGACTTCTTCGGCCACGGTTTCAACGCCTGCGACGGCGCTCAGCTCTTCGAGAGTATTGATCTGATCAGCCATCGGTCATTAGCTCCGGGTGTTTTTCTTGTTCATGGACTTGACGTCCAGAACTTCGGGGGCCTGGGCTTCGTGCGGGTGCTCGGCACCGGCATAAACGCGCAGATTGGTCATTTGCTGACGCGACAGGCGATTGCCCGGCAGCATGCGCTTAACCGCTTGGGTCACAACGCGCTCGGGGTGTGCACCTTCCAGAATCTGCTGTTTGGTGCGCGACTTGATGCCGCCCGGGTGGCCAGTGTGCCAGTAGAAGTTTTCTTCGCGCTTCTTGCCGGTCATCTGGATTTTGTCAGCGTTGATCACGATGACATTGTCGCCCATGTCCATGTTCGGGGTGAACGACGCTTTGTGCTTGCCACGCAGGCGCATGGCGACGATCGAAGCAAGACGGCCCAGAACAACGCCCTCGGCGTCGATCAGGATCCATTTCTTGTCGATGTCTGCAGGTGTTGCAGAAAAGGTTTTCATGGCAGGATAGTCCTGTTTGATGTGAAAGACCGCCCCAAGACAGAGCGGCCCGAATTCGATGGAGGGGTTCTATGGGGTGCTTGCGCGCACGTCAAGCACAGCAAATCAGTTTTTATCGTTGTAAAACAATGTCTTGCAAAATAGGTATTATTTTACCCCAACCTAAACGCTGATTTGCTCGGGTGGATTGTCCAGTAACGCACGCAGCCGAAGCATTGCATCCTCGAACCGTTGCAACGAGACATGCCCGTTCATCGCAATGCGAACCGCATTTGGTGCACGGCCATCGCGCAGGGCGAATTCGTCCGCCGAACGCAATTGTATTCCTTCCCGCTCTGCCGCCCGGCTGAAGGCTGCTGCCCGCCACCCAGATGGCAGGTTTAGCCAGACAAACGGTACGTCTGGTGCCCACGTCAGGTCAAAACCACCCAGCGCATTCACCGTGACGCGCACATATTCGCCCATTCGGGTCCTGACATCTTTGGCGATCTGCCGTGTACGGGGATCAGACAAAAGCAATCGGGTGAGCTCTGCCAACGGCTGCGCCAGCCCAAAATACCCGTACTCTGCCGAGCGCCTCAGATCCACACTTCGCTCTTTCGGCGCAATAGCGAACCCGACGCGCAGCGATGGCGTCAGCACTTTTGAGATCGACGAGACATGCCAGCCCCGCTCGGGCGCCAAGGCACGATAGCTGGGCTCTTTAGCCTCACCCATTCGGTAACAATCATCTTCAACGATCTGCACATCGAATTTTCGCGCGACTTCAACCACTTCTTTGCGCCGCTCAAGCGGGGTGTGCAGCGCGGTAGGGTTCTGCACCTCGGGCGAAACGCAAATCGCCTGCGCGGGTGTCTGCCGCAAAACATGCTCCATCGCAGTGGGATCAATGCCCCACTTGTCCATCCGAATGCCGACCACTTCGGCCCGCATCAATTCACCGGCGCGGCGAAAGCCCGCGTAGGACAGGTCTTCGACCAGAACGACCGGTTTGGGACCTTGAAGGATGCTTTGAAAAACAAGACACAATCCGTTCTGACCGCCATGAGTCAAAACGATGTCGTCATCCGTCAGCGGACCCAACGGCAAATCCGACAGCCACTCGACCACCGCCTGGCGCATGGGCTTATAGGCATCGCGGGTTGGATAGTTCATGAACAAAGCCGGATCGGACTGCGCAACTTTCTGCAAACACTCCCGTATCAACGACACCTGCCCCATATCCGCCAGCCTTGGACTGAACAGGCTGACGTGATTGGCGCTCTGTGCTTCGGCCAAATGCAGCTGACGAGACCAGACATCATCCAGAATCGGCGATTTCGGTGGGGCCACGAATGTACCACGTCCGACCTCAGCTTTTAGCAAGCCTTCATCCGTCAAAATCGTATAGGCCCGTGCCACCGTCCCCGGCGTGATTTGCAATCGATACGCCAGTTCACGCACCGGCGGCAGCTTAGTTCCAATGTCTAACGCCTTGCTCTCAATTGCCTTTCGTATTGTGTCGGCAACCAGTGTATACTTTGGCCCCTTAGCTTTCGGCAACACATCCGGCCAAATTGTATCCATTACAATTCTTCCTTTGCTTTTGACACAATATTGAATGTATCAATCTCTTGTACCGAACGTTACTGCTTTGTGTCAATACAATTTGAAAGGAACTCCGAGATGACACGCACAATGCACAACCCCGCCCTTATGCTGCTGAACGCCAGCCCCCGGCTGCCGCTGATCGCTGTGCTGGCCGTGCGGTTTGCGGCTGCGGTCACTCAATGGGAACGCCGCCGCCGCAGTCGCGTCAATTTGGGCAATTTGGATGACAGGTTGCTGAAAGACGTTGGCCTTACCCGCATGCAGGCGGACCGTGAAGTAAAACGCTACTTCTGGCAGATCTAAATCATCCCCAGTCCCAATTTTTGGGACCTCCTCCTGGGCCGGGGCCTGTCCCCGGTCTTTTTTATCCGAACCGCGCCGCGGCCGAGCCTGCAGGTGGAATGGAATACGTCATTGCCGCCCGCGCAACCGGCTTGTCCATGCCTTCAGAAAAAATCAACACATCGCCGACGGCCAATGTTCGACCCAGTTTGAGCAATCGGCATGTCGCAATTAGATCGGCGCCACCTGTAGGTTTGCGAAGAAAATCCAATGAACTGTTGGTCGTCACAGCCAAAGATTGCCGCCCCACTCGCGCCAAAATCATTGCATAGACACTGACGTCGGCCAAACCGAACATGGACGGGCCTGAAACCGTACCTCCGGGGCGCAGGTGCCGATCCTGCACCACAAGGCGCATGGTAATGTTTTCTTCGGCCAATTCTTCGACAACGAAATCCTTATGCACCTGGGGAAACACCTCTTTTAGGTATTGCGACAGTTCATCCCGGTTCATTGCCAAAGCCATACTTTCCCTCCTGCTCTTCCCGACCTAGAGTTGGCCCAACTTGGGATCGGAGGGCAAGATGGCAATTCTGGAACGTAACGACACTGGCGCGGTGGCACGGCTTACAATGACCGCGCCCGAGCGCTTGAACGCGCTGAGCGAAGAGATGCTGGCCGCGCTTCAGGATGAACTTGACGCTTTGCGCGATGACAGATCCATCCGCACAGTAATCCTGTCAGGCGCTGGGAAAGCTTTCTGTGCCGGGCACGATTTGAAGCAAATGACAGCCGGACGTCAGTCCGAAGACGGTGGCAAAGCCTATTTCCAGGACTTGTTCGCGCGCTGCGCCCGGATGATGATGTCGATCCAATCGATTCCTCAACCCGTTATCGCTCAGGTCCATGGCATCGCCACCGCCGCCGGGTGCCAACTGGTTGCGACCTGCGACATGGCTGTTGCAGCCGAGGGTACGCGTTTTGGCGTGAACGGGGTCAATATCGGGTTGTTCTGCTCGACTCCGATGGTGGCGCTCAGCCGCAACATCCCCAGAAAGCAGGCTTTCGAGATGCTGACTACGGGTGCGTTCATTTCGGCCGAAAAAGCCGCAGAGCTTGGACTGATCAACCGCGTCGTCCCGGAATCGCAGCTTGAACACGAGACCAATGCATTGGCTGAGCTTGTAGCCTCAAAGCTTGGCGTTGCCGTGAAAATCGGAAAAGAGGCGTTTTATCAACAACTTCAAATGCCCCTGGATCAGGCCTACACCTATACCGGAGAGGTAATGGCGCAGAATATGTTGCACCGGGACACAGAAGAAGGCATTTCCGCCTTTATCGAAAAGCGCCCCCCAAATTGGACCCAATGAGGCAATTATTTTGCACATTTTTTGCCACTGTTTTGATTTTAGCACTTTTCAAAACGGCGACTCTGTGGCAAAGCTGGGTCGAGGCTGAGGCCTCAGGACACTTTTGGGTCGCCGTGGGCGGAAGGTCCCTCCAGCTGGTCTCTCTCACCAGCGCTGACATTCCCGCAGCGGCGACCCCAAGACCCCTCCTGTAAATTTGGCAATTTTGTACCGCCCGAGTTGCGCCCGATTGTGGTCTGCCCTATGTGGCAGCGCATGACACAAGTTTTGCATATTGTAGGCGGCGGAATGGCCGGGTCCGAGGCCGCATGGCAAGCCGCTGAGGCAGGCGTCGATGTGGTGATTCACGAGATGCGCCCCACGGTTGGCACCTTTGCCCATCAGACCGGAAACCTGGCTGAAATGGTGTGCTCGAATTCGTTCCGATCAG
This sequence comes from Ruegeria sp. HKCCD4315, assembly GCF_013112245.1. NCBI lineage: Bacteria > Pseudomonadati > Pseudomonadota > Alphaproteobacteria > Rhodobacterales > Roseobacteraceae > Ruegeria > Ruegeria sp. HKCCD4315. The sequence goes on along the minus strand of NZ_WVRN01000001.1, from coordinate 1,531,311 downwards.
ATGATGACGAGCAGAACGCTGTGGGCCTGCTGCATTGGGAAATGCGGGCTGCCAACGGGTTGATCATGACAACGGCCGACGCCCATCGCCTGCCCGCCGGAGGGGCGCTGGCAGTGGATCGTGATCCTTTTGCCGAAAGCGTCACCGCAAAACTCCGCGCCCATCCGCGTGTATCGGTCACGGATGAAGAAGTGACCACCCTGCCCGATGACGGCCAGTGGATCTTTGCAACCGGCCCGCTGACCTCGCCTGCTCTGGGCGAAGCGATCCGCTCGGAAACAGGCGCTGAGGCGTTGGCCTTCTTTGATGCCATTGCGCCCATAGTCTATGCCGAAAGCATCGACATGTCGAAGGCTTGGATGCAGTCGCGCTATGACAAAGGCGAGACCGAGGAAGAGCGCACAGCCTATCTGAACTGCCCGATGGACCGCGACAAGTATGAGGCGTTTATCGACGCGCTTCTTTCCGCCGACAAGACCGAGTTCCATGAAGGGGAAACCGCTGGTTATTTTGACGGCTGCCTGCCCATCGAGGTCATGGCAGAACGCGGGCGCGAAACCTTGCGCCATGGTCCAATGAAGCCGGTTGGCCTGACCAACCCACACGCACCGGACGTGAAACCTCATGCCGTGGTGCAACTGCGCCGCGACAATGCTTTGGGCACCCTGTTCAATATCGTGGGCTTCCAGACCAAGATGAAATATGGTGCCCAGACCGACGTATTCCGCATGATCCCCGGCCTGGAAAACGCAAGTTTCGCCCGGTTGGGTGGCATTCACCGCAACACGTTCATCAACTCGCCCACACTGCTTGACGCGCAAATGCGGTTGAAATCTAAACCCAACATCCGGTTTGCTGGACAGATCACCGGTGTTGAAGGCTATGTCGAAAGCGCCGCGATGGGGCTACTGGCCGGGCGTCTAGCTGCGGCTGAGATTTTGGGGCGTGACTTGCCGGACGTCCCGCAGGACAGCGCAATGGGCGCTTTGATCCACCACATAACCGGCGGGGCCGAAGCTAAGACGTTTCAGCCGATGAATGTGAATTTTGGTCTGTTCCGCCCCGTCGACGGTCTAAAAGGCGGACGGCGCGGCCGCAAGGACCGGTACAAAGCCTACACCGACAGGGCCAAGGCCGAATGGCAAACCTGGTTGGACCACTGCTGACTGGACGCACAATGCTGTCTCGGCCTAGCATGCTTTTATGACCGACAAGTTCCTAGACAGCACCTACAGCCTCGACACCCCACAAGAGACAGAATCGCACTACAAGAACTGGGCCGCGACCTACGATAAAGAAATCGAAGATCACGGATACGTCACGCCGACTCGTGTGGCGGCGGCTTTGTGGTCTGCCCACCCCCACCCTGAAACCCAGATTCTGGACTTTGGATGCGGAACCGGACTGTCCGGTCAGGCTTTGCGCGCAGTCGGATTCGAGCTTATCGACGGAATGGACCCCACCCCAAAAATGCTGGAAGAAGCAAAGGCAAAAGGTGTTTACAGAGCGTTGACCGGCTTTGATATCACCAAACCAGCCCCGCTCAAGCGTGGTGCATATTCAGTTATCACGGCCATCGGTGTCATCGGTCAGGGCGCAGCCCCTGCAGAGACAATCGACGTGTTGATGCATGCTTTACCCAAAAGAGGGTTGTTTGCGTTTTCTCTGAATGATCACGCGCTGGCAGATCACACATACACCTGCCGCATCACCGATTGGGTCGACATGGGGGCCGCACGTTTGCTATTTCGTGAACACGGGCCACATCTGCCCGGAATTAACCTTAACTCTGACGTATATGTATTAGAAAAAGCGTGATTTTCCTGACGCGCTTCGCGCCCTCACCAACCGGGCCACTTCATCTGGGACACGCTTATTCCGCGTTGCTGGCCAGCGACATGGCCACAGCTGAAAGTGGTCAGTTCCTGCTGCGGATCGAGGATATCGATCAGTCTCGTTCAAGACAGCATTGGGAGGATCAGATCTATGACGATCTGACATGGCTTGGCCTGACATGGCCAAAGCCGGTTGTGCGTCAGTCGGACCGTATGGGGGTCTATGACCAGGCCTTAGATCGTCTTTGGGGACAGGGTTTCTTGTTTCCCTGCACTTGCAACCGAAAAGATATTGCCGCCGCTGCCAGTGCTCCGCAGGAAGGTGCTCCAATACATGGACCTGACGGAATAATCTACCCCGGAACGTGCCGAAAAGCTCATCACAACAAAGACTTAAGTCAGCATCCTCGACCACGGAACGAGCCACTACGGCTGGACATTGCCAAGGCGTGTCAAGCGATCAACGACCGGTCCAGATTTCAGTTCATCGAACTTGGCTCAGGGCCAGATGGTGAAACGGGCACCATCACTTTCACCCCCGATGAGCTAATAAACACAATCGGCGACGTTGTATTGTCCCGCCGTGATATGGGGACATCGTACCACCTCTCCGTTGTCCTTGACGACGCAGCGCAAGGCATCACACATGTGGTCCGGGGGCGGGATCTGTTCGAAGCCACGCGCATCCACGTTCTATTGCAGGCATTGCTGGATTTACCCACGCCTGCGTATTTGCACCATGATTTGATCCGCGACGAAGCCGGCAAACGCCTGGCGAAACGGGACGATGCCCGTGCGATTTCGAAATACAGGGCGGAAGGCCACAGCCCTGCAGACATTCGACGCATGGTCGGTCTTTGACCGTTAGTCTTATTCCATCGGGGCCATAAGTTCAGTTTCAGTGCCATCACGAACAGCAGTATAGAAACAGGTCCGGCGGTTGGTGTGGCAGGCAGCCCCTGTCTGGCGTACCAGAACCAACAGGCAATCGCGGTCACAATCGATCCGAAAATCCACCAGCTCCTGCACGTGGCCCGAGGTTTCGCCTTTGATCCAGAAAGACTGACGAGAGCGCGACCAATAGGTCACCCTGCCCGTTTCCTGTGTCTTTTCAATGGCCTGAGCATTCATCCAGGCCATCATCAGGACTTCGCCTGACGCGTCATCCTGCGCAATGGCCGGGATCAGGCCCGCTTCGTTATATTTCAGCGTCGATACATCGAACACGACGGGATCAGTCATCTCAAAAACCTTTTGCATCCGGTGGGCTGGCCACTATGTATGAGGAACACACGACGAGGGAAAGCCATGAGCGGCGAGAACGACCTGATTAAGCTGTATTCCGGGCGCATCCTGGCGCTGGCTGCGGATATTCCGCATCTTGACCGGCTGGAAAACCCGGATGCGACGGTAAAGAAACGCTCGCCGTTGTGCGGTTCGACTGTGACTGTGGATGTGAAGGTTGACGATGGTCGGGTCAGCGCCTTTGGTCAGGACGTAAAAGCCTGTGCCTTGGGCCAGGCATCGGCAGCAGTTGTCGGGGACGCGATCATTGGTGCAACGCGTGCTCAGGTTGAAGCCGCGCGCGATCAACTGACGCGCATGTTGAAAAAAGACGGCCCTGCCCCGGATGCACCGTTTGACGGGCTGGAAGTTCTGATGCCCGCACGCGACTACAAAAACCGACATGCGTCGATCCTGTTGGCGTTGGACGCCACAGCCGAGGCGCTGGCACAGGCCGAACAGGCGCATTGCGCGTGAACTTGGCAAACTAGGGTAAACCCGTTACCCCTCTGACCAGGTTTTAGGAGGGATGGGTTTGGACAATCTGCTTGAGCATTTTGTAACGCTTTGGGTCGTTATCGACCCGATCGGCACAATTCCCGTGTTTATCGCTGTTACCGCGGGCCTAAGCGCCGCAGCCCGGCGCAAGACCGCGTTACTGGCATCGTTGATCAGTGCCGGGGTTTTGTTGTTCTTCCTCGTTTTTGGGCAACTGCTTATCGAAGCGTTGGATATCGGCCTGAATTCCTTTCAGGTCGCGGGTGGCATCATCCTGTTCCTGTTTGCGCTGACCATGATCTTTGGTGAAAGCAAGCAGGACGTAGAACAACGTCAGGCGGAAGACGATCTGGAAGACAAATACCACAAGCAAAATCCGGCAATCTTCCCATTGGCGGTCCCGTCCTTGGCCTCACCCGGAGCGATGCTGGCTATTGTCATCCTGACAGACAATCACCGCTACAGCGCTGCCGATCAGGGGATCACCGCTTTGGTGATGCTTTCGGTGCTTTTGGTTGCGTTCTTTCTGATGCTTCTGGCAGAGCCGATCATCCGTTGGATCGGGCACTCGGGCGCGGCGATCATCAGCCGTATCATGGGGATGATCCTGGCCTCGGTTGCGGTCAACTCTGTTCTGTCCGCGCTGCTTGAGATTTTCAAAACCGGACAGCTGTAAAAAAAACCGCCGCACCTTCCGGGCGAAAGGGCGGCGGCAGGCATTGCGTGTCTCGCGTGGGGTCCGGTTCACCGCGCGGGGCCGAGGCATGGCCCCTCAAGGGGTTTGGGACAGGCAGGTCACCCTTGACTGAAATGGGGATGACAGCGCGGTTTTTCGGCACGAGATCGCAGGCAGAAAGTCTTAAAAACCAACAGGCAGGTGCAACGTGACCATCAGGATCACGACCAGAGACATCACGCCAACCGCATCCTGCAGGATGGTCGATTGCGCGCGGCTGAAAGCGGTCTTGATCTGGGTCAGCATAGGGTCACCTCCGGTCAGAGTTTTAATCCTTTGTTGACCTTTTGTTCTCACATTTACCCGAGTCGGTAAAGAACTTTTTGAGAACATTTGTGAACTTTTCAGAACATCTAGTCTAACCTACTGAAATTAAACGGATTGCCTGATCCTGTTTCATCAGCCACAAAAGAACACGCGCGGCGCGGCCCCGTTCCGACGTCAGTTTAGGGTCCGCATTCAGCAAAGCCCGCGCATCCGACTGGGCGACAGCCATCAACCCGGCCTGACGTTCAAGATCAGCGATACGGAACTTAGGAAGGCCGGACTGCGCGGTCCCGATCAGATCCCCGGCCCCGCGCATCTCAAGATCGGTTTCGGAAATGCGGAACCCATCTTCGGTTTCGCGCAAAACCTCCAGCCGTTTGCGCCCACCTTCGCTGAGCGGCGGTTGGTACATCAGCAGGCAGGTCGAGTCTGCGTCGCCACGCCCCACACGCCCTCGCAATTGGTGTAACTGTGCAAGCCCGAAAATCTCGGCCCGTTCGATCACCATGATCGTTGCGTTGGGAACATTGACCCCAACTTCGATCACAGTTGTCGCCACCAGAACCTTGGTGTCACCGTTCTGAAAGGCGCTCATGGCAGCGTCTTTATCGGTGGGTGGCATCTGACCATGGACCAGCCCCACCACGCCTTCTCCCAGAATAGCGCGAAACCGTTTGAACCGATCTTCGGCGGCGGTCAGGTCCGAAACCTCGGATTCATCCACCAAAGGACAAACCCAGTAACATTGCCGCCCCTCTTCGATCGCGCGGCGCAGATGCGACACGACCTCGTCCATACGCTGCGTGCTGACAATCGCCGTTTTGATCGGTTTTCGCCCGGGCGGCTTTTCGTCCAGAACCGAGACATCCATGTCCCCGTATTGCGCCAACGCCAGGCTGCGCGGGATCGGTGTCGCCGTCATCACCAGAACATCCGCACCCTGCCCTTTTTCCGACAGTTCCATCCGTTGCCGAACGCCGAACCGGTGCTGTTCGTCCACAATAGCCAAGCGCAGAGCCTTGAACTCCACGTCATTTTGAAACACGGCATGAGTACCGACCAGAATCTGAATATTACCCTGTTCCAGCGCCTCAAGCTTGGCACGACGCTCGGTCCCCTTGTCACGTCCGGTGAGCAGTTCCAAAACCACCCCGGCCTCTTCGGCCAATGGGCGCAACCCTTCCAGATGTTGACGCGCGAGAATCTCAGTCGGGGCCATCATCACACCCTGCCCACCGGCTTCGACGGCGATCAGCAGTGCCATAAACGCCACCAGTGTCTTACCTGCACCAACGTCACCCTGTAGCAAACGGTTCATGCGGGATTCAGATGCCATATCAGCCGCGATTTCATCAATCGCCCGGCTCTGAGCGCCGGTCGGGCGATACGGAAGGCTGGCCAGCACCTTGGATTGCAATCTTCCGGTCGCGAAGCTGACGATACCTCGGGATTTGCGCTCTCGTTGACGGGCCAATGCCAGGGTCAACTGATGTGCAAACAATTCGTCATACGCCAAACGCTGCCGCGCAGGTGCAAACGGGGCGACGTCATCCGCCCCCTGCGGATTGTGACCGGCGCGAATGGCTGAAGCCCAATCCGGCCAATTTTGTTGCGCCACCTGAGCGGGGTCGATCCACTCCTCAAGCTCAGGCGCCCGCGCCAACGCGCTGCGACTGGCCTTGAACGCCGTTTTCTGGGTCAGCCCTTGTGTCAGATGATAGACAGGTTCGAATTCCGGAATCTCTCCGGCCTGTTCGACCGGCAACATATGGTCCGGATGCACCATCTGGGCCATGCCGTCGAACAATTCCAACTTGCCTGAAATTACCCGGCGCGATCCCTGCGGAAGCAGCTTTTTCAAATAGTCTCCACGCGCATGAAAGAAGACCAGCTGGAAATCGGCCTGACTGTCTTCGACATGAACGCGATAAGCTCCTCCCTTGTTGCGCGACGGACGATGAGCGCCAACAGTCACCTCAACAGTCAATGTAGCCGGCAGATCAGCACCCTGAATCGTATCGCGCCTGCGCCGATCAACCACCGCATATGGCAACCCGAACAAAACATCGCGCGGGCTTTCTACGCCGGTCTGCGCCATAACCTGCGCGGTTTTGGGACCAACACCCTCAAGTGTTTCCAAACCCGCAAACAGCGGGAAAAGCTGTTCAGGCCGTCCGCTCATGCGCCTTCGATCAGCTGCAGCCAGCCATCCTCATCCAACGTTTCGATCCCAAGCTCCGCCGCTTTCTTCGCCTTCGACCCGGCTCCGGGGCCGGCAACCAGAATATCGGTTTTCTTACTGACAGAGCCAGAAACTTTTGCACCCAAAGCTTCGGCCCTGGCCTTGGCTTCGGCGCGCGTCATCTTTTCCAGCGTTCCTGTGAAAACAACCGTTTTGCCTGCGACCGGGCTGTCGGACGCAGGTGCATCGGGTGCGATAACGGTCAACTCCTGCCGCAGTGTATCAAACGCACGCCGCTCTTCCGCATTTGCAAACGCATCTGACAGAGACAGCCCAAGCGTTGCTCCGATCCCATCGATACCGATCAGATCGGACCATGCGGTATTGGCCTCTGCTGGTACGCGAGCTGCGACAATCGCTGCATCGCGCACTTCCTTAACGCGGGCACGACGACCTTCAGCCAGTGCTGCGGCCCGCTCGGCGTCTTCTGCCTCATCAGCTTGGCGTTGCGCCAAAGCCGCCGGGCGCGCAGCATCCAGCGCTTGTGCCATGGCATCCCACTCGCGGTAATATAACGCCAGATCACGCGCGCCAACCTCGCCCACATGGCGAATACCCAAAGCAAACAATAGCCGAGCAAACGGAATGGTTCGCTTTTCATCGATCGCTGCAAACAGGTTTCCGGCCGAGGTTTCCCCCCACCCGTCGCGGTTTTTCAGCCGGGCCAGATTCCCCTTGTCACGCTGTTCAAGCGTAAAGATTTCCGCAGGGGAATTAATCGACAGCACCGGATCATCGTAGAACATTTCGATCTGCTTTGCACCCAGGCCTTCGATGTCAAACGCCTTTCGCGACACGAAATGTTTGAGTTTTTCCACCGCTTGCGCCGGGCAGATCAAACCACCCGTACAGCGGCGCACCGCGTCACCTTCTTCGCGGATCGCCGCGCTGTGACATTCGGGGCAGAGCGTCGGGAAGGCAAAGGGCTGAGCATCAGAGGGGCGCTTCGTCAGATTTACGTCTGCCACTTTTGGGATCACGTCACCCGCGCGATAGACCTGCACCCAGTCGCCAACACGAATGTCTTTGCCGTCGCGGATCGTACCGCCTTTGGCATCACGCCCAGCGATATAATCTTCGTTATGCAGTGTGGCGTTGGATACCACGACCCCGCCCACAGTCACCGGATGCAACCGAGCCACAGGGCTGAGCGCACCCGTGCGACCGACCTGAATGTCGATTGCTTCCAACCTCGTCCAGGCCAGTTCAGCAGGAAACTTATGCGCAACGGCCCATCGCGGCGTGGTCGAGCGGAACCCCAAGCGCGCCTGAAGGGACAGATCGTTGACCTTATAGACAACCCCATCAATGTCGTAGCCCAAGGTAGAGCGTTGCGCTTCAATATCCCGATAATGCTCCAACATGTCTTGGGTTGTTGCGCACAGACGGGTCAAGTCATTCGTTGAAAACCCAAGCGACCTGAGCCGATCAATCGCTTCCATTTGCGTGCCCGCCAAAGGCTCAGACACTTCACCCCAGGCATAAGCAAAGAACTTCAGAGGACGGGATCGCGTGATTTCCGCATCCAATTGACGCAAAGATCCGGCCGCTGCGTTACGCGGGTTGGCAAATGGTTTACCGCCCCGCTCTGCTTGCCGGGCATTCAGTGCCTCAAAATCGGCATGAGACATATAGACCTCACCGCGGACCTCAAGAACTTCGGGCGCGTGGTCCAATTGCTGAGGAATACCTGAGACGGTGCGTGCATTTGCGGTCACGTTCTCGCCGACCTCACCGTCCCCTCGTGTGGCCGCCTGCACAAGCAGCCTTTTTTCATAGCGCAAGGACAGCGACAGACCGTCAATCTTTGGTTCAGCCGTGAAAGAAAGGGGTTCCTGCGCGCTCAGGCCAAGATACTTTCGAATGGATCTGTCGAAATCAGCCACGTCTTCGTCATCAAAGGCGTTGCCCAGCGACATCATTCGAACAGCATGCGTGACTTTCGAAAACCCGTCTGCCGCCTTAGAACCCACCTGCTCTGACGGGCTGTCATCGCGTTTAAGGTGAGGGAATCGTGCCTCAATTTCTGAGTTGCGGCGTTTCAGTGCATCGTATTCGGCATCCGAAATCTCGGGTGCATCTGCACCGTGATAGAGCGTGTTCGCCCGCAACAACACATCCGCCAGACGCGCCAGTTCGGCGCGTGCTTGGTCTTCGGTCAGATCAGAAATGGAGATTGAGTTGCTCATGGCCTCGCCCTGTCACGCGTTCTTGGACCTCAGTGATAGGGCGAGGTCATGGCCAGGTCCAGACGTGCTGAGCCGTGAGTGCAATGTGCTGCCCCGGACCGCCGACAGCACAGGTGGTTCAAATCAGAGGCCGACAGCCATCCGTGTTTCTTCCAAACTGTTGCTTTGCGGGTCGCGCAGCACATATCCACGCCCCCAGACGGTTTCGATATAATTCTCGCCGCCTGTTGCGTTGCTGAGCTTTTTGCGAAGTTTGCAAATAAACACATCAATGATCTTCAGCTCAGGTTCATCCATGCCGCCATAGAGGTGGTTCAGGAACATCTCTTTGGTGAGGGTCGTACCCTTACGCAAGCTGAGCATTTCGAGCATTTGGTATTCCTTGCCGGTCAGGTGAACAGTTTTTCCATCCACTTCCACGGTTTTGGCATCCAGGTTTACCGCAACCCGACCGGTATGAATGATAGATTGCGAATGCCCTTTCGACCGGCGGATTATGGCATGAATACGCGCCACCAGCTCTTCGCGGTGGAAGGGTTTGGTCAGGTAATCATCTGCACCAAAACCAAAGCCTTTGATCTTGCTTTCGGTATCATCGGCCCCTGAAAGAATCAGGATCGGTGTTTCAACACGTGCGATGCGTAACTGACGCAGAACCTCGTGCCCGTTCATGTCCGGCAGGTTCAGATCCAGCAAAATCAGATCGTAATCATAGAGTTTCGCCAGATCGATGCCTTCTTCGCCAAGATCCGTAGCATAAACGTTCAGGTTTGCATGGGTCAGCATCAATTCGATGCTTTTAGACGTGGTCGGATCATCCTCGACAAGAAGTACGCGCATTTTTCACTGCTCCAATTCGGTCAACAATTCCAATTAAAATTAAACCTGAACAAGAATGGTTAATCTGACGTTACCGTTGAATCATTTTTTCACACTCTCCCTTAGGTTGTCGATTTTTTTAAAGCGGTGGCCTTCAACGCCTCGACACCATGTTCAGCGACAAGAGACACCCAGCTGTTGAACTCTTCATCACTGATCCCGTACTTTTTCTTGGCATCAGACAAGCCGATCAGGCCGTAAAGCACGCCACGCACAACCAAAATCTTGCGTGAGGCCACCCAGCGGCGCGTATTTGCAGGCGGCAGATCCGCGCGTGTCAAAACGGACCCATCGGGCAGTGTCACGGACCTTGGGCCCTCAACTTTGTGCAAAAACATCTTTCAACCCTTTTCTTCCTGCTCCGTTACTGACATCAGGCTACTTAAGACCGCATGAAACCGCCCCTTGAGAATGTGTAGAATTTTCTTATATTCCGGCGGTCTTCCTTAACCCGAAACGGAACTGATCATGGCCCTCGATACCGAGACCCCGCTGAACTCGCTTGGTTTTGCTAAACCGCCCTCGGAAACGCGGGTGGTTGTTGCGATGTCCGGTGGCGTCGACAGCTCGGTTGTGGCGGCCTATCTGGCGGATCAGGGGTATGACGTCGTTGGGGTTACGTTGCAGCTTTATGACCACGGAGCGGCTTTGGCCAAGAAAGGCGCGTGTTGCGCCGGGATCGATATCCACGACGCGCGCCGTGTGGCCGAGGAGCGTGGCTTTCCGCATTACGTCTTGGATTATGAGAACATCTTTAAAGACGCCGTGATCGACGAATTTGCTGACAGCTATCTGGCGGGCGCGACCCCTGTGCCCTGCATTCGCTGCAATGAACGGGTAAAATTCAAGGATCTGCTGGAAACTGCCAAAGATCTCGAGGCCGACTGCATGGCCACCGGTCACTATATCCAGCGCAAGATGGGCCCCAACGGGCCGGAACTGCACAGCGCAGAGGATGCGAACCGCGATCAGTCTTATTTCCTGTTCTCGACCACGCCGGAACAGTTGGACTTCCTGCGTTTTCCTCTGGGCCACTTGCCGTCCAAAGACGCGACGCGTGAAATGGCGGCGCAATACGGGTTGTCCGTTGCGGACAAGCCTGACAGCCAGGACATCTGTTTCGTACCCAATGGCAACTACGCCAGTGTCATCGAAAAGCTTCGCCCCGGTGCAGCGGAACCCGGCGAAATCGTACACGCCGATGGCCGCGTTCTAGCGCAGCACGACGGTGTGATCCATTACACCATCGGGCAACGGCGCGGCCTTGGCATCGGTGGCCTGAGCGAACCGCTTTACGTCGTCAAACTGGACGTCGACCAGAAACAGGTTGTTGTCGGCCCCAAAGAGATGCTGGCCACCCGCGTTGTACCGGTGCGCGAGATCAACTGGCTGGGCGATGAACCTTTTACCTCGCGCGATGAATGGCACCTGAAGGTCAAAGTTCGTTCAACCCGCCCGCCGCGTGAAGCCATCATTCGTCCGCTGTCCGACACATCAGCAGAAGTTGAACTGCTGACGCCGGAAGAAGGCATCTCTCCGGGTCAGGCTTGTGTGTTTTATGCAAGTGAAGGCAGCCGCATTTTTGGCGGCGGCTGGATCTGGCGCGGATACTAAGCCGATACAGGTTCGACCTCAGACTCGATCTGGATTTGCAGCGCATCGTTGAACCGGTTGAACGCTCCGCACAACGCGATGCGCCAGGTCAATTCAACGATCTGTGCATCGCTGAACCATTCTCGCAGGTCGGACACTTCGGCGTCCCGCATACGACCGGACCGTGTTGTCACGGCTTCGGCATAACGCACAACAGCTTTGTCACAGGCATCCAGCTCAGGATGATCCTCGACATCCGGGAGGCGCGCAGCCCCTTCCGAGCTAAGGCCCGCGACCGTTAGCAGCGGCGTATGATGGGAAACGCAGTAGTCGCAAGCATTCAGCTTTGACACCGTTACCATTGCCAATTCCAGTGCGCGGCGTGGCAGGTTCTGCTGTTCGCGCAACGTGGTCAGCATTCCGGTGACATGGTCCAGAACGGGCGGGCAATAGGCAGCCACGCGAGCCCAATTGTCGAACGGGCCATACGCGCCCAAAGCTTCACGGGACGCGCGTGCTTCTTCCGTCATCTCATGATCCAACAACGGGGGAATGCGGGTCATGGCTAAGCTCCTTTTTCGATCAAGATATCTCAGGCCCACGCCGCTGCAACAACCGGGCTGAGATCACTTATGCGCGACACGGGCGCGTCTTGAACCTGCTACACAATATCTGTGGGCGAGTTAAAGAGAATGTAAAGCCCAACGCAGACCATGATGTAAGGAGCGATCCGATCCAGACGTGCGACACGAGGGCCGAGGCTTTTGGCGCGGGGCGCCCCCCATGTCGCAACAGCGATCAGACCGGCGGCGGCCGCTACCGCACCAACCAGTGCTGCCACGCGATAGGAGGGCGCGGAGTCCGCAAGCAAAGGGGTCATAACCGCAAAACTGTCGATCGAGAGACTCAGGAAAAGCGTGACGACCGAGGTTACGGCACCTTTCGGTTCTGCCTCTTCCACTTCCTCTTCCCGAAATTGCTTCCAAATACCACGCAAGCCAAATGCCAATGGTACGATGCCCAGATACCCAATCCAGAAGGGCACACCGCTTTGGTTCAACCCCAACGCCACGGTCAAAGCCAGAGTCAGAACAAGTGTCTGTGCGACCGCAAAACCTAAAATGGCGCGGCGTTGCTCCATAACCAATATCAGGCCAAGCAAGACAGCCAGATTGTCGAGATTGGTGGACACCATCGCAATCCCGGCAGACACCGCGAACAGCGCATGATCAAGCATTGTGGACCTGCATTCTTTCCAATACAGCCCGTGCTGCCCGCAGACCGGGGGCTTCGCCACCTCGGCCCAATCGGTCCATGGTCAGGCTCATGGCAAGCTGCTGCGCATCCGGGGCGTTGATCACATTGTGCAAGGCGTGAGCGATCTTTTCGGGTCGGCAGTCATCCAGCAGACATTCAGGCACCGCGCGCGTATCTGACACCAGATTGACCAGCGTTACGGTGTCCAGTTTGACCATCCGTTCAGCCATCTTCTGTGTCAGCCAGTTAAGCTTGTAGGCAATGACCATCGGCGTGTTCTGCGCAGCAAGCTCAAGTGACACAGTCCCTGACGCCGCAAGCGCCAAACTGGCCGCGCCAAACGCGGAGCGCTTGTTGGCCAGTGCTTGATCCGTACCTTCGTGGCGTGGGTCCAGCACAACCGGGTCTCCGGGCCAGTCCGTGACCAAGTCTTTCACGAGGTCCGTTGTCGCACCAACTGTCGGGATCACCACGCGGTAGCCCGGATGGTCCTTGGCAAACAGCCGCAATGCGCCAGCAAAGGACTCCGCAAGCCGTTCGATCTCTCCCCGACGTGATCCGGGCAAAGCCAGAAGGATCGGCGCGTCTCCCAGATCAAAACGACTCCGAAATGCGGCGATCTCGTCCCGAGTGGCAACCGGTTCACTGGCCACCGGATGGCCGACAAAGTCGCACTCCATCCCTGCCCGTTCCATATACGGCGGCTCAAACGGCAGCAGCGCCAGCACATGGTCTATAACCTTGGCCATCTTGTCGGCCCGCCCCGGTCGCCAGGCCCACACACTTGGGGCGACGTAGTGAACCGTGCGGGTGTTGCTTGCGGCCTTTACGATCTTGGCCACACGCAGGCTGAAATCCGGGCTGTCGATGGTGATCAACACATCTGGGTTCGTGTCCAGAACGGCCTGCGCAGTCTCGGAGATCCTACGCTTGAGATGAAAGAACTTCGGCAGAACTTCGACAAGCCCCATGACCGACAGTTCAGACATAGGGAACTGGCTTGTGAGGCCCTGTGCCTCCATCAACGGGCCACCGACCCCGTCAAATTCCACATTTGGGACCAGAGTTTTCAAGCCTTCCATCAACGCGCCACCCAGCCGGTCGCCCGAAGGTTCTCCGGCGACCAGAAAGACGCGCATCAGGCTGCCCGCTCGCGGATGAAAAGGAACAGACCCAGTCGGTTACATTCTGCAATGACCTGCTCTTGCCTCAGGACAAGCACGCCGCCTTTTTCCAATACGATCCCGGTCAACCCGGCCGCGACCGCGTCTGTGACGGTATCGGGTCCGATGGCAGGCAGATCGGCGCGCCGGTCTTGATCGGGTTTGGGCCCTTTGAACAGTATGCCTCCACCCGCGTCTGGTCGTTGGGTCAAAGACTTCAGCATCCAGGCAGTGCCGAATATCCCTTCTATCGCAAGCGCCTGACCTTTAGAGACCGCACATGCCTGTCCGGTATCGGCAGCCCCCATTGCGCGCAGAATACCAGCCGCACGGTCGGCGTCGGCCATGTCAGCCTCGGAGGGTTGCGTATCCGTCAGACAGCCCAAAGGCGGAAGCAAACCGGGCGCAATGTCATGTGCGGCGCGCATTTGCAGCCCAGCATCCTCAAGGATTCCGATGACCGCACGCAACGCGCCGTCATCGCCGGACATGATCGCCTTTTGGATCACCGGAACCAACGGCAGGGTCGCAGCGTCAATGCGGCTTGGGTTGATGGGCGGGCGTTGAACTGCACCAGCCAGACAAACTTGCGTCACGCCCCGCACCTTGAGATCGGCAATGAAGCTGCCCAGCTGCTCCAGCGGGAATTCTATATCCACGGTCAGATCGTCAGGTGGAAACCCTTCCAGTGCGCAGATCAAAGGTCGGTCTGCGAGCTGAGCCACAACTTCGGTTGGCAATGCCCCTGTTCCCGCAATCAACGCCAGCATGGGTTTATTTCCCTGGTGTCAGGAATGAGCGATCACTGTGGCCGGTGACAAAATCAACGATCCGTTGCACGTAATCACTTTCATTGCCTTCGCCGATCCGGCTGGCGCGGTCCATGAAGGTTCCATCGCCCTCGGACAGTTCCTTGAAGGCCGCGCGCAGCGCCGAGATATCCTCGCGCGAAACACCCTTGCGTTTCAGACCTACAAGGTTCAAGCCGTCCAGCTCACCACGTGAGGCCTGCACCAGACCGTAGGGAATAACGTCTTTGGGCACCATGGTCAGCGCCCCGATGATCGCGCCACGCCCGACGCGCACCCATTGATGCAATCCCGAGATGCCGCCGACGATCACATCGTCTTCCACGATACAGTGACCGGCTGCTCCTGCATGATTGACCATGATGACCCGGTTGCCGATCTGCACGTCGTGCGCCACGTGAACGCCCGCCATAAACAAGCAATCGTCGCCAATCCGCGTCACACCGCCGCCACCGTCGGTACCGGTGTTGATCGTCACATGTTCCCGGATCCGGTTACGTTGACCAATTTCCAGACGGGTGTTTTCGCCACCAAACTTCAGGTCCTGAGGAATTTCACCAATCACCGAGAAATTGAAGATAATAGTATCTTCACCAATCGAAGTGTCACCGGTCACGACCACATGGGATTTCAGTTCAACCCGATCCGCAAGTTTGACCTGCGCACCCACATAGCAAAATGGACCGATCGAGCAGTCCTGCCCGATCTGCGCGCCCTCTTCGATAATTGCGCTGGGATGGATTCCGCTCATGTCGTTTTTTCCATGTCCCAATCTACATAGGCCGAAAATTCGGCCTCGGCCGCCACTTCGCCCTCAACAGTGGCCCGGCCGCTGAACTTGAACAGCTTGCCGCCTTTTTTGCCGCGCACGGTTTCAACATGCATCTCGAGAACGTCACCGGGCACAACCTTGCGACGGAACTTGCACTTGTCGATGCTCATGAAATAGATCAGCAGCTCGGTGTCGATGACGTCCATGCCAACACCCAGCATTACACCTGCGGTCTGGGCCATGGCCTCAACAATTGTGACGCCCGGCATGATCGGTGTGCCTGGGAAATGCCCCTGAAAGTGCGGCTCGTTCATGGTCACGTTCTTGATGCCGCGCGCCGACTGATAGCCCGAGATGTCCACGACCTTGTCGACCAGCAAAAACGGATAGCGGTGCGGCAAGATCCTTTGGATCAGCTGAATGTCGGCGCTTTTGGTTTCCGTGGTCATTGATCAGGTATCCCGTTTTGGATGTTTCTTTTGCGCGTGGTTAACAATACCGCATTCCAAGAGCAAGCAACCCTATTCGCCATTGCCTTCTTGCAGCGTGCTGCCATCACCGATTGCGGCGTCGATGCGAGCGATCGCGGCCTCGGTAATGTCTGTCGTACTAACCACGACATTCGACCGTTCGATCATCACACTGGCACCGAACTCGCGCAGCAGATCAACAAGAATTGGGCGCACAATTTCAAAAAAAGTCTGTTGCGCTTCTTCGCTGCGCCGCGCCAATGCGTCCAGTTTGGCGCGCTGGCCTTCTCGATGGGACTGAACCTTGGTGTCGAAAGCCTCGGCCAACGGGCGGAATTCCTCGGCAGGCAAGTTCGCACGCTGTTCCGTAAGTTCTTTTTCTTCCTGGCTCAGCTCGACCACAATCCGTTCGTTTTCTTCTGCCAACAAGGCGCTTTCAGCCTCAATCTCTCGTAGAACGCGCTGCCCGAAAGCCGAGTCGGCAAAAAGTTCTTCGCTGGAAAGCGTAACGACGCTGGCCTGCGGCACGCCAAGTTGTTGTGCGTCCAATGCAAGCGGCATCACAAGGGCCGAAAACACACACAGGGCCCGTAATGGGCCCCGTGCTATCGTCATGAGTATATTCAGCATTTGGGATCAGAACCGAGCCTGAATGGTAAAGTCAAAGTTCTGTTCCTTGTCGAAGGACTCTTTCTTGAGAGGCTGAGAGAAGTTGAACTGCAGCGGCCCAAACGGCGTGTCCCACAGAACCGAAATGCCGATCACATGGCGGATTGATCCGCTCGCACCCACAATAGTTGCGCCTGCCGTGTTCACATCGTCGATGTTATAGAGGTTGCCGACGTCATAGAACAAACCACCGCGCAAACCAAGTTCTTCTGGCAAGCCAAGCGGGAAGTCGGTTTCGAACCGGGCAACCCAGTAGTAGTTGCCGCCGATGGCATCGTCCTGACCGTTGGACAAGTCACGTGGGCCAATACCAGCGGGCTCAAAGCCACGGAAGGTGTTCGGGCCCAATACAAAACGGTCGACAGTACGGCTGAAGTCGTTGCCTCTCCAATGCAGCGCGCCCAATTCCATGGTCGCCCGCAGCACGACTTCTTCGTTCCAAACACGGGTTTGTGCGATACCGCGCGCTGTGGTTTTGAAGTACTTGTTGTCTCCCCCAAGACCGGCCGCATCAACGCCAACCTCGAACAGAACACCGGAATTCGGATCCAGACCACCGAGTCGGCTGTCATACACGTAAGATACACCCAACGAGCTAGAGGTTCTTTTGCCTTGCGCAATTTCGGACGAAATGACAGCGCCGTTGGTTTCGTTGTCCTGTTGGGTCATTTCGCTGCGATCCCAACCATAGCGCAAGCGCAGCGACGACAACTCGCCGATGGCGTAGGTCAGCTGCGGCGTGAAGAACAGCGAGCTTGTGTCATAGCTGGCAAAACCAGAGTTCGTTCCCGACAGCCCCAACCCCAAGTCAAAACGCAACTTGCGTCCAAGCAGGTAGGGTTCTGTAAAGCTGATCGCATACTGCTCGGAGTCCTGCGCGGTCGAAATGGTCAGACCCAAGTTTTGACCACGTCCCAAAAAGTTGGATTCGTTCAGGCCGATTGCGATACCGAAACCGTCTGTGACCGAGTAGCTACCACCGAGGCTGAGCGAGCCTGTGGGTTGTTCCTCAACATCCACATCTAGGATCACCTGACTGGGCGAAGACCCTTCGCGCGGCTCGACATCTGCGGTGGCGAAGAAGCCCAGAGCATTGATCCGCTCGGCCGCCTGACGAATTTCGCGCGGGTTGAACGGGTCGCCTTCTACAGTGTCGAACTGACGTCGAATGACACGGTCCAGCGTGGTGGTGTTGCCTTCAATGTCGATCCGCTCAACAAAGATGCGCGGACCTTTTGTCAGAACGAATTCCACATCCAGTGTCAGGTCGCGATCATTGCGCGTGATGCGAGGTTCGACCCGCAAGAAGTCCACACCCTGTTTGACGCCCAGACGTTCCTGACGCGCAATCGAGTTTTCAATCAGCGATGGCGTATAAGTCACGCCCGGCTTGATCTTCAGTGCATCCTGATATTCAGCCGCATTCACGCCGGGGATTTCACTTACTGTTGTGATCTTGCCAAACGAGAATTTCTGCCCTTCAGTGACGTTCATCACCAAGAAGAAGGCGTCGCGTTCACGGGTGAATTCCACATTGGCGCTGTTTACGCGGAAATCGACATAGCCGCGCGACAGGTAGAAATCGCGAATGACCTGTTTGTCGAATTCGATGCGGTCGCCGATAAATGTATCATTGCGGAAGAAGGTCCGCAGGAACGTCGCCTGCTTGGTTTCGAGAACACGGCGCAACCGGCGATCCGAGAAGGCGCGGTTGCCAACAAAGCTGACGCGTTCAACTTCGATGGTGGTGCCTTCCGATACTTCGAAAACCAGATCGACGCGGTTGTCACTGCGGCGGATGATCCGCGGGATGACTGTTGCCGCGACCCGGCCTTGCGCAGAATAAATTTCGGCGATCAGGTCAGCGTCTGCTTCCGCCGCCTGAGGGGTAAAGACCCGGCGCGGTTCAGACTCGATGGCGTCCAGCAAAACATCGTCTTTGACGCGTGCGTTTCCTTCAATGCTGATCTGGTTGATCGTAGGATATTCCTGAACTTCGATCACCAGAGTCGTGCCACGCGGGGTCAGCTCGACTGTTTCAAATACACCACTGTCAAGCAAACGCTGATAGGCATCATTGATCTGACCAGCGCTGACTGTTTGCCCAGGTTCGATTCCGGTTCGGGCGATGATCGTACCCGTTTCAATCCGGCGATTGCCTTCCACCTGAAACGAATTGATCGTGAAGTTCTGCGCCTGCGCTGCATTCGGAAAAGCCACCAAACACGCCGCAACAAAAAGGAAAAGAACCGTTAGCGCCTGCCACAAAATATTGTTTGTCGGCATTTGCCCCCCGCAGGATGTGCCCGCGTCTCGCCTGTCAGTCATTTTGTGCTCTACCCAGAATTTTAAGACTTTAATGCTGAGTAACGAGATTAAATGAGCTTGTCAAAAGGCGAAATAGAAGCATTCCAGTGCGACGCCGCACAGCAAGCTTTCTGCATTTCGGTGAGAATCAGAATCCGGCCAGATAAACCCCGGCCAGATACATTGCGCCAGTCAACGCCAGCGCTGTCATGGCAAAGCTCAACAATACGTCACGGTTCAGCATGAAAAGAAAGCTGAACCCCTGGTACGATTTTTTAAGCGCTTTGGTCATGGCGATACCCTTTCAACGCAAAAAGTATAGCCATGAATTGAGGCAGGAATGCGGCCTAAACTTGCACCAACCGCCACATTTAGCAGAACAGATCGTTGCTGACCGAGAACAGCATGAGCGTAAGGATGATAGTGATCCCCAGCCCCATAAGAATCCTCAGCGCGCCATCACTGGGTGGTTTTCCGGCGACCGCTTCATACGCGTAGAATACCAGATGACCGCCATCCAAGGCCGGGATCGGGAACAGGTTCAACAAACCGACAGCCGTCGACAAAACCGCGATAAAGAAGATGAAGTTCTGCGCCCCTTGGCTGGCCATTGCACCAGAGGTTTCAGCAATCCCGATTGGCCCGGAAATGTTACAGGTGCTGATCGCTCCCGTAATCATGTGCCACATGCCGGACAGAGACCCTTCGATGATACGGCCGGTCTGAACGACGCCGCCACGCAGTGAATCCACAAAACCGGCGGGCTCGGTGGCGGGCTCCAACATCATGCCGCCGATGATCCCGATCCGCCAATGTGTGACAAACCCGCCTTCCGGCTTTGGTTCATCCGTACGGCGTGGGGCAAGCGCGAACTCAAGATCCGAGCCGTCCCGCCATACATTCAATAGCAAAACGCGCCCATCCGAACTTTCGACAAAATCCTTCAGCTGATCAAAAGCAAAGATCGGTTCGCCATTTACGGCGGTGATCACATCACCTTGCTCTAACTGAATGTCCATAGCCGCACTGCGCGGGGCAACCTGACGGATCAGCGGTGGGAACATCCAGGGGGCCTGAACGTCCAGTGTCTGTCCATCGCGAATGACCGTGTAATCCAGAACCGGTTGCACCGGCAACGCGTCGATGAAATCCTGCCAGGCGCCTTCTTCATCGTAGTCCGGCGTCGGAATACCAGCGATTGCGGTGATCACATCACCTTCCTGCAGTTCCTGTACCGTTCCCGGCAAAGGCTGTAGGGAGGCCACGGTCAAGGGTTCGCGCGACACGCCCTGAGACCAGAAGATCATGCCGAAAACCAAAATGGACATGGCAAAGTTGAACGCCGGTCCAGCCGCCACGGTGGCAGCCCGCGCCCACAGAGGGGCTCCGTGCATGGTGCGCCGCAACTCTTCCGGGCTTTGGGTGGCGATTTCACCCATCGCCTCTTCATCCTTGCCAGACGCAGCATTGGCGTCACCCAGGAATTTCACATATCCGCCAAATGGGAGCAGCGCGATCTGCCAGCGCGTGCCTCGTTTGTCGACGCGGCTCCACAGGACCGGACCGAACCCGATCGAGAACACTTCGGCATGGATGCCCGACCACCGGCCCACGATATAGTGGCCGTATTCATGCACGGCCACGATGACCGACAAGGCGATGACGAAGGCAACAATCGTCCAAAGAAGATTGCCAAATTGAGGGATCAGCGAAAGTACGTCCAAAATTCTATCCTGCTCGTTCCACCACGGTGTCATCGACCCATTGACGTGCCAAATGGTCCGTTTTCTGCACGTTATCAAGGGTCATCTCGGCATCAATAAGGCCGTCTGATGCGTCAAATCTGTCGAGAACGGCAGCAACCGCATCGGCCATATCCGTAAATGAGATATGGCGTGCAATGAAATGATCCAGCGCCCGTTCTTTTGCAGCATTGAAAACCGAGCCCGCCAAACCACCGCGATCCATGACATCCCAAGCCAGTTTCAGTGCAGGATACCGCGTCAGGTCCGGCGACTTGAAGTTCAGTTGGCCCAGTTTCGTAAGATCAAGCCGTTCCACAGGAAGGTTGCGGCGCTCGGGCCAATGCAAGGCATAGCCAATGGCGTGGCGCATGTCGGGTGCGCCCAAATGGGCAATCACCGCCCCATCCCGGTATCCAACCATCGCATGCACGATGGATTCCGGATGAACTACAACTTCGATCTGCGTCGGGGAGACCGAAAAGTATTCTTTGGTTTCTATGACTTCCAGCGCCTTGTTGAACATTGACGCGCTGTCGATTGTAATGCGTTGGCCCATGTCCCAATTCGGGTGGCTAGACGCTTGTTCAACCGTTGCATTGGCCAGGTCTTCCAGCGGCCAGTCCCGAAAGGCTCCGCCGCTTGCCGTAATGATCACGCGCTCGACCGCATCGATGTCTTCGCCGACCAGCGCCTGAAACACGGCCGAGTGCTCGCTATCGACGGGCAGCAACCGCGCGTCGTGGGCCTTGGCTGTTTCCAGAACCAGTGCCCCAGCGCAAACCAGCGTTTCCTTATTGGCTAGCGCCAGCGTCGCCCCTTGTTTGAGCACTTCAATCCCCGGCGCAAGGCCCGCTGAACCTACAATGGCCGACATAACCCAGTCCGCCGGGCGCGCCGCGGCCTCGGCAATAGCACGCGATCCAGCCGCCACTTCCACGCCGCTACCTGCAAGTGCACTGCGCAGGTCGTCCAACTTATCTTCATGCGCTGTCACGGCCAGATTGGCCCCAAGGCGGCGCGCATCGTCGGCCAATTGCTGGATATTCGCACCACCGGTTAGAGCCACAACGTCGTAGTCGTCTGGCGCGCGGGCGATCAGATCAATTGTATTTTGCCCAATCGATCCTGTGGCCCCCAAAACAGTTACTTTGCGCATTACATACCACCTGGCGCGTAAAACAACCCTGCGATCAGAACAAATAAAGCAGCGCCCATCATGCCGTCGAAGCGATCCAGAAAGCCACCGTGGCCCGGGATCAGATTTGAACTGTCTTTGACGCCAAACTTACGTTTGACCGCGCTTTCGATAATATCACCGATCTGACTTGCCATTGAAGCCAGCACCGAAACAACGACAAAGGCGAATCCGAAACCGGCATGGGTTGCAAAGGCGATCCCTACACAGGCCGCTGCAGCCCATCCACCTGCGGTTCCCGACCACGTTTTCTTCGGGCTGACCCTGGGCCAGAACTTGGGACCGCCGATTGTTTTGCCGACGAAGTAACCAGCGACATCCGTGGCCACGACCACGGCGATCAACCACACCATCCAGCCAAAGCCGAAATTTTCGCGGATCGAGATAAAACCCAACCCGGCCCCGACGATCCAAACTGCAAACAGCCCGTACAGAATTTTCGACCGGCTCATCTGCCCCATACCCACCAATGCAGGCGCGACAACAACAGGCAATGTGTACAGCGGTGGCACATGATAACTGAGCAGAACCGCAGCGCTTGTCAGGATGCCCAACTGAATTCCCGTGCTCTGGCTGTTCGGCTCAATCATCCGAACCAGTTCCCAGGTCATTAGACCACAGGCCACCGCGATAAAAATCTCGAACCAGATGCCGCCCAGCCACACCTCGACCGCGCCAATCAGGACCAGTACCGCAGCAGAAAGAACCCGTGCTGTCAGGTCAGACCATCGGCCTTCGCTCATGCCAGCACCGCTCCGAACCGACGCTCTCTGGACCCGTAGTTGCGGCACAAGGCTTCCAATTCGGCTGCTGTGAAATCCGGCCAAAGCGTATCAATGAATTCGTATTCCGAATACGCCGACTGCCACAAAAGAAAATTAGAGATTCGTGCTTCGCCACTGGTCCGAATAACAAGATCCGGATCCGGAAGAACGCGCGTATCCAGATACTTAGGCAGCGTTTCTTCATCCACCTCTTCAGGCTTTAAACGCCCTTCGGCAACATCACGCGCCAGCCGTTTAGTAGCGCGTGCCACCTCATCCCGACCACCGTAATTCAACGCTACGGTCAAATGAACAAGGTCGTTGTCCTTCGTTTCCTGTTCCAGAGAATCCATCAGCTCGGTCAGTTTTGAATCCAGACGGACCCGATCACCGATGAACCGCACGCGAATTCCATTGTCGGCGAGAGTTCGGGTTTCCTTGATGATGTATCGACGGAACAGGCTCATCAGGCCCGCGACTTCAACCTGTGTTCGTTTCCAGTTCTCGGTCGAAAACGCAAACACTGTGAGATATTTGATCCCCAATCCCGGGCAGGCCTCTACCACCTCGCGGACACGCCGTGCACCTGCGTGATGACCAAACAGTCTGGGACGGCCACGCGCCTGTGCCCAACGACCATTGCCATCCATAATGATAGCGACGTGGCGCGGGCCGGAAACCGGATCGGTTTGGGGATCTTTGGGCATCAAACCAGCTCAGACCTGCATGATTTCAGATTGCTTGGTCTCAAGTGCGGCGTCGACGGCCTTGATCATTTCATCGGTCAGATCCTGAACTTCGCTTTCCCAAAGTTTCTGGTCATCTTCCGACATCCCATCGGCCTTGGCCTTCTTGATCTGGTCCATACCGTCGCGGCGCACGTTACGGATCGAAACCCGAGCACTTTCCGCATATTGCCCCGCAACCTTGCCAAGCTCGCGCCGACGTTCTTCGTTGAGTTCCGGGATCGGCAACATGATGATTGTGCCGTTCAGCTGAGGGTTGATACCAAGCCCGCTTTCGCGAATGGCCTTTTCCACCTTACCAACCAGTGACTTATCCCACACATTTACAGTCACCATCCGCGGTTCCGGCACGTTCACCGTCCCCACCTGGTTGATCGGAGTCAGCGAGCCATAGGCGTCAACCATGACAGGCTCGAGCATAGATGCCGAAGCCCGACCCGTACGCAGCGAGGCAAATTCAGTTTTCAGATTGGCCATGGCGCCATCCATGCGGCGCTTGAGATCATCGGTGTCCAGTTCGAAGTCGTCAGACATGCTGCTCACTCCCCGTTTTCAGGTACTCTTTGGATGGGTCTTACGCCATCACAATTGGGATGTATAGCAATCATGGTCGGGAATTGTATCAATGGCCAGAGGTGTTGCGACCATTTTGTACCAACTCCGATCCGATCCTCGGCCAGGCGCGCCCGCCCGAGGATGCAGTACGCGTCAACTTCAGGCGTTCACATCAACAACAACGCGACCTTTGACCTGACCCTTCAGAATATCCGCACCAAGCTGTGGTAGATCTGACAAAGCGGCTGGCTGAACCATCGCCTCCAGCTTGTCCATCGGCAGATCGGTCGCGATCCGCTGCCACGCGCGCAGTCGGTTGTCGTAAGGCTGCATCACGCTGTCGATGCCCAACAGGTTCACGCCCCGCAACAGGAATGGAATCACAGTCGCAGGCAGGGCCGCGCCTCCGGCCAAACCGACGGCAGCAACCGAGCAGCCGTATTTCATCTGCCCCAGAACACGCGCCAACATATCTCCGCCCACCGCGTCTACACAGCCAGCCCAGGTTTCACTTTCCAACGGGCGCTTGGTGGTTTCATTCAACTCTTCGCGGGGCACAATCGTTGTCGCGCCAAGCGATTTCAAATAGTCACCGGTTTCGGGGCGCCCGGTCACAGCCGCCACCTCATACCCCAGATTGCCCAGAATGGCTGTGGCCACCGACCCAACACCACCTGCAGCGCCGGTCACCAAAACCGGTCCCCGATCCGGGGTCAGCCCATGATCTTCCAACGCCATCACCGCAAGCATGGCCGTAAACCCAGCCGTACCCACAGCCATGGCCTGACGTGCGTCCAGCCCGTCGGGCAGCGGAACCAGCCAGTCCGCCCGCGCATTGGCTTTCTGAGAATAGCCGCCCCAATGCGCCTCGCCCACACGCCAACCGGTCAGAACAACCTTGTCGCCGGGTTTGTATCGCTCATCTGACGAGGCTTCGACCGTACCGGCGTAATCGATACCCGGCACATGCGGATATGCCCGCACCAGCCCACCCCCTTTGGGTGACAGGCACAGACCGTCCTTATAATTCACGGTTGAAAACTCCACCGCCACAGTCACCTCACCATGTGGAAGATCATCCAATGAAAGCTGCTTGACCGATGCACTCGCCAAGCCGCTCTCTTCGTCCTTGTCCATCACCAACGCATTGAACATTCTCAAATCCTTTCGTGTTTCCTTGACCAGACCAGTCCTTCACCTGGCCCAAAATACCTCGGGGGAGTCGCGCAGCGACGGAGGCAGCGCCCCCAACCCTTGTGTTAAACCCAGAAATGCGACTGCACAGTTGCGCGCCGCATCCCGCCCGGCACCTCGATATCCAGTTCCGTTCCCGCATCCCAATGGCTCAACCGCACCATTCCAATAGCCACATTGGTCTTGAAATCCGGGGACCAGGCCGCCGACGTTACCTGCCCAACCCACTTTCCGTCCGCGTAAAGGCCCCAGGGTCGATCACAACCCGGAACAGGGTCGCCCGCAATCGCGATGGGTCGGATTTGCTGAATCGGCCCCTCTTTCGCCACACGCAGCAACGCGTCGCGCCCAATGCACCCAATTGCGGTGTTGGTGTTGCAGAATTTGCCCAACCCACATTCGTGTGGCGTGTTATCGTCGGTCATGTCATTGCCATAAGACAACAAACCGCCCTCGATCCGCTCGATCAGGTTCGGACAGCCAGCGCGCACCTGAAGATCTTCGCCTGCTGCAAACAACGCGTTCCAAAGGGGCATTCCGATTTCGCTGCCTTCAACATAGATTTCAAACCCGCCCTGTTTGGAGTAGCCCGAACGCGCAATTGCCAGATCGCGCCCCTCAAACTCGAACATATCGAACCTGAAGAATCGGATGTCCCGCACGCGGTCGCCAAACACGCGCGCCATAAGCTCGTCTGCCTTTGGGCCTTGAACCGCAAGCGGAGATACATCCGGCTCGTCAACCAACACATCCAAACGGTATCCAACGGCGATCCCTTTGACCCATAGCAACAGGTCACTGTCAGCAATCGAAATCCACCACCGATCTTCAGACAGTTTCACGGCTACCGGATCATTCAGCATTCCACCGGTCTCATCAACGATCGGCACATAGAAACACTGGCCCGGCAACATCCCCCGCAAATCGCGCGGGGTTAGCATCTGCATCAGCCGAGCAGCATCCGGCCCGCGCAGTTCGACTTGCCGTTCGCAAGCCACATCCCACACCTGTACATGGGTCTTCAAATGCCGATAGTCAGCCTCGACGCTTTCGAAAACAGTAGGCAATAACATACGGTTATATACCGTATATCCAGTGACCCCAGCAGCTTCGACCCCATCCGAGAATGGCGTGCGCCTCAGACGGCGCGAAGGAGATATTTGCGGCATTCAATCCTCCTGCGGCATGAAGACTAGATCGCTGACAGGCGCTTCAGATCCCGCCTCGGTCAACATCTTGTGCACTTGTCCCCGGTGGTGAGTTTGATGATTGAACATATGGATGACGCAGCGCGCATAAGGCAAAGTAATGTCAGCCTCTTTCGCGGCTGAATACCACGTGAACGGACCCGTCAGAGGTTCATCCCCCAAGCTGTCAGCCCAACGGATGATGCGGGCGTCAATCTTTTCTCGCAGGGGCAGCCATGCGGACAGGTCGGGGCACAGATACACGCTTTCGTGAATTCCACCGCCTGTTCGATGAATGTTGCTTTCCGGTCCATCTGCCTTTTCAAAGCGAGACATCCAGATCCAATCCCCCCAGAGCAAATGGTTGGCTGTTCCCAGGATCGACCCGAAAAACGCTCCGCGTTCAAGGACCAGTTCCTCATGAGTCAAAGCTTGCAGAAACTCCGCCAACTGCTTGTTTTGCCAATGATTGTATTGCGCCAACTCACGCGCATATGCACCGGAGATCATTACTTGGGCCCATGCCAGTCAATTGGACAAATCTCGGCCGACTTACCGCCAAAGTCCCAGACACGGCCATAGTCACGTACTTTGGACTTGGTGCCACGGGCGACAATAATATCGGGGCCCATCCAGTATTTCGAGTTCGACACCATAACGGGATGTTCTGGATCTTTACCGCCCAGCATCTCAATCTCGCCCTGTATTTTTCGGCCAATCATGATGCGGCGCTTGGTGCCGTCTCTTTCGATCTGAACGGGCGCGCGCTCGGCCCCGATGATCTCACTGACCAGCATGGTGAACAGCCCGGTGGTTCCGCCCGCCTGCCCGCTGAAGATTTGCAGCAACCCGTTATACGCCTTGCCACTGGCACGTTCGTCTACATAAGCCGCCACTTTCCACTGGCCTTCGCCCATCCGGCCCGGAATATCGACCAACAAACCAACATTCAGCCCCGACAGATCTTCGCCCTCGTAATGCCCGTCATCGATGATGATGCCCATCCAGGCATGACAATGGCCTTCGGTCGGAGGGTGCGCACCCAACGACACCACGCAGGGGCAGAAAACATCGCACGAACAGTTCAGGATCAATTCGCCTTTGATCGACCAATCCGTTGGGCTCATTTCGCGCCGCTTGGGGTTAGGCATCCGGCTGTCGATCCGTTGACTGATAGGTAACCGATCAGCTTCTGGTTTTCTGTTTTTTGCCATTGGCTTAACCTCCGTAACTAATTGGATAGACGAGCAGGACCAGACCACCCGCAATCAGTGCAAACCCCATAGGCCGCGTTATCGCGTGCCCGATTTGTGGGAGTTTTTCCAAAACCATGAACAGTGTCGCGAGACCCATCCACAACAAGCTCATGACACCACCCACGAATCCCAGCACCATGAAACCCCAGCAGCAGCCCACGCAAAACGCGCCCAGGCCCAAACCCATGCGAACACCGCCTGCGAAACCGGTTTTCCAATGGCCCAGAAAATAGGTCATCGGAGCATGGCAAACGCCGTGGCAGACCTCTTTCACGCGGGTGAACTGAAAGGCCCCCACTGCGATCATCAATCCGCCCGCAACCCAGCCAGACTTGGCGATGCCCAGCATATCGACCACACCGCCAAACAGCAAAATCAGTTGAATCCCGGTGATCAGAGCCGCAAATCCGACCCAAACGAGCCAGTACCCCGCCAGAACGCCTAGCCAGCCTGCGCGGCTACCATTTGCACTGCGGATCAGGTCATCATAGCTGCGCAGGGTTGGTACAAGTGTCGGCAGCATCATCGCCGCCATCATGATCGCCCACATTGAAAACAACGGCCCGAACTCGGCCATGGGCATATACATGTCCATGCGCGGATCCATGGCCGCCATGGTCTGTCCCATGGGTCCGGGGCGACCTATCAGATCAAGGTCCATGTCCCGGCTCATCGAGAACATGACCCACCACGCCCACAGGATCAGGACATAAAAGCCCAGCCACATTCCGCTGCGCAGCCACGTACGACTCACTTCGGCCTCCCGACTCAACTCCCTTGCTTTTCAAATGTCAGACTTTTAAATGTCAGACAAATAAAAATTTGCCCAAGGTCCTCTGAACATGAAAACCGCGCCCCAGAAAACCGCTGACCTGTCCGCTCAGATCGCTCAAGCCATTCGGGACGCGATTGTGTCAGGTGAGTTGATCGTGGATGCCCGCTTGCCGTCTGAGGCCGAGTTGTCAGAACAATTTCAGGTGTCGCGTCCAACCGTGCGTGAAGCGTTAAAACGATTGGCGGCGCAATCCCTGATCCGCACACAGCGTGGGGCATCGGGCGGCGCGTTTGTAAATCGGCTGAGTTTTGAGGACGCCTATTCCCAGCAGATCACAACCTCGACCTTGCTGCTGTCGATGAACGCGGTCAGCTTTGATACCGCTTGCGAGGCGCGTTACGCTTTGGAAAGAGCTTGTGCGCCTTTGTCCGCGCAGCGACGCACCGCAGATCAATTGGCCACCATGCGGGCCGAGATATTTCGTCAATCTCAACCGGGTCTGACAGACGAAGCGTTTTGTGCATCTGACGTGACCTTTCACCGTGCCTTGGTGGATGGGGCTGGAAACCCAGTCCTGTCATATCAATTGGCCGGAGCGGTTGAGGCGATGCAGCCGCTGATGAACATGATCACTTTCACCGCGCGGTCTCGTGAAGAAATCATAGCGCTGCACAGCAGAATAGTTGACGCGCTTGAATCGCAGGACGCCGAAACCGTGGACGCCGCGCTGAACGATCTAGAACACTACACCCGCCAATTGGCGCAGGACGTGGCCGAGCGTAAACGCAAACCAGCTTGAGCGCCCAATGCGCGCTTAGGCAACGAAAGGAAGACGAGCAGGCAGAATGTCATCCGGCGCCAAGACCGGAACTCTCAATACGAATTGAAGATCAATGACTTACGGGAGGACGTTATGAACACTAGACCGGACCCAACCTTTTACCCATCCGCCAAGCTCGCGATGGAGGGGCCTACTGAAACGCTTGCTTTCACCTTGATGCTTAGCCCGGATTTTTCGCAACCAGACGGGTTGGCGGTTGTGAATGTCGATCCAACATCCGACGATTTTGGAAAAATTGTTCATCAGGTGATCATGCCTGAGAAGGGCGATGAGTTTCACCATTTCGGATGGAATGCCTGCTCGTCCGCCTTGTCACCGTTGACCGGGCACGCCTTTCTGGAGCGGCGCTATCTGATCATCCCCGGCATTCGATCCAGCCGGATTTACGTCATCGACGTTAAAAACCCACTTGAGGCGAAGATTCACAAGATCATCGAACCCGAAGAAGTCTTTGCCAAGACTGGATATTCCCGCCCACACACAATCCATTGCGGGCCTGAGGGCATCTATGTCAGCACGCTGGGCGGCGGTGGCGCGGACGGCACTGATGGTCCTCCGGGCATCTTCATTATGGATTGTGAGAGCTTTGAGATCATCGGCCGCTATGAGATCGAGCGCGGTGTGCAGGACAAGCATTATGATTTCTGGTGGAACCTCCCGCGCGATTACATGGTCAGTTCTGAATGGGGTCTGCCGCCTCAGTTCGAAAACGGGATAGTGGCCGAAGACTTGCTTTCGAACAAATACGGTCACCGCATCCATTTCTGGAACCTGCGTAACCGGACCAATATCCAGACCATCGATCTTGGTGAAAACCACCAGATGGCACTGGAAATCCGTCCGGCCCATGACCCGGTCAAGCAGTATGGGTTCTGCGGGGTTGTCGTAGACACCACCAACTTGCAAGGTGCGATCTTCACCTGGTGGCGCAATGATGACGGCACATTCGAGGCCAAGAAAACCATCACCATCGATCCGCAACCAGCTGATCCCGATGATCTGCCAGATCTGCTCAAAGGGTTTTCGGCGGTGCCACCGTTGGTCACTGACATCGACCTGAGCCTGGATGACAAATACCTCTACGTCTCGTGCTGGGGCACCGGTGAGATGCATCAATACGATGTGTCGGACCCAATGAACCCCAAGCTGGCTGGTATGGTTGAAATCGGGGGGATCGTTAAGAAAACCAAGCATCCAAATGGCCAGAGTTTTGGTTACGGTCCGCAAATGGTTGAAATCAGCCGTGACGGCAAACGCGTCTATTGGACCAACTCGCTCTATTCCACCTGGGACGATCAATTCTATCCGGGCGAAGGCGGCGCGGCCATGGTCAAGGCCGATGTTGGCGAGAACGGAGGGTTGACGTTGGATCCGAAATTCTGGGTCGAGTTCCCCGACGGCTACCGCAGCCACCAAATCCGGCTGGAGGGCGGAGACTGTTCAACCGACAGCTTCTGCTACCCCTCGGTCTGAGTTGGACGTTTTGATGACATCAACGGCTGGCCTCTGGCTGGCCGTTGTTCTGAGCGGCGCTTATCACGGCCTGAACCCTGGCATGGGCTGGCCGCTGGCGGTCTCTTCCGCGCTGATGGAGCAGCGCCAATCCGCGCTTTGGCAAGCACTGGCAGCTTTGGCGGGCGGGCATTTTGTGGCCATGTTAGGAGTGCTGCTGCCTTTTGCGCTGATGGCGGTTCTGGTCGACTATCAAAAGGAAATCCGAATTGGTGCCGCGCTGCTCGTCATCGCGATGGGGTTGTTCATCGCAATCACCCGTCGTCACCCCCGTTTTTTGTCACGGATTCCCCCCAGCAAACTGGCTCTATGGTCGTTTCTGGTGGCCCTTGCGCATGGGGCCGCCCTGATGCTGGTTCCGATCTATCTGGGGCTGTGTGCCGTAGATGAACTGGACGCCGGCCATCAAGCGATATCCCAGATCATGACAACAAACACCCTGCTGGTTCTGGGCGTCGCCGCGCTTCACACAGCCGCCATGGTTCTGGGCGGAGGTCTGCTGGCTTTTGCCGTCTATCGTTGGCTGGGCCTGCAGGTTCTGTCGCGCAGTTGGTTCAATCTTGAGCTCATCTGGGCGCTAAGTCTGATATTGGTTGGCGGCCTTGGTCTTTGGTCAGCGCTTGGTTGATCTTGTACTTTGATTTGAAACGCGCTTTGTCTGCGGCAAGACAAAAACGGAGTTTCCGAATGCTGGACCAAACCCGCCCGACCGAAATGCTGCGTCAGGGCAGAAGTGATGACTGGCAAGCCGCCACCTCCCACGCCTTTACGCGCGATTTGTCCGACGGCACCCTGCCCGAGGACAAAATGCGCTGGTATCTTCAGCAGGATTATCAGTTCGTGGACGGATTTGTGCGCTTGCTTGCCAGTGCCATCGCGCACGCTCCGACCCTCGCAGACAGCGTACCAGCCGCGCAGTTTCTCGCGCTGATCACAGGCCCCGAGAACACTTATTTCCTGCGCGCGATGGACGCTTTGGGCACAAAACCCAGCACAGAACCCGCCCCCGCCACACGGGCGTTTCAGGACCTGATGGCCGAGGCCGTGGCCTCGGGCCGTTATCATAACATGCTGGCCGTGCTGGTCGTGGCGGAATGGGTCTATCTGAGTTGGGCCAGCCCGGAAAACCCACCCAAAGACGACCTGCCCTTCTGGTTTGCCGAATGGATCACGCTACATGCGGGCGAAGGGTTTGAAAGCGTGGTCGAATATCTGCGTGGACAGCTGGATAAGGTTTGGCCGACGTTGGATGCGGCTGAACAGGCCGAGGTCACGCGATTGTTCCATCGCGCAGTCGAACTGGAACGTGATTTCTTTGACGCCGCCTACGCGGCCTGAACCATAAGGGGGCCGGAATGGTCACAACTCTGAACGTGATTGCTGCGTTGCTGACTATCGGGTTTGGCGCGTTTGGGTTTCTGGCCCCGGCCCACACTGCCTCGGCTCTTGATCTGGCCCCGACCAACAGCACGATGGGCTTGTCAGAGATGCGCGCCTCGGTCGGAGGTCTGTTTGTCGTCACCGGAATCGCCGTTATCTGGCTGAACAATCCGATGGCCTATGTCATGCTGGGCGTCGTCTATTCGGGGGCAGCGTTAGGCCGATTTGTATCGGTCGCGCTGGACAATCCGCCGTTGGCCAAGGCGATGATCTTTGGGGGAATCGAACTGGTTCTGGCCGTTTGGCTGATTGCTGCAAACTTTAATAAAACAACCTAACCAACTGAGACTATTGGGTTGATTGAGGTGCAATCTGAGTTTGCATCTAACCATCACCTCACCTATATATGGAATGTCCTTCGGGACTATGGACATAAACGCGCTCGTAATAAGCGGATCGGACCCGGGGGCGGTACCCGGCGGCTCCACCAACCATCCTTCGTTTGGGGATTTTGGGGCCGAAACAGGATCGACGAACGTCTAAAGGGGTTAGCTTTGTCTCGGCTGTCTGCCACCGTTATCGGCGAAACTAGTACAATTGCAAACGACAATCGTGCTCCGGTTGCAGTTGCTGCGTAAGCAGTAACAAGACCGAAATCTAAGCCCTTGCGCCTAGCCGCGTAAGGCGGGGTTCGCAGGTACCTGGCAACAGAAACCTGCATTATTCCCTGACATGTCTGACCTTATTCCCTTTTTAGGGCACATTCAGAGTTTGTTCATTCCTGCCTGTCATCGTGCCCTCACTTGGACAGGAGAGCTGGGATGACAAATTCAGAGATACTCAGGGCGTGGTATTCCGAAGTTTGGGAAAACGGAAATACCGAGGCAATCGATCAATATTTTGCGCCGGAAACGATGGCCGAAGGGCTGATCCCCGAAATGCAAGTTGGTGCAGATGATTTCCGCGACCTGGTCACCGCGTTCCGCCATATCCTGGGCGACATCAAGGTTGAACTGCCCAAGATCATCGAAAATGGGGATCGGGTGTCAGCGATTTTGAACGTTCGCACCTTCCGCGCCGACAACGGCGCGCCTTTGGAGGTCACGGGACAGGTCATGGCGCGGTTCAAAGGCGACAAGATGGTTGAGGCCTACAATCACTTTGATTTCATCTCGTTCTTTGAAGAGTTAGGCCAGTTTCCATCCGACACTTTGCCCGTGTGCATGACTGGGCAACGTCTGGACTGGGCCTGAACCCAAAGCAATCTTGACCCCAATTGCGCTTGCACGTTAGCAAGCGCCAAGGGGTCCAAATGCGAACACCCCAAGGCGGTGACGCAAGTTTCGCATCTTTCGGGACTTGCAGGATTAAATGTTGTGACTTGGCCACCCGACATTGAACAGCAAGTGTTAGTGCTTTTGGCTGCCTTCGACACTGCCAAATTCTGGAACCAGTCTGAGCTTTTGGGCCATACAGCATGAGCGGTTCCGTGACGCCCTCGGTCCCAGAGTTAATTCGCGTCTTTGGCAGGATCGGGTTGCTGTCCTTTGGCGGACCAGCGGCGCAGATATCTCTGATGCATCAGGAACTGGTCGAACGCAGACCATGGCTGGATGAGCAAACCTACCTGCGTGCCTTGTCACTGTGCATGTTGCTGCCGGGTCCAGAAGCCATGCAATTGGCCACTTACGCCGGATGGCGTTTGCGTGGGGTTTCCGGGGGTCTGATCGCTGGCAGCTTATTTGTCTTGCCTGGCGCAATTGTCATCGCTGTTTTGGTCGCCCTCTACTCTGCGTTTGGAGATCTTCCATTGGTGCAATCGGCCTTCATCGGCGTCAAGGCAACAGTCATCGTGATTGTCTTGCAAGCCCTGCGCAACCTTTCGCGCAAAGCTTTGACGGACAAAGACCACTACGTCGTCGCCGCACTCTCATTCCTTAGCATTTTCCTGCTGAACCTCCCCTTCCCGCTGATCATCTTTGCGGCCGCATTTTGGGGATACGCGACTTTCCGAGGCCTATCGAAACCATATGAGCCGAACCAGCCGTCGCACCTGAAGCCTTCCCTGCGAACCATCGCTGTTTGGTTGCCTCTTTGGCTTGGTCCCTTGGTTGCATTGACCATTAGCGGACACCAATTGCTGAGCGATTTGGGTTGGTTTTTCGCACGGCTGGCCGTCGTCACCTTTGGTGGTGCCTATGCTGTACTCGCCTATATGACCCAGACGGTTGTGGATCAGTATCACTGGATCAGCACTGACCAGATGATCGACGGTTTGGGCCTTGCGGAAACCACACCCGGCCCTTTGATTCTGGTGACTCAGTTTGTCGCAATGCTTGCGGGAGAGTTGAGCGGAGGCTTTGGCCTGGCTTTGGCTGCTGGCGCGGTCGCTCTTTGGGCAACTTTTGTGCCGTGCTTCCTGTGGATCTTCCTTGCCGCCCCATACCTTGACCGGCTGGCTGCGCGACCGCGCCTGTCGGCGGCCCTTCACAGCATCACCGCTGCTGTTGTCGGAGTGATTCTCAACCTTTCCGTGTGGTTTGCCCTGAACGTTCTATTCGAATCAGTTCCCCACATATCCTGGGGCCCACTGGCAATACCCACGCCGCAACTTTCGCAAATGGATTTCACCGCTTTGGGTTTGACAATTCTGGCTGGGGCCTTGATTTTTCGACTGAAATTGGGGATGGGCACCGTGTTGGCCCTGATGTCTGTCGCCGGGCTGGCCGCACACACTATATGATCAATCCGGCCATACCTGCCCTTTCGTTTCCGAACAAAAGCCCTATGCTGGGCATAACCACTTTTGAGGATCACACATGTCGCAAGGCATCGATTACGGCAACCTGATGCACTCCGCCATGCGCGGGCTCATCAAGAAAGTGCTGACGGATGTTTCCGAAACCGGCTTACCCGGGGCGCATCATTTCTTTATCACCTTCGACACGCGCGAGGACGGTGTAGACATCGCTGACTGGTTGCGTGAACGGTACCCGGAAGAAATGACTATCGTCATGCAGCACTGGTTCGAAAACCTTGAAGTTGGCGAATCCGGTTTTGCCATAACGCTGAATTTCGGCGACGCGCCTGAACCGCTCTACATCCCCTATGCCGCGATCAAGACCTTCGTGGATCCGTCTGTTGAATTTGGCCTGCGCTTTGAAAGCCCCGAGGGTGAGTTAGACGATGATCATATCATGGAAGAGTCGATAGATGTCGAAGAAGAAGAGCCACATCACGACGCAGACGTGGTTTCACTCGACAGCTTCCGGAAATAACCACATCAACCCCGCCGCGCGCGGGGTTATTTCTTTTGCAGAAATGTTTCGACAGACCGGGATTTTACACCGTCTATGAAACGCGAAAAGGACAGGTTCAGCCCGCCTTCTGCAAGCGTACGATCAAATTGCTGCAGTTCGTACCCGCCATCCTGATCGATGAACAAAGAAAACACGGTCATCGTATCCCCCACGATTCGACCCCAGACAAACGGTTCCCCTTTCATCGGGTCCAACGGCACTTCGTGGCCAAAGACATTGCGCTTCATCGCAGCCGAAAACAAATCCCCGCGGCCCGAAGGCACAAAGTCGATAGAAAACTTCTGTTCCTTAACGCGCCCGTCCAACTTGTAGGTCGTGGTCCGCCAACTGACATTGAACCCATTTTGGGTTTCAACAATGGAAACGCTCATGTCCCGAGGGGTTGAGGTGCCATCAGCATCCACGACGTTAGCAGACCCAATATAATCCCCCACAAAAGGTGCAATGTCCTGAGCCCGTGCAGAATCGCTGAAAACGGACAGCCACAATGCGCAAATGGCAAAGATCGTGACGGCTTTTGCAAGCGCAAGACGATGGAAATTTGGCATTTTGTCCTCCACGGCGTTCACCTTCTTATTGTAGCTCACAGAGACCCACGCACAATGGCACTTTCCCCGGCAATCTCAAGTAAAGTGACGCACCCCGCCACCTATACCTTTGCGACGCCTCTGGCTAAGGTGCGCGCAACTGGCCGATTGCGTCACGGCTTTGCTGCGGCTAAACGGCATACAACTGCATACCAGACGGAGTGACAGATGTCTCAGACCCGCACCGAATCCGACAGCTTTGGCCCGCTTGAGGTTCCTGCCGACAAATACTGGGGCGCGCAGACGCAGCGCTCGATCATGAATTTCCCCATCGGTTGGGAAAAACAGCCCGTCGCCATCGTCCGCGCGCTGGGCGTGATCAAAAAAGCCTGCGCAATGCAGAACAAGGCCACCGGCAAACTGGATGCAAAAATTGCCGACGCGATCATTCAAGCCGCTGGTGAAGTGATCGAGGGCAAGTTTGATGACAACTTCCCACTGGTTGTCTGGCAGACCGGCTCGGGCACGCAGTCGAACATGAACTCGAACGAGGTCATCGCAAACCGCGCCATCGAAATTCTGGGTGGTGTGATTGGTTCAAAAGACCCGGTGCATCCGAACGACCACTGTAACATGGGTCAATCTTCGAACGACACCTTCCCTACCGCCATGCATGTGGCCACCGCGACCAGCGTGCGTGACGTGCTGCTTCCGGGGCTCGAGAAACTTGCCTCGGGGCTGGAACACAAGGCCGAAGAGTTCAAAGACATCATCAAGATCGGTCGGACCCACACGCAGGACGCAACGCCTCTGACGCTGGGACAGGAATTCAGCGGTTACGCCCATCAGATTCGCCAGGGTATTGCCCGTGTTCACGCAGCCATGCCTGGGATTTACGAGCTAGCGCAAGGCGGTACCGCAGTTGGTACAGGGCTTAACACACAACACGGCTGGGGCGAGGCCGTCGCAGGCCACATGGCTGATATTACCGGCCTGCCCTTCGTCACCGCACCGAACAAGTTCGAGGCACTCGCCGCCCATGACGCGATGGTCTTCCTGTCAGGCGCTTTGGCGACGATTGCCGGCAGTTGCTACAAGATCGCCAACGACATTCGTTTCCTGGGCTCGGGCCCACGGTCGGGTCTGGGCGAACTGATTCTGCCCGAGAACGAGCCAGGTTCGTCGATCATGCCCGGCAAGGTGAACCCCACACAGGCCGAAGCGTTGACCCAGGTCGCCGCCCACGTGATGGGTAACAACGCCGCGATGACTTTCGCAGGTAGCCAGGGTCATTTCGAGCTGAACGTTTACAACCCGATGATGTCTTACAACCTGCTGCAGTCAATCCAGCTGTTGGGCGATGCTTCTGACAGCTTTACTGAGCGGATGCTGATGGGCATCAAGGCCAACGAACCGCGCATCGACAAGCTGATGAAGGAATCACTGATGTTGGTCACAGCGCTGGCGCCAACTATCGGTTACGACAACGCCACAACAGTTGCCAAGACGGCGCATAAGAATGGCACAACCCTCAAGGAAGAGGCCATCGCGCTGGGCTTTGTGGACGAAGCAACCTTTGACGCCGTCGTCCGCCCCGAGCAGATGATTGGTCCAAAAGACTGATGGGCAAGCCGGTTAACCTGAACCGGTATCGTAAAGAAAAAGCGCGGGCTGAAAAGAAAGCCCGCGCGGATCAGAATGCTGTCGCATTCGGCCGCACCAAGGCCGAGAAAGAAATCGCCAAGTTTGAACAGGACAAGCTGAAGCGTGACCTCGACAAGCGCGAGTTAGACGAATGAGCGGCCGCCCAATCAAGCGCTCTCTGACTCTCAAGGGGCACCGAACATCCGTGTCGCTTGAAGATGAATTCTGGCGAGCTTTCCGCGACATAGCGGCTGAAAAAAGACTTCCGATCAATGTTTTGGCCGCAGAAATTGATGTTGAACGCGATCCTGAAACTGGCCTTGCATCGGCCATTCGGGTGTTTGTTCTGAAATGGTATCAGAACAAGGTTTGAGGCATATGCCCGGCTTCGCCTTTGGCCATGAAGTTAAAAACTTGCGATGAACAATTGAAGCGCAGCGCCGTAATTGTTTCCCATTCCCCCTGTCTCGTTTTCTTGGACCGCTCAGTTTTCAGGCGTTGTAGAAAACCACGCCAGATCGTCGCCGTTTCGTTTTTGTATCCAAGTATTCGCAAGGCGGCATAATCGCGCGTCTCAAGGCTGCGGCAACAAAAGCTACGACAATACAGCAACGCAACCATCTGATCGCGAAAGACAAATAGCAGGTTAAAAGAGGATGTGGTGCCCAAGGAGAGACTCGAACTCTCACGCCCGTGAAGGCGGGGGATTTTGAATCCCCTGCGTCTACCATTCCGCCACTTGGGCCACGGACACTGGATTAGCGCCCAAGCGCAGGAAGGTCCAGAGGCAAAAAACATCCCACATTCCATTTGTTTCAATCTGGGCGGTTGACGGTCCGTCAGGTGCATGGTTTGCCTTCTTGGGGCCGCAAACGGGATTTGAGTACTGTATATGTTACGATCGCTTTATGACTGGACCATTCGTCTGGCCGAACACCCTCATGCCCTGTGGGCCTTGGCCATTGTCGCCTTCATCGAAAGCTCGTTTTTTCCGATTCCTCCTGACGTCTTGATGATTCCGATGATTCTGGCCCGCCCGTCACGCGCCTGGTTGATTGCAACCGTTGCGCTGGTGGCTTCGGTTTTAGGCGGGATGCTGGGTTATGCGATTGGCGCGTTCTTCTATGAAAGCATCGGTCAGCCCATTCTGGAATCCATGGGCAAAGCGCACGCGATGGAAGAATTCAACACCCGATTCAACGATTTCGGGTTCTGGGCTGTGCTGGCTGCGGGTGTGACGCCCTTCCCCTACAAGGTCATCACCATCATGTCCGGCTGGACCGGAATGCCGCTGGGCACATTCATCGCCACATCGATTCTGGCGCGGGCCATGCGATTCTTTCTGGTTGCCGGCCTGCTTTGGGGCTTCGGCGAGCCGATCCGGGACTTTATCGAAAAGCGTCTGGGCCTTATGTTCACGCTGTTCATCATCCTTCTTTTTGGCGGGTTCGTGGCGGTTAAATATCTATGACAAAAAAATCCGTACTTGTGGCCCTCGCCACGATTGGCTCAGCAGCCCTGCTATTGGGCGCGTGGGGATTCCAGTATTTGGGCGGGCTTGCACCCTGCAAAATGTGCATCTGGCAGCGTTACCCCCATGCGGTGGCTGTTGTGATTGGCGTGGCGGCGCTGGCCTTGCCAAGATTTGGTATCCTGCCGCTGCTGGGCGCAGCAGCTGCTGCAACAACGGGTGCCATCGGGGCCTTTCATGCCGGTGTTGAGCAAGACTGGTGGGAAGGCCCCAGCACATGTACGTCGGGCGATATCAGCGGACTGAGCAACGACGATCTGTTCGATCAGATCATGAACGCGCCACTGGTGCGCTGTGACGAAATCCCGTGGGAGATGTTCGGCATCTCGATGGCAGGCTGGAATGCCATCGCCTCGGCAGTGCTGATGCTGATCTGGATCGCGGCCTGGCGGGCGCGCGCTTAAAACTCGTCCAGTTCCGCATCCCAATACAGGAAGTCGATCCAGCTTTCGTGCAGATGGTTCGGCGGGAACTTCCGCCCAATATTGCGCAGCGCTTCAGCATCAGGTTGACGTGGCGGCTTGCGCAATGTCATCCCCGCCTGACGCAGCGATTTGGACCCTTTACGCAGGTTGCAGGGGCTACAGGCCGCCACCACGTTCTGCCAACTGGTCACGCCGCCTGCCGCGCGCGGCACCACATGGTCAAATGTCAGGTTATCGCGGCTGCCGCAGTACTGGCAGCGGAATTCATCCCGCAAAAATAAATTAAAGCGCGTGAAGGCCACGCGCTTTCTGGGTTTTACATAGTCTTTCAATACAACGACCGAGGGTATTCGGATCTCGGTGCTCGGGCTTCGGACGACCTCGTCATATTCGGCCACGATGTCGACCCGATCCAGCCAGGCCGCTTTGATCGCCTCTTGCCAGGGCCACAAGGACAACGGGTAGTAGGACAAGGGGCGGTAATCGGCGTTCAAAACCAGGGCCGGGTGTTGTTTGAGCATACCCGGCTCTCTTACAAATTCGGTCCTGAAATCTCCGTCCATCACAGAATCGCTCCTCGCTCTCAGCTGCCCGTTTGTGACACCAGAGCGGGGAGCACCCGCCCCGGCCTTAAGGTAACTATATATCGTGTTAAAACTCTGACAAGCCCTGAGTTTCCACAATATGTCGCAGACTGGGTAAGCCGAATCTGTGACAGGTACGTGACACTTATCCACAGCTTGCGTCGGGTGCGTCCTTCGGGCTATGCGCGGGTCATGTCCTGGTTCATTCGCTTCAACAAACCGTATGACGTGCTGCCGCAGTTCACCGACCGCGCCAATGTCGAAAGTCCGCGTAACACACTGTCTGATTTTATCGACCTGCCGGGTGTCTACCCCGCCGGTCGTCTGGACCGTGACAGCGAAGGTTTGATGCTGCTGACGGATCATGGGAAGCTGCAAGCCCAGATATCCGACCCGAAGCATAAGATGGCCAAAACCTATTGGGTTCAGATCGAAGGCGTCCCTGATGGCACAGCTTTGAAAGCGCTGCGCAACGGGGTTGAGTTGAAGGATGGCCTGACGCGCCCTGCAAAGGTACGGCAGATTGATGAGCCCGAGGGGCTCTGGCCTCGCATTCCACCTATCCGAGAGCGTAAAAGCGTTCCCGACAGTTGGCTGGAACTGACCATCCGCGAGGGAAAGAACCGGCAGGTGCGGCGGATGACGGCCGCGGTGGGTCTGCCTACCCTACGCCTGATCCGCTATCGCGTCGGAGACTGGACCCTGGATGACTTAGAGCCCGGTCAATGGGACAGCCTGCCGATGCCGACGCTGAGTGCCGCGCCTCAGCGCAAACGAGACCGTCGCCCGCGCCGGTGACAAAACCTGCCCTGCTCTGATACAGTTGGGGCATGAAACTCACGCCAGATATACCTACCCCTTCTGCCATACTGGAGGCGGCGCTTTACGCAGACGATCTGGATGCTGCGGAACAGTTTTACGGCGAGATTCTGAATCTTGAGCGGATACAGCGTGTCGACAATCGCCATGTTTTCTTTCGCATTGGCAGGTCGGTCCTGCTGGTCTTTAACCCCGACCAAACAGAACAGCCGCCTCTAAACCCTAATATGCCTGTCCCACCTCATGGTGCGCGCGGCCCCGGCCATGTGTGTCTTGTATTGTCACGCGATGAGATTGCGGCCATGCGCAAACACCTGCTGGATTGGAATATCCCCGTGGACGCCGAATTTGACTGGCCCAGCGGTGCACGGTCTTTGTACGTGCGTGACCCGGCTGGAAACTCAGTCGAGTTTGCCGAAGCACATCTTTGGTCTTGATCTGGTGCGGAACGCTTGGACGTTCCGCTGATCTGATTTCAAAGGCTACAGACTCAGCTTGTCGCGCATGAAGGCCAGCGCGACACTCAGCCCGTCCGGGGCAATGCCATGGCCGGTACCTTTCATGACATGCGCGTAGACCTCTTTGAAATCGGCAGCCTGCAGGGCTTCGGCGGCCTCGGGCAGCGATTGTGGCGGCACGACATCATCCGCATCGCCATGCACCAGCAGGACCGGCATCCGGTTGACAGTTTCGTCGGGCAAAAGATCAGGTTCCAGCAACCGGCCAGAAAAGGCGACGATGCCCGCAACCGGGTCCTCGCGGCGTGGTGCAACATGCAGGCTCATCATCGTGCCCTGGCTGAAGCCAAACAGCACAACCTGCTCGGGCAGCACATCTTCGTCCACCATTAGGGCGTCCAGAAAAGCGTTGAAGTCTTCAACTGCCATTTCCATGCCACGGCGCGCTTCTTCTTCGGACGAGCCGTCAATCCACGGAATCGGGAACCACTGAAACCCGTTTGGCATTCCCGGAATCTGCTCGGGCGCATCAGGGGCCACAAACAGCGTGTCAGGCAGATGCTCGCCCAGCGGATCGGCCAACCCCAACAGGTCAGCGCCATTTGCGCCATAGCCGTGCACGAACACTACGACTGATCGCGTGTCGCCCGAAACAGGCTCTTTCCTCAGCGCATTCAAAACCCGTGTCATCTGATCCCTTCTCTTTGTTTATCAACCCGGTAATAGGCCCACAGAACCCGTGCCGCAACCGACCGCCAGGGCGACCACGCTTCGGCCATTTGGCGCAGTTCCTTGTCCGTCGGGCGTTTGGGCAGGTCATAGAGGACACGCGCGGCTTCTTGCAGCGCCAGATCGCCGGGTGCGATCACGTCGGCGCGGCCCAGGGAAAACATAGCATAGATCTCGGCCGTCCAGACGCCGATCCCGGACACTTGCGTCAAAGTTTCAACAACCTCGGCGTCAGACGCTTCGCGCAACGATTTGAAGTCAATGCGCGCCTCAGCCAGCGCCCGTGCATAGCGGATCTTTTGGCGGCTCAAGCCCGCAGCGCGCAGATCCTCATCCGTGGCCCACATGATCTTGCGCGGACCGGTCAGTTTCGCGTCCTGCAACCTTTTCCAGATCGCACGCGCCGATGCCACGCTGACCTGCTGGCTGACAATTGCACTGAGTAATTGCGCAAAGCCATCCGGACGGCGGCGCAGGGGCAAAGGGCCAGTCTGTTCGATCGCATACGCCATGCGCGGGCAGGCTTGAGCCAACCATTCGGCCCCTTCTGCCACGCAATCGTTGGTTTCGATAATACGACCTACGGACATGCGACCTCCCTGCTCGGCGTTCATCGGCACGTTAGGCGCATGTGCCGCAGATGCAAGTCGCTTGTGCCCCAAACGCTTAGCCGATAACCATTCGCCCATGACAATGACCTCAACAGCTCCAGATGACCGTCAGGCCAAGCGTAACGTGGCCGTTTTGGTGGCCGCACAGGCCGTTCTGGGTGCACAAATGCCGATGATGTTCATTGTCGGCGGGCTGGCAGGCCAGTCGCTGGCCTCGAACCCGTGCCTTGCGACGTTGCCCATTTCCCTGATTGTTCTGGGATCCATGCTGGCGGCGACGCCGATCTCAGCCATAATGCAGCGCTGGGGCCGGCGCGCGGGGTTCCTTGTCGGTGCAACTGCGGGCGCATTGGGGGGGCTTGTGGGCGCATATGGCCTGTTCCTTGGGTCTTTCCCCGTCTTTCTAGTCGGCAGTCTGCTGACTGGCATCTACATGAGCGCACACGGGTTCTATCGTTTCGCCGCTGCGGACACAGCGTCGGACGCCTATCGCCCCAAGGCTATCTCCTATGTCATGGCCGGTGGCTTGGCTGCGGCGATCATTGGTCCGCAAATCGTGAAACTCACCTCTCAGGCCTATGTCATCCCGTTTCTCGGCACCTATCTGGCTGTGATCGGGATCAACGTTCTGGGCTCTGCCCTGTTCTTCTTTCTCGACATCCCAACACCACCAAAACCCACAGAGAACGAACCCAAAGGACGTTCACGGCTTGAGTTGCTGAAAACACCGCGTATCGCTGTTGCGATCATCTGTGCGATGGTGTCTTACGCGCTGATGAACCTTGTAATGACCTCGACCCCACTGGCCGTTGTTGGGTGTGGATTCTCGGCCAACGACGCAGCGGATATCGTTACAAGCCACGTGTTGGCCATGTACATCCCCAGTTTCTTTACCGGTCATCTAATCGCCCGTTTCGGGGTTGA
Source organism: Ruegeria sp. HKCCD4315 (assembly GCF_013112245.1). NCBI lineage: Bacteria > Pseudomonadati > Pseudomonadota > Alphaproteobacteria > Rhodobacterales > Roseobacteraceae > Ruegeria > Ruegeria sp. HKCCD4315. The sequence continues at coordinate 1,487,619 of NZ_WVRN01000001.1, read as the reverse complement.
AAAGGTCGTGGCGCTGGGCCTTGCCATTTTGGCAAGCGCCGGGGTTGTTGCCTTGCAAGGGGTTGAACTTGGGAACTTCTTCCTCGCGCTTGTTCTGCTGGGTATTGGGTGGAACTTTGGCTTTATAGGCGCAACGACGATGCTGGCAGATTCGCATGACCCGCAAGAGCGTGGACGGATGCAGGGCCTGAACGACCTGCTGGTTTTCGGAGGTGTCACATTGGCCTCGCTGGCCTCAGGCGGGTTGATGAACTGCTCGGGCGGCTCTGCGATCGAAGGCTGGACGGCAGTGAACCTGGCCATGGTGCCACTTCTCACGCTGGCGGGCGGCGCGTTGCTGTGGCTGGTGCTGCGTCCCGCCGACCCGGAACGGGCCTGATCACCAGCGCCCGCTGCTGACCGTCCACATCAGGGACACTCGCTGCCGCATTTCGCCCGGTATCAAAGCGCCAGCGGCAACACGCTCAGGCCGCGCAACGGCCTGCTTCAATACCCAGTCCGCCTGCCACCCGGCAGAAAGCGCAGGACGGGCTTCGGCAGAAATCGCAGCCCGGTTTGCCCTTGCCTTGTTCAATCGCCCCAGCGCAGATTGCGCAAGGGCACGCACCCCATCAGGAGTGCCATCCAACAAGGGAATCCGCCCCCTGTTTTCCAGTTCGGGAATCGCGCGAAGCCAGTTTGCAACACCAACGGCGTAACCAAAGTCGCGAAGAGCAACTTCATCCGCCATTCCCAGCGCTTGAGCCGAAGCCACAAACAACGACCCGGCGCTGTGGTTGATATAGGCGTCGAAATGTCCCTGATCTTCAAACGGATCACGGTATATATCCCAACGCCTTACGGCTACGTATTCATCCAGAACACCGGCAAGATGCGGCGACAGTACACGAGACAAAGGTGTTACAACTTCATGCCGTCGAACGGTGGTACCTTCGGCAATTTCCTGTAGGGCATCGCGCCACCATTGGAGCCGCATCTCGGCTATCATCGATTCCTGTGTGACCCAGGGCGCGCGCGCCACTTCGACATTCAGTGCATAAATCGGGAACAGAACGGCGCGGGCCGCCACCGGGGCTGCCATTGCGGCACGGAATCGGTCAGGATCAGCCCGTTGTACCAGCGCGGCACAGGCTTTGACGTCGTCGTCAAAGACCACGCTCACTCAGCCGCTGCCTTCTGCGGGTCGCAATCACGCACAAGTTTCCACTGAATTGCATCCAGCAAAGCTTCGAACGATGCGTCGACTATGTTCGCGCTGACGCCCACGGTGGACCAGCGCCGCCCCTGCCCGTCTTCGCTGTCGATGATGACGCGCGTAACCGCTTCGGTCCCGCCTTGTGTGATCCGCACCTTGAAGTCGACCAACCGCATATCTGACAGGACTTGCGAATACCGCCCCAAATCCTTGGCCAAGGCTTTGGACAGAGCGTTCACCGGTCCCCGGTCGCTGCCAGAATCATCCATGGATTCGCTGACGGACAGTTTCTTTTCGCCATCCACTTTCACAACAACAACGGCCTCAGACAGACTGACCATCTTGTTGTACTTGTTCTTCCGCCGTTCAACCGTGACCTTGTAGCGTTTGACTTCAAAGAACTCGGGCAGTTGTCCCAGCTCGTCCCGCGCCAACAGCTCGAAACTGGCTTGCGCGGTGTCATAGGAATACCCATCCGCTTCGCGCGTTTTGATCCGTTCAAGGATCCGACCGAGCGCGGGATCACCCGCCTCGACACTCAGCCCGGCTTCGGTCAGACGTTTGCGCAGGTTCGACTGCCCGGCCTGGTTCGACATCGGAATGATGCGTGAGTTGCCCACACTTGCAGGCTCGACATGTTCGTAGGTCGACGGATCCTTGAGGATCGCACTGGCATGCAGCCCGGCCTTATGCGCAAAGGCAGACGCCCCCACATAGGCCGCCTGCTTGCTGGGAACCCGGTTCAGAACGTCATCCAGCATCCGGCTGATGCGGGTCAACCCCGCCAATGCATCCAGACTGACGCCGGTCTCAAACTGAGAAGCATAGGGTTCCTTCAGCAACAGCGTCGGAATCAAAGCCGTCAGGTTGGCATTGCCACAACGCTCTCCCAAACCGTTCAGCGTACCCTGAATCTGTCGCGCCCCTGCCTCGACCGCTGCCAGAGAACAAGCCACTGCGTTCTCGGTGTCGTTATGGGTGTGAATACCCAACCGATCACCGGGCAGCCCTGCCGAGATTACTTCTGACACAATCCGTCCGACCTCGGACGGCAAAGCACCACCATTTGTGTCGCACAGCACTACCCACCGCGCGCCCGCGTCCAGCGCGGCGCGACAGACCGCGACCGCATAATCAGGATTGTCCTTGTAGCCATCAAAGAAATGCTCGGCATCGAACAGCGCTTCGCGACCCTGCGCCACGATATGTGCAACCGAGGCGCGGACGTTCTCGACATTGTCCTCAAGCGAGATCCCCAACGCATGGGTCACGTGATAATCGTGCGACTTGCCCACCAGACAGACGGCCTGCGTACCCGCATTCATCACGGCTGCAAGCACATCGTCATTCTCAGCCGAGCGCCCTGCCCGCTTGGTCATTCCGAACGCCGTCAAACGGGCCGACGACTTTGGCGCAGCCTCGAAAAACGCGCTGTCGGTTGGGTTAGCACCGGGCCAGCCACCTTCGATGTAATCCACACCCAGTGCATCCAACTCCTGCGCGATTTGCACCTTTTCGGCGGTCGAGAACTGAACGCCCTGCGTTTGTTGTCCATCGCGCAGGGTGGTGTCGTAAAGGTAGAGGCGTTCTTTGGTCATCAAACCTCCTCCAGTTTGGAGGCATCGAACCCCGCACCGGGCACCAGTTCCACACCTTCCTTGGTCATGCGTACTTCAAGCCCTGCGGCAACATATGCGACCTTGAGGCGGTCAACTTCCGAGAAATCCTTGTTCTGCATGGCTGACGCCCGTGCATTCGCCAAACGGTCCGCATGAGCAGTCAGGTCAACAGATGCCGTGTCCGCCCAGGCGCCCATCTCTGGCAGCAACAGCCCCAGCAACTGCGCGCTCGTCAACAGACCCGCTGCGTCACCGTCCGAGGCAAGACGGTACAGCTCGGTCATGGCACCTGCTGTGTTCAGATCATCGCTCAGCGCTGCGACCACCTCAGGTGCCGCGCTGGCGGCGGGCTCGACGCCCGCTGTCAGCGCCCGCCACTTGCGCAACGTCGCTTCGGCCTCACGCGCCTTTTTCTCGGTCCAATCCATCGGCTTGCGGTAATGGGTCTGCAGGAACACAAACCGGATCACCTCACCCGGCACGCCTTGCTCCAACAGATCGTGCACGGTGAAGAAATTGCCCAGCGATTTGGACATTTTCTTACCTTCGACCTGCAGCATCTCATTGTGCAGCCAGTAGCGCGCAAACTCACCTTCCGGGTGCGCGCAGCAGCTTTGCGCGATCTCGTTCTCGTGGTGCGGGAACATCAGGTCGTTGCCGCCGCCGTGAATGTCAAAGCTCTCGCCCAGCAGCTCATAGCTCATGGCCGAGCATTCGATATGCCAGCCCGGACGCCCCCGCCCCCACGGGCTGTCCCAACCCGGCAGTTCGTCGGTCGAGGGTTTCCACAACACGAAATCCATCGGGTTCTTCTTGTAGGGTGCCACCTCGACCCGCGCGCCTGCGATCATGTCATCGACCGAACGGCCCGACAGCTTGCCATAGCCCTCTTTCCAACTGTCGACAGCAAACAGGGCATGGCCTTCGGCGGCATAGGCATGGCCCTTTGCGATCAGCCCCTCGATCATCACAATCATCTGGTCGATGTATTGGGTCGCCCGCGGCATCTCGTTGGGTTCAAGAGTTCCCAAAGCGCCCATGTCGTGCAGATACCAGCCGATGGTCTCATCGGAACGCTCCTGCACCAACTGCTCTAACGTGCCTTCCGCGCCCGCCTGTTTACGCGCCAGCGCGGTGGCGTTGATCTTGTCGTCCACGTCAGTGAAATTGCGCACATAGGTCACGTGATCCGCGCCATAAACATGGCGCAGCAGACGATACAGCACGTCAAACACCACCACTGGGCGGGCGTTGCCCAGATGCGCGCGGTCATAGACTGTCGGACCACAGACATACATCCGCACATTTTCAGGGTCGATCGGAGCGAAGTCTTCCTTCGTCCGCGTCCGTGTGTTGTGCAGCTTGATCGTCGTCATCGGTCGGGCTCCTCAGAAACAGCATTCGCTTGCGCGTTGGCGCGGGCTTAGCAACTTGTCTCAGGGATGAAAACGAAAGAAACCGGCCCGCTTGATAAATCAGCAGGTAATGCAGCAGATAATGATGCAGGTCACCGGGTTCATGTGCATCGGTTAGCACGGGATCAGGTCCAAGCCAAGCATTGAGTTTGCGCACCCCCTCGGGCACAGTCCCCGATATGGACCGCGACTACATCAACTCCATTTGCCAAGAGTTCCCGGGGGCCGAGCTTTCTGACCCATGGGGCGGCGGCCATGATGCATGGAAAGTCGGTGGCAAGATGTTCGCCTGTATTGGCATCGCAAATGATGGGGTGTCCGTGAAAACACCGGACGTGGAAACGGCTCAGATGGTCATCGACGCTGGTGTCGGCGTAAAAGCCCCATATTTCCACCGCAGTTGGGTCCGCCTTCCTTTCGATGCAGAGGCTGAGGAACTGCGGCATCGACTGACCGTTTCTTACGACCTTGTCCGCGCATCGCTAACAAAAAAGCTGCAGGCGACCTTGCCGCCGCGAAGCTGATTGACAAAGGCGCACCGCTCTGCCCCATTCAGCGAAAGGCAATCCGGGAGCGGTCCAATGAACCTGTCAAAACGCATCACGCAGATCACCGGCGGTGGCAGCGACGGCTGGGACGTGTTTTATCGCGCCCGAAGGATGCTGAGCGAAGGTCAGGCCGTCACCGAGTTGACGATTGGCGAACATGACATTCGGACCGATCCATCGATCCTGCATGCGATGGATCTTTCTGCCCGTGAAGGGCACACCGGCTATGCCATGGTGCCCGGCACGGATCTTTTACGCGATACGGTCGCTGCACGTGTGCAAACGCATACGGGTGTACCCACAACGCGCAACAATGTTCTGATCACCCCCGGTGGGCAATCAGCCTTGTTTGCAGCCCATATGGCTGTCTGTGATCTGGGCGATGTAGGCCTGTTCCTCGATCCCTACTACGCCACGTACCCGGGCACGATTCGCGGGGTCGGAGCGGTTGCCCGCGCGGTTCAGACCGCGGTGGAAGATGCCTTTCAACCCAGCGCCGAAAGGATTGATTCTGCCGCTGACGGTGCCGTTTCGCTTTTGATCAATACACCCAACAATCCGACCGGAGTTGTCTATTCCCGTCAGTCACTTGAAGCGGTTGCAGAAGTTTGCCAACGGCGTGGACTTTGGCTGATTTCAGATGAGGTCTATGACACGCAAGTCTGGGAAGGCGAACACCTGTCGCCGCGCGCGTTGCCCGGCATGAAGGAACGGACGCTGGTTGTAGGGTCCATGTCCAAATCCCATGCCATGACGGGGTCGCGTTGTGGCTGGATCGTCGGTCCCGAAGAGGTCATCGCCCATCTGATCAACCTGGCCACCCACACGACCTACGGTGTGCCGGGCTTCATTCAGGACGCGTCTAGTTTTGCGCTGGCCGCAGGGTCCGAGTTGGAGGAGAAGATCGCCGCCCCGTTCCGCCGACGGCGGTCGATGGCGATGAAGATACTTCAGACGCAGGACACCGTTGGCCTGGTGCCGGCGCAAGGTGCGATGTACCTGATGCTGGACGTGCGCAAGACCGGATTGTCAGGGGAAGGGTTTGCCAACGCTCTGCTCGATTCGCACGCCATTGCCGTCATGCCGGGCGAAAGCTTTGGGGCGGCCGCCGCTGGGCACATTCGGGTGGCCATGACGGTTGATGATGATCGTTTTGCGAGTGCCCTGAGAACGCTATGTTCATTTGCCGAACAGCTCGCAAAGCGCCACGCGGCTGAATAGAGTTCAAAAGCGGAACGTGGTGCGCAGGTTGAAAACGTTGGAATCCAGACGGCCATTGGAACGGGTGACATCGTCGAAATCCTGTCGCAGCGCCTCGCCGCTGATAACAAAATTCTCGCCGATCGGATAGGCAACGCCAATGCCGTAAACGGCTGCTGTGTCGTTATCGACCGAGGTTTCGGCGCGCGCCGCGCCGACAACCACATACCCAAGAGCGCTGCCGAAATCGTATCCACCGCGCAGCTTCAGACGAGTCATGCTGTCCAGGCTACCCTGGGTTGACCCTAAATCCAGAGAGAGGCGGTTGTATTCAAACTCGCCCCCCAGCACAAAGTTGCCAAAGTCCTGATCATACCCGATATGCGCCCCAAAAACGGTATCGTCACCGCTGGCACCCCCCGGTCCGTCCGCATCTGCATATCCAAAGCTGAGGCCGACATACCCACCTGTCCAGTCCTCAGCAAATACCGGGCTTGCGCTTGCGATGAAGGTCGCAGCAAACAGGACAGAAAGAGATTTTGCACACGGGTTCAAAGCTATGTCGCTCTTGTTTCGATCCAAAGACGCAAACGAATTCTAATCTGTGATCCACTCCTTCAGAATTCAATTTCAGGAGCGTAACGCTCAAAAGTAAGTGAATGCAGTATAACAGAATTCTTCCAAAACGGGAGAAAATCTAACCAACACTCTTCCACTCGGCAGATTACCGGCACAATCGTCAGCAAATTCCAACAAAGGTCGTAAACAGGACAGATTGTGTCGCAGCATTTTGGAAAGCATTGAGAAGTTGTTGAGAGGCCACATGACAGATCACGATTGGAAGATCAGCCTGGTTAGCCGCACCATCGGTGCGGATCGTGGCCGTGCCGCGCGGGGGCGACCGTAAGGGGGATTACCCTCACCCCAACGCATCACACAACGACCGGATTTTGAAATGAACGACCAATCCCGCAACACCTCACGCAGCGGTGGCCGCGCTGCCCGCCGCGCCGCCCGAGCCTCAGCCCTGCCTGACCATTTGCGCCCTATACGCCCCGGAATGGAAGGCGGCGTTCTGAATGTTCTGACGCAGGCACAGATTGAACGCATTCATGAGGCCGCCCTGACCGCGCTTGAAACCATTGGGCTGGCGGATGCCCCGCAAAGCGGCATCGACTACCTTGTGGGCGCCGGCTGCACCCTTGGCGACGACGGACGTATCCGGTTTCCGCGTGCGCTGGTCGAAGATACAATCGCCAAAGCAAACCGCTCGGTCACACTCTACAGTCGCGACGGGAAAACCGATCTCGAGCTGATGGGAACCAAGGTTCATTACGGCACTGCGGGCGCTGCCGTGTCTATGGTCGACGTACACGGACGGGAATACCGCGATTCAACTGTGCAGGACCTGCACGATGCCGCGCGAATCTGTCAACAACTTGATAACATTCACTTTGTTCAACGCCCTATGGTCTGCCGCGACATCGCGGACAATCTGGAAATGGACCTGAACACGATCTACGCCAGCTGTTCCGGCACTTTCAAACACATCGGAACCTCGTTCACGGAACCCAGCCACGTCGCGCCCGCGATGGAGATGATCTATATGATCGCGGGTGGTGAGGATAAGTACCGCGAGCGGCCTTTTGTATCGAATTCGAACTGCTTTGTGGTTCCGCCAATGAAATTCGCAACGGAAAGCTGCGAAGTGATGGAGGAATGCATCAAGGCCGGAATGCCTGTTCTGCTGCTCTCGGCTGGGATGGCCGGTGCCACCGCGCCCTCGACAATAGCCGGAGCTATCACTCAGGCAACCGCCGAATGCCTTGCTGGTTTGGTTTACGTAAACGCCGTAAGTCCCGGAGCACCAGCCGTTTTTGGCACTTGGCCCTTTGGTCTGGACCTACGGACAGGCGCGATGTCCATCGGGTCTGGAGAACAGGCCCTTCTGACGGCTGGATGCGCACAGATGCACCGGTTCTACGACCTGCCCGGCGGTGCGGCCGCAGGGGCATCGGATTCGAAACTTCCCGACATGCAGGCCGGTTGGGAACAGATGTGTTCAAACGTGATGGCGGGTCTGTCCGGTCTGAACATGGTGTACGAAGCGGCGGGCATGCACGCCTCGTTGCTGGGTTTCTGTTTCGAAAGCCTGATCCTCAGTGATGATCTGATCGGTCAGGCCCAACGCTGTGTACGCGGGATCGAGGTGACAGATGATACCCTCGCGCTAGACCAGATGGCCGAGGTCTGCATAGGCGGTCCCGGTCACTATCTTGGAACGGAAGCTACGCTCAGCCGGATGCAAGCTGACTATGTCTACCCGGTTTTCGGCGACCGGTCTTCGCCAAAAGAATGGGTTGAACTGGGCAAACCGGATCTGATCGACAAAGCCATAGCCCGAAAAGAAGAAATTCTATCCGCGCCATCCGAGGCCAGATTCGATCCGATGCTGGACATGGAATTGCGCGAAAAGTTCAAAATTCACCTGCCCGGATAACAGGAAACAGGCGGCCCGATGATGATCGGGCCGCCCTTACGTTTATCCGTCACTTGGCGGAAGCAAACCGGCTTCCTGTGCAACGGCCACTTCATCTGCGTCCAACGCGCCGTCGCCATTTGCATCCATGGCCGAGAAGGTGTCGGCATCCACGCTTGGTGCTACCACCTGCACTTCTTCAATCGTCAGAACGCCATCACCATTGGCATCTGCCGTCGATTGCGCCGATACGAGACCCGGCAAGGTCAAAGCAGCGATGGAAATCCCAATCAAATACTGCGGTTTCATTTTGGTGCCTCCTGATAGGTTGATTATCTTTCGTCCGGACAGGTCCCAGAAACACCGCAACACCTCAGTGCGTCACCCGTATTGCGCGAAATCCAGAGATTCGCGCCAATCCTTGCGTGTTTAGCCGAGTCGGGCGCGCAACGCGCCGCCGGGCAAAATTTCGCCTGACCCGTTTCGGCAGGTCTTGCCCGACGGATCCTAGGTAATCCGGCAGAACCACGCTTACGCAAGCAGCCCGGCACAAAAAGAAAGGGGGCCGAAGCCCCCTGTCAGTTTCGCCTTCCAGGCTCATGTCGTTGACCGCCCGGTGTTTTTTTGCCTGCGGCCTGGACTGCGCATGGGGCGAGCGCACCCGCCCCGTGAAAGAGTGGGAGGGAGCAAATATTCCGCCCCACCCTGTTCCCGGCCAACACGGGCATGTCGGCCGAGTGGAAAAAGGCAAACTTGGTAAGTCTCAGTGCCTTTCTCCGTATTCGTCGGGGTCGGTAACCAAGGGCAGCGTCCGACCCCTACGCCCCGGGGTGCCGGGGCGTTAAGCCTTAGCTACACCCGCTTGTCGCGCCGCAGGTGTTGCATTTCATGCAGGTACCGTTGCGCACCAGCGTGTAGTTTCCGCATTCACCGCACGGGTCGCCCTCATAGCCTTGCATCTTTGCTTTGGTGCGGGCGTCCATGCCGGTTGCCACTGCAGTTTCAGCCACAGGTGCTTCGAATGCAGCCGCTGTTTCAGCCATCCCGTTCAGCTCAGCCTGACCAGCATTGAACACTGCCAGATCCTGAGGCAGACGCTTGCGCAGATAACCGGTCGAGCTGATTTGTTTCAGCACTTCCAATGACTTGGACGCAGCACTTTCACTGATCTCAGAGATGTTGGAAACACCTTCTTCTTCGCCTCGACCCAGATCGTCAAAGGTCGCGCCTTCGGGTTTCACATGCGCCAGATCGGTGCGGTCCAGGTAGGACACGGCCAATTCGCGGAAGATGTAATCCAGGATCGACGTTGCGTTCTTGATCGAATCGTTGCCCTGCACCATCCCTGCCGGTTCGAACTTGGTGAAGGTGAAGGCATCGACAAACTCTTCCAGCGGCACGCCGTATTGCAGACCGACCGACACGGCAATGGCGAAGTTATTCATCATCGCACGGAAGCCAGCGCCTTCCTTGTGCATGTCGATGAAGATCTCACCCAACTTGCCGTCTTCGAACTCACCGGTGCGCAAGTAAACCTTATGGCCGCCCACGATCGCCTTTTGGGTATAGCCCTTGCGGCGATGCGGCAGTTTCTCGCGGTGGCTGCGGATCATTTCCTTGACCACGACCTTCTCGATCACTTTCTCGGCCAGAACGACAGCTTTTTCCTGCGTCGAACCGCTTTCCAGCACTTCAGCCGCCTCGTCGTCATCCTCGACCAGCGCCGCGGCCAGAGGCTGCGACAGTTTCGAGCCATCACGATAGAGTGCGTTGGCTTTCACACCCAGAGACCAGCTGAGCTCGTATGCCTTCTGGCAATCCTCAATGGTTGCATCATTCGGCATATTGATCGTCTTCGAGATCGCGCCCGAGATGAAGCTCTGCGCGGCTGCCATCATGGTGATGTGACTATCAACCCCAAGGAAACGCTTGCCTTTCTTGCCACACGGGTTGGCGCAGTCGAAGATCGAATAGTGCTCTTCCTTCAGATGCGGCGCGCCTTCCAGCGTCATGGTTCCGCAAACGTGGTCGTTGGCTGCATCGATATCCGCGCGGGTAAAGCCCAGATGGCGCAGCAGATCAAAAGTCGGGTCATTCAGCTTGGTCGCCGGGATGCCCAGAACGCCGGTACAGAAATCCTCGCCCAGTGTCCATTGGTTAAAGACAAAGCGGATGTCAAAGGCGCTTTCCAGTGCAGCATCCACTTTCGCTAGTTCATTGGGGCCAAAGCCGTGACCGGTCAGCGAGGTGTGGTTGATCCCCGGCGCGTTGCCAATGGTGCCGTGACCAACCGCGTAGCCCACGATCTCTTCGATCTGAGATGAGGAATAACCCAGCTTCTCCAGCGCCGACGGCACCGAGCGGTTGATGATTTTGAAGTAACCGCCACCGGCCAGCTTCTTGAATTTGACCAGAGCAAAGTCCGGCTCGATCCCGGTGGTGTCACAGTCCATCACCAGACCGATGGTGCCGGTGGGCGCGATCACGGTGGCCTGCGCGTTGCGATAGCCGTTTTTCTCACCCAGGCTCAGCGCCTCGTCCCAAGCGGACATGGCCAGATCGATCAGACGCTTGTCCGGGCAGTTGCCGTGGTCCAGAGGCACCGGCTTGACCGCCAGTTTCTCATAGCCCTCGGTTACACCCTGCGACGCACGGCGGTGGTTGCGGATGACGCGCAGCATGTGATCAGCGTTGCGCTCGTAACCTTTGAAGGCGCCCAGTTCTCCGGCGATCTCAGCCGACGTTGCATAGGCCACACCAGTCATGATCGCAGTCAGTGCGCCACAGATGGCCCGGCCCTCGTCCGAGTCGTAGCTGTAGCCCATGTTCATCAGCAGACCGCCGATATTGGCATAGCCCAGACCCAAGGTGCGGAAGTCATAGGACAGTTGCGCAATCTCTTTCGACGGGAACTGCGCCATTGTTACCGAGATTTCCAGTGTCAGGGTCCACAGACGCGAGGCGTGCATATAGTCCGCCGCCTGGAACTCACCATCCCTGAGGAAGGTCAGCAAGTTCATCGACGCCAGGTTACAGGCCGTGTCATCAAGGAACATATATTCCGAGCACGGGTTCGAGCCGCGAATCTCGCCATCATTGGGGCATGTGTGCCATTCGTTTACTGTGTCGTGAAACTGGATGCCCGGATCGGCGCATGCCCATGCGGCGTGACCGACCTTTTCCCACAGATCGCGCGCTTTGACTGTTCGGGCGACCTTGCCGTCGGTGCGGTTGATCAGTTCCCAATCGGCGTCCTTTTCGACAGCGGTCAGGAACGCATTGGTGACGCGGATCGAGTTGTTCGAGTTCTGGCCTGAGACCGAGCTGTAGGCTTCCGAATCCCAGTCCGTATCGTAGGTCGGGAATTCGATGCTGTCGTGACCCTGCTTGGCATAATCCAGAACGCGTTTGATGTAAGTCTCTGGGATCGCTATTTTTTTCGCTTCGCGCACTGCCTTTTTCAACGCGTCGTTCGCGTTTGGATCATAAGCATCATCTGCCGAGCCGTCCCACGAACGGATGGCCTCGAAAATGCCGTTCAGCATCTTTTCGTGCATCTTCGATCCGGCAACGATCGAGGCCACTTTCTGCTCTTCGATCACCTTCCATTCGATGAATTGCTCGATGTCCGGGTGATCCGCATCGACGATCACCATCTTTGCTGCTCGACGGGTTGTCCCGCCTGATTTGATCGCGCCAGCAGCGCGGTCGCCGATTTTGAGAAAGCCCATCAGGCCCGAAGATTTGCCGCCACCCGACAACGCCTCGCCCTCTGCGCGCAGATGGCTGAAGTTGGTCCCGGTACCCGAGCCGTATTTGAACAGGCGCGCCTCGCGCACCCACAGATCCATGATGCCGCCTTCGTTCACCAGATCATCATCAACGGACTGGATGAAACACGCGTGCGGCTGCGGATGCTCGTACGCGGATTTCGATTTGGTCAGTTTGCCGGTTTTGTAATCGACATAGTGGTGCCCCTGCGCCGGTCCGTCGATTCCATAGGCCCAGTGCAGACCTGTGTTGAACCACTGAGGACTGTTCGGTGCGGCGCGCTGGGTCGCCAGCATATAGCGCATCTCGTCAAAATAGGCACGCGCGTCTTCTTCATCCGAGAAGTATCCGCCCTTCCAGCCCCAATAGGCCCATGCACCCGCCAGACGATCGAACACCTGCTTGGACGAGGTTTCTCCGTCAAATTCAGCGCCTTCGGCAGGGACCGAACGCCACAGGAATTCTGGAACGTCTTTTTCTTTGACCTTCTTCAGCTTGCTGGGAACGCCTGCCTTGCGGAAGTATTTCTGAGCGATCACGTCGCTTGCCACCTGCGACCAGCTTGCGGGTACTTCAATGTTATCCAGGCGGAATACAATCGTTCCATCCGGGTTACGGATTTCAGACGTTGCAGACACGAAATCAAGGTCCGAGTAGGCATCCTGATCTGGTTTGGTGAATTTTCTGTCAATCTTCATGTCCGCAGCCCTGGTTAAATTCCGCCCAATTTTCAGTTCCCGGCACCAAATGTTGTGTTGCAGGGTGCCGCCCACAACGCCCAGAGTTATACGGACAAGGGCATCCTTCGCTGTCAAAGACAGCGGAAAAACCGCAAAAACGGCGCACTTAAATTAGATGTGCTTTCCGACCCTCGCCTGCTGCCTCTTCCAGCTTCAACACCAGATATTGTGGCAATCTCTTCGGCTCATACAATTTGGCGTATGAACACATATAAGGTCAACGCCCTTTTTCCGCCTTTTTTGAAATCTTTTTTGTTGACCTGACGACGTTTCAAGAATGTGACCCAACGGTGCGCGATTCCTCCACAGGATCATCCACGGCAAATTTTCGCCGAAACCTCAAAGTCTCAAATCGAATTCCCGTTTTTGCCAGCATAGTTATCTGCATTTGATCAACCAATGCGACAACGTCTAGGCTGATCGGGAATCATCTGGTTCTGTTCTGAGGCGTTCGAATTTGATCGCGGCCCGTTCGTTCAATTGTGAAAAGGTCCAAAGGTATGAAGCTGTTCACCTTTATTCCGTTCTTGGCCTGTATCGTGGCCTGCGCACCACAAGATGTGCCCGATGCGTCACGCAGCGCCCAGTTCGAAACGTATCCGCAAAGACTGTTTGATGTTTTTGAAACCAGTTGTTCCGGTCCGGGGGAATCTTTTGAAAGAACCAGCGGCCAAACATTTGAATGCCGCGAGTTTCTGCCCGCAGAGGCATCTGCCTATTTGATTCTGAATTACGACGGCAATCCTCAGGACCTGCCACAAAGCGTTATGCGCCTGACATCAAGCAAGAACGCTGACGGTTACCGCATAGATGCAAACGTGTTCTTCAAAGTCCCGCAGAGAACCGGTTCTGTGGTCGAAGTGCCATTGGACAGCACCGAGCTGGATCAGTCGATCAGCCGGCTGTTCCAAGCAATGGGCGGTTCGCCCTCATGATTGAGTGGAAGTGGTCGGGGCGGCAGGATTCGAACCTACGACCCCCTGTACCCAAAACAGGTGCGCTACCAGACTGCGCCACGCCCCGGACCGTGCGCCTTCCTAACGATGCCAATCTGATTTGAAAAGCCCTAACAGGGCCAAATTGCAGGACCTGACGAAAAAATTTCGTGCTGCATCTGTGTGCCGGGCGTAATGGAATAGCGCGCCGACAATCCGGCGTTGATTTCCAGCACTGCAAAAACGGAATCTCCGCCTTCGATTGGGGTCAGATCGCCAGGAATCGCCCCCTCATGCACGCGCGTTACCAAGCCTGTGCGATCCAGAAAAATCATGTCCAGGGGAATCAAAGTGTTCTTCATCCAGAACGCGACACGTTGAGGCGGGTCAAACACAAACAGCATACCTGATCGATTCGGGAGCGTTTCGCGAAACATCAACCCTTGGGAGCGTTCCTGAGGTGTAACGGCAAGTTCGACGTCAAAACGCACCGTTGCGTAGTCATTTCGCAAGGTAACACGATCAGCGCTGCACGCTGCAAACGCCCCACCCGTCCAAAGCACTAGGAACAGGGGCAGAAGCGTCAGAAACCGTTTCATGAAAACGTCAGCCGTCCAGTGCGGCTTCCCAGGCCAACACCTGAGCCGCCATCCGGCCCCGTTTGCCATCGATCACTCGCATTGCCAGCGCTTCGCCCGGTTGCAGATCAGCAAGACCGGAACGGCGCAGCACTTCGATATGGAGAAAAACGTCTTCGCCACGGCCAAAGACGTTGGCAAAACCAAAGCCTTTACCCTTGTCGAACCACTTTACGCGCGCGGCTTCCAATGGTGCCTCGGCGATCGTCACTGGATCCAACTCGGCAAAATCGGCCAGCATCATCGAGTCGGTCCGCGCCGGAGGATCAATCGCGACCACTTCGACGGCCTGAACGCCCCGATCCGTGCGGTGCGTCATGATCTCGATCCCAGCGCCATCTGCGACCGAGCTCTGGCCAAAGTTACGCAAGACGTTCACGTGCAACAGGATATCCGGGCCGCCATCGTCGGACACAACAAATCCGTACCCCTTGGCAGGGTCGAACCATTTCACGTGTCCACGAACGCGATACATGTTGTTCATATCTTCTGGCACGGTATTCCCATCGCGAGTTTTAGCCGTTCGTTAAGGGTTTGTTGTTTATGGGAATGACAGGTAAATTCAAGCCGAAAAAATTGTTTATTTTCTGCCTGTTGCATTTCACGACACGTGAACGTCATGGATTCAACCTTTCCACATGCCATGCCAATCCCGGCTCTGCGCGTTTCCATCTGAACCGATCATGTAGACGGAATGCCCCGTCAGCCCAGAATTCAATTTCAGTTGGCGTCAATCTATACCCGCCCCAAAACGGTGGGCGGGGGGGATTCGGACCCAGCTTAGCAGTCACCTTGGCCACCTCAGCCATCAAGGCTGTACGGCTTGATAGGGGTTGAGATTGCTTCGACGCCCAGGCCCCCAAACGGCTCTTCAGCGACCTCGATGCGTAATATTCATCCGCCTGAGGCCCATTTTCGCGGGTGATTGTACCACGAACACGCAATTGTCGCCGCAAAGATTTCCAATGCATGACAAATGCAGCTTTTCCGGCTGCATCCAATTCGGCCGCTTTTGCGCTTTCGTAGTTCGTATAGAACACAAACGAATCTGCTTCGATCTCCTTCAGCAGTACCATACGCGCGTTTGGCATTCCATCTGGGTCGACGGTTGCCAGCGCAATCGCATTAGGGTCGTTCAATTCTGTCTTTTCAGCCTCACTCAACCACCGACCCGCTATTTCAAACGGATCGGAGCCAGCAAAGATGCCATCACGCTCGGTCATTTCCATCCCCTGGAAAGTGTTAACGACGAACCTAAGGCGAGAACCCGCTGCGGGCAAGAGCGCACGGCCTTGATGCAACGCTACCAATGGCATAAACCAACTCAACACATCGCGAAGACAGGCGGAGAACCACACATGTCAAATCAGTTGATGGCCGGCAAACGCGGCCTCATCATGGGACTGGCCAATGACAAATCAATCGCATGGGGAATCGCCCGCGCCTTGTCCGAAGCCGGGGCCGAACTTGCTTTTTCCTACCAGGGCGACGCTTTGAAAAAGCGCGTCGACCCGCTTGCAGCGCAATTGGGTAGCGAAATCGTCCTGCCATGTGACGTGAGCGATGAGGCATCCGTTGATGCGCTGTTCACTGCGCTGGAAGAGAAATGGGGCAAACTAGACTTTATCGTTCATGCCATCGGCTTTTCCGACAAGAACGAACTGCGCGGTCGCTATGTCGATACCAGCCGGGCGAATTTCAAGCTGACAATGGACGTGTCGGTTTATTCCTTCACCGCCGTGATGCAACGCGCCGAAAAAATGATGGGCGAAGGCGGCAGTGCAATCACCCTGACCTATTATGGCGCCGAACAGGTCATGCCTCATTATAATGTAATGGGCGTCGCCAAAGCCGCGCTTGAGGCGTCGGTCAAATATCTGGCCGAGGATCTGGGCAAGGACGGTATCCGAGTGAACTCGATCTCAGCCGGTCCGATCAAGACCCTGGCCGCCAGCGGCATCGGCGATTTCCGCTATATCATGAAGTGGAACGAATATAACTCGCCCCTGCGCCGCAACGTGACCATCGATGATGTGGGCAAATCAGCACTCTACTTGCTGTCTGATCTGTCCAGCGGCGTGACCGGAGAAAATCTGCACGTAGATTCGGGTTATCACATTGTCGGCATGAAGGCCGTCGATGCACCTGACGTGGAAAAGGGCTAAGATCATGAGCGCCAAAGACCGCCTGCCCCACGAAAAAGGATTTCACATCAGCTGGGACCAGATCCATCGCGATTCGCGCGCGTTGGCCTGGCGTCTTGATGGACAAGGCCCAGACGATGGTGCCTGGCGCGCCGTTGTAGCCATTACGCGCGGCGGCATGGCCCCTGCGATGATTGTGAGCCGAGAGCTTGACATCCGCACAGTCGACACGATCAGCGTGCGGTCGTACCACCATCAGGAACAAGGCGAAGCCGAAGTTCTGAAAGCCCCCGACGCAGATCTGATGGGCGATGGCACCGGCATTCTGATCATCGATGACTTGGTAGACAGCGGTAAAACGCTGGAGTTGGTCCGCAAAATGTACCCCAACGCACATTTTGCGACTGTTTATGCCAAACCCAAGGGCCGCCCTATGGTGGACACCTTCATCACCGAAGTAAGCCAGGATACGTGGATCTTCTTCCCCTGGGATATGGCACTTCAATATGTCGAGCCATATCGCGGCACCGACTGATCCCTTCTTCTGTTTAAAAATACCTCGGAGCGCGAGGCAGAGCCTCGCATATAGACCGGTACGCCATGACCCAGACCCGCACCAGCGCCACTTTCCCTCCTCCGGTGATGGAGGCGCGCCGTTGGGTTGAAGGTGTCACCTTCCCAGCTGACCGCCCGCTGATCAATGTCAGCCAGGCCGCGCCGGTCGACCCGCCTCCGCTTGCTCTGCGTCAGGCCATGGCCGATTTTGCCGTGCAGGAAGACAGCGCGCATTTATATGGGCCGGTCTTGGGGAACGACGACCTGCGCACTGAACTGGCAGCACAGATCAGCGCGCATTACGCAGCACAGGTTGATCCGGCTCAGACCGCAATCACTTCGGGCTGCAATCAGGCCTTTTCGGCTGTGATCTCGGCAATCACTGACGAGGCGGATGAAGTGATTCTACCAACGCCATGGTATTTCAATCATAAAATGTGGTTGGACATGGCTGGGGTGAAGGCCGTTGACCTGCCAACAGGAGATGACCTTCTGCCTGATCCGGATCGTGCGGGCGCACTGATCACCAAAAAAACGCGCGCCATCGCCCTGGTCACGCCCAACAACCCCGGTGGTGTTGAATACCCGACTGATCTGGTCCGGGCCTTCTATGACCTGGCGCGTGACACTGGAATTCGCCTCATCGTCGATGAGACATATCGCGATTTCGATAGCCGCAGCGGTCCACCACACGATCTGTTCCAGCAGCCTGACTGGGATGAGACCTTGGTCCAACTCTATTCCTTTTCCAAAGCTTATCGCCTGACAGGCCACCGGGTCGGGGCCATAGCGACAAGCCGCGTGCTTTTGGCGGAAGTCGAGAAATTCCTCGACACCGTTGCCATTTGTCCCGGTCAGATCGGTCAGTTCGCAGCCCTTTGGGGGATGCAGAACCTGTCACAATGGCTGGCAGGTGAGCGGGACGAGATTCTGGACCGCAGGGCCGCAATCAAGGACGGGATGCCAGCACTTGAAGCGCAAGGATGGCGTCTTTTGGGGCTTGGTGCCTATTTCGCCTATCTTGAACATCCATTCGATATGGCTTCGGATGAACTGGCCCGCCGTCTGGTGGCAGAAGCAGGCGTGCTGCTGTTGCCCGGCACCATGTTCATGCCCGATCACGACCCCGCCGGAAAACGGCAAGTCCGTGTAGCATTCGCCAATCTGAACCGTGCTGGATTGGGCCAATTGTTCGACCGGTTACAGGGCCTGTCCTTCTAAGCTTGCCCCTCGGCTGTGTGCGTCGTATTCAGGGCCGCAACCGACAGGGCAGAACGCTGCCGCAATAACAAGAGGGCACCATGGCCGCAGGCGCTAAAAGTCTTTCGAAAACCTTTGTCTGGATTCTGATGGGCCTGCTGATGCTGGGCCTCGCAGGCTTCGGTGCCACCAATCTCAGCGGAACGGTTCGAACCGTTGCACAAGTGGGAGATGAAAGCATCTCGGTCGATGAGTATGTGCGCGAATTGCAGCGGGAAATCCGCGCCGTGGAAGCGCAGACTGGCCAACCGATGCAAATGTCGCAGGCGCGTGATCTGGGATTGGATCAGAACGCGCTTGCCCGCCTGACCGCGCTGGCGGCTCTGGACAACGAAGTTGGGCAACTTGGAATTTCAATCGGTGACGAAAACCTGCAGCAAGAGATCGTAGCGATCCCAGCATTTCAGGGCGTCGACGGCAGTTTCGACCGGGAAGCCTATCGCTTTCAACTTGAACAGATCGGCATGACCGACTCTGAGTTTGAAACGGATCTGCGCAAGGAATCTGCACGCACAATTGTGCAAGGCGCGATCATGGGCGGGGTCGAGATGCCGGCGACTCTGACAGATACGATGACCGACTATATTGGCGCGCGACGCAGCTTTACTGTGGCCACGGTCGGGACCGAGGCATTGGAAAACCCAATTGCTGAACCAACCGACGCGCAGATTCAGACTTACTATGATGAGAACGGCGACCTGTTCACCCTGCCCCGGACCAAGCAACTGACATACGCGATCCTGTCGCCTGCGATGCTGATCGACACCGTCGAGGTGGATCAAGACGCCCTGCAGAAACTCTATGAAGACCGCTCAGACGAGTACAACCAGCCGGAACGGCGCTTGGTTGAGCGCCTGAACTTCCCGGATGAGCAAGCCGCAAGCGAAGCAAAGGCCCAGCTTGAGGTTGGCGGTACTACGTTTGAGCAACTGGTTCGTGAACGCGATCTTGAGCTCAACGACATCGATCTCGGCGACGTGACCCGCGAGGATCTGGGCGAGGCAGCAGATGCAGTATTTGCAGCAGATCTCGATACTGTTGTTGGCCCCCTGCCTTCGGTCTTTGGCCCAGCCTTGTTCCGGATTAACGGCTCTCTGGCAGCCAACAATGTGCCTTTCGAAGAAGCTGAACCGGCCTTGCGCGAAGAGCTTGCAGCCGAACGCGCCCGCCGCCTGATCGAGGCGCAGTCCGAAGATATCAATGACATGCTGGCTGGCGGAGCCACACTGGAAGAACTGGCGGATGAGACCGAAATGGAACTGGGTCAGATCGACTGGACCCGCGAGAGTTCGGACGAAATCGCCGCCTATGACGGATTCCGCGTTGCAGCCGAAGCCGTGCAGGAAGGTGACTTCCCCGAAATCGCATTCCTCGAAGATGGGTCGATCTTTGCCCTGCGCCTGAATGAGGTGTTGCCGCGCCGCCCCGAGCCGCTGGACAGCGCACGTGATCGAGTGGCCGCCGCATGGCTTCAGGCCGAAACCAACAAAGCGCTGGAAGATCGGGCGAATGCAGTTCTGACGCAATTGGCAACAGATGGCGACTTTACGACCACCGGCCTGCCCTTCCGCGTTGAAAATGCCCTGACACGCACGGCGTTTCTGGATGACGTTCCAGCAGATTTCATGAACGAGGTGTTCCAGATGGAACCCGGCGAACTGCGTGTCATCGGTGGAAACGGCGCAGCGTTGCTGGTGCGCCTGGATGAAGTTCTGCCTCCGGCAGATACAGACGAGCTTCGCCAACTGCGTGAAGCCCTTTCCGCTCAGATGAATCAGGCCCTGTCACAGAATATTTTCAACGCTTATGTGCGCGATGCACAGACACGCGCGCGTCCGGTCGTCGACCAACAGGCGCTGAATGCCGTGCAATCGAGTTTTTAAACGAGACCGAAATGGCCCTGACACCCGAATTCGACACCTTCGCGCGCGCTTATGAAGCGGGCGAAAATCAGGTGGTTTACACACGGCTTGCCGCTGATCTGGACACCCCTGTGTCGCTGATGCTCAAGCTGACGGGCGCACAGAAAGATGCGTTCATGCTGGAATCCGTGACGGGCGGCGAAGTTCGTGGCCGTTACTCGATCATTGGTATGAAGCCCGACCTGATCTGGCGGTGTCGCGGTGAAGCATCCGAACTCAACCGCTCTGCCCGGTTCGATTCCGAGGCGTTCTCGACGCAAGACGGCAACCCGATGGACAACCTCCGCGCTTTGCTGGCCGAAAGCCGCATCGACCTGCCGGATGACCTGCCTCAGGCTGCAGCGGGGCTGTTCGGGTACTTGGGCTATGACATGGTGCGGCTGGTGGAATACCTGCCGGACGTGAATCCGGACCCTCTGGACCTGCCCGATGCGATCATGTTGCGTCCTTCGGTCATCGCTGTGCTGGATGGCGTAAAAGGTGAAGTGACCGTTGTATCACCGGCTTGGGCCAGTGACGGTCAATCCGCCAAGGCTGCCTATGCACAAGCTGCTGAGCGCGTTATGGATGCAGTTCGCGATCTGGAGCGTGCCATGCCTGCGGAAACCCGCGATTTGGGTGATGCACGTGAAATCGCACCCCCTGTGTCGAACTTTACCAAGTCCGGCTATATGGAGGCGGTTGAAAAGGCCAAGGAATACATCCGCGCAGGTGATATTTTCCAGGTTGTCCCAGCGCAGCGCTGGACGCAGGAGTTTCCGCTGCCGCCCTTTGCGCTCTATCGGTCGTTGCGGCGCACCAACCCGTCGCCTTTCATGTTCTATTTCAACTTTGGCGGTTTTCAGGTCGTGGGTGCAAGCCCCGAGATTTTGGTGCGTGTGTTCGGCAGTGAAGTCACCATTCGCCCCATTGCTGGCACCCGCCCCCGAGGCGCGACGCCCGAAGAGGACAAGGCAAACGAACTGGACCTGCTGGCCGACAAGAAAGAGCTGGCCGAGCACCTGATGCTGCTGGATCTGGGCCGCAACGATACGGGACGCGTTTCCAAAATCGGCACCGTGCGCCCGACCGAAGAGTTCATCATCGAACGCTACAGCCACGTGATGCATATTGTGTCTAACGTGGTGGGTGAGCTAGCCGAAGATAAAGACGCGCTGGATGCGTTTTTTGCCGGAATGCCTGCGGGCACCGTCTCGGGCGCGCCCAAAGTGCGCGCGATGGAGATCATCGACGAGTTGGAGCCGGAAAAACGCGGCGTCTATGGCGGCGGCGTAGGCTATTTCAGCGCGGGGGGCGACATGGATATGTGTATCGCGCTGCGCACTGCCATCGTGAAAGATCAAAAGCTGTATATTCAAGCCGGTGGCGGTGTTGTTTACGACAGCGACCCCGAGGCCGAGTTCATGGAAACCGTTCATAAATCCAATGCAATCCGGCGCGCTGCGGCAGATGCTGCACGTTTCACCGGAAGCGGAAACAGCTAAATGAAAAAGGGCGGCAGATCAAAAGATCGCCGCCCCTTTCGTTACTCGCTTCAGCAGATCACTGCACCTGTCTCATCATGACCGCAGAAATCGGGGCCATCGCCACGCGGCTGCCCCGGTCTTCCAACCCCCAAAGCAGCAGGGCTGAAATCGTTTCCGGGCGGACCCGACCCAGCATGACCACAGCACCTTCTTGTCCGGCGCGGAACGCCGCCTGATCCAGGAACCGGCGCATCACTTTAGGGTCCTGACGCGCACCGTCGATGTCACGGAATACAACACCCGACGGCGTGCCATTGCGGGCTGCCAGCTTCTGCACAGTGTTCAACCCATTGTCCTGCGTGATCAGGCCACGACCTGTTCCGGCAGCAATTTCAGCAACCTGATCGGCCAGTTTCCGATTGCCATGAATTCCGCTGTCCACCCCTTCCAGAATGCCAACGGTTTCGGGCAGAGTGTCAAGCCAGACGGACAGCGAAACCTCAGCGTCTTGCGCAGTTGCAGCTTCGGGCAAATCAGCCAGAGCCATGACTTCGAACCCGGCCGCGCGGTGCCGCGCCATCTTTTCTGCAGCATCTGGATCAGACGGGTTCACGGCAAAACTGATGGGATAGGGAAAATCCTGAAGCGCCTCAGCCCCAAACGCGCCCTCGTCATCGATCAGGATGATGGACATGAGAGGTTTGGCTTCAGGGTTTTCGAATTTGGCCGCATAGCGTTCGATCGGCTTGCCCGCCGGTTTTGGCTCTTCCGCCGAGGCTTCGTCGGCCACAGGTTCATCATCACGTTCGGTTAGTGGAATGATACGTTTACCGATCGTTGAACTTGCGCTTGCTTCCTGGTCACCGCCAATCTGCGGCAGCGCAGCGATACGCGGCAGCTTGCGCGGCAGAACGTCCTCATCCCCTTCCACGGCGATTGGGCTGCTTTCAAACGGGTTTTCCTCGTCTGTGTCCTCAGTTTGCGGCAACGGATCTTCTTCCGGCTGAAGAAGAGCAACCTCGGTCGTCTCAGGCTCTACAGGAGGGGTCGGCGTATCGTCGATCACGGCTGGCCCCGCCTCGTCCTGCGGAGCCGAAGGCGCCAGGCTGGGTTCTGGCGGCGCTGCAGGAGCTTCGGTCACAACTGAAACTTCGGTCGCAACCGCAGCCTCGGGTTGGTCCACCGCCTCAGCTGCTGCGCCCACCTCCGGTTGCGTGTCCGAGGATGATTCAAGCCCGGACAAATCAGCCAGATCCTCGGTTGAGTCATCGGCGGCTTCCAGCCCATGCGGAGCCAATTCCACCACATCGGCATCGGATACGGCCTCGGTCACCTCAGTCGGTGCTTCAGGTGTTTCAGAAATTACCGGAGCCGGTGCTTCGGTGACAACAACCGGCGTATTGACCATCGGTGTCTTGAGCGACACGAACACACCCAAGATCAAAACAACGATCGCCCCGGCGACCATTCCCCCGAAAAATCCGCCCATATTTCCTGCCTTTCGCCTCTTTTCTCTGCCTCGTCCAGCTCTGCGCCATCTGATGTGGCGCTCGGCCAATTGGACGCGTCAGAAACGGTATGTCCTCTTGACGCTGCCGCTCAAGCCTGAGCATGTATGTGCGGACATTATACCGTGGCCCGGGGCTGCATCGCCAGCCTGAAATGCCCAAGCGAAGATAAGTGCCCATATGCTGCTGCTGATCGACAACTACGACTCGTTTACCTACAATTTGGTACATTATTTAGGCGAACTTGGTGCCGAAATGGTTATTCGCCGAAATGATGCGCTGGATGTGCAGGAAGCGATGGCCCTGAACCCCGCCGGTATCCTGCTAAGCCCCGGCCCCTGCGACCCGGACCAGGCCGGGATTTGCCTTGCGTTGACCGAAGCCGCCGCAGAAACCAAAACACCATTGCTTGGGGTTTGTTTGGGGCATCAGACCATCGGTCAGGTTTTTGGCGGTAAGGTCATCCGATGCCACGAGATTGTTCATGGTAAAATGGGAACGATGAATCACACAGGCAAGGGTCTGTTTGCGGGGCTGCCTTCTCCGTTTGAGGCAACGCGGTACCATTCATTGATCGTGGAACGCGAAACCCTGCCAGACTGTCTTGAGATCACGGCTGAATTGGAAGACGGCACCATAATGGGGTTGCAACACAAGGAACTGCCCATTCATGGCGTCCAGTTCCACCCGGAATCCATTGCCTCCGAGCACGGCCACGCTCTGCTCAAGAACTTCCTGCAAGAACTGAA
This sequence comes from Ruegeria sp. HKCCD4315, assembly GCF_013112245.1. Lineage (NCBI taxonomy): Bacteria > Pseudomonadati > Pseudomonadota > Alphaproteobacteria > Rhodobacterales > Roseobacteraceae > Ruegeria > Ruegeria sp. HKCCD4315. The sequence continues at coordinate 1,463,475 of NZ_WVRN01000001.1, read as the reverse complement.
AGTCCCCGCATGAGCGACGCGCTGAAACCGCTGATCGGAGCCGCTGCCGATCGCCCTTTGACTCGTGACGAAGCTGAAAAAGCCTTTGCCATCCTGTTCGATGGCGAAGCCACGCCCAGCCAGATCGGTGGGCTTTTGATGGCCATGCGCACACGGGGTGAAACAGTCGATGAATACGCCGCTGCCGCTGCTGTGATGCGGGCAAAATGCAACGCTGTGACCGCCCCGGCAGGCGCGATGGACATCGTGGGCACAGGCGGCGACGGCAAAGGCACACTGAACATCTCGACCGCGACGGCTTTTGTGGTTGCGGGCGCCGGTGTCACCGTTGCCAAACATGGCAACCGGAACCTCAGTTCGAAATCGGGTGCGGCGGACGCGTTGGGTCAGATGGGGATCAACGTTATGGTTGGCCCGCAAGTCGTTGAATCCGCTCTGGAAAACGTTGGTATTGGCTTCATGATGGCCCCGATGCATCATCCGGCCATTGCTCATGTCATGCCATCACGCCAGGAGTTGGGCACACGCACAATCTTTAACATTCTTGGCCCTCTGACGAACCCTGCTGGTGTCAAACGGCAATTGACCGGCGCGTTCAGTCGTGACCTGATCCGGCCAATGGCCGAAACGCTTGGCTTGCTTGGATCAGACCGCGCGTGGCTGGTGCATGGCTCGGACGGGACGGACGAACTCACGATCACCGGCATCAGCTGGGTCGCCGCTTTGGAAGATGACACGATCAAAGAAGTCGAGCTACACCCCGAAGATGCGGGTCTGCCCGTGCATCCATTCGAAGACATCATCGGCGGCACACCGGAAGAAAACGCTGTCGCTTTCCGCGCCCTGTTGGACGGAGCCCCATCCGCGTATCGTGACGCTGTACTGCTGAACTCGGCCGCCGCTTTGGTTGTCGCCGAAGCCGCAAACGACCTGCGCGACGGAGTTGCCATGGCCGCCGAGAGCATCGACAGCGGCAAAGCCAAAGAAAAAATCGCCGCTCTGGCACGCAAGACACAGGAAGCCGAATGACCGAGACCGTACTGGACAAAATCAAAGCCTACAAACTAGAAGAGGTCGCGGCCGACAAAGCGCAGAAGTCTTTGGAAACACTGGAAAGTGAGGCACGGGCTGCATCGGAAACCCGTGGCTTTGCCGAAGCTTTGCAATCCGCCTCGCGGCAAGGCTATGGCCTGATTGCCGAGGTCAAGAAAGCCAGCCCGTCCAAGGGTCTGATCCGTCCGGATTTCGACCCGCCTGTACTGGCCAAAGCCTATGAGGATGGTGGTGCTGCGTGTTTGTCCGTGCTGACCGACACCCCAAGCTTTCAGGGTGCAAAGGAATATCTGACGCAGGCCCGCGAGGCGACTTCCCTGCCCGCTTTGCGCAAGGATTTCATGTACGACCCCTATCAGGTGGTCGAAGCCCGCGCGCTTGGCGCAGATTGCATTCTGATCATCATGGCATCCGTCAGCGATGATCAGGCGGCGGAACTGGAACAAACTGCTTTCGATTGGGGTATGGATGTTCTGATCGAAGTGCATGACGAAACGGAACTGGAACGCGCAGCACAGCTGAAAAGCCCGTTGATCGGCATCAACAACCGCAATCTCAAGACCTTCGAGACCACTTTGGACACCACGCGGCACCTGTCCAAGCTGGTGCCGGCAGACCGCACCATCGTTTGTGAAAGTGGCCTTGGAACATCAGACGACCTGAGGGAGATCGCCCGCTACGGTGCCCGTTGCTTCCTGATCGGCGAAAGCCTGATGCGTCAGGACGATGTTGAGGCCGCCACGCGTCATATCCTATCCAACCCTCTGATCCCCGGAGTGATGTGATGCCGCTAACTCATTTTGATGCTCAAGGTCAGGCGCATATGGTTGATGTGTCGGACAAGGACGTGACCGACCGTGTCGCTGTCGCTGCCGGTCATATCAAGATGGCAGCGGAAACCTTTGAAATCATTTCAGAAGGTCGCGCAAAAAAAGGTGACGTGCTGGGCATCGCCCGTCTGGCGGGCATCATGGGTGCAAAGAAGACGCCCGACTTGATCCCGTTGTGTCACCCTCTTCCAGTCACCAAAGTCGCAGTTGAACTGACGCTTGATCCCGATCTACCGGGTGTTCAGATCGAGGCCACGGTCAAGACCTCGGGACAGACCGGCGTTGAGATGGAAGCCCTGACCGCAGTCTCAACCGCGGCTTTGACAGTCTATGACATGACAAAGGCCGTCGATAAGGCGATGGAGATTGGTGGCATCCGCGTTCTTCTGAAAGATGGTGGTAAATCAGGACGTTACGAGGCGAAATGATCACGGTCGAAGAGGCGCGCGCCCTGCTGTTCGATCTGGTGGGGGTTTTACCTTCGGAAGAGGTTCCTCTGGCTCAGTCCGCCGGGCGTGTATTGGCGCAGGATGTTGTAGCGGGGCGGAACCAACCTCCCTTCGCGGCATCGTCGATGGATGGGTATGCGGTGAAGGCCGCCGAAGTTGAGCTGCACGCCATGTTCAAGGTGGTCGGCGAATCCGCGGCCGGCCATCGGTTTGAGGGCCAGGTCGGTCCCGGTCAGGCGGTGCGCATTTTCACCGGTGCGCCAGTGCCCGAGGGCGCGGATTTTGTGGTCATTCAGGAAGATACCGACCGACGTGGCGACCTGATCACGATTACCGACGAACCCGGTTCCAAAACCAATATCCGCCCTGCTGGCGTGGATTTTGAAATCGGTACCTCCATTTCAGCACCCCGTTTGATCCGGCCCGAGGATGTGGCCCTGATGGCTGCAATGAACACCCCACGCGTCACGGTTGCGCGCAAACCGGTGATTGCCCTGATCTCCACCGGCGACGAGTTGGTGATGCCCGGAGAAGAGCCGGGCCCAGATCAGATCATCGCCTCGAACACATTCGGGTTGCAGGCTCTGCTTGAGGGATTGGGAGCAAAGGTGCGCGTTCTGCCCATTGCGCACGACACCGTTTCCTCGCTTGAAACTGCATTTGGCCTGGCACAAGGGGCCGATCTTGTCGTCACAATCGGCGGCGCGTCGGTTGGCGATTATGACCTTGTCTCGGATGTCTCGCAGGGATTGGGCATGGAACGGTCATTCTACAAGATCCGAATGCGCCCCGGAAAACCACTGATGGCCGGACGTATCGGCAAAACGGCTATGGTTGGCTTACCCGGTAACCCGGTCAGCGCCATGGTCTGCGGCTATCTGTTTCTGGCACCGATGGTACGCCGGATGCTGGGCCTGGACCACGTGGTGCCGCCTTTCCTTACAGCGCAACTTACGGAACCCTTGCTGGAAAACGGGCCGCGAGAGCATTACATGCGCGCGGTTCTAAGCGACACAGGCATTGCGGCCTGCGCCGATCAGGACAGCTCGCTTCTCAGCGTTCTGGCGCAGGCCAATGCGCTTTTGGTCCGACAACCGCACGATCCAGCCCGTGAAATCGGGGAAACGGTTCAGTACCTGCCGATCTGAGATGTTCTCAAATCCGTTGACACAAAACGTGAACATGCGTAGAACAAAAGAAAACGCATGAGCGACGAGGTGTGAGCGATGCTGACCAAGAAGCAATTGGATTTGCTGGAATTCATCCACAAACGCGTGCAGGCGGACGGTGTTCCGCCCAGTTTCGACGAAATGAAGGCCGCACTCGATCTGCGGTCGAAATCCGGCATCCACAGGTTGATTACCGCGCTAGAAGAACGCGGGTTTATCCGCCGCCTTGCCCATCGCGCCCGCGCGATTGAGATCGTGAAACTTCCCGAAAGCCTAGGTGGCGAACCCACAGCCGGGTTTACGCCGCGGGTTATCGAAGGTGACAAACCGGAAGGCCGCCGCCCTGCGAATGTGGAACCAGTGTCAGTCGACGCGCTGGAACTGCCGGTCATGGGTCGGATTGCGGCTGGTGTTCCCATTGAGGCCATCAGCCATGTCTCGCACCATGTTGCTGTCCCCGGCCCCATGGTCTCCGGCAAGGGCGAACATTATGCGTTGGAAGTTCGTGGAGATTCGATGATCGACGCGGGAATCAACGACGGTGATGTGGTGGTGATCCGGGAAACGTCGACAGCAGATAATGGCGACATTGTGGTTGCCTTGGTCGAGGATCAGGAAGCGACATTGAAGCGTTATTTCCGCCGGGGCAACGCCATCGCGCTTGAAGCTGCCAATCCGGTCTACGAGACGCGTGTCCTGCCCGAAGAAAAGGTAAAGGTGCAAGGTCGCCTTGTGGGCCTGATCCGGACCTACTGATCCCGCTTGGACCGAAGGTCCCCGGGCGCGTTCGGGGACCAAAGCCTTTGCCCTGTCAGCGCGGCACTTGATATCAGCTTTCCGTCCAGAACAGACAGGCTGCCGGTTTCGTACAAGCGATCGGGGTCAAAAATCCCGCACGGCCCTTTCAAATTCAGAGCCACGGCAGAGACGATGATCTGGTTTGCCTTGCATTCGTCAAACCCGTTTGCAGCCCTTTTGCCGGTCAGGTGGATAATCTCCCGATCTTTCAACAGGTAGCGCTGGATCGTGTTCGCCTCGGGCCACCTGAGCGCAGCCTGTGACTGATCGACACCATCCCCGTCATTCTCAAGCCAAACGGTTGCAACAAACCCGCTGCCTTTGCTTTTGCTAAGCGCGCGGCCTTGTTCGGTCATCACGCCCACCAACCCTCCGGTTTCAGCAATCAGGGCGTCGGGACGCTGTCCCGCAGTCCAAAGCAAAAAAGCAGCCGCAAGCGGGCCCATCCCGACCCACCGCGCGTGTCCCTGCCACAAGGCAATCCACAAGGCACCCAAGGCAATGAGAGGCAGGACGTACCACGGCGGGCTGACCACAAAGCCTTGTGCGCCATCCATCTGCGAAACCCAATGTGATACCGTCAAGATCCACTCCAACGCCCACCCCATCACCGTCAGGGGTATCGCCTCAAGCCCCAGAGGCGCCAATAGCGCTGCAACCACGGCCGCCGGGACGACTAACAAACCCATGACCGGAACTGAAAGCAGGTTCGCCAAAAGGCCATAGTGCGACATGGTGTTGAAATGCGCTGCACCAATCGGAGCCGTCGCAAGCCCGGCAATGGCCGAAGACATGAGCACGCCAACCACTGGTTTAAGCCATTTTGGTCCGGGCATAGGGCCGACTTCGCGCAGCGCTCCGAACACGGCGACCAGAGCAGTTGTGGCCGCAAATGACATCTGGAACCCTGGGCTCAGGAGCGATTCCGGTCTGAGGAGCAGAACGATCACCGCCGCAACCGCCACAGCGCGCAGCGAGATCGCCCGGCGGTCAATTAGCACCGCGCCCAACATGACCGTGACCATGACAAACGCGCGCTCGGTTGCAAAGTTACCGCCAGAGAGCATCAGATAGATAGTCGCCGCAACCAATGCACATACCGCAGCCACCTTTCGAACAGGCAACCGCAGTGCAAGCGGCGGAAACAGCGACAAACCAACTCGACAGGCCACAAACACAAAGCCCGTCAGCAGCCCCATATGCAATCCCGAGATCGCCAGCAGATGCGCTAGGTTCGAAGCGCGCAGCGACGATAACGTATCTTGCCCCATACCACTGCGATCACCTGTGGTCACAGCGGCAGCAAAACCGCCGACTTCGCCCGGAAGTATCTCTTTCACGCGCCTCGATATGGCCATGCGGATGGCGGTTACCCGAACGCCCTCGATCCCGGCCGAGGCTGGTGCGATGGTCAGAACACGGACGCGTGTGTACCCCACCGCGCCTAAACTCTGGAACCAGGCATGGCGGCGAAAATCGAACCCACCGGGTTCCACCGGCCCCTGTGGCGGAGACAGATGCGCCGTCGTCATAATCCTCTGCCCCGGTGCAATAGGTCCGGTTGAGGCATGAACGGAAAGACGGACGCGCTGCGGCCTTCGCTCCTGCGGTACGTCCCCTATGCGTACCTGATCAAGCGTCAACCGCAACGCATCCGAGGCAGACCGGTCCATGGCGACGACCCTCCCCTCGATGGGGCCATAATATCGCCATGACAGAACCGGCTCTGCCACCATATGGGCGCGAGCACCTGCCAGGCAGAAACCAGCAGCGATCAGCGCCCCCCCGATGGCCAACGAACCCACCCCCGGCGCAAGCCAGCGGCGCACAGTGATGAGAACCGCGCAAAGGCCGGCCAGACCAGCATAGTCCAGCAATTCAGGCTCAGCCCGAATGCTAAAATACAGACCGATCCCGGTCGCAAGCAAGACCGGCGTCCACGGGAACAGATACCCCGTTTGGCACAGCAGCGCGGCCTCGACCCGTGCAAGAACACGCATGGTTGCCCCCGTCCTTCGGGCTCGTTAGACAGGCGACAAACTATGCCAGATACGGTTACCAAAAGGTTAATCCCCATCATGTCCGACCAGGTCGTCACCCGCTTTGCCCCTTCACCCACCGGTTTTCTGCACATCGGTGGCGCACGCACCGCGCTGTTCAATTGGCTCTATGCTCGGGGTCGTGGCGGCAAATTCCTGTTGCGGATTGAAGACACCGACCGTGAACGCTCGACCCCCGAAGCAACCGCCGCAATCCTGCAGGGTATGGCATGGCTGGGTCTGGACCATGACGGCGACGTAATCAGCCAGTTCGAAGGGGCGGCCCGCCACGCCGAGGTTGCGCATCAATTGCTGGCCGAAGGCAAGGCTTACAAGTGCTTCTCGACACAGGAAGAAATTGCTGCCTTCCGCGAACAGGCACGAGCCGAGGGTAAATCGACCCTGTTCCGCAGCCCGTGGCGCGACGCTGATCCGGCAACACATCCCGATGCGCCATTTGTCATTCGCATCAAAGCGCCACAAGACGGTGCGACAGTGATCCGCGATCAGGTTCAAGGCGATGTCACCATCCGCAATGACCAGCTGGACGATATGATCCTGCTGCGTTCGGACGGCACACCCGTCTACATGCTGGCGGTGGTGGTCGACGATCACGACATGGGCGTCACCCACGTTATTCGCGGCGACGATCACCTGAATAACGCCGCGCGTCAGATGATGATCTATGAGGCAATGGGCTGGGACGTTCCGGTCTGGGCACATATCCCGCTGATTCACGGACCCGACGGCAAGAAATTGTCGAAACGTCATGGCGCACTGGGCGCGCAGGAATATCAGGCCATGGGCTATCCCGCGGCTGGAATGCGCAATTACCTGGCGCGTTTGGGCTGGAGTCACGGTGATGACGAATTCTTCACGGATGCGCAGGCAAAAGACTGGTTCGATCTGGACGGAATCGGCAAAAGCCCGGCCCGTTTCGATCTGAAAAAGCTGGAAAATCTCTGCGGGCAGCATATTGCAATCTCAGACAATGCTGCATTGCGGCAAGAAATTGAGGATTACCTCGCGGCAGCAGACCTTCCTGCTCTCACTCCGACACAATCTGGTGATCTGGAACGTGCGATGTATTGCCTCAAGGATCGGGCGCGTACTTTCCCGGAACTCCTTGAAAAAGCGCATTTTGCACTGACCCAGCGCCCAATTGTTCCGGATGAAAAGGCCGCAAAGGCGCTGGCATCTGTATCCGATGGTATACTGTCGGAATTGACGCCGCAGCTGCAAAATGTTAGCTGGTCCCGGAACGAACTGGAGGAGGCCCTGAATTCCTTTGCCGAGTCAAAGGAGCTCAAGTTCGGCAAGCTGGCAGGTCCGCTACGGGCTGCGCTGGCAGGTCGGGCCGTCACACCTTCGGTTTTTGACATGATGCTGGTGCTGGGGCGGGATGAAACCCTGGCGCGGCTTTCTGAGGCAGCGAAATAAACCCAATCTTCATAAACGGGTAACGCTGCTCCGCTAACACCCGGATTGCGCGTCCGCGCGCAGTCGTTGCCCGTATCGCTGGCGGTCTGTCCGGCGTGCGCATGAATGAAGAAGGGACAACTATGACTGACAGCAACAAAACAGCCACTCTGACTGTTCACGGCAAAGAATACGAGTTGCCAGTTCATTCCCCTACCGCCGGGCCTGATGTTGTCGATATTCGTAAGCTTTACGGACAGGCTGGGGTCTTCACCTATGACCCGGGCTTTACATCGACCGCCAGCTGCGACAGCACCATCACCTATATCGACGGCGAAAAAGGCGAGCTGCTGCACCGGGGCTATCCGATCGACCAACTGGCCGAGAAATCGCACTTCCTCGAGGTTTGCTATTTGCTGCTCTACGGAGAATTGCCAGCCGCAAAAGATCTGGAGAAGTTCGAAACAACGATCACCCGTCACACCATGCTGCACGAGCAGATGCAGTATTTCTATCGCGGTTTCCGCCGCGACGCGCACCCGATGGCCATTATGGTCGGTGTTGTCGGTGCAATGTCGGCCTTCTATCACGACTCGACCGACATTTCGGACCCGCAGCAACGTGAAATCGCATCGCATCGCCTGATCGCCAAGATGCCGACGATTGCGGCCTGGGCCTATAAGTATCACACCGGTCAGCCCTTCGTGTATCCGCGCAACGATCTGGACTATGCGTCCAACTTCCTGCGCATGTGTTTCAGCGTTCCCGCCGAAGAATATGAGGTGAACCCGATCCTCAGCCGCGCGATGGACCGTATCTTTACCCTGCACGCCGATCACGAGCAGAACGCTTCGACCTCGACCGTGCGTCTGGCTTCGTCTTCTGGCGCGAACCCGTTCGCCTGTATTGCCGCAGGTATCGCTTGCCTTTGGGGTCCGGCGCACGGCGGTGCGAACCAGGCATGCCTGGAGATGCTGGAAGAGATCGGCACTGTGGATCGTATCCCCGAATACATCGCGCGCGCCAAAGACAAGAACGATCCGTTCCGCCTGATGGGCTTTGGTCACCGTGTCTATAAGAACTTTGACCCGCGCGCCAAAGTGATGAAGCAATCGGCCGACGAAGTGCTGGATCTGTTGGGCGTTGAAAACAACCCGAAACTGCAGGTTGCAAAGGAACTGGAGCGCGAAGCGCTGGAAGATCCGTATTTCGCCGAGAAGAAACTGTTCCCGAACGTGGACTTCTATTCGGGCATCATCCTCGAGGCGATGGGCTTCCCGACCTCCATGTTCACGCCGATCTTTGCCCTTTCGCGCACCGTGGGCTGGGTCAGCCAGTGGAAGGAGATGATTGCCGATCCTCAGAACAAGATCGGGCGTCCGCGCCAGTTGTATCTGGGCGAAACGCTGCGGGACTACGTGGATATCGAAAACCGCTGATACATCAAACTTCCAAACGTTTTTATGGCCCCGTTTTAACGGGGCCTTTTTTCATCGAACACTACGCACTTGCACAACCCGTTGCTTTCGCAGCAAAAACCATCGGCCAAACCAAATGTGCTATTTGGGCTTCAGAACAAACTCATTTGGTCACCCGGTTGAGGTGGAACAGCAAACAGATCGCAACGTAGGGACGCAGATTTAACGGAAAGCCCCAACCGTTTGCAGGCTTTCGAAAACCTTTGGGCAATGATCCCGGCGTATTCGCCCTCGCCCCGCATTCTGTGACCCCAACGCGGGTCATAATCCCGCCCCCCGTGCATGTCGCGCAGCTTGGACATCACTTTTTCTGCCCGTGCCGGTTGGTGTCCGGCCAGCCAATCCTGCCACAGCTGCGACACCTCACGTGGCAATCGCAACATGATCCAACTGGCGGCATCTGCTCCGGCCTCCTGCCCCGCCTCAAGCAGGTTCTCTAGTTCATGATCCGTCAGGCCGGGCACAATCGGAGATGTCATCACACGGACCGGAACCCCGGCCTCGGTCAGTGTGCGGATCATGCGCAGACGCCGCTGCGGTGACGGTGCACGAGGTTCCATCCGACGCGACAAAGCGGGATCCAAACTGGTCAGCGAGATCCCGACGCGCACCAATCCACGGCTGGCCATTTCAGATAGAATGTCCAGATCCCGCTCGATCAAAGCGCCCTTGGTGACAATTGCAACCGGATGGTTGAACTCGTGCAACACCTTAAGGCAGGACCTTGTAATCAGGCGATCTTTCTCGATCGGCTGATACGGATCCGTGTTTGTTCCTATAGCCAGCGGCGCGACCTTATAAGACTTGGACGACAATTCTTTGCGCAGAACACAGCTCATGTTGGGACGCGCCGTCAGGCGGGTTTCGAAATCCAGCCCGGCGGACAGACCCAGATAGGCATGACTGGGCCGGGCAAAACAATAGACACAGCCATGTTCGCACCCCCGATACGGATTGATGGAACGGTCAAACGGCAAATCCGGAGACCGATTATACGTAATCGCACTGCGCGCCACCTCATCCCGTGTTTCGGTGCGCAGCAGCGGTAAGGTTTCGTCACTGTCCCATCCGTCATCGACAACGACGGTGGCGAAGCGCTCGAACCGTCCGGCGGTGTTTGTACGTGTTCCTCTGGCTTTTACGGTGGGCACAGCATTCACTTCAGCAATTTGTTCGCTTTATGTTCTCTTCCGAAACATACGACTGGCGCAAGCCCTGCGCAAGTCATCCATGCGTCAGTCCAAATAGGAGCGATCAAACGGAGTGCACGATAATCATGCAGATTTTTCATTCGAGCCGCGCGTTTTTTTGACATATAGGTCGGTCCCGAAACGACCGACGTCGCAATCGTCACAGTCAGAATGCGACGATTTGGCCAAAACGGAAAAAATGCCACCACGGGCCGATGGCCCGCCCAGCACAGGGAATACCCCATGTCCGACGAAGAAGACATCATCCTGTCCGAACTGAACGACGACGAACTTGTCGAGCAGATGTTCGACGATCTCTACGATGGTCTGAAAGAAGAGATCGAAGAAGGAACCAACATCCTGCTGGAGCGTGGATGGACCCCTTATGACATTCTGACCAAAGCTCTGGTCGGTGGCATGACCATTGTGGGCCATGACTTCCGCGACGGCATCCTGTTCGTGCCCGAAGTTCTGCTGGCCGCCAACGCCATGAAGGGCGGTATGGCGATCCTGAAGCCACTGCTGGCCGAAACCGGCGCACCGCGCGTTGGCAAGATGGTGATCGGCACCGTCAAGGGCGACATTCACGACATCGGCAAGAACCTTGTGTCGATGATGATGGAAGGCGCTGGGTTTGAAGTTGTCGATATCGGTATCAACAACCCGGTCGAAAACTACCTGGAAGCACTGGAAACCGAGCAGCCCGACATTCTGGGCATGTCCGCCCTGCTGACCACCACAATGCCTTATATGAAAGTGGTCATCGACACCCTGGTCGAACAAGGTGTGCGTGACGACTATATCGTTCTGGTTGGCGGTGCCCCGCTGAACGAAGAGTTTGGCAAAGCCATCGGCGCAGACGCTTACTGCCGTGACGCGGCTGTTGCTGTGGAAACTGCGAAGGACTTTGTAGGCCGCAAGCACAACCAACTGGCTGGCTAAACCGACTGAAATTTCACTCAAAGGGCTGCCTGATCTGGGCGGCCCTTTTTCGTTTCAAACCAATGACATGAAAATCTGGAACACTAGGAAGCGACTTTTTTCAAGAAGCCGTCGGCACAAACCTCAGGCTACAAAAGCAAACTGAGGACGTCGGCAGCCTGCCTTCAGAGGTCGGAACAAGGCTTGCTCATCATTGATATTCATCTTCTTCTAAGAACAGATTCAAAGGACGCCACACCATGCAAAAAGACGCCCTGCCCGATGATGCCAGTCTGACAACCAAAGGCTATTCCAGCGCCGAGTCGGGCCGTATCCTTCTGATCGCTTGCGGGGCTTTGGCCCGAGAGATTCTGGATATCAAAACACGTAATCACTGGGACCATATGGAATTAACGTGTCTGCCCGCGATTCTGCATGTTCACCCGGAACGGATCACGCAGGCCGTAGAAGATGCTGTGGCCAAACACCGGGACAAATTCGACAAAATCTATGTGGTCTACGCTGACTGTGGAACCGGCGGCCTTTTACAACAAGCCTGCGAAAAACTTGGGGTCGAAATGGTGAAAGGTCCCCATTGTTACTCGTTCTTCGAAGGCAACCAAGCCTTTGAGGCGCGCGGCGAAGATGAGACCACGGCCTTCTATCTGACAGACTTTTTAGCCCGGCAATTCGACGCTTTCGTCTGGAAGCCCTTGGGGCTGGATCGTCACCCAGAGCTGCGTGACATGTATTTTGGCAACTACACAAAGCTGATCTATCAGGCCCAGATCGATAACCCGGACCTGACCGCGCGCGCCCGTGAATGTGCGGACCGTATGGGGTTAGAGTTCGAACGCCGTTTCACCGGCTATGGCGATCTGGAAACCACTTTGACAGATTGGGCAAACCGTCCGACCTGACCTTACGCGTTTTCCTGGGCCACCTGCCGTATGCGTTCGATCATGGCGCGCAGGCCGTTTGATCGCTGTGCCGACAGATGATCATTTAATCCCAAACGCGCCAGTTCAGCCCCGGCATCGACCTTGGGCACTTCTGCCACGGGCAATCCATTGTACAAAGACCGCAGGACGGCAATCAGCCCCCGCACGATCAGTGCGTCGCTGTCGCCGTCAAATTTGAACACGCCCCCTTCGATCATGGGATGCAGCCAAACCTGACTGGCACACCCATTTACTTTGGTGGCAGGAACTTTGAACGCGTCATCCAGCGGATCCATCGCCTTGCCCTGTTCGATGACATGGCGATACCGGTCTTCCCAGTCCTCCAGAAACTCGAAATCTTCGACAATGTCCTCAAAGGCGGGCGTGGCCATGGCGCGGCGATCCTTTTGATTGCAATACCACCAGTGACCTATGCCGACGACCACCTTCTGTCCAGCCCTGCAGTGGCTTTTCAAGGCGAGGAAATTGCGCTAACCCATTGCTTGAATTCGTGTGAAAAGCTGTGGGTCTATGCAAAAATCTCTGTCCGTTCTTATCATCGCCACGCTGACCCTGACTGCATGCAGCGGCTGGCGTGATTCTCGGGTGAACCCGTCGAATTGGTTTGGCTCCAGCAGATCGGTTAAAACTGAAACACCGCCGGACCCTAACGCAGCTGATGCTTTGGTGCCTCAGCAAAGACAAGGCACGGGCCTGTTTTCGCGCCCGAATATCGCGGACTCCAGCATTCGGATCGGTCAGATAGACGAACTGCGCATCGATGCCACTCCCACCGGAGCGATCATTTATGCTACGGGAACGGCCGTCCGTCAGGGTGCCTACAATGCGCGCCTGGTTCGTGTGAACTCGGAAGAAAACGAGAAGAACGGCACAATGGAATTTGAGTTCCTGGTGAACTATCCCAGCGCACAAACACTGCAAGGGTCCGAACGTACCCGCATGGTGTCGGACGCAGTCAACGTCAGCCGTCAGGATCTTGAAGGTATTCGACTGGTTCGCGTGGTCGGGCAGCAGAACGCGTTGGAATCGCGGCGACGCTAAGCGCCGCTAAAGCGAGACCACTTTGACGGCCTGCCCCTTGGCGGCCAGCGCGATCTTGCCTTCACAAAGTTTCAGCGCGTCTTCACCAAAGACTTCAAACCGCCAGCCTGCCATGGCGGGCAAGTCGCGCTCGCCGGCGGCGATCTGATCCAGTTCAGAGCTTGTGGCGATCAGTTTGGCAGCTACGCCGGAACTTTCTGTTTTGGATTTTAGAAGAACGCGCAGCAAGTCGGCCAATGCCGGGTTGACCTTCAGCTTGTCCCGCGACGTGTCGACCTTAGGCAGCTTATCCGCAGGGCAATTCACCCCACGTTTTACCGCGGCCAAAATACCTTCGGCAATCGCACCCTTTCGTGCCTCGCGCAGCAATAGACGCGATCCGCCCAGATCCGAGGGCGTTTTGGGTTTGGTTGACGCCAGTTCAATCAGCGCATCGTCCTTGAAAACCCGGTTCCGAGGAACGTTGTTTTCCTGCGCGTAAGCTTCGCGAAACTGGGCCAGTTCCCGCACCACAGCCAGAAACTTGGCCGAATTTGTCCGCGTCTTGACCCGTTTCCATGCCTCTTCCGGACGAATGTCATAGGTGGCAGGCTGCGTCAGCGTGCGCAGTTCTTCCCCTACCCAATGGCTGCGCTTGGTCTTTTCAAGTTCAGCCGCCAGGTGTTCGTAAATCTTGCGAAGATGGGTGACATCAGCCAACGCATAGGTTTTCTGCGCGTCTGTCAACGGACGCCGAGACCAGTCCGTGAACCGAGAAGTCTTGTCGACTCCCTGCTTGCAGATCTTGCGCACTAATGTCTCGTAACCCACCTGTTCACCAAAGCCGCAAACCATTGCCGCGACTTGTGTGTCAAACAGAGGGTTAGGAAACACCCCAGCCTCGACCCAGAAGATCTCCAGATCCTGACGGGCAGCATGGAAAACCTTTACCACGTCTTCATTGCTGAACAGCTCATAAAGCGGTTCCAGCGAAAGATCATCAGCAAGCGGATCCACCAAAACCGCGCTGTCTTCGTCTTCGGAAGGAACCGCCAATTGCACGAGGCAGAGTTTGGAGTAATACGTCCTCTCACGCAGGAATTCGGTGTCGACTGTGATATAAGGATAGCCTGCAGCGGCCTTACAGAAGTTGGCCAGCTCTTGCGTCGTCGTCAGGGTTTTCATGCGCCGTACTAGTATCGCTCTTGGTTTTTGTGACTGCCCGTTTTTCTACGTCCCGAGCGTTACCGTCGACCATAGGCCGATTATCGGGCGGGTGTAAATCACCCAGAGCGGGTTCAGGGCAACAGGACGGGCGACCTGTTGCCTTCTGCGTAACGGCGCAACACTTCGGGGTAGAGCACATGCTCCTGAACCAGCACTCGCGCAGCCAGTGAATCCGGGGTGTCGCCCTGCTCAACAGGTACCTTCGCCTGCCCCAAAATCGGGCCATCATCCAGCGCCGCAGTGACTTCATGAACCGAGCAGCCATGTTCGGAGTCACCCGCCTCAATGGCGCGGGCATGGGTGTGTAAACCTTTGTATTTCGGCAGCAAAGAGGGGTGGATGTTCAGCATCCGCCCCCGAAACCTGGACACAAAATCCCCCGTCAGCACGCGCATGAAACCTGCTAGGCATACAATGTCCGGCTGTGCCTCTTGCAAGGGCTTCAAAAGCTCGGCCTCAAACGCGGCGCGGTCCCCCTTGAACGGGCGGTGATCAACCACTGCGGTCGGAATGCCACGGTCCGCAGCTTTTTTCAGCCCGCCTGCCTGTGCATCGTTGGACAGCACCAAACAAGGCCGCGCCGGATGATCGCCGGTCATACTGTCGACCAGCGACACCATGTTCGACCCACCGCCGGAAATCAGGATCGCGACGCGCTTGTGGCTCACAGCAATTTGCCCGAATAGGCAACACCGGGCGTCTCGGTTACGGTGCCGATCCGCGCGACTGTTTCACCTGCGTCGGACAGCAAGATCGACAACGTATCCGCCTTGTCTGCCTGGCACACGACAATCAGGCCGATGCCGCAGTTGAAGGTCTTGAGCATTTCGGCTTCGAAGATGCCACCGGTTTCCGCCATCCAGCTGAAGACGGGTGGCAATTGCCAGCTGTCCAGATCGATCTCGGCCCCCAACCCCTCGGGCAACACACGCGGCAGGTTTTCGGTCAGACCACCGCCTGTGATATGGGCCAGCGCGTGAACGCCACCGGCGCGGACCGCAGCCAATGCTGGTTTGACATACAGACGCGTGGGCGTCAGCAGAGCCTCACCCAGCGATCCTTCACCGAAGGGCGACGGCGCGTCCCAACCCAGCCCTGACAGTTCGACCAGTTTGCGTACCAGAGAATAGCCGTTGGAATGCACACCGTTCGAGGCCAGACCCAGCAGTACGTCACCCGACTGAACACCCGAGGGCAAATCCGCACCACGTTCCATAGCACCAACCGAGAAACCAGCCAGATCAAAGTCACCATCGGGATACATGCCCGGCATCTCAGCCGTCTCGCCCCCGATCAGCGCACAACCGGATTGCGCGCAACCCTCGGCAATGCCTTCGATGATCCGAGCTGCCGTGTCGGTGTCCAGCTTGCCGGTCGCAAAATAGTCCAGGAAGAACAGCGGCTCGGCCCCCTGACAGATCAGGTCATTGACGCACATGGCCACCAGATCGATGCCGACCCCATCCACAACGCCGGTATCAATTGCAATCCGAAGTTTGGTGCCCACGCCGTCGGTTGCGCCCACCAGAATCGGGTTCTGATACCCGGCGGCTTTCAGGTCGAACAACGCACCAAAGCCACCCAGCCCGCTCATCACGCCGGGGCGGTTGGTCCGCTTGGCGGCGGGCTTGATCCGATCGACCAGAGCGTTGCCCGCGTCAATATCCACGCCTGCATCGGCATAGGTGATTCCGTTCTTACCCGCTGTCATGGTCGGTCCCTCATGAATGCTTTGCGGGCGGGTTAGTCGATTGTGCAACATGTTGCAACGGTCAGGCTTGACGCGGGCGTTCACCGTGATAGGCAAGACGCCGTGGCGGGCCTGTAGCTCAATTGGTTAGAGCAGAGCGCTCATAACGCTTTGGTTGCGGGTTCAAGTCCTGCCGGGCCTACCAAATAACCGCCTAACGCTTTGACAGAAAAGATAAACGTTTCGCCCTTGGGCCAATTGGCGTGCCGAACCCAGCGAAGTCGAAATGTCTGACCTGTTTGCACCGGGATACAAAACGTAGAACATGCCAAAGCTCTTTAGACCGGTGGAATTAATACTCCAGAAACTCTTCTACGCTGTCAGCCAGCCACCAAGGGCTTTGTGTTTCGTAGAACGTATGTGTCCCAGCCGAATTTGGCAGGTTTCTGACGGTCACAAGGTAGTCTTTAAAATCGATCGGTACGGACCAATGTGAGGCGTCATACAGCATGGCCAAGTATTCATCCGCAGTTGGTTCGTAGTATTCCTGATCCGGATCTGGTGGACCATAGACTTTTGCAAACTCAGCCTGGAAGTAATCCAGAACATATGAGCAATAGATCACCTGGTTTGCTCGGACCTGAACCGGAATAGGTGCGAACTCGTCTGCGTCTTCCTGGACAAAGTGCTTCAGCTCAAACGCCATCCCCTGAATCACTTCTTCCTGCATCCAATTGCTGCAGGTATCGCCAAGCGCAATGAAGCTTGCCATGCGTTCGAATTTTCGATCTTCGGCTTCCCGTGCGAATTGCGTGATCGGAACTAGCGCAAACAATGAAGTGACAGTAACAACGACTTTCTCAATATTGCTAAGAGCTGCTTTAATCATTTTCTCTGAACCCCACGTCGTTTGAAAACTGGGGTTAGAATGACATGCTTATACAAAATCACAAAATTGCATGCATTTAATTAGCAAGAGAATTTTGGCTACCGACCGATTATTATATCCGCACAAAGCCCGCCCAAACGCTCGCTTTTTGCCAGCCGCAAGGTTCCACCATGAGCACGGGCAATATCCGCCACGATCGCCAATCCCAGCCCTACGCCGCTGCCTTTGTTCTGATTGCGCGCAGGGTCAAGTCGGGTGAAAGGCTTGACCGCTTCGGTGCGTTCCTCGACCGGAATACCAGGACCATCATCTTCGACACGGATACGCATAGACTTGGGATTCAGCGTCAAGCTCACGTCAGCACGTGATCCATAGCGCACCGCATTTCCGATCAGGTTCTCAACGGCCCTGCGAATGGCCATGGGGCGCAACATAACTGTCCCCTGCCCCTCAACCCCAATTAAATCGGCCTGATGCCCGGCGCGCTTAGCATCCTCGACGATCTGGCGAATAAACACGTCGGGCTGCACCTCCTCGGGGGACCCTTCCGCAGCGCCACGTGTGAAATCCAGAAAAGCGTCCAGCAAAGACTGCATTTCTGTCACGTCCTGCTGCAAAGGTGCGGCCTCATCCTCGGGCAGCATGGACAGTCCGAGCTTCAGACGGGTCAGCGGCGTGCGCAGGTCATGGCTGACACCAGAAAGCATCAAGGTTCGTTGTTCGATCTGACGTTCGATCCGGGCGCGCATGTCCAGGAACGCATTCCCGGCCGCGCGTACTTCGATTGCACCACCGGGGGTGTACGGCACGACCCGCCCCCGACCAAACGCCTGCGCAGCATCGGCCAATCGCGTGATCGGCCGCAATTGGTTGCGCATGTAAAGAAAGGAAATCGTGGTCATGATCACCGCGAAAAACACCATCGTCACGATCAACTGGTGCGGCGCAACCGGTGACAACCTGCGCCGATCAAAGGTCAGTTGCAACACGCCAAGGTGCGTTTGCATATAGACCCGCGCCTCGCGGCTGGTTGGCAGAGCAACGGCAACCAGATCGGGCAAATTCGCCTGAAGGTCAGCCTGAACTTGCGGTGCAATGAAATCATACCAACGCCGCGCCCCTATCATCGGTTCTTCGTTCACGCCCAGAAAACGCGCCTGCATTTCAAGGGCTTGCAAATCGGGGCGCATCGCGGCCACAGCCTCTTGCTGGGTTTCAGCATCTGCGATCATCGTGGTGATCAGGGTCACTTCGCGCGAGGCGGCGCTTGTCATCTGCCCGGTGACGTCTTCCAGGTGTTTCTGAATAAACGCAATGCCCACCACAAGCAGCAACACGATCACCGGCAAAACCAGAATCAAGGCGGCGCGGGCGTAAAGGCTGCGAGGCAGATAGGGTTTGAGCCATTGCGAAGACATGGGCTAAACCTAGCGGGCCGCCCGGATAAGAGGAAGAGCGCAGAATGCAGGCACCTGACGATTTCAATCCAACCGCAGGTATTGCGGTCGATCTGCAACCGGGGCTGTGGCGCATTCTGGCCCCGAATCCGTCGCCCATGACTTACCGTGGTACCAACACTTATTTGCTTGGGGATCGAGACATCGCTGTGATCGACCCCGGCCCTGAAAACGAGGCGCATCTGAACGCGATTCTCGATGCTTTGAAGCCGGGGCAAAAGATAAGCCATATTGTCGTGACGCACACGCATCTGGATCATTCCCCCCTTGCTGCGCCCCTATCACAAAGGTCAGGCGCTCCGATCTATGCCTTTGGCGGGCCAGAGGCGGGACGAAGCGACGTCATGACCGATTTGGTCGCGCAAGGTATGACCGGAGGTGGCGAAGGTATCGACTCGGCGTTTCGCCCGGATGTGGAAGTCGAAGACGGTGAGGTCATTGCTGGTGACGGTTGGCAGTTGGAGGTCATTCACACCCCCGGCCATCTGGGAAATCACATCGCTCTGGGCTGGCAGAACACCTGTTTCACGGCAGACCACGTGATGGGTTGGGCCAGTTCGTTAGTCTCACCCCCGGACGGAGATTTGACGGATTTCATGGCGGCCTGCCGCCGCCTGCGTGCCCGGAGCTGGTCGGTATTCCACGCAGGGCACGGGGCACCAATTACAAACCCCGCCGAGCGTCTGGACTGGTTGATCCAGCATCGGCTAACCCGCGAGGCTCAGATTCTGTCTGCATTGGAACAGGCAGACGGCACAGCCCGACAACTGGCCGAGCGTATCTATACCGACACACCCACTGCCCTATTACCTGCTGCCGAGCGGAACGTCTTTGCGCACCTTGTTGATCTGTTTGGAAAAAACAAAGTTCTCCCACGCGGAGAAATGTCTGTCACAGCCAAGTTTCATCGCATCGGCTGAAACCTAGAAAAATTTTTGCGCTTCGCGCGCTTCCCCTCTGGACGCCGGAAATCCGGGTTGCTATACGCGCCTCAGTTCCGGCGTAGCTCAGCGGTAGAGCAGTTGACTGTTAATCAATTGGTCGTAGGTTCGATCCCTACCGCCGGAGCCAACAAGTGATCACCAACTCAAACACCCAAGTTATATCAAGTCAGTCATATCATTGGCTTCCGTTGATGGCGCGTGCCTCGGCAACTATCGGTTGATTGTTGATCGGCTCGGATTGATTTTGAACTTGGAATAACTGCTTTCAAAGATCTGACTGACCGCCCCGCCAACTAACGCCACATCAGATTTTGCTTGGAAAGGAACTGGATATTCTTCCAAGTCCATTTGGAAAGCTTCACCGATTTTTTACAAACTCCGGAATTTCATAAAATGCACTGATAGCCACTCCATAGATCAAAGTGATCAGGGCGCTGAAAGCAACCAACCAAAACAGTACAGCGCTTCCGATAAGTGTTCCTTTCAACAACTGAACCTTAAAATTGTGGCTAGGCTTGTTCGGATTACTTTCTTCTACGCTGTTTATTTTCGAGTCAAACCACTGAAATACTGTAACTTTTAACGCCATTATCTCGAAAACCACATAGCCAGTGGTTTTCAGAGCCAAAACAAGCCAAGTGAAAAACAGAAAAAACGAACAAGCTTTGCCCATAGAAAGCATCGCTGGGATACTCTTGACTTCGGGCATGGATAAATGCCGCGAGGGTCGCCAATATTCCCAGCCGCACCAAAGCGCCAACAAAGTCGGAAGATCGCTTCATAGAATCGTGCAATTGCTGCTTGGCCGTTTCAAGTTTTGCGCGATCCAACTCGAAGCTGAACTCCAGATCAAAGGTAGAATTTTCGGGTTCTTGACCCTTTTGCAATTCGGCGCTCTCAGGCGTCATTCCAGTTTCGCTATCCTTGGATTTGTTTGATCCCTTGATTGGCTGATTCATGATATGTGCAACACTTAATTTCTGATTTTCCTTAATCATTTCAACCAAGCACACCTTGTTGAAAACAACAAGACCGCCTCAGGTGTCTGCGTAAAACAGCCCGGATGCTCTATTGAAATACGGCCACAGCGCCGGGCACCTCTGGTCAAGATCTTCGCGTTGGAAATCCCAATGGCGGGCAAAACAACGTCGCTCAACCAACCCCGCCACCGGAACCAAATCCATCCAATTCAACTCTGAAAAAGCCGGTTGTAACGGCAGGCAAACGCATCACTAGAAATCACTGAAAAAACTCATACACCCTCTGGACGACCGGTAATTCGATTGCTATACGGCGCGAACCGTTCCGGCGTAGCTCAGCGGTAGAGCAGTTGACTGTTAATCAATTGGTCGTAGGTTCGATCCCTACCGCCGGAGCCATTCTTACTTAAAACTTTTTTCAGCCCTTCAGGGCGTCTTCGAAATCCGTGCGCAGGTTGCGTTTAAGGACCTTCCCCGTTGCGTTCAGCGGAAGTGCATCGACAAAGACCACTTTGTCCGGGATCTGCCACTTGGCAATCTTGCCTTCAAAGAAACGCAGCAATTCGTCTTCGCTTGGGTCTTCACCTTCAGCCTTCACAGCGACCAGCAAGGGCCTTTCATCCCATTTCGGGTGCGGCACGCCCACAACAGCGGCAGTTGCAAGCTTGGGATTCGCGACCGCGATATTTTCAAGCTCGACCGAACTGATCCATTCGCCACCGGATTTGATGATATCTTTGGATCTGTCACGGATGGTCATGTAGCCATCCGGGTCCAGCGTGGCGACATCCCCAGTGGCAAACCAGCCGTCTTGCAGAAGCTGCTGATCCTGCAACAAAAAGTAGCTGTCCAGAACCCAATGCCCCCGCACCATCAGATCGCCTTGCGTTTCGCCGTCATGTGGCAGGTCATTGCCATCATCATCGACGATTTTCAGCTCGACCCCAAAGGGCGGTCTACCCTGGCTCAGACGGACTGCGTGCTGTTCTTCCGACGGCAACTGCATGTGTTTGGCCAGAGGGTAGTTTGCTGTACCCAGAGGGCTCATCTCGCTCATGCCCCAGGCGTGAACCGTGTCGACGCCATAGTTTTCGCGGAAGGTTTCGATCATCGAGGGCGGGCAGGCTGCCCCGCCAATCACTGTTCGATCCAGGCTTTTCAACTCGGTCCCGCATTTGGCGGCATGGGCCAGCAGACCTTGCCAAATGGTGGGCACCCCCATGGCCAGCGTCACTCCATAAGTGTCGATCAGGTTGACCAATGCTTCTCCGTGCAAATCCGGCCCGGGCAACACAAGTCGTGATCCTGACATGGCACAGGCATAGGGCGACCCCCAAGCGTTGACGTGGAACATCGGCACAACAGGCATGACGACGTCCATCGCCGAATACCCGATCACATCTTTTGTGTTCGACGCGAAGCTGTGCAGCAACGTAGACCTATGGGAATACAACACGCCCTTCGGATTGCCCGTCGTGCCAGAGGTGTAACACAAGCTTGATGCGGTGTTTTCATCCAAATCAGGCCATACGAACCCGGCGTCTCCTGTTTCGATCAGTTCGTCGTAGAATTTGAGATCAGGGATCTGTGACGCTGCCTCTTCATTGCGCGGCCCCATCAAGACAAAGTGCCTGACCTCTGTAAGCGCACTATGCAGTGCAGCCACAAGCGGAATGAAAGTTGCATCAAAGAACAGCACACGATCCTGAGCGTGATTGATGATGTAGGTCATTTGCTCGGGGAACAGGCGCGGATTGACCGTATGGCAAACAAAGCCAGAGCCTGACGTCGCGTAGTATATCTCCAGATGCCGCCGGTTGTTCCAAGCCAGAGTCCCGATCCTGTCTTGCGGTTCCAATCCCAGTCCAGTCAACGCCGATGCCAGGCGTCGGGCGTTCACCGCAATCTCGGCCCAGTTGGTTTTGGTGACCGTTCCATCTGTCTCGACCGAGACAATACTGGTCTGGCCATGGTAGCGCTCTGCGTGATCAATCAGTGACGAAATCAGCAAAGGCTGCGTCATCATCTGTCCCAGCATGGACATCCTCCCGTCATTGGCGGCGTCTTAAATGACCCCTGCCTTATCCATCTGACATTAACAGCTAGGAGCAGGCCCCATTGCGTCAATCCAGTCGTTTCCTAGGATGGAACCCTGCCAAGCATTTAATTGTCTGACAATAAAAGAATGCAACGCTCCAGTGAAGCGCGTTGCGTTTTCAGACGTCAATCCCGATGTTTCAACGCATAGGCGACCAGCGCAGCGGTGGATGCGTCCTTGCCTTGGGCGCTCTCTTCACCGTCCACAATGGGGCCAAGCGACGTGGCCAGCTCCTTACCCAGCTCTACCCCCCATTGGTCGAAAGAGTTGATACCCAACAGCACACCTTCGACAAACACCCGGTGCTCATACAGGGCAACGATCTGACCCAGTACGAATGGTGTGAGTTTCGGATAAATCAGAGTGGTGGACGGACGATTGCCGGGGAAAACCCGATGCCGCGCCTGTCGCTCCAGTTCCGCATCTGTCAGCCCTTTTGCCGCCATACGGTCCCGCGCTTCGTCCAGTGACCGGCCGCGCATCAGGGCTTCGGACTGCGCCAGACAATTGGCCAAAAGCAGGCGGTGATGATGGGTCAGCTCGGGTTCGTGCCCTTCGGCGGCAACCATGAACTCGCAAGGGATGACATCCGTGCCTTGATGAATCAATTGGTAGAACGCGTGCTGACCATTTGTACCTGGCTCACCCCAGACCACAGGACCCGAAGGAACAGTCAGCGAAGACCCATCCATGGCTACTGATTTGCCGTTCGATTCCATTTCCAACTGTTGGAAATAGGCGGGCAGCCGCAACAGCCGCTGATCATAGGGCAGCACGGCGCGGCTGCTGTGGCCCAGAACCTGACGATGCCAGATACCTACCAGCGCCAGCATGACGGGCATGTTCTCGGCCCAATCCGCCGAGCGAAAATGCAGATCCATCGCCTGCCCACCGCGCAAAAACGCATCAAACGCGTTTGAGCCGACAGCGATCATGACCGGCAGGCCCACTGGCCCCCAAACCGAATAGCGCCCTCCGACCCAATCAGCGAAACCGAACACATGCGCTTCGGGGATGCCAAACGCCTGCGTCTTGTCCAATGCGCTGGATACGGCGGCAAACTGCCGGGATGGATCGCCTCCGCCTTCGGACATCCAGGCGCGGGCCGTGCGCGCATTGGTCATTGTCTCAATGGTGGTGAAGGTTTTCGAGGCGACAATCACCAAAGTCCGCGTCGGATCCAACTGACGCAACGTGTCAGCGATATGCGCACCATCCACGTTCGAGACGTAATGCAGGCGCGGCCCGTCATGATACGGAGCCAGCGCGTGAGTGGCCATGACAGGACCAAGATCAGACCCACCGATGCCAATATTGACCACATCGGTAAAGCTTCCCCCTGCCCCCGCAATCGCACCGCCGCGCACTTCCTCGGCAAAGACCCGCATCCGTTGCAACGTGTCCAGAACCTCGGGCATGACGTCCTGACCATCGACTTCGACCGGCCCACCCTCCAGATTGCGCAAGGCCGTGTGCAGCACCGCGCGCCCTTCAGTTTCGTTGATCTTTTCGCCCGCAAACATCGCATCGCGCCGCGCCGCAAGACCGGCGTCCTCGCACAGTTGGATCAGCCCCGCGCGCACGTTTTCGTCGATCTGCGTCTTGGAGTAATCAAAAAGCATATCCCCGGCCGAAGCCGAAAAAGCCTCGGCCCTGTTCGCGTCTGCCTCAAACAGGTCCAAGATACGGCGGTCCGCGTCTGCCAATGCCTTCAAAGCGTCCAGTTGCATGTGTTTACTCCGACCAATGGACAGTCATACCGCTCAGCACTGCGGCGATTGGTGCTTCTTCAGGTGGCAGCGACATGGCCTTTTCCAAAGCATCGCGCTTTGCCTGACCGTAGATGATCAGGTGCTTTGACAGCGCGCCGTCCAAAATCGGCGCTGTCAGCGAAATGCGCGCTTCGGGTTGCACCTCTGTACGCGCAACAGCCAGCGTTGGCGCATTGCTGTCCAGCGCTTCCGCCAACCCTTCCATCCCCGGAAACAACGAAGCCGTATGCATGTCGTCACCCATCCCAAGCACCAGAACCGACAACGGCAACACTGGCGCGATCAGGGATTCAATTTCAGGCAATGCCGCCTCTGGTTCCGCACCAGGCACATAAAGCGGGATGTAATGCGCGGCAGAAGCTCGGTTGGTCAGCAGTCTTTCACGGATCAAGCGCTCGTTCGAACGCTCGTGGTCGGCAGGTACACAGCGTTCATCAGTGGGCAGAACACGCACACGGTCCCACGCCAGATCAGCCGCACAAAGACTGTCAAACACTGGCCCCGGCGTTGTCCCACCGGGAACGGCCAATGCGACTGTCTCATGATGTAGCAGTGCAGCTTCCAGATCACCCGCCAAGGTATTGGCTACGTCGATGGCCAGCATTTCTCGGTCTGCATATTCCAGAATATTCATGGCTTGATTCCTTGCCAACGGCGACCGTCTCTTTTCATCAGCAGCTCGGCGTCGCCCGGCCCTGTGCTGCCGCTGTCATAAGGTTTCGGCACGTCGCCGCGCGCCAGCCAGCCAGCGATGATCGGATCGGTCCAGGCCCAGGCGGCCTCGACCTCGTCCCCGCGCATGAACAGCGTCTGGTTGCCCCGGATCACATCCATCACCAACCGTTCATAAGCATCCGGCGGATCCTGATTTTCTGGTCCCAACGCTTCGGCAAAGCTCATGTCCAGTGGGACATCGACCAGACGCATCCCACCCGGCCCCGGTTCCTTGATCGTCACCTTCAAGGTGATCCCTTCATTGGGTTGCAAACGGATCGACAATGCATTGGCGTGCCGTCCGGCTTCTTCCCCGAAGATCGAATGCGGCGCGTCCTTGAACATGACATTGATCACCGAAGACCGCGCCACCAACCGCTTACCCGTGCGCAGATAGAATGGCGTACCAGCCCACCGCCAGTTGCTGATGTGGGCCTTCAACGCCACGTAGCTTTCGGTGGTTGAGCGCGGATTGCCAACGCAGTCCCTGTATCCCGGCCCATCTGGCCCTGCAGCGAACTGGCCGCGCACAATGTGATGGGGCTCTACCTGGTCAAGCGCTCGGATTACCTTGAGTTTCTCGTCGCGCACTGCGTCAGGATCAAATTTGGCCGGAGGTTCCATCGCGATCAGGCAGAGTAATTGCATCAGGTGGTTCTGCACCATGTCTCGCATTGCACCTGCGCGCTCGTAATACTCCTCGCGCCCGGAAATCCCAACGGTTTCCGCAACCGTGATTTGGATGTGGTCGACATATTGGCTGTTCCACAAGGGTTCGAACAGCATGTTGCCAAAGCGCACAGCCATAAGGTTCTGCACGGTTTCCTTACCCAGATAATGATCGATCCGGTAAATCTGGCTCTCGTCGAAATGCGCAGCCAGCGTGGCATTCAGGGCCCGCGCACTGTCCAGATCATGGCCAAACGGTTTTTCCACCACGATGCGGGTGTCGTCCGTCGCCAGATTATGCGCCCTGACCCGCTCGGCCAACGGGCCGAACAAACCTGGACCGACAGAGAAATAAAACGCCCTTATGCGGTCCGGCGACAGCTTTTCGCCCAGAACATCCCAGCCTTCTGCAGTCATGGCATCCAGCGACACGTAATCGACGCGCTGCAAAAACCGCGTCAGCGCCCGGCTGTCCTGCACCCGCTTCGGCGCGTGTTGGCGCAATGCATCGGCAACCATCTCACGAAATTCTTCCGCAGTATGGTTCGCCCGGGCTGCGGCAAGAATATTAGCATCCTCATGCCATTGCCCCGCACAGAACCGACGGAAAAGTGCAGGCAGGATTTTGCGCTGCGCAAGATCGCCGGTACCGCCGAAAATGATCAGATCAAAAGGATCAACTGGGATGACGCGTGAAACCATAAGCTGTCCTTACCCCGCCCCTTTCGGCATGTCCAATGTTAGCGCAATCAAATCTGAAAACACAAAGCTCATCAAAACTCTGTCAGAACCGTCGCGTCACCCTTACCAAATCCCAAACAACACGCTAGTTCAAACCGACGACTTCAAAAAAACCGGATGCGGGAATGAAAGACAACGCCCCACAGCTCGCCAATATCGGCAAGTTTCAAAACAAATTGGAGACGGCAGACGGGCAGACCCGCGCAACAGTTTCACTGACCCAGCCAGATACGCTTTGGTTTAACACAGGTACGCTGTGCAACATCGAATGCGTGAACTGTTACATCGCCAGCAGCCCGACCAATGACGCTTTGGTTTATCTGACCGCTGATGAGGTTCGTGACTATCTGGATCAAATTAAAGAGCGCAACTGGCCCGTGCGCGAGATCGGCTTTACCGGCGGCGAACCCTTTATGAACCCCGAGATGATCGAGATGACACGTGCCGCGCTGGACCGTGGATATGAGGTCTTGATTCTGACCAATGCGATGGCCCCGATGATGCGCCGCAAGATGCGCGAAGGCTTGTTGGAGTTGCAGAACAAATACAACGACAAACTGACCCTGCGCATCTCGGTCGATCACCACCGCCCCGACCTGCACGATGAAGAGCGTGGCAAAGGCAGTTTCGACAAAACCGTTGCCGGAATGGAATGGTTGCGCGATCACGGCTTCAACATGGCGATCGCAGGCAGAACGGTTTGGGGGGACACGGATGCAGAAAGCCGCGCGGGCTATGCTGCGTTCTTCGCCCAGCATCGCTTTAACATCGACCCCAACGATCCGGCGCAGACCGTTTTGTTCCCCGAGATGGACGAGACCGTGGAAGTGCCTGAAATCACAACCGCCTGCTGGGGAATTCTAGACAAATCCCCAAATGCGGTGATGTGCGCAAGTTCGCGCATGGTGGTCAAACGCAAAGGTGCGGATCGCCCTGCCGTTCTGGCCTGCACGTTGCTGCCTTACGAACCAGAATTCGAGATGGGGCACAGCCTGGCCGAAGCCGAGGCGGATGTTCACCTCAACCACCCTCATTGCGCCAAGTTTTGCGTTCTGGGCGGTGCCAGCTGCTCGGGGTGATCAGTTCAGTTCGGGCGATTTCCAGAACTTTGTGCCGGATGCACCTGCTGACACGCGCCAACCTTTTTTGCTGAGCACAAAGAAAGAGCGCCCGTCGGTAAAACGCACGGTTTCACCTGTTTTCTCTTCACCATACATGGCACCAGTTTCAGCCGTTGCGTCATAGCCATGGGTTATGAAGTGTTCCAGGTCAGCCGGGGTTTCGAACAGGATCACAAACTTGGCCTCAAAGCCGCCGATGCCGATGGCCGC
Source organism: Ruegeria sp. HKCCD4315 (assembly GCF_013112245.1). Taxonomy (NCBI): domain Bacteria; kingdom Pseudomonadati; phylum Pseudomonadota; class Alphaproteobacteria; order Rhodobacterales; family Roseobacteraceae; genus Ruegeria; species Ruegeria sp. HKCCD4315. The sequence continues at coordinate 1,435,635 of NZ_WVRN01000001.1, read as the reverse complement.
ACCTACACCACCCGTGCCCATGTTCATATAGGTGTGCTGCCCGGTGTCTTTTGAAACGGCCACACCGCGCCCATACCCTGCCGACACCGGAAAGACCGAAATCTTGCGCGAGTCGAAGGCTGCATAACCTGCACTGACGTCATAGAGTGACTGCGCTTCGGGGTTTTCGGCAAGCAACTGATCAAGGATCTCTCCTGCCATTACGTCCAGCTTGGCACGCGTTTCTTCCGGCGTTGCTTCGTTGGACAGCAGATCCGACGTGGAATTGATGGTTTCATCGACGGCCTCAGCGCCTTTGCTGATTGTGTCACCGACGCTTTCCGCGCCACGACCGATCGCATCTGCGGTGTTTTCAGCACCTTTCTTAATCTTGCCCAGAACGCCTTCGGCAAATACAGGGCCACTCAGGCTCAGCATTGCAGTAAAAAGTACCGCTCGTTTCATCGTTTTTTATCCTGTGGCTCCAACGAATTGGCTGCCACCATACCCGACTTGCTCTAAATGAGAACGGGTATTTCGATGCTCGGTCAGACTTTCACATCTGCTTAGTTCACTCGGAACTCACCCACCATGTTGCGCCACTCGCCCGGTGCGATCATTTTGCGATGGGTAAACTTGACGGAATGCAGCGGCCCTTCGATCTCTCGCTGCCAGAAATCGATGAATTCGAACAGTTTCGGATGATCCGGCGCAAGGTCGTAGTCCTGCCAGATGAACGTGTTCAAGACGTGGATATAGTCGGGCATATGATAGAAGAATTCTGCCGTTGTCAGACCGTACCCTTTAAGCATCAATTCGGTTTCGCTTGGCTTCATGCGGACCTCCGGTTTGTTGCAAGGTCTCTTCAGGCTAGCACAGAAACCTTCTAATTCTTGGATAACAATATGTTACCGGGACGTTACCGTGGTTTTTCGCGCTCAATGCGCTGCTTGCTTGCACCTTATGTGCCGGGTCTGATAAGGTGCATCCACAAGATATAGACCCAAGCCAAAGATCGGGCAGTTTACGTGAGCGATACGCCAGAAATTCCTGAAAACATGGACGAAACCCCGCCAGAGCGCCCAGTTTATGACGGCCCGACGGTCTCCATCGAATCCGAAATGCGCACGTCCTATCTGGACTATGCCATGTCGGTCATCGTATCCCGCGCGATCCCGGATTTGCGCGACGGGCTGAAGCCGGTGCATCGGCGTATTCTGTACGCCATGCACGAGACGGGGAATACCCACGACAAAGCCTATCGCAAATCGGCGCGTCCGGTTGGCGACGTAATGGGTAAATACCACCCGCACGGTGACTCAGCTATCTATGACGCGCTGGTACGAATGGCGCAGGATTTCTCGATGTCGCTGCCTTTGCTGGATGGTCAGGGCAACTTTGGCTCGATGGACGGCGATAACCCAGCGGCGATGCGCTATACCGAAGTACGCATGGACAAACCTGCCGCGTCCCTGCTGGCTGATATCGAAAAAGAGACGGTCGATTTTCAGGACAACTACGACGGAAAGGACAAAGAACCAACCGTTCTGCCCGCGCGTTTCCCGAATATGCTGGTCAATGGCGCCGGTGGTATCGCTGTGGGTATGGCGACCAATATTCCGCCGCACAACCTTGGCGAAGTCGTCGATGCGACTCTGGCCCTGATCGACGATCCTGACCTGACCTCAGAGCAGTTGATTGAATATGTCCCCGGCCCCGATTTCCCAACGGGTGGCGTCATGCTGGGCCGATCTGGTGCGCGCAAAGCCTATCTGGAAGGTCGCGGCAGCGTCATCATCCGCGCCAAGACCCGTGTCGAAGAAATCCGCAAGGATCGCTATGCGATTGTCGTGGATGAGATCCCGTATCAGGTAAACAAGGCCTCGATGATCGAAAAGATCGCCGAAGCGGTGCGCGAGAAACGGATAGAAGGCGTCAGTCACGTGCAGGACGAATCCGACCGCAATGGCGTACGGGTCGTGGTCGAACTGAAGCGCGATGCGACGCCCGAGGTGGTCCTGAACCAACTGTTCCGCTTCTCGCCGATGCAGACCTCGTTCGGCTGCAACATGCTGGCCTTGAATGGAGGCCGACCCGAGCAGCTGACCCTGCGCCGATTCCTGACGTCCTTCATCGACTTCCGCGAAGATGTTGTGGCACGTCGCACCGCGTACGACCTGCGCAAAGCGCGAGAGCGCAGCCACATCCTGTGTGGTCTGGCCGTGGCCGTGTCGAACGTGGACGAGGTGGTTGCCACGATCCGATCCTCGGCAGACGCCGCCGAAGCGCGCGAAAAACTGATGACCCGCCGTTGGCCGGCATCCGAGATCGAAGGCTATCTGCGCCTGATCGACGATCCTTTGTCCAAGATGAATGACGATGGCACCTATAACCTGACCGAAGTTCAGGCCCGTGCCATCCTGGAACTGCGCCTACAACGCCTGACCCAATTGGGTGTCAAAGAGGTCACGGACGAGTTGGAAGACCTGGCTGCCAAGATCAAGGAATATCTGGATATTCTGTCCTCGCGCGAGCGCATCATGGGCATCATCGCAGATGAGCTGCGAAGTGTTCGTGAACAATTCGCTGTAGACCGCCGTACCGAGATCGTCGACTGGTCCGGCGATATGGAAGACGAAGACCTGATCGAGCGCGAAGACATGGTCGTGACCGTCACTTCGGGCGGTTACATCAAACGCACGCCGCTGGCCGACTTCCGCGCGCAGAAACGTGGCGGCAAGGGCCTGTCGGGGATGCAGACCAAGGAAGAGGACGTCGTTACCAACCTCTTTGTGGCGAACACGCATACCCAACTATTGTTCTTCACCACCGAAGGGATGGTCTACAAGCTCAAGACCTGGCGCTTGCCGCAGTCCAGCCGGACCGGCAAGGGCAAGGCGATCGTCAACATCCTGCCGATCCCGACCGGTGTGTCCATCGCCGCTATCATGCCCGTGGACGTGCCGGATGAAGAGTGGGAGAACCTGCAAATCGTCTTCGCCACAAGCGCGGGCGACGTGCGCCGCAACCGTCTGTCGGACTTCACCAATGTGCGCCGCAACGGCAAGATCGCGATGAAACTGCCCGAAGGCGTGGAGCTGGTGAATGCCCGCATCTGTTCGGAAGACGAAGATGTGATGCTGGTCACCAATTCGGGCCGCGCGATCCGCTTCCGCACCACCGATGTTCGCGTGTTCAACTCGCGCGAGTCCACCGGGGTGCGTGGCATTAAGCTGACCAATGGCGACCGCGTGGTGTCGATGTCGGTGATCCGTCACTTTGAGGCCGAAGCTGATGAGCGTGCGGCCTACCTTAAGCGACGCCGCGCCGTGGCAGGCATTGCCGACGATGGTGAGACGGATGAAGATGAAGCAGCGCCAGGTTCGATCACACAGGAACGCTATGCCGAAATGTCTGCCTCGGAAAACTTGATCCTGACCATCACCACCGGCGGCGCAGGCAAACTAAGCTCCAGCCACGACTACCCCGTCCGCGGACGCGGTGGTATGGGCGTGGCAGCCATGGACAAGGCGATGCGCGGCGGTGAGCTTGTGGCATCCTTCCCGGTCGAGATCGACGACCAGATCATGCTGGCCACGTCCAAAGGTCAGTCGATCCGTGTCCCGGTCGAGGGGATTTCCTTCCGGTCCCGCAGTGCGGGTGGTGTACGGGTCTTCAACACTGGCAAGGGCGAAGAAGTTGTCAGCGTTGCCTGGATCGCCGATCAGGGCGAGGACGAGACAGAAGAGTAATCATTCCAAACCGTTAAAATAGAAAAACCCGAGGTCCGCTGACCTCGGGTTTTTTGCGTTTTTAATAAACCTCTGCCGCACTGACGAACTTGCGGCAGGAATACCTTAACTAGGCGGCGTTGCGCTTTTGGCGGCGCCCGTATGCAAACAGCCCACCGATACCACCAAGCAGAAGCCACCCGGCAGCAGGCAGCGGAACAGGAGCGACTGTATACTGACCATAAAGCGTTGCGTGGTTCTGCGCCCCTTCAACCGTACTGAAACCAGTGGAAATTGTGTTCCCACCGTCCTGTGAAAAGCCAAGCACCGAAAACACAAAGTTCTGTCCACCATAGGTGAAGTTCTGGGAACCGAGTGAGTTGGCAATGGTCACAATATCGTTGCAGGGCGTTGCATCCTGAGGACAATTTGCCGGTCGGTTTAAGGTCTCATTATGGGTCAGTGAAAAGGTTGATGATACCAAAGGTCCGCCGCCGATCTGCAGATCAACGACAAGATCTACCGAACTCAGAACCTCTCCTGGAATCGGGAAGTTGAGATGGGTGAACTGTCCCAGGTCAAAAGCTGTGTCCGGCGAAAGGTTCAAAATTGGTGTACCCGTCGGCGTGAAATCATAACCACTCGGGTTACTGCCACCGCCCCAACGCAGCGAGATCGTTGAACCAGAGCTGCTTTCAGTAATACCCGTCGTCGGATTCACGTTCTGCCAAGAGGGTGAAATAGCTGTCACACTCAATGCCGAGGCAGCACTACCAGCCAATACCCCGACTAAGGCAATCGCAGCCACGTTACATTTCAACGCCATGTGTTTAACCCCTACCCTTCAATCACTTTTTACGAATTCGCACTCCTAAGGAAGTGCTGCACAGACCTGAGTACAACTAGCAACGCAACCACAATTTGACCACCTTTTCACCTCATTTGAAGGGAAGACCCTCGGCATCGTTACCAATACTGCAACGGTGGGGTAGAATGAGGGTATTTAAGCCTTTTGGGATACAATTATTTCAATCCCAAACATAAACTCTAGGCTATCTTGTAAAGGCCAAACATGCGTAAAGACCACCTTAGTGGATGCCGCACGTATTAGGCCGCAATCTGATGACACTTGCGCTGTATCGACATTACCAACTGCAATCATCTGTGGATCAGTGAATCTACAGTGAATCACGGTCAAAAACCGCCCTTTCCCCGCAGCGTCACTCGGGAGGTCCTGTCTTGGTGAAAACAGGCCGGAAAACGTATGTTCAGCTCAGAGCCCGTATAATGTTCCGAACTTTTCTTCCAGATAGGAAAGCAATGGCTCCGGCCCCGGCTCTACGCCGCTGGCACGTGCGATGACGTCTCGCGGTGCATAAAGCCCGCCATGCTGCTGAACCTGATCCCGCAACCAGCCCGTAGCGCCCGAAGTATCACCCTCGGAAAGTTGGGTATCCAGCCCCGGTACGGCTGCACGCAAAGCCTGATAAAGGCATCCGGCATAAACGTTGCCCAAGGAGTAGGTCGGGAAGTAGCCGAACAGCCCAACGGACCAGTGCACATCCTGCAAACAGCCATTCGAAGGTTTGTCGACCGCGTAGCCAAAATCTGTCTTGAACCGATCGTTCCACGCGGATTCGAGGTCGCTCACCTGCAAGTCTCCGGCCATCAGGGCGCGTTCCAGATCAAAACGCAGCATGATGTGTAGGTTGTATTGCACTTCATCCGCCTCGGTCCGGATATAGCCATTATGAACTCGGTTGACAGTCGCATAAAACGCATCTGCATTGGCAATGCCGAAATCACCAAAAGCCTCAGTCATTTGGGTGAACAGCCAACCGGTAAAGGCGCGTGAGCGGCCAAGTTGGTTTTCATAGATCCGGCTTTGGCTTTCGTGTACGCCCATTGACACACCGGACCCAAGCGGGGTCAGCAAATAGGCTTTGTCGATACCCTGCTCATACGCGGCGTGGCCGACCTCGTGAATGGTGGAATAGAAGCAATTAAAGGGATCCGTTTCGCTGGTGCGCGTGGTGATACGCACGTCCAAACCGCTGCCCGAGCTAAACGGATGCACCGCCTTGTCCACCCGGCCGTTATTCAGATCATATCCAAATGTTGTCGCCAGTTTTTGCGTCAGGCGCATCTGGGTTTGCTCATCAAAGCTACCATTCAGAGCTGCCGGTTCCGGCCGATCCAATACGGCGGTACGCAAAGCCACCAGACGTGGGCGCATTTCATCAAAAATGGCCGCAATTTGTGCGCCGGTTGTATAGGGCTCATAATCCTCGACCATCGCGTCATAGACGTCACCGCCCTGCGCCAATGCCTCACCCTCCTGACGCTTGAGTGAGACCACTTCTTCCAAAACCGGAAGGAACGCGGAAACGTCTTCATCCGCCCGGGCCTGTGCCCAAGTTCCCTGTGCGGCGGACGTGACACGGGCAATGGTCGTTGCCAGATCGGCTGGCACTTTCACGGCGCGTTCATACGCGCGGCGGATTTCACGAATTTGCGCTTTACCGACCTCATCCTGAGGTGCCGCCTGTTCCAGCCACTCAGCCACGCGTGGGTCAGATTTTCGCGCGTGAAGAACGGCCTCAATCGCGGCCATTTCTTCGGCACGCTGCGGCGCCGCCCCGCGTGGCATGACGGTTTCCTGATCCCAACCCAACCGCCCGGCAATCTGGCCCAAAGCCGAGGTTTCACGCTGAAAGGCCATAAGCTCGTTGAAAGCGGTCATAGGATCATACTCCGCGCAGGGATGTTGCGATGGGATAAGCGGTCAAGAACCGGGCGCGCAGGATTAGGGTCCAGACGACAACGGCCATGAACTGATGGAAGATAGCGATCTGCCAGGGCGCACCGTAGACAACAGTCACGATGCCGACGACAACCTGCAATGCCAGCGCAGCAAAGGCGGCGTTGAAGGCAAAACGTGTCTGTGGATGTGCGCTGGTGCCGCCACGACGCCAGACGACGAAAGCAAAGATGAACAGCAGATATCCCGCACAGCGGTGGATGAATTGCACCAATCCGGGACTTTCAAAGAAATTCCGCCACGTTGGCTCCAGCGCTGTGGCATCGGGTGGGAATACTTGCCCGCCGATCAAGGGCCAGTCGGTGTAAGACCGCCCGGCGTCAATCCCAGCAACCAGCGCGCCGATGAGTATTTGTAAAAAGGCGAAATGCATCAGACCGGTGGACAGCGAGAACAGTTTGGCCTCTTTCGCGCGGCGCGCCTGCATCAGGTCGCGTTCTTCGCGGCCAAGTTCAAAGATGTACCACGCCAAGAAGCCCAGGATCACAAAAGCCAGACCCAAATGTGTGGCCAGACGATAACTGGCAACGGCGGTCATGCCCTCACCCTGCGTCACGCCCGAGGCGACCATCCACCATCCGACCGCACCTTGAACACCGCCTAAAAGGCCCGGAATCAACAGCTTACCGGTCCAGCCGGTTGGAATTTTACGTGCAGCTAAGAAACCAAAGAACCCGAGGGCCCAGACAAGTCCGATCACGCGGCCCAGTTGACGATGGCCCCATTCCCACCAGTAGATGAACTTGAAATCATTCAACTCCATCCATTGGTTTTGAATGCGCCACTGGTCGATCTGCTTGTATTTGTCGAATTCCGCCTGCCAGTCGGCCTCATTCATCGGCGGGATGGCTCCGGTGATCGGGCGCCATTCCGTGATCGAAAGACCGCTGTCAGTCAGGCGCGTCAAGCCACCAACTGCGATCATCACAACAACCAAAGCAAACAGGATCATCAACCAAACGCGGATTGCCTGCCGCGCGCCGCCGCGTCCCCGGTCGATCATTCCCGGTTGCACGGCTTGTTGTTTTTCGGTGTCCGAGACCTCTTCGAAGATGCTGCGCTTACCGCTCATGCTGTCCTCACGTCCTGATTTTGTCGCAAGCTAGGGCTTGGTGGAAGATAGGTCCAGCCTCAGCTTTTGTCTTTCCAGCGGACCATCTGCCGCATGATTCCATGCAGCATCTGCACATCAGCCCGCGTCATCCGCATCCGCGACCACAGATTTCGCAGATTAACTTTCATACCCTCTGCTTTTTCAGGGGGATAGAAGAACCCGGCCTCTTCCAGACGATCCTCGTAATGCTCGACCAGTTTTTCCACTTCGATCCCTGTGGCCCAGTCGCCCTTGCCCAGATCGGTGGTCTCGTGCATCACGTCTCCGGTCTGGCGCATCCACTCATAGGCGGTCAGCAACACGCACTGCCCCAGGTTCAGCGAGGCGTATTCCGGGTTCACCGGAACCGATATGATCGCGTTGGCCTTTGCAATGTCTTCATTCTCAAGCCCTGCGCGTTCAGGACCGAACAGCACGGCGACTTTCTCTCCTGCTGCGACTTTCTCAGCCGCGATCTGCATCGCACGTTCTGGGCTGTAGACCGGCTTGGTCAATCCACGTTGCCGGGCGGTGGTCGCGAAGACAAACGTGCTGTCGGCCAGCGAACCTGCCAGATCGTCGAACAATTGCGCCTCATCCAGCAACCGCCCTGCCCCGCTGGACATGGCCACGGCTTTGGGGTTCGGCCAGCCGTCGCGCGGGGCCACAATGCGCATACGGTCCAGACCGAAATTCCACATCGCGCGTGCAGCGGCGCCGATGTTTTCGCCCATCTGCGGGCGCACGAGCACGAAAGAGGGCTGAGATGTATCGCTGGGCATGGCTGTCTCCGAAAAGTTCCGCCCGCTCTAATCCGACGGCGTCAACAGGGCAACCCGATCCTCTTCTTCTGTTTCCAAATACCTGCTTGGCGGGCTAAAAAGTTTGCTTCCCCGCCGCAATCCGCTAAACCGCGCCAAAGACCAAAAGCCGAAGGACGCGCCCATGGACACCCCCGAGCAGCCGCAGATTTACCTGATCACGCCTCCGACCATCGAGTTGAGCACCTTCACAAACAAGCTGGCAACGGTATTGGACGGTGCCGATATCGCCTGCATTCGTCTGGCGCTGGCCGGAAACGACGAAGACACCCTTTCCCGTGCGGCGGATGCCTGCCGCGAGGTTGCCCACGCGCGTGATGTGGCCATCGTTATTTCGAACCACGTGCTGCTGGCCCAGCGTCTTGGTCTGGACGGTGTGCATTTGGACGACGCGGCTCGGTCCGTCAGGGCTGTGCGCAAGGAATTGGGCACAGATGCAATTGTCGGTAGTTTCTGCGGTGCCTCCAGCCATGACGGTATGACTGCTGGTGAAAACGGTGCCGATTATGTAGCCTTCGGTCCTGTTGGCACCACCGCTTTGGGCGATGGCACGCGTGCCGAAAGGGATTTGTTCCAGTGGTGGTCCGAGATGATCGAAGTTCCGGTTGTGGCCGAAGGTGGACTAACGCCCGACCTGATCCGCGACCTGGCCCCCTGCACCGATTTCTTCGGCATTGGGGACGAAATCTGGAACAGCGACGATCCGCTTGGCACGCTGAACACTCTAACAGCAGCGATGTCCTAACCGGGCATCACCCCAACATCCAAGGCTCGGCTAGCCAATACACCCCGAGCCCTGCAATCAGGATTGAGGCCAGAACTGCAATCCGGCCGCGGGTCCTGTGCGAACGGCCAGCAAACAATAGCGCCAGTCCAAACGCAGCCGAGGCAGCCAAAACCAGCGGCACCACAACCCCAGCCCCAAACCCCAACATCGCTGGAAGCTGATGGTCCGGCGGCACGCCGATAGCCCGAAGAGCCCTTGCCAACGCCAATCCAAACACTGTTCCGCCAGCAAACACGGTCAACAGCCGCGCGACCTGCAACCGTCGTGCCACGAGGTTCCACAACGCCAGCCCGATGACAAACGCCGTCGGCGCATGTAAACCGACATAGGTCGGCACGTTCAACACGTCGTAGACAGCCAAGCCAAGCCCAACGAACACGCCAACTGACAGAAACACCACCTGCGCCACGACTGCTCGCAAGGACAAAGACAGAAACACAAGGACCAGGGCAAGCAAGCACGGTGTGAACGGAGCGTTTATGACGTACTCGATCCCCAACGCAAAAAACGTCTTTAGTGTCTGTTGCGGCGTCAAGGATGCCCCTCCGCGCAATGGTATGAGAGGGCTGGTTTCACCGGCCGCCAAGTAACTGGTATAGGGCGCCGCAACGCCCTGCTGCCGCAGCACAATCGGCCCGCCATCAACCGGCCAGCGCATTTTCAGGTTCGAAGCTTGATCCGGAAAAGGTGCTGTTAGCAGCAGTTTGGTAACACGCGCTTCTTCTTTACCACCGCCTTCAAGGACAAGCACGCGTTCCAAAGTCAGTTTCAAACGCTCGGGAACCTGAACTTCGACGTCCTGCACCCACGTTTCAACAAACGCTCTGATCTTTGGTTCCAGTTCCGATGACGTCGTCTGCCGCAGAGCCAGATACTGCGGATCCCCGGAAAGAACTTCATGCCGTGTTGGATCAAACCCAAGCAACAGTGCTTCAGCATTCAATCCAACCTCAAGGAACAGCTTTTCATCGGCGATCCAGAAATCAATCACCGTAGGTTGTTCAGATTGCGCCCGCCCCGCGCTTGAAGAAAGGAACGCAAAGACCAAACAGCTAAAAATAATGAGGGCAAAGACACGAAGGATGGCCCGAAATACACGGCCGTTCATAAGAAACTCTCCGGTAAAAGAAACAAATCACCAATCATTGTGGTCAATTGTTCCCGTGCAGGTCTCTGTTCGCAAGCGTAAAAGGCGTAAATGCCGGGGGGTTAGGGAATATCTGACAGCGGTTACGTTCTGACTTGCACGGGCATCACCGCTGCGGCATGACATCCTCATGACTCAGAACGCCAATATACTATGTATCGGTTCGGTCCTGTGGGACGTGATCGGACGATCAGCAAGCGCTATGCGACAAGGTTCGGACGTGCCGGGGCGCATCACCCGGTTGCCCGGCGGCGTTGCGATGAACATCGCCATGACACTCGTGCGCTTTGGTATGACCCCTACTTTGCTCACCGCAATTGGTCGCGATCCCGAGGGTGATGAGCTTGTCCACGCCTGTTCGCGGCTGGGCATGGTCACGGATCACATCTATCGCTCTCAGGATTTGCCGACCGATCGCTATATGGCCGTAGAAGGCGCAAACGGGTTGATCGCCGCAATTGCTGACGCGCACTCGCTGGAGGCTGCGGGTGCAAAGATCCTGCGCCCTTTGATGCATGGACCACTGGGCTATGAGAACACGCCCTTTGAAGGACCCATCGCGCTGGATGGCAACCTGACGCTGGACCTGTTGGAAGAAATTGCTCAAAGCCCCGCCTTTGCCCGCGCCGACCTGCGCGTGGCCCCGGCCTCGCCCGGCAAAGCGGAAAGGCTGCTACCCTTCCTCAAGCACGCCCGCGCCACACTTTACGTGAACCTCGAAGAGGCCGGCATCTTGTGCCAACGTGAATTCACTGACTCCGAATCCGCTGCCAAGGGTCTGCTGGATCGCGGTGCGCTACGCGTGCTGGTGACTGACGGCGGAAACTCAGCCACCGTAGGCAGTTCCGACGAGATTCTAACTCAAACACCCCCGTCCGTTCTGGTCACCCGAGTGACCGGTGCCGGGGATACCTTCATGGCGGCCCATATCGCCTCAGAATCCGGCGGCGCATCGAGTGACGAGGCCCTGACCCGCGCTCTGCACGCCGCTGCAACCTATGTTTCCGGAGAAACCCCACTGTGATCGAAATCCAATACTCAGCTGAGGTCCGCGCCGCCAAAGACGCAGGCCAACCCATCGTTGCGCTGGAAAGCACCATCATCACCCATGGAATGCCCTACCCGCAAAACGTCGAAGTTGCGGCTCAGGTCGAACAGGACATTCGTGATGCGGGCGCAGTTCCGGCAACCATGGCGGTGATTGCAGGTAAACTGCACGTGGGGCTGGAACCCGAGCAACTGCAATGGCTGGGACAGGCACAGGGTGTCGCCAAAATCTCGCGCGCAGACATGGCGGCCTGCATTTCGACCGGAGGCACCGGGGCCACAACCGTCGCCGCCACAATGATCGCCGCGCAATACGCCGGGATAGAGGTCTTTGCCACTGGCGGCATCGGTGGTGTGCATCAGGGCGCAGAGACAACGTTCGACATTTCTGCTGACCTGCACGAGCTGGGCCATACGCCGGTCACAGTGGTTGCTGCCGGGGCCAAAGCTATCCTGGACCTCGCCAAAACGCTTGAAGTGCTAGAGACTTTGGGCGTGCCGGTCATCGCGTATAGGCAAGATGAGTTCCCTGCATTTTGGTCGGCCAAATCACCTTTTTCCGCGCCTCTGCGTATGGACAGTGCCGAAGCCATCGCCAAAGCCCATGCCACCCGGCGTGTGCTGGGTCTGCCCGGCGGACAGCTGGTTGCCAACCCGATCCCTGCCGCCGATCAGATAGCGGCCGGGGAACTGGCCCCGATCATCGCCGAGGCTCAAGCCGACGCGGATGCCCACCGCATCACCGGCAAAGCCGTGACGCCCTATCTGCTGCAACGCATTTTTGAGAAAACCGAAGGCCGTTCGTTAACGGCCAATATCGCGCTGGTCCGCAACAACGCACGCCTGGCCGCCAAAATCGCGCAGTCGCTGGTGCAGCAGGGTTGACGCAGCCCTATTGTACCAAAGCGACGGATTGACTACCTAAACCCCGGAAACCATTCGGAACTGCCCACTCGGACCTGCAATGAACACACCTTTCGACGAAGAGCCCCATCGCCGCCCCGGCCTGCTTTCACGGCTGCGCGGCTCCTTTCTGACCGGCATCGTCGTTATTGCACCTGTCTGGTTAACCGTCTGGCTGATCTGGTCGGTGGTCGGCTGGATCGACAGCGCCGTTCTGCCGCTGGTTCCACAACAATTCCAACCAGAACAATATGTGGGCATCAACCTGCGCGGTGTGGGTGTGGTGATCTTCCTGATCTTCACAATCATCGTCGGGTGGATCGCCAAAGGCATTCTGGGCCGCTCGCTGATCCATTTCGCCGAAAGCCTGGTCGACCGGATGCCCGTCGTGCGGTCGGTTTATTCCGGGATCAAGCAGATCTCGGAAACGGTCTTTGCGCAGACCGAGCGGTCCTTTGAAAAAGCCTGCCTGATTCAGTATCCACGCCGGGGCATCTGGGCTATCGGTTTTGTTTCGACAAGCGCGCGCGGCGAGGTCAGCCAACGGGCCGAAACCGGGGGCGAATTGCTCAGCGTCTTTGTGCCGACCACGCCCAACCCGACCTCTGGCTTCCTCCTGTTCTTTCCGGCCGAAGACGTAATCTTGCTGGATATGAGCATCGAAGACGCAGCGAAACTGGTGATTTCGGCTGGTCTGGTTTACCCCAACGAAAAAGACCCGACCCAACCGCCTGAATGATCAGCCAAACATCGCAGGCAGATCTACTGTGCTGTTCTGGCCCAGATCGTCTTTGTGTTTCGCAAGAAATCCATCTGCCGCGTCGCGCCCGGCCTGCTTGAGCTTGTGCAGGATAACCGGATTGGGGACAGTCTTGGTTGCAACAGACAAGCTGTTCATCAGTTCGTTATCCGCAATCATGTGCACCAAAACACGGCTCATTTCACCGGCTTTAAGTTTGCCCTCTTTCAGCAACCGCTGCACAAAACTGATCGCCCTGAGTTCGCGAAACAGAGATGAGTTGAAACTAATTTCATTAATCCGGTTCTGGATCTGCTGCGGCGTGACAGGCACTTCATCGCGCTCCAGCGGGTTGATGTTCACGATCACCACGTCGTCAGGCAGATCGTCAGCAAACAACGGATAAAGCGCCGGGTTCCCTGTATAGCCACCGTCCCAATACGCCTCGGTCCGCTCGGTTTCAGGATCATAGATTTCGACCGCCTTGAACAGGGTCGGCAAACACGCCGAAGCCAGAATGGCGTCTGTAGAAATTTCATCTCCGGTAAACACACGGATCTTACCACTTCGCACACAGGTCGCACAGACAAACAGACGCGGGCCGTCATCTGCGCACACTTCGGCAAAGTTGAACCGATCAACCACCGACTCCAACGGATTGCTGTAAAATGGGCCATATGCATAAGGCGACACCATTCGGGACCACGCCTCGCCAATGGAATAAGGGACCGAATACTCCATAGCTCTGGAAATTGCTGCAGGCTCCACCCCTCGGAACCAATGGGCCATGCGCATATCGCCAATCGCACCCATACGCGCCCACACCGCATCCAGACTTGCGCGTGCGCCGTCGCGCCCGGCATGCACCATACCTGACTTGAACGCGGCCCCGTTCAACGCCCCCGCTGACGTCCCTGTAATGGCCGCAACCTCGACGTCTTCTTCATCCAGAAACCTGTCAAGGACCCCCCAGGTGAACGCCCCATGCGCTCCACCACCCTGCAATGCCAGATTGATACGTTTCATGCCTCAGCCCCTTCATCTTTTCAAAAATACTCCGGGGGTATGGGGGCAGCGCCCCCATGGATTCTCAAAGCGCGGTCCAGCCTCCATCGACCGAAATCGTTGTCCCGGTAATCTGTGCCGCAGCGTCCGAGCATAGAAAGACGGTCGTGCCGCCCAGCTGCTCAACGGTGGCAAACTCCTTGGAAGGCTGCCGTTCCAGCATGACGTTCTTGATCACGTCTTCGCGGCTCATGTTGTATTCCTTCATCGTGTCCGGGATCTGTGCCTCTACCAGAGGCGTCAGAACATAACCCGGACAAATCGCGTTGCAGGTAATCGGCTCCTGCGCGGTCTCAAGCGCGACGGTCTTGGTCATCCCAACCACACCATGCTTTGCAGCGACATAGGCCGCCTTGTAAGGCGAGGCCGTGAGACCGTGCGCCGAGGCGATATTGACGATCCGGCCCCATCCCGACTTGCGCATCATCGGCAGCGCCGCAGCTGTCGTATGAAATGCCGAGTTCATATTGATTGCGATAATCGCATCCCATTTCTCGGTCGGGAACTGATCAATCGGAGAGACATGCTGAATGCCCGCGTTGTTCACCAGAATATCACAGGCCCCTGCCTGCTCGATCAGTGCGCGGCACTCATCGCCTTTGGACATATCCGCTTTGATGTAGCGCGCGTTGGTTCCGGTTTCTTTTGCAATCTCTGCAGCCAGCGCATGATCTTCATCCCGATCGGAAAAGGAATTCAAAACCACATTGGCCCCTGCCTTGGCCAACTCGCGCGCGACCCCCAGACCTATGCCTGAATTTGACCCTGTGATGATTGCCGTTTTGCCCGAAAGGCTCATGACCGATCTCCCTGATGCGATATCCTCGCGCACCATGCCATGCTGCACCTGCAAAGAAAACGGGGAAACATATGGAATTGAAATCCCGGACCTGGACATTCGGAACTGCCAAAAAAAAACGCCCGCACGAAGCGGGCGTTAAGTTATTGAGGCAGGTTTCATACAGGCAAGAAACCTATCGAGCAGTGGAACCTTTATAAGCAATTCTGCGCCTTCGTCCAAGCTAAAAGTTTGATAATAAGAAAAATCATCACTACGATGAATCCCAACAAAATAAGGCCAGAGCAGGATTGTTTCCAAAATGAGCCCGGATTTTCTCCGACCGTTTCGACCATTTGCGGCGGGAATCGCCAGCATTTTTCTCATGTCTGTCGCCCATGCAGAATCGTCTCATGGCATAGCTATGTATGGGGACCCGGCCCTACCACCGGATTTTGTGTCCCTCCCCTACGCCAACCCGGATGCGCCCAAAGGCGGCAAAGCGGTGTTCGGAAATACCGGCGGTTATAACAGTCTGAACCCGTTTTTGCAAAAAGGCACCTCTCCTTGGCAGTTGCCGTTTTGGACCCACGAAAGCCTAATGGGTCGGTCTTGGGACGAACCTTTCACACTTTACGGGCTGTTAGCCGAATCAGTTGAAGCGGCACCGGACAGGTCTTGGGTCGAATTCACTCTGCGCGAAGAGGCTCGATTTTCCGACGGCAGCCCCGTCACGGTCGAGGATGTGATCTGGTCATATGAGACCCTCGGAACCGAAGGGCATCTGCGGTACCGAGGGCTGTGGGACAAGATCGACAGCATTGAACAGACCGGGCCGAGCTCGGTTCGGATCACGTTCAACGACCCTGACCGGGAATTGGCCTTGCTGGCCGGGATGCGTCCGATCCTGCAAAAGGCGCAGTGGGACGGAAAGGATTTCGCGAATGCCAAGTTACAGGATGTTCCAATCGGAACCGGTCCGTACATAATCGACAGCTATGAGGCCGGTCGCTATGTGAACCTGCGACGTAACCCGGACTATTGGGGCGCTGACATTCCGTTTCGTCGCGGCACCATGAACCTCGATGAACTGCGGATTGAATTCTACGGCGACGGATCTGTCGCGTTCGAGGCTTTCAAAGCCGGAGAACTGTCGGCCGTGCGCGAGTTCAACGCAGACAAATGGAACAAACAATACAGTTTTCCTGCCGTTCAGCGCGGGGACGTGATCAAGACCGAAATTCCCCATGGAAAACCATCGGGGATGACGGGCTTTGTGATGAACACCCGCAAACCACCGCTGGATGACTGGCGCGTGCGCGAAGCGCTGACGCTTGCCTTCAATTTTGAATTTATCAACGACACGGTCACGGGCGGCGCACAGCCTCGTATTTCTTCTTACTTCTCTGGCTCTGATCTGGCGATGCAACCTGGGCCGGCAACTGAACCGGTGCGCGCTTTGCTGGAGCCTTTTGAGGCTGAGCTGACGCCCGGCACATTGGAAGGGTATGAGTTGCCGCAAGGCGATGGCTCGGAACGCAACCGACGCAACATTCGCCAGGCAGTCAAGCTGCTGGAAGACGCGGGATGGACCGTTCAGGATGGCGTGCTCAAAAACGCGGAAGGCCGTCCGCTGAAGATTGAAATGGTGATCAGCCAGGGCAGTCTGAATGTCGTGCAAGATGTTGGTACCATAGCCGAGATTTACGCCCGCGCTCTGGAACGTCTTGGCATCGAGTTGGTGGTCGAGAAGGTCGATGATGCGCAATACACCTCGCGCATGAACGAGCTCGATTTCGACATGACGCCTTTCCGACGTGCCCTGTCCTTGTCGCCGGGCAACGAACAAAGGTTCTACTGGGGCAGCGAATTTGTAGACACGCCGGGAACGCGCAACCTAATGGGTGTTTCCTCGCCCGCCGTTGACGCGATGATCGATGCCATGTTGGCCTCGGAGACGCGCGAAGATTTCACCACGGCCACCCGCGCTTTGGACCGTGTCTTGACCGCAGGTCGCTATGTGATCCCGATCTGGAGCTTTGATGTCGGGCGCATTGCGCATATCCGCGAGCTAAAGTTCCCCGACACTTTGCCGATCTACGGGGATGGCCCCCAATACATGCCCGATGTCTGGTGGTATGATGAGAACTAAGCCAATGATAGCGGACCCGGGACAACCAAGCCCGGGTTCTTTTGCCTCAACTCTCAGCAGCATCGAGAATTGAGCAAGTTCCTGCTGATCATTTTCGACACGAGCGCATGAACGAATATCCGTCGCAGAGTATCAGCAAACGGTACCAACGGCGTTCCATCTCCATAGGACGTTCACGATGTCTGGATCGGCCGAAGAGGTTCATCAACACTCGGTGAGTTGTGCGTGAAACCCATTAGAAGTCTTTATTTTTCGGGCAAAAGATATATACACGGCGCATGAATTAGATCAGGTGCGGACTTGAAGATGCGCCTTCATGCACCGCGTCTGATCCCTTCGGCAGAGCCGGAGAACGCATAATCGGGCCCGCCACCACTCACACCGACTGCAGGCCCGCCCGCCCGTTGCGGAGCTTTCGCAGCGGGCACCACCCCTAAATAATTTGTGAAAGAAAGGTGCGACATTTTGTCATGTCTTACCCTACGGCAGCCTTTCCGTACGCTGTTGTGGGGGAGAGCAGTCCTAATGGCTACAAAAGGAAAGCTCAAAGATGATGAACTGGACGGATCTTAAACAAGACTGGAGCGCGGCCTACGCACGTGCAAAACGGCGCTTTCCGAACTTGCGGGATCAGGACATGATGCGCGTGTCAAAGGACCGGAAAGGGTTCGAAGCTTATCTGGCAGAGCGTCACCAGCTAACCATGAACGAAGCGCACGAAGAAGTTGAAGATTTCCTGTTTACCGAAGGTCTGAACCGCGAATTCACGCACGCATCACTAAGCAAGTGATGTGACCCAAAGGATCGTTGCATCTTCGTCGCTGACGGAGATGACATTGTGCCCCATGCTGCCATCATAATATGCGCTGTCACCACGGCGCATTTCGACAGGCTCATAAAACTCAGTAAACAGCCGCACTACGCCCGTGAGGACATACATGAACTCCTCACCATCGTGGCGCACCCAGCCCTCAAACTCATCCATCGACCTCGCCCGCACTCGCGCGCGATACGGCAGCATATGTTTCTTGGTCAGCGTCTCGGCCAGCAACTCATGCTCATAGGTGGCCGTGGCGTGGGCCGTCCCTTCGCCGGTGCGGGTCACAGCCATACGACCGATCACCTGATCACGCTGCGGCGGGGTGAACAGTTGCGGCACTGAAATCTCAAGACCAATCGCCAGCTTCTTGAGCGCGTCGTATGTGGGTGACATCTGCCCGTTTTCGATCTTGCTCAGCGTCGAGCGCGCCAATCCCGCCTGTGTGGCAGCCTGTTCTAAAGTCCATTTGCGCGCCTTGCGCAGCTCGCGCACCCGCGCACCTAGGTCCAGAGGTTCTACTTCGGTATGGTCACCGGAATCGCGGGCAATTCGGATCAGGGATTTTGGATCTTGAGTGCTCATGCCCTTCTCTATAGGCCCGGTCTGCCGCGCTTGCAACGCGGCAGGCTCCGCGATAGCCAAGGGCCATGTTGTCCATCTTTGATCAGGGGGCGCCCGCGCCCTGCCCCACACCTTTTAACCTGGCTGCTCATGTTCTGGGCCAAGCGGATCGCATCCCCAGCAAGGTTGCCCTGTCCGTGCTGCGTGAGAGGGACGCGCAGGATTGGAGCTTTCGCGATCTGAAAGCAGCCGTTTTGGGCACCGGTGCTGGGTTGTTGCAAGCCGGTTTGAAACCCGGCGACATCGCATTGATGCGGCTAGGCAATACAGTGGATTTCCCGATCGCCTATCTTGGCGCAATTGCAGTAGGCATCGTTCCTGTGCCGACATCGTCGCAACTGACGGAACCTGAAACGGCCAAAATGATCGCGGATCTTGCCCCAGCGGCCATTCTGCGCGACCCCGACGTTGCCTGCGCTGCGCACCCCAAGCAGATTGGATTGGATGCGTTGAAAACCATGCGAAATCTGACTGCAGCCCGTTTTGACATGGGCGACCCCGAGCGCATGGCCTATGTCGTCTACACCTCTGGAACGTCAGGCAAGCCACGCGCCGTGGCCCACGCCCATCGGGCGATCTGGGCGCGGCAGATGATGGTCGATGGCTGGTACGGTCTGCGGGAAAGCGACCGCTTGTGCCACGCGGGCGCGTTCAACTGGACTTATACGCTGGGCACTGGATTGATGGACCCGTGGACTATTGGTGCAACGGCCCTGATCCCGGAACCCGGCACCAGTATTGACGCGCTGCCGACCTTATTGCGCCAGCACCGTGCAACGATCTTTGCCGCCGCCCCCGGTGTCTTTCGAAAGATGCTGCAAACGTCCGAACATATGGAGTTACCCGACCTGCGCCATGGCTTATGCGCGGGTGAGAAACTGTCGCGCGCTTTGCATGAGAAATGGGTCACCAGCACCGGCACCGACCTGTTCGAAGCCTACGGCATGTCCGAATGCTCGACCTTTATCTCTTCCAGCCCGGCCCACCCCGCGCGTAGCGACGCGCTAGGGCAGCCGCAAACGGGGCGTCGCGTGGCGATCCTGGGGACGGACGGCCCAGTACCACAAGGACAGGAAGGCACCATCGCCATACACCGATCAGACCCCGGTTTGATGCTGACTTATCTCAACGCACCCGACGAAGCCGAGGCGCGGATGCAAGGCGACTGGTTTCTGACCGGAGATCAGGGCGCGATGGCGGTAGACGGCCAGATCAGCTATCTGGGCCGAGATGATGACATGATGAACGCGGGCGGCTATCGCGTGTCCCCGGTCGAGGTCGAAGCCGCGCTGTCCCGTTTTCCGGGCATTACGCAGGTCGGTGCAGCGGCGGTCGAGGTCAAACCGGACACATTTGTGATAGCAGCTTTCTATACTGGTCCGGAAAAGCTGGACGATGCGGCCCTGCGCGCCTATGTCGAAACAAATCTGGCCCGCTACAAACAGCCGCGCGCCTTCATCCACCTGCCTGCCCTGCCAACTGGCGGTAACGGCAAACTCCTGCGCCGCGCGTTGCCGGCCTATTTCGAGGCACCAACCACATGACCCAGACCGTCAAGCTCGACATCCTGTCCGATCCGATCTGCCCCTGGTGCTATATCGGCAAAACGCATCTGGACAAGGCACTGGCCAATATCCCCGATCACCCCTTTGTCATCGAATGGCATCCCTTTCAGCTGAACCCCGACATGCCGGATGAAGGCATGGACCGGCGCGAATATCTTGAGCGTAAGTTCGGCGGCAAAGACGGTGCCGTGCGTGCCTATGCGCCTGTGGTGGAACACGCAGAAAACGCGGGCCTCAAGATCGATTTCGAAGGTATGAAGCGCACGCCCAACACGTTGGACGCTCACCGCCTCATCCATTGGGCAGGAATCGAAGGCAAACAGAACGCTGTCGTCGATGCCTTGTTCGATGCATATTTCGTACAAGCCCGTGACATCGGTGACCCCGAAGTACTGTCTGACATCGCCGACAGCGCCGGAATGGACGCCGCCGTTGTCATGAAATTGCTGAAATCTGACGCTGACCGAGACGACATCCGCAATCGGGATAGCCATTCGCGTGAAATGGGCGTCAGCTCGGTCCCAACCTACATTGTTGCCAATCAGCATGCAGTTCCGGGCGCTCAACCCCCTGAGATGTGGGAGAAAGTGATCGCCGAGATCATGTCTCAGCTTGAGGCTTCCCCTGCAGAATAGCACAGAGGTCTGTGCGAATTTCCAGTCTGGCCTAACCTGATCCTCCGTGATAGCGCGAACGGGTTAGGAGTGCTTCATGGCCAACCGCATGTCGAAGGCGGAGTTCATTGCTTTGGTCGCAATGATGTTCGCTACCATCGCCTTTTCGATCGATTCAATGCTGCCCGCCCTGCCAGAAATCGGCGCGCAGCTTAGCCCCGATGATATTAACCGGGCGCAGTTGATCCTGACGTCCTTTGTGTTGGGCATGGGGATCGGCACATTCTTTACCGGCCCGATCTCGGACGCGCTGGGACGCAAGCCGGTGATCTTTGGTGGCGCACTTTTGTATATCGCGGCATCTGCGGTTGCATGGGCGAGTTCATCGCTGGAACTGGTACTGATTGCGCGCGTTGTGCAGGGTCTGGGAGCCGCTGGTCCGCGTGTGGTCGCCATGGCCATCATCAGGGATCTCTATTCCGGGCGTGAGATGGCCCGCATCATCTCGATTGCGATGATGATCTTCACACTGGTCCCTGCCATCGCACCGATGCTAGGCGCAGGTGTCATCGCTTTGTTTGGCTGGCGCGGTATCTTTGTTTCGTTCATCTTGTTTGCGCTTATTGTCGTCGGCTGGATGAGCGTTCGTCTGCCCGAGTCTCTCGCTGTCGAAAATCGCCGCCCCTTCCGCCTGCCCCTGATGATCGCCGCTGTGCAAGAGATGTTTGCCCATCCAACAGTGCGCCTGTCGATCCTTGTACAAACCCTGTGCATGGGAATGCTGTTCACCATGCTGACCATGGTACAGCCGGTCTATGATGTGATCCACGGCCGGGCCGATAGCTTTCCCTTTTGGTTCGGCTTTGTCGCTCTGATGTCTGGCTCGGCCAGCCTGCTGAACGCCGCGTTGGTGGTGCGCGTCGGAATGCGGCGGATGGTGACATTTGCCTTTGGCGCTCAGATCGCAATTACATCAATGGTCATTCTCCTGAACATGACCAACCTGTCTCCAACAACGTCATTTGCGCTGTTCGTCTTTTGGCAAACCATGGTTTTCTTCATGGCAGGCATCACGATCGGCAACCTGAACGCCATCGCGATGGAACCGATGGGGCACATTGCCGGAATGGCGGCATCGGTCATTGGATCGATTTCAACAGTGTTGGCCGCAGCAATTGCCGCGCCGATCGGATTGCTGTTCGATGGGTCAATTGCTCCTTTGACATTTGGTATCCTGACCATGTGTGTTCTGGCTTTCGGCCTGATGCTGCATATGGGCCGGGTGGAACAGCGACTGCCAGCCTGATCTGTGCAACCTCCCCGAAACACGCTACCCTAAGCCCAGGCTGCGGGGAGGTTTTTCGATGAGTGATTATTACGATCTGGGCACATACACCTGCCCGGTTTCAACGACGAACCCAGAGGCGCAGCGTTGGTTCGACCGTGGCTTGAACTGGACCTACGGGTACAACCACGAAGAAGCCGTTGCGTGTTTTCAACGCGCGGTCGAGCATGACCCCAAATGCGCCATGGCCCATTGGGGCGTCGCCTACGCGGCAGGTCCCAATTATAACTTGCCATGGGACTTGCAGGATGAGCGAGGGCGAAAAAAGGCACTTACGCTGGCCCATGATGCAATGCAGAAGGCATTGGACTATGCCGATACCTGCACGCCTGTTGAGCAAGCTCTGATCCATGCCCTTCCCGCGCGCTACCCGCAACCCGACCCAATCGAAGACATGCACCAGTGGGACCATGACTTTGCCGACGCAATGCGGGCGGCGTTTGCGGCGCATCAAGAGCACCTCGACCTGCGCACGGTCTATGTCGAAGCGTTGCTGAACCTGACCCCTTGGCAGATGTGGGATCTGAAAACCGGCCAACCCGCCGAAGGCGCAGCCACACGTGAAGCCCAAGACGTGCTGGAATGGGCCATGGCCAACGATCCAGCCGCCATGACACACCCTGGCCTGCTGCACCTCTATGTCCACCTGATGGAGATGTCGCCCACGCCTGAAAAAGCTTTGAAAGCCGGGGATATACTGCGCACTTTAGTACCGGATGCGGGGCATCTGGTGCATATGCCAACCCATATTGATGTGCTGTGCGGCCATTACCAAAATGTGGTGCACTGGAACGAAAAAGCCTCGGAAGCTGACTTGAAGTATTACGAACGCGAAGGTGCGTTCAACATCTACACTGGCTATCGTCAGCACAACTACCATTTTGCAATCTACGGCGCCCTGTTTCTGGGACAGATCGAACCCGCCCTGCGCGCCAATCAGGGCCTTTGGGAAACAACGCCCGAAGAAATGCTGCGTATCGAAAGCCCGCCCATGGCGGATTTCTTCGAAAGCTACATGTCCATGGGGCCACACATCCTGATCCGGTTTGGCCGCTGGGAAGAGGCGAAAGCGCTGGACCTGCCCTCAGATCCGGACCTGTACCGCACCCTGACGGCCACGACCCACTACGCCCGTGCCATCGCGCATGCCGCTACGGGAGATATCATCCACGCCGAAGCTGAAGAGAACCTGTTTCTCGCAGCCAAGGAATGCGTTCCCGAAACCCGCAGGCTGCACAACAACCGCGTGATCGACCTGCTGGAGATTGCCCGGGAAATGCTGCGCGGCGAGATCGAATATCGCAAAGGCCACTTCGAGATTGCTTTTGCTCATTTGCGTCAATCAGTCGAGTTGGACGACACCCTGCCCTATGACGAACCCTGGGGCTGGATGCAGCCCACCCGCCACGCGCTTGGCGCTTTGCTTTTCGAACAAGGCCACGTCGCCGAGGCCGAAGAGGTTTATCGCGAAGATCTGGGCTTGGGCGGAAGCCTCAGCCGCGCCTCGATCCACCCCGACAATGTGTGGAGCCTGAAGGGGTTACACGATTGCCTCGCAGCGAGGAAGGAAGCGACAGAAATCCGCCAAATCAAACAGCGGCTCGACCTGGCCTTGGCCCGAGCCGACCAAATGGTGGCGGCCTCTTGCTTCTGTGCGCAGGCTGCGATGCGTGACTAATGGGATAGATCGCGCTGCCGCGCGATGCCTCCGGCTGAGGTATTTTTAGCCAGATGAAGCTGGGATCCGCCCTTCATCTGGCCGTCAATACCTCGGGGGAGATGCGCGGAACGCGCAGCGGGGGCAGCGCCCCCCGCCCACAATTCAACCTGCCTTGGCCTTTTTCTTTACCGCGACCACTTTTTCGGCCAGATCACGGGCAATGGCGAAAGCCCCTTTGATCTTGTCGCTGTCTTTCTTCCAGTCGCGCCTCACCACGATCTTGTTGTCTTTGACCTTGGCCATACCGCGCTGGTTCTGGATGAATTCGACCAGCCCCTGTGGCGAGGCAAACTTGTCGTTGTGAAACTGAATGGTTGCGCCCTTCGGGCCGCCATCCAGCTTGGCAATCCCGGCGCGCTTGCACATCGCCTTGATGCGAACGACCAGCATCAGAGTGTTGACCTCTTTTGGCAGTTTTCCGAACCGGTCGATCAGTTCGGCAGCAAACCCTTCCAGCTCCACCTTAGTCGACAGCGAGGACAGGCGGCGATACAGGCCCAAGCGCACATCCAGATCGGGTACGTAGTCTTCAGGGATCAGAACCGGCACGCCCAGATTGATCTGCGGGGCCCATTGATCGTCGGCATCCGACAGCCCCTCCATCTCACCTGCCTTGATCTTGGCAATCGCCTCTTCCAGCATGGATTGGTAGAGCTCGTACCCCACGTCGCGCATCTGGCCGGACTGTTCCTCACCCAAAAGGTTGCCTGCTCCGCGAAGGTCCAGGTCTTGCGACGCCAGAGTGAACCCGGCCCCCAGCGTATCCAGCGAGCCCAGAACGCGCAGGCGTTTTTCGGCCGTAGCGGTCAGTTTCTGACGCGGCTTGGTGGTCAGATAGGCATAGGCACGCGTCTTGGACCGCCCCACCCGGCCCCGTATCTGATAGAGCTGCGCAAGACCGAACATATCCGCGCGGTGAACAACCATTGTGTTTGCGGTGGGAATATCGAGCCCGCTTTCCACAATCGTAGTGGCCAGCAGCACGTCATATTTGCCGTCGTAAAACGCGTTCATTCGGTCGTCGAGCTCGCCCGCGGCCATCTGACCATGCGCCACCACATAGGTCAGTTCAGGCAGTTGGTTTTTCAGGAACTCTTCAATCTCCGGCAGGTCCGAAATACGGGGCACCACATAGAAACTCTGCCCACCGCGATAGTGTTCACGCAGCAGCGCCTCTCGGATCGTGACGGCATCGAACTCGCTGACATATGTTCGGATGGCTAAGCGGTCGATAGGAGGGGTTCCAATGATCGACAGATCGCGCACGCCGGTCAGCGATAATTGCAGCGTCCGAGGTATCGGAGTCGCGGTTAAGGTCAGCACGTGAATGTCACTGCGCAGTTGCTTCAGGCGTTCTTTGTGACCCACGCCGAAATGCTGTTCCTCGTCGATGATCAGCAAGCCCAGATTGTTGAAACGGATGTTCTTGGCTAGCAGCGCGTGCGTGCCGATCACGATGTCCACCGTTCCGCGTGCCAGACCATCACGGGTTTGCTGCGCCTCTTTCGCAGATACAAACCGCGAGAGTTGCCGCACTTCCAGCGGAAAGCCGCGGAACCGTTCCTTGAAGCTTGCCGCGTGTTGGCGGGCCAAAAGTGTTGTGGGTGCCACGACGGCCACCTGCACGCCCGACATGGCTGCCACAAAGGCCGCGCGCATGGCGACCTCGGTTTTGCCAAAGCCCACGTCGCCGCAGATCAGGCGATCCATCGGTGCGCCGGAATGCATGTCTTCCATCACGTCCGAGATGGCCCGCAGCTGGTCATCGGTTTCCTGATAGGGGAAGCGCGCGCTGAACTCTTCCCACGCATGGGGCGGCGGGTCCATCACCGGAGCCTTACGCAGGGCACGTTCAGCGGCGATGCGGATCAGCTTATCCGCCATCTCGCGGATGCGTTCCTTCAGCTTGGCTTTCTTGGCCTGCCATGCACCACCACCAAGACGGTCCAGCAAACCTTCGTCATGGCCGTATTTCGACAGAAGTTCGATATTTTCGACCGGCAGGTACAGCTTGGCTTGCTCGGCGTATTCCAGCAGCAGGCATTCGTGCGCGGCGCCTGCAGCTGTAACGACCTCCATCCCCATGTAACGACCGATCCCGTGGTCCACATGCACCACCAGATCGCCGGGGGACAGCGATTGGGTCTCGGTCAGGAAGTTCTCGGCCTTGCGGCGCTTCTTGGGCTGGCGGATCAGGCGGTCGCCCAGCACGTCCTGTTCTGCGATGACTGTCAGGACAGGGGTTTCAAACCCGTGCTCCAGTGCCCAAACAGCAAGGTGCAAGCCGCGTTTGCCGATGCGGGTGCCGTTCGTCACCGGGATGGCCTCGGCCAGACCTTCATCTTCGATCAAACCGGTCAGACGTTCGCGCGCACCTTCTGAATAAGAGGCGATCAACACAGGGCCTTTGTCGAGCTTGGATGTGATGTGGCTGGCCAAAGCGCCAAACAGGCTAATGTTCTCCTGCTGGCGTTCTGGAGCAAAGTTGCGCCCGATCCGCCCGCCTGCGTCGATGACACCGGGACCAGAAGCCTGCGGCAAGGGGCTGAACTGCATAACCCTGCGATCTGCGACCGCAGCCTCCCACGCGGCATCGTCGAGGTATAACAGACCCGGGGGGGTGGGTTTGTAAACCGTGTCCATGCGGGACCGGTTTTCCAAAGCCAGACGACGGGTTTCATATTGATCGGCAATCGTATCCCACCGCGCCAGACGTGCTGGTGTGACCTGATCGTCTACGGTGATCGTGGCATCCGGCAGATAGTCGAACAGCGTCTCAAGCTTGTCGTGAAAAAACGGCAGCCAATGTTCGATGCCCTGATGTTTGCGCCCCGCACTGACCGCCTCGTAGAGCGGATCATCTGTACCTGCCGCGCCAAATTCGATGCGATAGTTCTGGCGGAACCGGGTAATAGCGGCCTCGTCCAGAATGACCTCGGATACAGGTGCAAGTTCAACCACATCCAGCTTTTCAGTGGTGCGCTGAGACACCGGATCAAAGCGGCGCGCGCCGTCCAGAACGTCTCCGAATAGATCCAAACGAACGGGGCCGGATTCGCCCGGCGGGAAGATGTCGATAATGCCCCCGCGAATGGCATAATCGCCGGGCTCCATCACTGTTGGGCTTTGGGTGAACCCCATGCGCACCAGAAAGTTTCGCAAAGCGGTCTCGTCGATGCGCTGATCAACACCTGCGGTAAACGCCGCCTCGCGCAGCACCTCACGCGCTGGCACGCGTTGGGTGGCGGCATTCAGCGTGGTCAGCAGCACGAATTTTTGCGGCATCTGGTGGACCAGAGCGGCCAATGTGGCCACCCGGGCCGCCGAAATATCCGCGTTCGGCGACACACGGTCATAAGGCAGACAATCCCAGCCGGGGAATACAAAGACCGGCATGTCGGGGGCAAAGAAGGCCAGCGCAGCGCGCATCGCTTCCATCCGCTTGTCGTCACGCGCGACATGGGCCACCGGCCCGTTGCTGCGGGCGATTTCGTTCAGCACAAGTTGTGCGTCAAACCCTTCAGGGGCGCCGCCAACTGTTACGTGGTTCGGAGCCTTCATCGCCTCGCCTTTCAGATAAGTCTAACCCAGAACGCCAATCGAAATGTTCTGATACATGCCCCAGAACGAAGTGACCAGTATCGAGATCATGCCGATGATCTGGGTATAAAGACGGCAGCGGGAAATGGTCTTGGTGACGGTTTCAAGCGTCAGTTCCTGCCGACGCAGACGCCTGGCCTGTGAGATATTCACCAAAAGAACCAGCATCATCGGAAACATGAGCAAAAAAACCGCCTGCGCAAATTCAACGTCGTAATAAAACCCCAGTGTCGCCAGACCGGTCAGCATGAAACTTGCAAAAGCCAATAGGATGGTACCCGACATGTCAACGATCAGCAAAATTCGGTTCGTGTTGATGCGTACGATGTCCAAAAGATCGACCTCGACCTGCCCGCCGATCCGTCGCGCGCGTACAACCAGATCATACGGAATGCCCATCACCCAGTGGCTTGCCGACGACCAGACCACCGCCAGCACAATCCAGTACCACAGATTCGAAAAACTGCGCATGTCGATGAGTTCAAAAATCGAAGAGTACCAGTCCAAACCCAACCCTTTATTCAAACAACTCAGGGGGGTTTATCGCGGCGGCGCGTCCATTGATACCCTTGAGACCTTTGTGAATTCATGCCACCCAATGCTGGAATGTTCAAGGAGAACGCGCCATGAAACCAACCATTGCCCCCTACCCCCTGACCCGCTTTCGGCGGGCCCGTCAGTCCGAGGCAATTCGGGGGCTGGTGCGTGAAAATACGCTGACCACACAAGACCTGATTTGGCCGGTTTTCGTGCGCGATGGCGAAGGGATCGAAGAACCTGTGCCTTCGATGCCGGGTGTCGTGCGGCGGTCGGTTGATTTGATTGCCAAAGCCGCAACCGAAGCACAAGCGCTTGGAATTCCTGCGATTTGCATCTTTCCATACACGGATTCGTCGCTGAAGACCGAAGATTGTGCCGAGGCATGGAACCCAGACAATCTTTCGAATCGCGCTGTCCGGGCGATCAAATCTGCCGCACCGGATATTGCCGTGATGACCGACGTGGCGCTGGACCCCTACAATATCAACGGACATGACGGTTACGTCGTTGATGGTGAGATCGTGAATGATCAGACCGTCGAGGCACTGGTCAAAATGACCCTTGCCCAGGCCGAGGCCGGAGCGGATATTATCGGCCCATCAGACATGATGGACGGTCGGATTGGCGAAATGCGCCGCGCGTTAGAGGGCGCTGGCCACCACAACGTCATGATCCTCAGCTATGCCGCGAAATACGCGAGCGCATTCTACGGCCCCTTCCGTGATGCCGTTGGGGCCTCTGGCGCGCTGACCGGTGACAAGAAAACCTATCAGATGGACCCGGCCAACTCGGACGAAGCGCTGCGCCTGATCGAGCGTGACCTGTCTGAGGGAGCGGATATGGTGATGATCAAGCCGGGCATGCCCTACCTGGACATTTGCCGCCGGGTAAAAGACAGCTTTGGCGCGCCGACTTACGCCTATCAGGTCTCGGGCGAATATGCGATGATCCAGGCGGCTGCGCAGAATGGCTGGATCGACGGCGACAAGGTGATGTTGGAAAGTCTGTTGGCTTTCAAGCGCGCGGGATGTGACGGCATTCTGACCTATTTCTCGCCGCAGGTCGCACGCATCCTTCAGGGCTAAAACCCCAAAGAGTCGCAATTTTTCGCCGACAAACAGGCTGCTTCCGGCAGCTTTCCCGTGACACATCGCCCTAATCGGCGTATCCTTGCCAGCAAGATCGGGATCACCCGACACATCAGGCACAGTTACAGAGATATAAAAACCATGAGCAGTTCCCCTTCCCCCCGACTGAGCCGTCGCGGCTTTGCCTTTGGCATGGCTGGTCTGACCTTGACCACCGCCTGCGGCAACGGCGTCGGCAATTCGAACGCCGCTACTATCGACGCTCGCGTCGACGCCACGCTGACGGAGATGTACGCGAAGTATCCCAACACGGTTGAGATCGTGAACAAGGCCAACGGGATGTTGGTTATGCCCCTGATCACCGACGCCGGATTGATCATTTTTGGGGGTGCCTACGGCCAAGGCGCGCTGCGCATCAACGGGGCGACAGTCGATTACTATTCCGCAATTTCCGGGACCGCCGGCCTGCAATTTGGGGCGCAGCAATATGCGCATGTTCTGTTCTTCATGACCGAAGATGCGTTGAATGATTTCCGCCGTTCCAGCGGATGGACAGCCGGAGCCGACATTGGATATGTGGTTGACGCAACTGGGAATTCCTTGTCTGCGGACACAACAACATTGCGTTCGCCGGTGCTGGCGGCGGTCTTTGGTCAGGCCGGTCTGAAATTTGGCGCGACCATCGAAGGCACGAAATACACGCGCATCATTCCATAATCCGGATTACCACTTCCCCCACACATGGTCCCCGTCGCAGCACAACACTGCGGCGGGGCAAGTGTTTACAAACCTTTCCGCGCAGGTTCTTGCGGCGTTCCTCTTTCGGTCAGACCCGCCATCCTCTAGTCTCGGCGCAATCTGAATTCGAATGATAATATGGGGCAGTAATGGGTCTTGTTTTCCGCTGGCTGGTGCGCATCGCGTCGGGTCTGATTATTCTGATCCTCGCCGCGATTGGCCTTGTCTATTTCCTGGCCAGCCAATCCCTGCCGGATTACGACCAGACCCTTGAAGTTGATGGTCTGACCGCCCCTGTCGAGATCGTACGCGACACCGCCAACGTGCCGCATATTTTAGGCCAGACCGATCCCGATGTGTTCTTTGGCCTAGGGTACACCCATGCACAGGACAGGCTTTGGCAAATGACCGTGATGCGCCGGACTGCACAAGGCCGTTTGTCCGAAGTTTTTGGCACACGCACTCTTCGCATCGACAAATTGCTGCGGCGGCTGGATCTCTATGGCCTCGCTCATCGTTCGGTCGAGGTGCAGGACGACTACACCAAAGCCGCATTGCGGGCGTATGCGGCCGGGGTCAATGCAAGGTTGACTGAAATCAATGAACAGGCGCTGGGTCGCGGTGCACCGGAAATGTTCCTGTTCAACGCCCCGGTATCACCGTGGCAACCGGGCGATAGCCTTGCGATCATAAAGTTGATGGCGCTGCAATTGTCTGGGCATTTGACTGACGAAGTTCTGCGCGCCCGCACGTCTTTGATGCTGAACAACCCAGAACGTCTTGCCGATATTCTGCCGGATGTCCCAGGCCCCGGTATCGCGGCTTTGCCGGAATACGCATCCCTTTTCCCCAATCTTCCACGCTATGCCGCCGGAACGGAAGCACCCGAGACACCTCTATCACCGCTTCCAAAACGCGGTCTGGCCGGAGCATCGAACGCCTGGACCGCCGCCCCATCTCGGTCGGCAAGTGGAGGCACTTTGCTGGCAAACGACCCGCATCTGGGTTTCACAGCACCCGGTGTGTGGTACCTGGCGCATCTTGATCTTGAAAAAGGCGGTGTGATCGGAGCCTCGATACCCGGTGTTCCTGCCATTATGACCGGACGCAGTGACAGGTTGGGATGGGGGCTGACCTCGTCTTACCTGGATGATCAGGACCTGCACATAGAACAATTGAACCCGGACAACCCAGAGGAATACCTGACCCCGGACGGCTACAAGGAATTTCTGACCCGCCCATCGATCATCGCCATCAAGGACGAGGCGCCAGTCACACTAACGCTGCGTTGGACAGACAACGGCCCGGTGCTGCCCGGCACGGATTACAAGCTTGAGACAATCACTCCGCCCGGCCATGTGACGTCGCTATCCTGGACAGCGCTGAGCCCCCGTGACACGTCAATGACCGCATCCATGGCCCTGATGAATTCCGACAATGTGCAACAGGCCATTCAGGCGGGCGAGCAATACATTGCCCCGTCACAGAACCTGTCACTGGTTGACCGGACTACCATCGGAATGAAGTTGATCGGTGCCATGCCGCAGCGCGATTTGCAAAACCAAAGCCGTGGGCGCATTCCAAGCCCCGGCTGGATTGAAACAAACCGCTGGCAGGGTCGGTTGCCCTATACAGACAATCCCGAATTTGTCGCCCCGGTTGGCGGTATTCTGGGCAATACGAACAACAAGATTATCGACCGTCCTTTTCCTAACCATGTCTCTTACGAATGGGGCGACACACAGCGCGTGCACCGTTGGGATCGACTGATGCAATCGCGCGAAGTGCATACCCGCGACAGCTTTATCGAAGCGCAGCTTGATACCGTTAGTTTTACGGCACGGTCCCTGTTGCCACTAATCGGTGCGGATTTGTGGTTCACCGGTGCGTCTGCGCCCGAGGGCACGCCGGAACGTCAACGCCAGATCGCCTTGTCGCTGTTGGCGGATTGGAACGGTGAGATGAACGAACACCTGCCCGAGCCGTTGATCTATGCGGCATGGTTGCGCGCTCTTCAGATCCGCCTTATCGCCGATGAGCTTGGGCCACTGGCCAGCGAATACAAACACGTGGAACCGTTGTTTATCGAGCGCGTTTATCGCGACATCGACGGAGCAAGCGTGTGGTGCGATGTACGACAAAGCGCCCCGGTTGAGACGTGTACCGAAATGGCCCGACTGGCGCTGGACGACGCCCTGATCTGGATTTCTGAGCGCTATGGCAGCGCGTTGGAATCCCTGCGCTGGGGCGATGCGCATCAGGCCACGCATGATCACCCGGTTCTGGGCGACGTGCCTGTCCTGCGCTATTTCGTGAACATCCGCCAATCGACCAGCGGTGGCGACAACACGTTGCTGCGCGGGCGCACCTCGGGCGAAGGCCCGGATCCGTTTCAGAACGTACACGGGGCCGGGTATCGTGGGGTGTACGACTTTGCTGATCCCAACAGCTCGGTCTTTATCACCGCGACCGGTCAATCGGGGCACTTCCTGTCACGCTACTACGACGATCAGGCACAGCTATGGCGGCGTGGCGAGTATATTCCCATGTCGTTGGACCTTGATCTGGCGCGTGCTGCTGCGGTTGGTGTGACCAATCTGATCCCGCGATAATCCGCCTAGTCGGCAACTCCTCGCCCCGATTTCCGGGGCGTCGTGGCACCTTGAACCTTTTTCGCCTATGATCATTCCACCGATTATGTGGGACCAAAAGGGGGCGAATATGGCCAGTATTCGGGATGTCCTGAATAATCTTGCGCGGGACTACGCGATTGCATGGAGTTCTGGTGACCCCGATGCAGTTGCCGGCTTCTTTGCACCTGATGGACAAATCACAATCAACCGAGGCGACCCCATAGAGGGGCGCGCTGCGATTGCCGATATGGCTCGTGGCTTCTACGCCGACTTCCCGGACTTAGAGGTCCGTTGCGATATGATGCGGTGGGCTGGATCTCACGCTATTTTTGTTTGGACCCTAGAAGGACACCACGCTGAAACTGGCAATCTCGTTGTGGCGCGCGGTTGGGAAGAGTGGGAATTGACGTCAGACTATCTTGTAAAGTCTTCGCTGGGCTGGTTCGACGCAGATGACTATCAACGGCAGATTGACGGTAAATAGCTTAACGCGCGCGATCCTCAGCCGTTTCTATCGTGTAGTTTCGGGGTATTCCCTGCGTGACCTGAAACCAGTCTGACGCCTTAGCCCGTGCCTGATGTGCGTCAAAAGCCGCTTGCGTTGCAAACACTTCTGACACCATGAACCGCCCGGGCGTTGCCTGATCTTCCACAACTTCGAAAGATATACAGCCCTCTTCCGCCCGTGTGAGAGAGATGTGGAGCGGTAATGCTGCCCGCACAGCTTCAAGCCGGTCGGGTGGCACGTCGATATGGCCTTTCAGGAAAACCCTTTGATCCGATACATCCGACATGCCCGCCCCTTGTCTTGTTCAAAGCAACGCAAACTGCGCGGCCTGTTTGTCCGTCCACAAAACGGTCAGACGGAACCCGTCCTCGGTTTGATCCTCGCTCTGGACAACGTCCTGACGAAATAACCACGCCCGCTTGTTCCCCTCGGCGAAAGAGAGTTTCAAAACTACCTCGTGCCGCGCCCCCTGAAGCAGTGTGGCGATCTCGGCCAACAGCGGGTCAACGCCTTCGCCGGTAACAGCCGAGATTGAGAAGATAGTCGGGTCCCGCTCGGCCCGCGCCAATGCGGCGTCCTTGTCCTCGGGGTTGAGCAGGTCGATCTTGTTCCAAACTTCAAGCTGTGGACGTTCTTCATCGACACCTAAAGAGGTCAGGATGGACTCAACATCCTGCGCCTGCGCATCCGTTTCCTCGTGGCTGATGTCACGCACATGAACAATCAGGTCCGCGCCCAGAACTTCCTCGAGGGTTGCGCGGAAGGCCGCCACAAGCTCGGTTGGCAGGTTTGAGATAAAGCCCACTGTATCCGACAGGATTACCTCGGGGCCATCAGGAAGCTGAACGCGCCGCATGGTCGGATCCAGCGTGGCAAACAGCATGTCCTTGGCCATGACTTCGGCCCCGGTCAGACGGTTGAACAACGTTGACTTGCCCGCGTTGGTGTACCCCACCAGAGCAACGATGGGATATGGCACCTTGGCACGTGCGGCCCTGTGCAGCGTGCGGGTCTTGACCACCTTCTGCAACTGACGCCGCAGCCTGACCAATTGCTCGTCAATTGCGCGGCGGTCGGCTTCGATCTGGGTTTCACCCGGTCCGCCAACGAATCCCAGCCCACCCCGTTGCCGTTCAAGGTGGGTCCAGGCCCGGACCAATCGCGTGCGTTGATAGCTGAGAGCCGCCATCTCGACCTGCAACACCCCTTCACGGGTGCGGGCGCGATCGCTGAAAATTTCAAGGATCAGCCCGGTTCGGTCGAGAATTTTGACCTCCAGCGCCTTTTCCAGATTGCGCTGCTGCACCGGTGTAACCGGACCGTCGATCAGGACCAGATCAACCTTGTGGTCATGAAAGCGGTCATGCAGCTCGTCGATCTTACCGCTGCCGAAGAGATACCCGGCCTGCGCACGAGGAAGGCGCACGATTTCAGACCCGACCACTTCCAGATCAGGCAACGCGGCAGCCAGCGCAACCGCTTCGGCCAGCGCCGGTTCAGGGACACGGCGCTGTTCATCTGATTTGATTTCGGGATGCAGCACCCAGGCTCGGGTGCGCCTCCGGTCATGTTCCATCAAGAGGCGTCTTCGCCCTCATACAGGTTGATCGGCTGTGACGGCATGATGGTTGAAATCGCGTGCTTGTAGACCAGCTGCGACTGTCCGTCGCGGCGCAACAATACGCAGAAATTGTCGAACCAGGTGATCACACCTTGCAACTTCACGCCATTGATCAGGAAGATCGTTACCGGAACCTTAGCTTTCCGTACATTGTTCAGGAAGGCATCCTGAAGATTCTGTCTGTCCGAAGCCATATTTTTATAATCTCGCCATTGTTCTTGCTACGCGCTGCGGACCAACGCGCTCCCTCCCGGCGAGTATGGAGTGCCGCGAAGAGATATTCCAGATGAAAAATAAGGCGGTAACGTCCGCGGGGCGTGTTCGGCTCAATCGCGCCACAGCGACGGTGTGATCAGGGCGATGATCGCAAGCGTCTCAAGCCGACCGATCACCATCGCCGCACACAGCGTCAGTTTCGCCCCGGAAGACAGATCAATTAGCCGAATTGGGACGTCCGTGGCCAGTTCGATCAGCGGACCCGTTGTCGTCAAAGTGGCAACACTCAGCACCATTGCCTGTTCAAAACCGGACCCCATCGCCGCCAGCAAAAGGTTAAACACCGCAAGCGTCAGCGCGAAAAGCATCAAAAAGATCCAGGCGATAAAGGCCCCGTCGCTTTGAATGCGCCGATTGCCGCCGCCGACACCGCTGACGGACGAAGGGTAAATCAAGCGGTCGATCTCTCGCGCGCCGTTGAGGTACAACGCAAAAACCCGCAACAGCTTGACGCCTCCGGCAGTGGTGGCGACGCCGCCGCCGATCAGCGCCAATCCCATCAGCAATAACCCCGGCGTACCCAGACCCGACAATTGCTGGGCATCGTTCCAGTTCGCACTTTCAAATCCAGCCGTGGTCAGGAAGGCCAGCACAGTGAACAGCATGCCCCAGATCACCTGCAACGCCTGAAGCGGAGCAATCTGCCCGCCGATTTCCGTCACGCCAGCCACCACGCGGAAGAACAGCAACAACGCGACCGCAAGAACGATCATCAAACCGATGCGAAACTCGGGGTCTCTGTCCAAACGTGAATATCCGGTGGTGGCGGTATCAGTCGAAAAGGTCAGGCGCGAAAGGGCAAAGAACAGGAAAAGGAAAAGGATTGCTTCACCTGTAAATCCGGCCTGTGCGCCTTCCATGCCGCCAACCGGAGAGATACCCGAAGTCGCCATCACTGACATCGCGTGACAGACAGCCGTTAGCCCGGCCTCACCCGCGATCAGCAGAAGCACCCAGATTACTACAGTCAGCCCGGCATATACCGGCGTCAGCGCCCGCGCCACACGCAGCAAACGGCCGCGGGGATCCACGCGCTCGCTTTGTGCGACACCCGATACCGGGCGACCGGGTTGCCCTTTTGCAGTCACCTCGAACCCACCAAGGGACAGCGGGGCCAGAATCGCGGCAGCCGCGATCCACATCAGCAAGCCCCCCATCCAACCGACCAGCGCACGCCAAAGGTGCAGCGGCGCGCTTAGACGGTTGTGGTCAGGAAACAGGTCGGCCCCGGTGGTCGTCAGTGCGCTGACCATATCGAAGTAAGCGTTCAGAAACGTGGTCGTGCCAAGCGCATCATGAAACGGGATCGCAAGAAAAATAGGAAGGATGGTGAAACATCCCAACATTACCGCCAGTTGCCCCAAAGTGCCCCGTCGCGGGATTCGATTCGACGACGCCATTGCGATGATGGAGACCAGGAACAGGCCCAGAATGCCCGAGTACAGAAATGACCGCGAGGTCTCGTGATCATCCAGTACCAGCGCATAAAGAGCCGGAATCCACATGGCCAGAGACACGATGGCCCAGATCAGCAGGAACAACGGCAATCGCCGCAAAAGCCCAACCTGTTGTGTCCCAGCGCGCGCCATCAGAAGAAATCGATTGAAACCTGCATCAGGCGTTCGACCTCGGGCACGTCCTTGGCCATGGCAAAGATGGCAACCACATCCTTTTCATCGATCCGCAGACTGCCCGTCGGACGCAGAACCTCATCCCCTTTGCGCACAGCACCCACCAGCACACCTTCGGGGAAATCGATATCGCGCAGTTTCTGCCCCGCCATCGGAGAGGTTGACAGAACCTCGGCCTCAATCACCTCGGCCTCGGCATCGCCGATGGAATACACCTGTCTAACACGCCCATGCCGGATATGGCGCAGGATCGAGCTGACGGTGGTGGCGCGCGGGTTGATATAGGCATCAATGCCCAACGGTCCCATCAGGGCAACCATGCTGGGATCGTTGATTAGAGCAATCGCAAGCGCACAGCCTTCGGCCTTGGCACGCACGGCGGCCAGCATGTTGGTGCGGTCGTCATCCGTGACCGCCAGCATCGCATCAGCGCGGTCGATGCCGGCCTCGCTCAGCAGACCGGAATCCAAACCGTCCCCGTGCAGAACAATCGTCCGCTCCAGCGCTTCGGCGGCGATTTCGGCGCATTTCCGATCCCGTTCGATGATCTTGGCGCGCACCCGGCTCTCGCGCTCTTCCAGGGTGCTGGCGACTTCCAATCCGACGTTGCCGCCCCCCACAATCACAACTCGGTCCTGACGCTTCTGGGCCTTGCCGAACACCTCCATCGTGCGGTTCACGTCGTTTACACTGGTAAAGACGTAGCATTCATCACCGACAAACAGCTGGTCTTCGGACTCAGGCGCAAACAACGTGCCATCGCGTCGGACCCCCACCACAATCGAACTGAGTGTGGAAAACAGATCAGTCAGTTGCCGCAGCGGCGTATTCACGATTGGGCAGTCCTCTTCCACCCTGATACCCAGCAGCTGCGCCTTGCCATCCATGAAAATTTCGGTGTCAAAGGCCGATGGGGCCGACAGGCGGCGCATGGCGGCGGCGGCCACTTCGCGTTCCGGGCTGATCACCACATCGATGGGCAGGTGATCGCGGCGATAAAGATCCGAATGAATGGCTTCCAGATAAGATTTCGACCGAAGGCGCGCGATCTTGCGCTGGATCGAGAACACCGAATGCGCCATCTGACACGTGACCATGTTCACTTCGTCAGAATGGGTCGCGGCGATAATCATGTCGGCGTCACGGGCCCCTGCCCGCTCCAGCACGTCAGGATAGCTAGCAAACCCGGCAATGCCCTGTACATCCAGCGTTTCCGTCGCCCGGCGCACGAGGTCAGGATTGTTGTCCACGACCGTTACGTCGTTCAGTTCGCCCGAAAGGTGCCGCGCTATCTGCCAGCCAACCTGACCCGCACCGCATATGATGACCTTCATGTTTCTGGCCCTTCTGCCTGAAAGGATTGAATGACAGATGCCCCTAAAGCGGTCAATTGAATTGTCATCCCAGCGCAGCTGCGGCAAGATAAGCATATGAAAACGCTGTTTCCTATGCTTGCAACCCTAATGGTGCTGTCCTCATGCGGCGGGCCGCTGTCGCTCTATTACCGCGAAGGGGCAACCGTTTCCCGCCTTCAGCAAGAGACGACACAGTGTCAGCTTAAGGCGGTACAAGAAGTGCCGGTTGCCAATCAAATCCGTCAAAGCCCGCCAACATACTGGCCCGGGCGCACCTATTGCGACGGTCGGGGACGGTGTTACCAGTCCCCGGGATGGTGGCAGCCGGGCCGGGTTTACACGGTGGATGTGAACCAGGGCCTGCGCAACACGGTCGAGGCGCAGTGCATGGCGCAAAAAGGGTTCCGCCCCGTCAGCCTGCCAGCCTGCAAGCAAAACGTAAAATCAAGCGTACCTGCAACGCGCACAACAACATTGCCGCCGCTTACGACGCAATCGTGTTTTGTCAAATTCGATGACGGGTCTTTTCAGATCATTTCACCTGGTCAGTCAGGCTGACCGCGTTTGTGCCGCGCGCTGGCGGGCCAGCGCGATATGCGCAAGGATCGCGATTGCATAAATTCCGATCACACTCAGCAGCATCCCGGCCTCATCCACGCGCCACAAAATCGCCAGCAGAACCGGTGTGCCCAGCAAGTTACCCGCATTTCCCATCTGCGCCATGGCCCCATAGCTGAGCGCCTGCGCCTCGGCCTTTTGGTTCAGGATTGGAACGGCGGCAAAGCTGCCCCCTTGCACAAGGCCCAACACGGCAAACAGCAGAACGCATACTATCTCCAGCGGCAGACCAAGGAAGGCCCCGGCAATGGAAAAAATGCCCAGCCCGAACCCCAGATTGATCACCGCGACGCAGGGCATCACATTCAATAGGACGGGAACTGCTATCCAACTCAGGACAATTCCAGCCAGCGGCATCAACCCGGCGACGTGCGCGCTGATTTCTTCCGACAAACGACCCGGCAGGATGGCCAGCAAAGACACAAAGGTCAGCGTATAAAAGAACCACCCCACTGCCGGGGCTGACACGAACGGAGAGCGATAGGTGCGAAGATGAACGTTCAGCACTTCTGTCCACTGCCAGGGTTTGGTGTCAGAGGCAAATTGCACGCGCATCCGGCAGATCAGGATCACGCCAGCTACTCCAAGCATCAAGAAACCATGCAGCAGGAAGAACGTGGTCAGACCAAAAGCGGCGATCAGCGGCAATCCGATCCACGCATTCAGCGCAAAAGCGACGCCAAAGAATGTGCTCCAAAGGACCATCGCAATGTTGCGCGCCTTGCCGGTTGTGATTTGTGCGATCAGTGTGGGCGCAGCGACGACAATGGCCAGATGTGAAAGCCCCTCGACAAAGCGACTGGCCAGCATGATGTAAAACCCGGGCCATGTCGCCTGAAACACCGAAATCGCGCCACCGAGGCACAAGCCGAAGATCAAAAGTTTCAAGGGCCCAACCCGCCCCACGATGGCCCCGGACAAGGCCCCAAGCAAGGCTCCGATCAGGCTGATGATCGACAGCAACCATCCCATGGTTTCGGTGTGATCAGGATACAGTAAGACAAGCTCGGGAAACGGAACTGCAATTTTTGCAAATTGCGTCGCCGCGCCCAGACCAGCAAGCCAGAGAAGAAGAACCTGAAATATCTGTATCATAAGCCGCTTCTACTGCGCGCAACAGGATCAAGGAACGCATAAATTATGCAGCCTCAGTGTCTGGATCCGCTGACCAGACGAACAGGCGTGCCGTCAGACAGATACAGACGTTCCCAGATGATTTCGCCCGCGCTGATGCGAATGCGGTCATGGACAGCTTCGGACGTTAGGAACGCCTTTGGTGCGGGCGTATGCATGTCCCACCATCCGTCGGCGTCGAGTTCAGCCTCGGCCGCCTGTATTTCATCCGTTGCAAACTGCCACAGAGATACTCCCAACAGCGCGCTTTGGCTGGTTTTCCAATCGCGCGCCCTGCTGGCCGAATAGGCAAGACACCTGTGGCTCGCCTCTTCGACCAAATGCACACAATCTGACGAGCTCGTGACCAACCGCCGCAATGCGCTGTCATCAGCGCGGACCGGTCCAAGGGCCGCAAAGACGGCCTGTTGGGTCTCGGGCGGCGGTGTCTGACCGCCTCGTTCCCACCGCGAAACGGTTGCCTGATCCACTTGCAACAATTCAGCCAGATGAGCTTGCTTGAACCCAACCGACCGGCGCAGCCGTTTCAGGCGCTTTCCGAACCCCGGATAGCCGCGGGTTTCAAGCCGATTCACTGCTCTCAAAACACTCATGGCCAGCCCAGCCGTCCCGGCGGATTACTCCGCCGGTTCCGGCTCATCGATTTGCGCAACACGTGCACCGGACTTGTTCGACGTCACGACACCCAGCGATTTCAGTTTACGATGCAAAGCGCTGCGCTCCATCCCGACAAAGCTGGCCGTGCGGCTGATATTGCCACCAAAGCGATTGATCTGTGTCAGCAGGTACTCTCGCTCGAACGCTTCGCGCGCCTCACGCAGCGGCAAGGTCGCCAGCGCACCCGACAGAACGACGCGGCCCGAATCTTCGGTCTTTTCTTCTTCGCTTGGCAGCTCGCGCGCTTCGATCGGGCCGGTTCCGTCGCCCAGGATCAAAACCCGTTCGATCAGGTTCTTAAGCTGACGCACATTCCCCGGCCAGGTCATCGTCTGCAACAGGGCAACAGCCTCTTCCGACAGTTCCCGGATCGGCAAACCTTGGGTTTCATTACACATTTCGATGAAGTGCTGGGCCAGAACCGGAATATCCTCGCGGCGATCTTCCAGCGAAGGAACCGCAACCGGCACAACGTTCAGGCGGTGGTACAGCTCTTCGCGGAAACGCTCGGCTGCGATTTCTTCGTCCAGATCCTTGTTGGTGGACGAGATAACCCGCAGATCCACACGCACTTTGTCGGAGCCGCCCACACGCTGAAACTGCTGGTCCACCAACACCCGCAGGATCTTGGATTGCGTGCCCAATGGCATATCCGCCACTTCGTCAAAGTAAACCACACCACCGTGGGCTTCTTCCAGCAAACCGGGCTCGACCCCGCGCTCAGCGGATTCGCGGCCAAACAAAACCTCTTCCACGCGCTCTGGCTCGATCCCCGCACAGTTCACGGTCACAAAGGGCGCGTTGGCGCGGTTGGAATGGGCGTGGATATAGCGCGCTGCGATTTCCTTGCCCGACCCGGCAGGACCGCTCAGCATCACGCGACCATTTGATTTGGTCACTTTGTCCAGCTGACCCTGCATGGCCCGGAACGACGCGGATTTGCCGATCATGTCCGAGTTGTTGACCTCTTTGCGCTTGAGCGACGCGTTCTCGCGACGCAGGCGAGAGGTCTCCATCGCGCGGCGGATCACCACCATCAACTGGTCAATGTTAAAGGGCTTTTCGATAAAGTCATACGCGCCCTGCTTGATAGCAGCTACAGCGATTTCGATGTTGCCGTGCCCGGAAATGATCACCACCGGCACATCCGGGTTATCGCGTTTCACCGCCTTAAGAATGTCGATCCCGTCCATGCGGCTGTCCTTCAGCCATATATCAAGGATCAACAGCCCCGGCGGTTCGGAATTGATGGACGCCATACACTCGTCCGAGTTGGCCGCCAGCCGGGTTGAATAGCCTTCGTCCTCCAGAATGTCGGACACCAGCTCGCGAATATCGCGCTCGTCATCTACGATCAGAATGTCACTCATCTTTGGCCTGCTTTCAGTTTGTTGGTTCTAATTGCCTGCTTCTGTGGCGCAACGGTCGAGGACATATTGGCCCCCGGCAAACGGATTACGGCCATCGCGCCAAAATGGTCCTGTCCGTCAAAGACGGGCGCGTCCTCAAGCGTCAGCGCTCCGCCATGTTCTTCGATGATCTTCTTGACGATGGGCAGGCCCAGCCCCGTCCCTTCGTCGCGTGTGGTCACATAGGGTTCAAACAGTCGCGCCCGATCCTCGGGCAGACCGATCCCGTTATCTGCAATGGTGATGACCGTACCTGCATCATCACTGGACACTGCCACTTTTATCTGTGGCTTGAGATTATCCGGCGCCCCTTTTTCTTTAAGGGTACCAATCGCTTCTCCGGCGTTTTTAATCAAGTTCGTCAGAGCCTGATGCAACATCGTCGCATCCAAATCAGCCATGATGGGGTGCTGCGGTAAATCCGCGTCGATCTGCACATCCGGTTGCCCTGCCTGTTGCAATACAACCGCTTCACGCACGAGTTCGACCACA
This sequence comes from Ruegeria sp. HKCCD4315, assembly GCF_013112245.1. Classification (NCBI taxonomy): domain Bacteria; kingdom Pseudomonadati; phylum Pseudomonadota; class Alphaproteobacteria; order Rhodobacterales; family Roseobacteraceae; genus Ruegeria; species Ruegeria sp. HKCCD4315. The sequence goes on along the minus strand of NZ_WVRN01000001.1, from coordinate 1,393,587 downwards.
TTTTCTTCGCGGCGCTCAGGCTCGGGCATCCGCGCGAATTTCGAAAACTCGTCCACGATGCGACGCAGGTCGTTGGTCTGGCGCACAATGACACCCGTCATCGACTCGAGGCTTTCGCAATCCTCTTCGTCCAGCTTGCGCGCGAACTTGCGTTTGATGCGCTCCGCGCTCAGCTGAATTGGGGTCAAAGGGTTCTTGATCTCATGGGCGATGCGGCGGGCAACGTCGCCCCAGGCTGCCATCCGCTGCGCACTGACCAGATCGGTCACGTCATCAAAGGCAACCACATAGCCTTCCAGCCCCCCGTCTTCACCGCGCCGGATGGCCATGCGTACCAGAAGGTTTTCCAACCGACCCTTGCGGGTGACTTTGACCTCACCTTGGACAGCCTCCTGCCCGCTGTCTTTCAGGCTTTCGAACAGAGGGAGAAACTCTGGCACCGCGATGCCAATGGCCAGGTGCTCTTCTCCCCGCGACCAGTCCAGCAACCGTTCGGCCGAGCGGTTCACAAATGTCACGCAGCCCTCAGGGTCAACGCCGACAACACCCGATGTGACCGAGCTGAGTACCGAATCGAACAGGCGACGGCGGCTTTCGATTTGCTGTGTGTTTTCCAGCAGCGTGTCCCGCTGCCCTTTCAGTTGCCGGGTCATCTGGTTGAAATACCGGCCCAGCATGGCGATCTCGTCATCGCTGGCCTCTTCTATAACCTGAACGCTCAGGTCCCCGGCCCCGACCCGTTGTGCCGCTGTCGTCAGCCGACCAACCGGGCGCGACAAACGTTCTGCGAACCACATACCCAAAGACATTGCAGCAAGGATCAGGATCAATGCAAAGCCCAGATAAAGTAGGCCGAACTCGAACAGCACCCTTCCCCGTTCGCTTTCGAGTTGTTGATAGAACTGCGCCGTTTCCTTGGTGTCATCCAGCAGGGTCAGCAACTGACCGTCCACTTCGCGGCTGACATAAAGGTAACGGTCCAGATAAGCTGTCAGGGGAACTAGTGCCCGGAATTCATTGTTAGGCCAGTCAGCTATGATCAGCAGCCCTGTGTCAGTGGCCTCGGCCATCTGTTCCGCAGTGGGTGCTTCGTAGTTGAACAGATATGACCGATCGCCGCGCGATTTGATCTCGCCGCTGCCGTCGATGACATAAGCTTCCCGCAATCCGCGTTGGATCTGAGCCTGCCCCTGCGCCAACACTTCGCGCAGTTCAGCATCCGAGATGTAGAAATCCAGCGAACGCGCATTGTCCAGGAACCGCGCCAGCACCGAGGCGTCCTGAACCAAACCGCGGCGGTGTTCCTGTTCATAAGCTTCTGCCGCTGTCAGGGACGATCCCACCACTTGCCGAACCCGGTCCGAGAACCAGCCTTCAAGGCCGATATTCACCGTGAGCCCGGCAAAAATCGCCACGGTTACGGTCGGCACCAGCGCCAGCAGTGTAAAAGCCCCGATCAAACGCAAATGAAGGCGCGAACCCGCCGACTTGGCCCTGCGCGCCGCAATCAAGCTGCCGACCTGACTCAGCACCAGTGCCGCGACGACAAGTACATAGACGAGGTCTGCCAACAGAATCAGCCGCAGGGTTGGTGCCGTTGCACCAAGATCAAAGGGACCAATGACCAGATAGGTTGCCAGCGCAAGAATTGGCCCCAAAAGGACCAGCCCAAAGGTACCGAAATTGCGCAGTTTTCGTGATTTACGCCATCGACTTATCGATGGGATCATCCCGCTCTGTGCTCGGGTTGCCACCGTCTGCCCTCATCCTGATGTGCCGCGTTTGCGGCTTACCGCCATATATCGTGATCTTTTCCCAACAGATGCCGGGATGCCACGGTTTGTGTGGCGATATTACATCAGTTTGCGGCGGCGTGTCACCTGAATATCGAGATCGGTTATCTTTTTTCTCAACGTATTTCGGTTGATTCCCAGCAAATCCGCACATTTCGCCTGATTTCCGCCGGTTGCGTCCAGTGCAATTTCGATCAGCGGTGCCTCAACCTCGCGCAAAATGCGCTGATACAGGCCCGGCGGCGGCAGAATATTGCCGTGCAGGTCAAAATACCGCCGCAGGTGTCGCTCGACCGAGGTTGACAGTTTTTCACGCTCGCCGCCGCTGAGAACCGGTTCCGCCTCGGGCTGGCTGCCCAGAACCATTTCCACCTCGGCTTTCGAGATTTCATCCGCGCGGCTGGTCAAACCCAATCTGCGCACCGCGTTTTCCAACTGCCTGACGTTACCGGGCCAAGAATAGCGGCGAACAAGTTCCACCGCTTCGGGGCTGAGCCAACGTTTTGCTCCACTTTCACGTTCTTCGCGGGCCAAGAAATGCTCGGCTAAAAGCGGAATGTCGTCCACTCTTTCGCGCAGAGACGGCACATGAATGGTGGCGCCGCACAATCGGTAATACAGATCCTGACGAATGCGTCCGGTTTCCATGCCTTCGGTCAGATCCGACTGGCTGGTGGCCATGAAACGCGGAACGTGATCGCCAGGCGTATCCATCATGCGCACGATCCGGGCCTGAACCTCATCATCGATGTCGGCAATCTCATCAATTAGAAGCGTGCCGCCGCGTACCCGTGCCAAAACACGCGCGGGGCCTTCCAGATCCCGCAGCTCTGCCGCTGCAACGGTGACAAACGGCAAGGTGCGACGGTCAGAAAAGTCGTGAATGGCGCGCGCAATCAAAGACTTGCCAGTGCCGCTTTCACCAGAAATCATCACCGAAAGATCGGTATTCATGACCCGAGCAACCAGCCTGTAGAGGGCCTGCATCACTGGGGTGCGTCCAACCAAAGGCAGCTCGTCCGGGCGCTCGCTATCTGCTTCGGCAGGCTCAGGCTGCGCACGTTGTTTCTGATCCAGCGCACGCGCGGTTCGCTTCATCAGGTCCGGCAAATCGAACGGTTTAGGCAAGTAATCATAGGCATCTGCCTCTGCGGCCTGAATTGCCGTCATGATCGTGTTCTGCGCTGAGATCACAATGACTGGCAGACCCGGGCGATCCTCGGCAATCTTTGGCAGCATTTCCAAACCGTTGCCATCAGGCATGACCACATCCGAGATCACCACGTCGCCCTTGCCCTCGCCGACCCAGCGCATCAACGTGGTCAGAGACGATGTCGCATGTACCTTGCACCCGGCACGCGTCAGGGCCTGTGTCAAAACGGTCCGGATCGTGCGGTCATCATCCGCAACCAGTACTGTGCCATCCATTAGGTGGTCTCCTTTTTGTGCTCGGCGTCTTCGCGCGGTGCGCGGCGCAGCGACAGTTTGAATACGGTTCGCCCGGGCACAGAATCGGCCGAAATCCAGCCGTCGTGGTCCGATATGATCTTACTCACCAGCGCCAGTCCGAGGCCGGTGCCGTTCTCTTTGCCTGAAACAAACGGATCAAAGATATCGCCGCGAATGTCTTCGGGCAGACCTGGGCCGTCGTCTATGATCTCGATCTGCAAAGGCAGCGAATGGCCTGACCCATCGCTGCGGCGCAATCGGAAAGAGTGTTCGAAATAGGTCCGTAGCCGAATGGTTCCGCCCTGTGGCCCGGCAGCCTCGGACGCGTTCTTGAGCAGGTTCAGCACCACCTGCAACAATTGATCCGGATCTCCGAACGCTAGCGGCAAGGACGGGTCGTAGTCTTCGATGATCGTCATATCCGCGCCAAACCCCAGCAATGCAGACCGGCGGGCGCGATCCAAAACATCGTGGATATTGACAGGTTTGAAGTCGGGTTTCTGCAAGTTACCGAATTGTTCAACCTGCTCTAGCAACTTAACGATCCGGCGGCTTTCAGCCACAATAAGATCTGTAAGTTCAAGATCTTGCGCCGAGATATTCATGCTTAGCAACTGTGCGGCACCCGTGATCCCGGCCAAAGGGTTCTTGATTTCATGCGCCAGCATCTCGGCCATGCCGATGGCTGATTGCGCCGCCGATTTTACGGTATTGCCCCGTGTCATCCGCCCCGACAATTCGCGCGGTGAAATGATCATGATCATCGATCCCGGATACCCAACCAACGGCGCGATCTGCAACGCGCATTGCAACGGCGCACGATTGCCCGATCCGGCGTCAACATCGTTTACAAACAGAGGCGTGCCATAGGTCCGGGCACGTTCAAAAGCCTCTTCAAGCGGTGCATCCACGGCAATCTGATCCCACACGGGATGGCCAATCACCGCCTTGCGTGACGCGTTCAAAAACCCCTCACCTGCCGCATTCACATCAGAAATGCGATCGTCCGGATCAATGATGAAGGCCGGAACGGGCAATGAGTTCCAGATGCTGGCGTTTGAGTTCATGCCGCCACCTCGCCCGTCTCACTCAATGCATCCGCCAGCAGGCGCAACACTTCGTTTGGATCGCGTGAGGTCAGAACGGCCCGCCGCAAAGGCGCTGGTGTGGCGGCTTCATCCATGTACCAGCCAAGATGCTTACGGGCGACGCGCAGGCCCAGATCCGCCCCATAGAAGGACAGCATCGCCTGATAATGCGCCTGCACCATGTCTATCAGATCCGCGCCGACCGGAATCTCAGGGGCCTCGGCCCCGAATAGGTCATGGCATACCTGCGCCAAGAGCCAGGGCTTGCCCTGCGCGCCGCGCCCAACCATCACCCCATCTGCACCGGACTGATCCAGCGCAGTCTGCGCGGCCGCGGTATCCACGATATCGCCATTTGCGATGACTGGAATCGACACGGCCTTCTTCACGGCCCGGATCGCCCGCCAATCGGCATGGCCTTTGTAAAACTGACATCGCGTGCGCCCATGAATAGTGACCATCTGAATACCGGCGTCCTGCGCCCGTCGCGCCACGTCTGGTGCGTTTAGCAGAGAGTCGTCCCAGCCCAGCCGGGTTTTCAAGGTCACCGGCACATCAACGGCACTGACCACGGCTTCGATCAGGGTCAACGCATGATCCGGCGTTTTCAGAAGCGCCGAACCAGAATAACCATTGGTCACTTTCTTGGCGGGACAGCCCATGTTGATGTCGATCACCCGTGCGCCCCTGTCGGCGACCTGACGAGCGGCTTCAGCCATCCAATGCGCCTCGCGCCCGGCCAATTGCACGGCAGTGTTTTCGACATCCGCTGACAGTTCCGCACGTTCGCGCACGCCAGGCTTGGCTTGCACCATCTCCTGGCTGGCAACCATTTCGCTTACCACCATACCGGCACCAAACCGCATCACCAGATCGCGAAACGGGCGATCCGTGATTCCGGCCATCGGGGCCAGCAATACTGGTGGGTTTACTTCCTTGTCACCGAGATGAAGGGTCAACGTGCTTAATCCTTGGGCAGTTGCTGATTTGATATCGAATTCCGCGCATATGAACAACAAAACGGCGTGAAACAAGCCCGCAAAATCATCACATGCCTATTTTTTAATCGTTTTACCTTGGGTGATTGCCTCTGCTTTCACCGCCGCCTAAACACAGCCAAGACGAAGGAGCGCCCGAGACATGACCACAGCCGCCATTATAGTCGCCGCGGGGCGCGGGTTGCGCGCCGGAGGCGGCGTGCCCAAGCAATGGCGCAGCCTTGCGGGGCGTCGTGTGGCCGACTGGACAATCGAGCAGTTTCGCGGACAGGTGGATCACATCGTTCTGGTGCTTTCTGACGAAGACACCCACGCATGGGAAGAGTTTCGCAATACAGATCTGATCCTGGCTTCGGGCGGATCAGATCGCTCAAGCTCGGTCCGGGGCGGATTGAAGGCCATAGAAGGATTGGGGGTTCAACATGTTCTGATCCACGACGTGGCCCGCCCTTGTGTCTCATCGCGCATCATACAGGACGTGCTGACCGCGCTGGAAACGCATCAGGCGGCCGCGCCGGGGCTTGCTGTCACGGATGCGCTGTGGGTTGGGCAAGACAACGCCGTAACGGGCACGCAGGACCGCAATGGCCTCTACGCCGCGCAAACACCGCAGGGCTTTCACTATGACGCTATCACTGCTGCCCACGCGGCCCATTCGGGCGAGGCGGCGGATGATGTGGAGGTCGCCCGCGCGGAAGGCCTTGATGTTTGCATTGTCCCCGGCGACGCAGACAATCTGAAAATCACCCGACCCGAGGATTTTGCCCGGGCGGAACGGATAATGGGAACGGATATGGATGTAAGGCTTGGCAACGGGTACGACGTGCACCGTTTTGGCGAAGGGGATCACGTTATCCTGTGTGGCGTGAAGGTGCCTCATGGACGCGGATTGCAGGGGCACTCGGATGCAGATGTTGGGATGCACGCCGCAACCGATGCGATCTATGGTGCTTTGGCGCAGGGTGACATTGGTCAACACTTCCCGCCCTCAGATCCGCAATGGAAGGGTGCTGCCAGCGAGATTTTCCTGCGCCATGCGGTCGAGCTGGCCGGGCAGATGGGATACCGCATTTCGAACGTCGATTGCACCTTGGTCTGCGAGTATCCAAAGATCGGCCCTCATGCCGCTGCCATGCGTGTCGAAATGTCTAAAATCATGGGGTTAAGCGCAGATCAGGTCTCGGTCAAGGCCACCACATCCGAGCGTTTGGGCTTTACTGGTCGCAGCGAAGGGATCGCCTCGCTCGCCACAGCCTGCCTGGTGAAGGCATGACCGCAGCACAGTTGATCGGCACCGTTGGCGGCGTCGGCTATTTACGCCCTGCCCCAGGCACCTGGGGATCCCTGGCGGCGCTACCGATGGCTTGGGTGTTGCATACGCTGGGTGGGTTTCCCCTGCTGGCACTCGCAACACTGGCCGTTTTTGTTGGCGGCCTTTGGGCAACCCGCGTGATGACCGAAGGCCAAGATGATCACGACCCGTCAGAAATCGTCGTTGATGAGGTCGCAGGCCAGTTCATCGCGCTTTGGGCAATTTCTTACCCGTCCTGGGCCCATGGGATCGACATTACCGCCCTTTGGCCCGGTTGGGTAACCGGTTTCATCCTGTTCCGCCTGTTCGATATCACCAAGCCCGGCCCCGTTGGTTGGGCCGACAGGCGTGGCGATCCGATGGGCGTTATGCTCGACGACGTCATCGCAGGCGTTTTCGCAGCCATCGGCGTGATGATACTGGCGGGAATAGCGCACGGAGTACTGGGTCTGTGAACGTGAGCGAACTGTTGGATCTTGCCAAGGCGCAGGGCGTGATGATCGCCACGGCTGAAAGCTGTACGGGCGGGATGGTGGCTGCGGCCCTGACCGATATTCCCGGCAGCTCCGCTGTGGTTGACCGGGGCTTTGTCACTTACACCAACGCAGCCAAAAAGGACATGCTGGGCGTTTTGGCCGAGACGCTGACCGCGCATGGCGCAGTGTCAGAGGAAGTCGCCCGCGAGATGGCAGACGGAGCCCTACGCCATTCTAAGGCGCAGCTTGCCGTTTCGATCACCGGCATTGCCGGGCCGGGCGGGTCCGAGTTCAAACCGGAAGGGCGTGTGTGTTTCGGACTGGCCCGCGATGGTCAGGACACACAGACCGAAACGATCGAATTTGGCGCGTTGGGTCGGGATGCTGTGCGTCTGGCGGCGCGGGATCACGCGTTAGAGTTGCTCAAAAACGAGCTTTCACAAGCGCCCATTATTTAGGCGCACCGCATCAAAAGATGCAAAAAATGTCATCACTTGAACAAAAGGCGACATTTTAAGCGCCTTTTGCAAGTCTGCCTCTTTTTTCCTCACTCCCCCTCGGTTTCAAGGCTGCGCACACACTCACACGGGTCCGGAGAGCTGCCGAACAGCCCCCTGACCAAACGCAGGGGAAAGGAGAGCGGCCCATGAATGGAGCCGATACAGCCTGGATCATCGTTGCAACCGCACTGGTCCTTTTCATGACATTGCCGGGCCTTGCGCTGTTCTACGGTGGGCTTGTACGTGCCCGAAATGTGCTCAGCGTGTTCATGCACTGCTTCTCAATCGCCTGTTTGATGAGCATTCTGTGGCTCGTTGCGGGCTACTCGATCGCCTTTGGCCCTGGAGAAAGCGGGATTTGGGGTGGTTTGGGCAAAGCGTTCCTGAACGGTGTGGATGCCGATAGCCTTGCGGGTACCCTGCCCGAGATCCTGTTCTTCGCCTTTCAGATGACCTTTGCGATCATCACACCGGCCTTGATCGTTGGCGCTTATGTCGAACGTGTCGGCTTTGGCTTTGTTCTGACCTTTTCGGCCCTTTGGATGCTGCTCTGTTACGCGCCGGTCGTCCATTGGATCTGGGGCGGCGGCATGCTGGCTGATGGCGGTATTCTGGGTGAGATCGGTGTACGCGACTTTGCGGGCGGAATCGTTGTCCATGAAACCGCGGGTCTGGCCGCTTTGATCATCGCCGTCATACTTGGCCCCCGTCGCAATCGCACCACACCGCCGCACAACCCCGGCTATGTCATGGTCGGAGCAGCGATGCTGTGGGTCGGTTGGTTCGGTTTCAACGGTGGCTCGCAATTGGCCGCGGACGGTGGCGCCGCAATGGCCATGACCGTCACGCATCTGTCCGCCGCAACCGCGTCGCTGACCTGGGCCCTGTGGGAACGTATCCGCTTTGGCAAGGCTTCGATGGTTGGTCTGGTCACGGGAACCATTGCCGGTTTGGCCTCGATCACCCCGGCATCCGGCTTTGTGGGTCCGGTACAAGCGCTGATCATCGGTGCGGTCGCCGGTGTCCTGTGTCAGGAAGCCGTCAGTGTCATCCGAAACAAGCTGAACATCGACGACACACTGGATGTCTTTGCGGTGCATGGCGTCGGCGGCATTTTCGGCACCATCATGATCGCTGCGTTTGGCCTTGGCACTTGGACCGCGCAATTGGGCGGGCTTGTGATCGTGGGTGCCTTTACGGCAGTTGTCACAATTGTGTTGGTGAAGGTGGTTGCACTTATCACCCCGCTTCGCGTAGACGCCGAAACCGAAACAAATGGGCTCGATCTTTCGGTACACGGGGAACGCGCCTACGACATGAGCAGCTAAGCCCACCTTGGCGCTCTGCCCGAAAGGGCGAAAAGCGGACCTCTTGGGGGTCCGCTTTTCTTTTGCGACCCTCTCGACTCTGGGCCAGCGCTCGGGCTATCAGCCCGCAACGTGTATTCAGCCCCGAGGTTTGCGCCATGATCCCCAGCTCCTTTCCCGACAGCACCGAAATCGCCCGCCTGACCGCGCGGATGCTGCTGGAGATCAAGGCCGTTCATTTCAATGCGCGCGAGCCCTTCACTCTGGCCAGCGGACTGCCCAGCCCGACTTACATCGACTGTCGCAAGCTGATCTCGTACCCGCGTATCCGGTCGACCTTGATGGATTTCCTGACCGTCACAGTGATGCGCGATGCCGGGTTCGAAGCGTTCGACAACATCGCAGGCGGCGAGACGGCAGGCATCCCCTTTGCCGCCATGGTGGCCGAGCGCATGGCGCTGCCGATGACCTATGTGCGCAAGAAACCCAAAGGCTATGGTCGCAACGCCCGCATCGAAGGCGCGATGAGTGAAGGCGAGCGTGTGCTGCTGGTCGAGGACCTGACCACCGATGGTGGCAGCAAGCTGTCTTTTGTGGACGCTATCCGCGAAACCGGCGCGACCTGCGGGCATACTGCGGTGATTTTCTACTATGGCATTTTCCCCGAAACCGAAAAGACGCTGGGCGACCACGGCGTAAAGCTGCATTCGCTGTGCACATGGTGGGATGTTCTTGCCGAAGCCAAGGCGCAGAAAGCCTTTGACCAAGAGACACTTGACGGTGTTGAGGCGTTCCTGAACGATCCGCGTGGCTGGCAAGAAGCCAATAAATCCACGTAAACCTCTTGTGGGCAAATTGGGGATAAGTGCATAAGAATCGGGGCATGGGCCACGATATCTGGTGACTTTTCCCTCATTTCATACATAATAAGCTACGCATACGCAGGTATCCAAACGGTTCGGAAAGTTATCCCTAGGCTTTACCCCAACTTAGCCACAGGTATTTCCAGATAGCTTGCGGTGGCGTTTCGCGTGTAAAACCCCCAAACGGGCAGCGGGGACAAGATGAACGAGATCAGCAGTATCGAGCAGGCAGCGGCGCAGATTCAGAATGCCGAAACCATGCCGCATTCAATCGAGGCCGAGCAGCAATTGTTGGGCGCGATTCTGACCAATAACGATCTGTATGACCGGGTCGCCTCGATCATCGGGGCCGAGCATTTCTATGATCCGGTCCATGCCCGAATTTATGAAGTCGCCGCCGCCCGTATCGCCAAGAACGCGCTGGCCTCACCTGTCACACTGAAGTCGTTCATGGGCGAAGATGAGGGTCTGAAAGAATTGGGCGGTCCGGCCTATCTGGTCAAGCTGGCCGGGGCCTCGATCAGTGCCTTCGCGGTGCATGACTACGCCCAGATGATCTACGACCTCGCCATTCGGCGCGAGTTGATACGCCTTGGCCGCGATATCTCGGACAAGGCCGCGCGGGTCGAAGTCAGCAGTGAGCCCAAAGAACAAATCGTCGAGGCCGAGCAGCAGCTCTATCAGCTATCCGAGCAGGGCCAGACCGAACAAGGTTTTCAATCCTTCCTCAAGGCGGTCACAGAAGCCGTCAACGTCACCAATGAAGCCTACCAGCGTGGTGGCGGCATGGCGGGGATTTCCACCGGTCTGGCCGACTTGGACAAGCAATTGGGTGGCTTGCACCCGTCCGACCTGATCATTCTGGCTGGACGACCGTCGATGGGGAAAACATCGCTGGCGACGAACGTGGCGTTCAACGTGGCCAAAGCCTACAAACGCGGACAGAAGCCGGATGGATCAGAAGGCGCGATTGACGGTGGTGTGGTCGGGTTCTTCTCACTTGAGATGAGCGCCGAGCAGTTGGCGGGCCGTGTTCTGGCCGAAGCGTCCGAGATTTCCAGCCACAAGATCCGTCAGGGCGACATGACCGAGGCCGAGTTCCGCCGCTTCGTGGACGCAGCCAAGGAACTGGAAGCTTGCCCCCTGTTCATCGACGACACACCTGCCCTGCCAATATCACAGCTTGCCGCCCGCGCGCGGCGGTTGAAGCGGACGCATGGGCTGGATCTACTGGTGATCGACTATCTACAGCTTTGCCGCGGTATGTCAGACAACCGGGTAAACGAGATTGCTGAAATTTCGATGGGCATGAAAGCCATCGCCAAGGAATTGAACATCCCGGTCATCGCGCTGTCACAGCTGAGCCGTCAGGTGGAAAACCGTGACGATAAGCGCCCACAGCTGTCTGACCTGCGGGAATCGGGCTCGATCGAACAGGATGCCGACGTGGTGATGTTTGTGTTCCGCGAGGAGTATTACAAAGAACGCGAAAAACCCGGCGATCACGAGCTGGAAAAGATGGAAGAGTGGAAGCAGGCCATGGAACGCCTGCACGGCAAGGCCGAGGTCATCGTCGGCAAACAGCGCCACGGTCCGATCGGCACGGTCGAGCTTTCGTTCGAAGCCCAATTCACCCGCTTTGGCAATCTTGTTAAACCCTGGCAACAGGGCGGCGAAATCGAGGGATACTGATCACACTGCTTCTGACAATGGGTACGCCGCTGGTCGAACTGGTGGCGTAGGTTTTAGGCTGTGTTAAGGTAGATAAAGTTAACCTGCACAGCACGCTCATACTGGTCGGAGGCCCCGAGTTTTGCCCGCGATCATCTCGGAAATCAGGTATCGGAACGGCCCGAATTTTGCGCCGGACGGGGATTTCATTGAAGTCCGTGTGCCGACCGGAACGGATGTCACCGGGCTTCAGGTTGATGTCTATAATTCAAATGGCACAGTGCGCAGTTCCACAGATGTCGACACCGCGACAATGACGACGGTGGGCGGCTTCGACTATTACGTGGTCACGGCCCGTATCAACCGACTGGGCGCTGTCTCATTGTCCGACAACGGTTCGGTTCTCAGCTTTGTGTCTTTCGATGCGCAGGTAACGGCCACCCAGGGTCCGGCCAACGGTCAGACCTCAACCCAGATCGGCAGCAATGGCACGGATGATACGTCTTCGTTGTCCTCAACCGATGGGGTGAATTTTGTTCAGGATCCAAATCCAAGTCCCGGCGCCCCTTGTTTCACCTCGGACACGTTGATTCTGACCGATCAGGGCGAGATCCACGTTCAGGACATCGAACCCGGAATGCGCGTCATGACGACCGATGGCACCCTGGAAGCGGTACGAATGCGCCTGTCTCGAACCCTGCGACACGCGGATCTTTTGAAGAAACCAGAGCTCTACCCGGTCTGCATCATGGCTGGTTCATTGGGTCATGGTTTACCGCGCCGTGACCTGATTGTATCGCGCCAACATCGGATGTTGGTCCGCTCTGCTATTGCGCAGCGGATGTTTGCAACGCGGGACGTTTTGATCTCGGCCATCCGATTGACCGAATTGCCTGGAATCTACGTCGACGATTTGGCGATCAAAGTGACCTATCATCACCTCGTTTTTGACCGTCACGTTGTTCTGTTTGCCGAAGGCGCGCCAAGTGAAAGCCTTTTTACTGGACCAGAAGCGTTGAAATCGCTTTCACCAGAAGCGCAACAGGAACTGCTCACGCTGTTCCCGTCCCTGATCAGCGATCAAGAAATGGTACCTGCCTGCCACATCCCCAGCGGACGGCGGCAAAAGACACTGGTTGCCCGCCACATACGCAACAGCAAGGCGATGCTTGATCAACCTCTGATCTAAAGGCAAATCCCGTTGCGTGGCTTCAACTTATTGCGGGTCACCAAAGCGTTGGATTATTCAACGCAGCCACGCAATGCGACGGGCCTGTCAGTGACGTCAGTTCCCGACCGTTCAACGCTTGCCCCAACCACCCATGCGGATGGCTCAGCGACAGCGGCGGTTGTGCAGTGTCCTCAGTAATCTGCCTGAACCCCGTTTTACAATAGTACCCAGGATCACCGTATGTCAGAGCCACATCCACTCCTAAGGCCCGCAGTTGGTCCAGCCCGTAGGAAATCAACGCTTGGCCAACACCGGTTTTCTGGCTGCCGGTGGTGACGGCCATCGGCGACAGAATGAACACAGAACGCGTATCCTGTGGATACACGACCCGAGAAAAGATGGCGCATCCCAGCAACTCGTGATGGCGATGTGCTGTGCACACGACCAGATCCTCAGGTGGGGTGGTTTCGATCAGGTCTTGCACAAACGCGCCGATCAGCGCGCCTTCATCCTCTCCTTCGGACGCTGAAAAAACATCCGCAAACAACTGAACCAAAGTAGAAGGATCCGGTGTTAGCCCCGTCGAAAACGCCATAATTTGCGTACTCCTACTGCTGCGGTCCCGAGTGTATTGCGATGGAACGATCACACTCTCAAGATCGTTTTAACATCAATGTGAAGACAATCCCAAAACCGGTCCTGTACAGCGACAAACCGCAAAAATCTCTTGGTTTTCGGCACTTTTCGTCGATTGCGGCAACGTGGCAACGGAATACGTTACGGAAATGCGCCATTCCCTCTTGACCTTGGACGGCGCAATGTCATGAACAGTTCCATGAGTACTGCACGTTTGACGATCAATCTTCAGGCGCTGGCCAGCAACTGGCGGGCGCTTGATGCGAAGACCGGGGTTGAGACCGGGGCCGTGGTCAAGGCCGATGCCTATGGGCTGGGGGCCGGGCCTGTCAGTGACACGCTGGCCGAAGAAGGCGTTCGCAAGTTCTTTGTCGCCGCCGCCGAGGAAGGTGCTGTGGTGCGCGAGGCCGTGGGTCCAGGCCCGATGATCAGTGTCTTTTCCGGGCATATGGAAGGCGACACAGATCTGTTGCGCGCGCACGACCTGACCCCCCTGATCAACTCGGCTGAGCAGTTTAAGCGCCATGAACAAGCGCTGCCCGATCACGCATTTGGCATTCAGTTGGACAGCGGCATGAACCGTCTGGGGCTGGAGCCCGCCGACTGGGCGGAACTGCGCCCAAAGGCCGAGGCTTTGAACCCGGCGGTGGTCATGTCTCATCTGGCCTGTTCCGACGAGCCGGATCACCCGATGAACCAGCAGCAACTCAAGACCTTTCGCGAGATGACCGAAGGCGTCACCGCACCGCGTTCGCTGGCCGCGACCGGAGGCTCATTTCTGGGGCCAGAGTTCCATTTCGATTTCTGCCGTCCGGGCATCGGTCTCTACGGTGGCCTGCCCTTTGCCGGTGCCAAACCGGTTGTCACCGTTGATCTGCCCGTCATCCAGGTGCGCAAACTGGAGGTCGGCGAAACGGTTGGCTATGGCAACAGCTGGGTGGCGCGCCGCCCGTCGCGGATCGCCACCGTTTCGGCTGGGTACGCGGATGGCCTGCATCGCGCCATCGGTGGTGGGATTGACACGTTTGCCGGAAACCAGCCCTGTCCGGTGGTCGGTCGGATTTCGATGGACCTGATCACCGTGGACGTGACCGATCTGCCCCATGACCCGGAACGCCTGCGTATTCTCAATGGCCATCAGACCGTCGACGATCTGGCCGAAGCTGCCGGAACGATTGGGTATGAGATCCTGACATCCTTGGGCAATCGCTATTCGCGGGGCTATGTGGAATGAACCCAATTTCCGCGCTTGGGGGGCTGGGCCGCACCGTACTAAGCCTGTTTGCGGCCTTTGGCCGTGTTGCATTGTTCGCGCTGGATGCCATCTCGCACATTCTGCGCCCGCCCTTCTATCCGCGCGAGTTCGGAATGGCGCTGCTGAACATCGGCTGGCTGTCCCTGCCCGTGGTTGGCCTGACCGCGATCTTCACCGGCGGCGCATTGGCGTTGCAGATCTACGCCGGCGGCGCGCGTTTCAACGCCGAAGCGGTGGTGCCTCAGATCGTCGCCATTGGCATGGTACGAGAGCTTGGCCCGGTGCTGGTCGGCCTGATGATTGCCGCCCGCGTGACCTCATCCATCGCGGCCGAAATCGCCACGATGAAAGTGACCGAACAGATCGACGCATTGGTCACGCTGTCGACCCACCCAATGAAATACCTGACCGCCCCACGCGTCTTGGCCGCGCTGATTACCGTGCCCGCCCTGGTCGCGGTGGGTGACATCATCGGCATTGCCGGAGGCTACACGGTTGCCACTCAAAACCTGGGCTTCAACCCGGCGGCTTATCTGAAAAACACCGTGGATTTCCTTGAAACCCGCGACATCGTCTCATCGCTGGTCAAAGGCGCGGCCTTTGGCCTGATCGCGGCCATCATGGGCTGTTACTATGGCATGAATTCCGGTCGCGGCGCACAAGGCGTTGGTCGGGCCACCAAAGGCTCGGTCGAGGCCGCAGCCGTGCTGATCCTGGCTGCAAATTTCGTTCTCACAGGGGTATTCTTCTCGCTATGATCCGGATGGAGAACGTACATAAAGCCTTTGGTGATAACCACGTATTGCAAGGACTTAACCTTGAGATCCCAAAAGGCACCTCGATGGTCATCATCGGCGGGTCGGGCACCGGTAAGTCGGTGGCGCTGAAATGTATCCTTGGCCTGATCCACCCCGACAGCGGCATGATTTATGTGGACGGCAAAGACGCCAGCAAAGGCGACCGCGACGCGTTTCTGGCCCGGTTCGGGATGCTGTTTCAGGGGGCGGCGCTGTTTGATTCACTGACCGTCTGGCAAAACGTTGCCTTCCGCCTGCTGCGTGGGTCTCTGAAACGTCCGACCGAAGAAGCGCGCGAAATCGCCATCGAAAAACTGCGCCGCGTAGGATTGAAATCCGACGTGGCCGACCGCTTTCCGGCAGAGCTGTCAGGCGGGATGCAAAAACGTGTCGGCCTTGCCCGCGCCATCGCCGCCGAGCCCGAGATCATCTTTTTCGACGAACCCACCACCGGCCTCGATCCGATCATGTCCGGCGTCATCAACGACCTGATCCGTGAAATCGTGACCGAAATGGGCGCTACCGCGATGACCATCACCCACGACATGAGCTCGGTCCGCGCGATTGCCGACAACGTCGCCATGCTGCACGGAGGTGTCATCCAATGGACCGGACCGGTCGGCCAGATGGATGCCTCGGGCGATCCTTATGTCGAGCAGTTCATTAGTGGCAGTGCACAGGGGCCGATTGAGGCGGTTCGGTGAAAGGAATTGTTAAATGAACCAAGATTTTGAAAAGCTGCTAGCACATATATCTGAATTTGAAAAAGCACGTGCGCAAGAAAGCGAAAACAGTAACTCGGAAACGTGGAATGAAAACTACTATGCGGGTTTTCTACTAGCGGACACTCGTTTCCGATACGCGGCAAAACGTTTTGACCTAGAATATCCTGATGCTCCTCCAATAGGTGATGTACAAGACCAAATGCGGGATATCAGTGCTCGTTACAAAGAGTATGCCACTCCATGGAAAACACTTATCCTGAGCAGGAGAATCGAAGCGCAAGTAGCTCTCGAATATGATGATCCCACCCAAGAGTTCGCTGAGGCGATAGCTTTCGACGGAGAACACCGCAACAAAATACACGAAATAATTGGAGCGCTTAGAACCGAAGTTCATGACAGCAACTGGATGAACAAAGATCAGAAGCGCAGGGTTCTCTCCGCCATAAACTCTGTACAGTCCGAAGTGGACAAAGAGATAAGCAATTTCCACCTAATGTTAGGGAAAATTGTAGACCTCCGAGACGCATTTGGAACGGCTGGAAAAAAAGCAAAGCCCGCTTTTGACCGTATTGATCAACTAGCCAACGCAGTCAGAGGGCAGAGAAAGCAATCACTTTCAATTGAGAAACAAGAAGAGCCCCTGAAAATCGAAGATAAGAGTGACGAAATGGAATGACTCTCCGCTTCGCCACCCTCTCGCTCCTGATCCTCTACCCCATCGCGTGGTTCGCCCCGCTGATGCGCGCGGGGTTCCTGCCGATCTTCGGCCTTAGCGAAATCAGCGTCATCACCGGGCTCCAATCCTTGTGGAAATCCGACATCTTCCTCGCGCTAATCGTGACCATCTTCGCCCTCTTCGCCCCCTACATCAAAACCATCGGCACCGCGCTGATCCAATGGAACCTGCTGGACGCGCGCGTCCAACCCGCGCTGAACATCCTCGGCAAACTGGCCATGGCCGACATTTTCCTGATCGCGCTTTACATCACATTGGCCAAGGGTATCTCTTACGCGACCATTGAAACCGCATGGGGTCTTTACCTGTTCACGGCCTGTATTCTGGCCTCGATCGCACTTGGCCATATTACAGAGATGACATCTGGTTCACGAAAAGCTCAGACCTAATTGATTGAAAACACATATCTAAGTATCATCTTTATATTTCGAGCAGTTAAGATTTGTAGTTTTCGGGTCCGCAGCGGATCGCCCTAAGTTGTTTGATCTTCCTCCGCTTCGGCCCGGTGTGTTCCGGTTTGAAAAAGGAGTTCGACGATCATGGCCGCCCTCCACAACATCACATTGCAATGTCAGAATGCCTTTTTAAGATTGACTTTTTTACTGATTTGCATGGCGGCCCTGCTGGCCGTTTCAACCACGATACTATCCGCTTTGGGCGTGTTGCCCTGGCTTTCAATGCAGGCCGGATTCGGCGACGAACCGGCGGCGGATGCCGGGATGTTCATCCAGATCGGGCTGACCGCACTGATTCTCATGCTGGCATTTTATCTGCCGGCAAACGCGCGAATGATGGCATTGGAAAACAACCATCGCAAATTTGCCCTCAACATGTATGACATCGCGAACGCCTATCAGATGGCCCACGCCGCTGACCGAAGCGGGCTGTTCATGATGTCCTCCGAGTTCGACGCGGTCAAAGAGCGTATGGCGTTTCTGCGCCAGCACCCTGACCTGCAATCGCTGGAACCTGAGATTTTGGAACTGGCTGCACAAATGAGCCAGATCAGCCAGGAATTGGCCGAAACCTATGGCGACGCTCGGGTCGAACGGGCGCAGATGTTCCTGCAACAACGGCAGCAAGAGATTGAGCTGTTCCAGCAACGTTTGGAAGAGGCTCAGGTCATCCAAAACGAATTGCGCCAATGGACGCGCGACGTGGAAATGGAAGAAACCATCGCCAAATCGCAATTGGCACGCTTGCGGGATGAACTGTTCGAGCTGTTGCCCGAACTGTCGACTCAGTTGCAAACACCACGCAAAGACAGCGCCTCAAAGGCGTCCAGCGTGGTTGCGATGTCCCCCCCTCGGGCGGCGGAATAGGCGCGTCAGCGCCCGCTGTGGGCGATGGCCCGTTCGGGGCCTGAGGCCGCAGCGCGCCACCGGTGGTGAGGAAAGCCCGCAAGGGCTTGAAGAACCGCCCAAGCTCGGGCACCAAAGGCCGCATGGCAAAAACGACTTCTTTCTCCTGCTCGGCCTGCGGAGCAACACATACGCGATGGTCCGGACGCTGCGACGCGTGCGGCGAATGGAACACCATCGTTCAAGACGTGCCCCTTTCGGCTGGCCCGACCAAGAAATCCCTCGGCGGCAAACGCGGCCAGTCCATTGCACTCACGGATTTGTCGACCGAGGAAACCCCACCGCCCCGCACCCTTTGCGGCGTGGAAGAACTTGACCGGGTGTTGGGCGGTGGTCTGGTCCCGGCCTCTGCTCTTCTTGTGGGCGGAGATCCGGGCATCGGTAAATCCACGCTGCTATTGCAGGCTGCTGCCCGGTTCGCGCGTGCTGGTGTCAAAACCATCTACGTCTCGGGCGAGGAAGCCAGCGCACAGGTCCGGATGCGTGCACGTCGTCTTGGGCTTGAGGACGCGCCAGTCCAACTGGCCGCAGAAACCAACCTGCGCGACATCCTCACGACGCTTGAGGCCGAAAAGCCCGGTCTGGCAATTATCGACTCGATCCAGACCATGTGGGCCGACAATGTGGACAGCGCGCCCGGATCGGTGTCACAAGTCCGGGCCGCAGCCCATGAATTGACCACATTTGCGAAACGACACGGTGTGTCGATCATCATGGTCGGCCACGTTACGAAAGAAGGTCAGATCGCGGGCCCGCGCGTGGTCGAACACATGGTCGACACTGTGCTGTATTTCGAGGGCGAACGCGGCCACCAGTTCCGCATCCTGCGCGCGGTCAAGAACCGCTTTGGTCCTGCTGATGAGATCGGCGTCTTCGAGATGACGGGCAAAGGGCTGGCGCAGGTTACAAACCCCTCCGCCCTGTTCCTGTCGGAACGCGGCACGCCCAGCCCCGGTTCGGCTGTCTTTGCGGGTATCGAAGGCACCCGCCCCGTTCTGGTCGAATTGCAGGCCCTTGTCGCCCCTTCGCCCCATTCCCAGCCCCGCCGCACGGTCGTTGGATGGGACAGCGGGCGGCTGGCCATGATCCTAGCTGTGCTCGAGGCGCGCTGCGGAATCCCGTTTGCTGGCCTTGATGTCTATTTGAACGTCGCCGGAGGGCTAAAGGTCAGCGAACCCGCCGCAGACCTCGCGGTTGCCGCTGCGTTACTCAGCGCGCGTGAAGACACCGCCCTGCCCGCCGACACCGTCGTTTTCGGAGAAATCTCGCTATCTGGGGCACTTAGACCCGCTCCGCAGACAGAAAACAGGTTGAAAGAAGCTCAAAAACTTGGTTTCACAGCGGCAATTGCTCCGGCGGGTGGCAAAACCGGCACTGTGGCAGGTCTGTCACTCACCCGACCCTCTGATTTGGTTGGGTTTGTTGGCGAAACCTTCGGAGCAGGTTAAAGTCGCGCCTTGAGGGGCAGAAAACGAACAGGCGAGGGCCATGGAAGGTTTTACAATAATTGACGGGGTCGTCGCCCTGGTCATCGTGCTATCGGGCTTATTGGCCTACTCACGTGGTTTCATGCGCGAAGTTCTGGCTATCGCAGGATGGGTCGCAGCGGCTGTTCTGGCGTTCATCTTTGCTCCGCAGGCCGTCCCACTGGTCAAGGAGATCCCCGTAGTCGGAGATTTCCTGCGCGACAGTTGCGAGCTTTCAGTCATCACCGGCTTTGCCGCAGTCTTTGCCGTGGCGCTGATTGTGGTCAGCATTTTCACGCCGTTGTTTTCGTCACTGGTGCAACGCTCGGCTTTGGGTGGTCTGGATCAGGCGCTTGGTCTGTTCTTTGGCATCGCGCGGGGCATCCTGCTGGTTGCGATCGCTTTCTTTGTCTACGATACCGTGATGACCGGTCAGTCTTACACAATTGTCGACGAAAGCCGCTCGGCCAAGGTTTTCGAGCAGTTCAGCGGTCAGATCGAAGAACAAAACCCCGAGGCTGCTTTGGGCTGGGTTACCGCACAGTACGAAGAGCTGGTGGCCAGCTGCACTGCAGGCAACACCCAGCCTGACACCACTGCACCTGCGGAAGGCTAAACACGGCCCAATCCATGCTTTCTGGAAAGCCCGGCTCTGACCGGGCTTTTTTTCTTGTTTGTCAGGTAAATCCTTCGCCGCCGCATACAGTGCATTTGATCGTTTTTAATCCAAAACACCCATCACACCGGCTGGAGATCGGTTTGCCAAGAATATCTCGGCTTTTGACAACTTCGCCCGCGCCGTTGCAGATCTGGCAGGGCGCGCGCCCCATGCCCCGGCATCGATGGCACCGTTGCTTGACCCGTTCCGGTTTCTTTTGCTGAGACTTATGTTGCCACATTCGGATCCTCTGGGTGTTTCTCTAATCCAGAATTATACATATTCATGCGCATGACAGCATATATGACTGCACATGTCATCCGTTTCCCGAACATCAGCCGTTGTGCACAATTTCAGCCTGCGGCAATTGGTAAATGTGATCCTTTGATGACAGCCACGCCATTAGGCTTTATGTGGAGGCCAACCCGCCACAGAATCGGAGCCACCGATCTTGTTCTTTCTGTATGAATGCGCGCTGGTCGTGATGATGGTCGCCCTATTGGCGTCACTTTCTTCTGCCTCAAATACACCCGCGCACGCGTCACAGATTGTCCGAAGCCGTAATGCGGTCAGTCCTCAGATCAAATCGTCATAGAAGTTGGAGCCCCGTAAATGTGTGGGATTTTGGGAATCGCAAGCCGGACACATGATGTGTTTGCCGAGATCTATGACGGGCTGCTGATGCTGCAGCACCGGGGTCAGGATGCCTCGGGGATCGTGACCTTCAATGGCGAGTTTTTCCGCGAAAAGAAGGCCAACGGGTTGGTCAAGGATGTGTTCAACGCTCAGGACGCGGAAACCCTTCTGGGCCATGTCGGTATGGGCCATGTCCGGTATCCCACCGCAGGTTCGCTCAGCGCGGCCGAAGCGCAACCGTTCTTTGTGAACGCGCCATATGGCATCTATCTGGTTCACAACGGCAACATCACAAACACCGCCGAACAGCGCGAAAAAGTTACAGGCAAATACAGCCGTCACCTGCGCACTACCTCAGATTCAGAAATCCTGTTGAACGTGCTGGCCGACAAAGTGGCCGACGCGATCAAGGTGAACGGCAATGCAGAACCCATCCGCAACCTGTTTGCAGGTGTGAAGATGACGATGGAGCGGGTTCAGGGCGCTTATTCCGTGATCTGTCTGGTCGCAGGCGTTGGAATGCTGGCCTTCCGCGATCCGTTTGGCATTCGCCCCTTGTCGGTTGCGAAACGCACAGTGGACGGCGCAGGGGATGATTATGCGTTCGCCTCGGAAGATGTGGCCTTTGGCATTAATGGCTTTGAAAAGCTGCGCGACCTTCGCCCGGGCGAAGCGATCCTGATCGATCTGGACGGCAACATGCACGAATTTCAAGCAGTTGAAGGCAAGCTGACACCCTGTATCTTTGAGTATGTCTATCTGGCCCGCCCGGACTCACTGCTGGACGGTGTTTCGGTCTACAAGACCCAGATGCGCATGGGTCAGACACTGGCCAAACAGATTCAGGAGTCCGGCCTGGAAATCGACCGGATTATACCGGTGCCCGACAGCGCCCGCCCTGTAGCGTTGGAAGCCGCAAAGATCACAGGCATCCCTTATCGCGAAGGTCTGGTCAAGAACCGCTACGTCGGGCGTACCTTCATCATGCCGGGTCAGGCAGAGCGACAGAAATCCGTCCGCCGCAAACTGAACGCCGTGCCGCTGGAATTTGATGGTCACAGTGTTCTGCTGATCGACGATTCCATCGTACGCGGGAACACAATTAAAAAGATCGTTCAGATGTGCCGCGACGCAGGTGCCAAAAAGGTCTATGTCGCCAGCGCCTCGCCCCCAGTGAAATATCCCAACGTCTACGGCATCGACATGCCGACCAAGGCCGAACTGATCGCAAACGGCAAAGAGATCGAAGAAATCCGGGAAGAATTGGGCGCGGACGCGCTGTTCTATCAGCATCTGGATGACCTGATCTGGGCCGCGAAAGAAGGCAACCCCGAGATCGAAGCCTTTGACTGCTCGTGCTTTGACGGAAACTATATTACCGGCAGCGTCAGCGAGGATTATCTGGACAATCTGGAAAACAGCAGCCGCGTCAGCCAGAAACGTGCAGATATGCAGGTACCCGGCGGGTCGTGGAACGCAGCAAAGCTGGCGTCTGGTTAAACGGGTTTACCTTTACCATCCCACGTTAACGGCGAATGATTCGCTTTATCAGCTTGGCGACTCCATTCGTTTCGAACCGTTGTAATGAGTGGGTTTTTGCCACAACTCAGCGGTGAATGCTGCGTGATCTCAAGGGCTTTTTTGTAGGGCACGTTTGTCTCGATGACATCAGTGTGTGATGCGCTTTAGTTTCCGTTTCGGTTTTGATATTTGGCCCGCACCACTCACTTACAAAGGGGTTTGGGCTACGGTCCAGGCCGCAGATCATGTCGAATACAAAAGTCAAAAGCGCAGCCACCCAGCGTGGCGCGTTAAAGAAGAATTCCGTTTCGGTTCTTGGGGTCTTTGGGCCAAAAGCCGATCTGCGGGCCCTTATGCGGCTTTCATCGGGGCGCGTGAAAGAGGTGAAAACCGGCAGCCGAGTTGCTTCGGGTACGGTTGTTGCGATTGATGAACATGGCATTATGCTGCGACAAAGCGGCCAGACCAAGCGGATCACCATTCCCGGCAGCTAATCGCGACTTGACGCCCCGCGCGCAGGGGTACAAACCGCAGCCATGACCGATCAGACCAAAATCGCCCTTATCACCGGGGCCTCCCGCGGGTTGGGCGCTGCCCTGGCCGAAGCGTTGGCGCCCGAGTATCACATAGTTGCAGTCGCCCGAACCACTGGCGGACTGGAAGAGTTGGACGACCGGATCAAGGCCAAGGGAGGTTCGGCAACGCTGGCCCCTATGGACATCACCGATCCAAATGCCATGGCAACCTTGTGCAGAGGGATTCACGACCGATGGGGTAAGGTGGATCTCTGGTTGCACACGGCGATCCATACCTCGGCCCTGACACCAACTCATTTCATTGATCCGAAAGAGTGGGCAAAGGCCGTTAACACCAACGCCAATGCGACCTCGGTTCTGATCCCCTACGTTACGCCCCTGCTGGGTGAAAACGGCCACGCGGTGTTCTTTGACGACCCGAAGGCCGGCGAGAAGTTCTATGGCATCTATGGGGCCACCAAGGCCGCGCAGATGGCCCTGGCCCGCAGTTGGGCCGCGGAAACTGAACGCACCGGCCCACGCGTTTCAATTGTCGAACCTGCGCCTATGCCCACCGCCGTACGCGCACGGTTCCATCCCGGAGAAGACCGGGACGCGTTGAACAGCACGGCAAGTGAAGCCGCGCGCATTCTGGCGCTGCTATAGGAAATGGCCCTTGCGGGCCATGCCTCCGGCGGAGGTATTTTTAGCCAGATGAAGCTGGGATCAGGCGATGTGAACGCCGTTGCGACCGGCCAGATCGACAAAGAATTGCCAGGCAACGCGGCCTGAGCGTGAGCCGCGCGTGGCTTGCCACTCAATGGCTTCGGCCCTCAGAGTGCCTGCATCGACCGATACGCCATAGGCCGCGCAATAGCGGTCAATCATGGCCAGATATTCGTCCTGATCGCAGGGGTGAAAGCCCAGCCAAAGTCCAAAACGGTCGGACAGCGAAACCTTTTCCTCAACCGCCTCGGATGGGTTAATGGCGCTGGAGCGTTCGTTTTCGATCATGTCCCTTGGCATCAGGTGACGACGGTTCGAGGTGGCGTAGAAAACAACATTTTCCGGGCGACCTTCAATACCACCGTCCAGAACGGCCTTGAGCGATTTGTAATGCTGGTCATCATGGCTGAACGAAAGATCGTCGCAGAACAGGATGAACCGGTGCGGCGCAGCGCGCAGATGGTTCAGAAGGCGTGCAACCGACGCCATATCCTCGCGTTGCAATTCGACCAGCTTCAAATCCGGATGGTCCGATTGCAGGGTTCCGTGCACTGCCTTGACAAGGCTGGACTTCCCCATGCCCCGCGCGCCCCACAACAACGCGTTGTTCGCCTTGTATCCGGCGGCAAACCGACGCGTGTTATCAAGCAAGGTGTCGCGCGACCGATTGATGCCGACCAACAAGTCCAAATCGACGCGGTTGACCTGGTTCACAGGCTCTAACCGGTCGGGTTCCACATGCCAGACAAATGCAGGGGCTTCGTCAAAATCCGGGGCAGCCAATGGGGCCGGTGCCATGCGGTCCAGCGCATCAGCAATACGGTTCAGGGCTTGATCATCCATAGGGGCCTCCGGTCGTTTTGGTGTTCAAACCATGTTCCTTCCGGCGCAACAAGAGGCGGAAACGAAAAAGGCGCGCCAGAGATCGGCACGCCTTGTTCAGTATTTTCTATAGATCACGATTTTTCTTCGTAATCCTGCATATGATCGGCATCCGCTTCAGCCTCTTCATCGTCGTAATAGCCGTCGGCACGCAGTTGTTCTTCGCGCTTGCGTTCGACCCGAGCGACCAGGAAGATCGAAATTTCGTAAAGGCCATAAACCACAACAAAGAGGATGATCTGCGTGATTACATCCGGGGGCGTCACGATAGCAGCCAGCACCAGAATGCCTACGACTGCATATTTGCGCACGGCACCCAGGCCTTCGGCGCTGACCAGTCCCGCCTTGCCCATGAGGGTCAAAAGAACCGGCAGTTGGAAGCACAGCCCGAAAGCCACGATGAACTTGATCGTCAGGTTCAGGTATTCCTGTGCTGAGCCCTGGAAAACCACGCTCAGAGGTGCAGCAGTTGCACCATCTGCTACGGCTTCACCTTCAGCACCAAATTGCTGGAACCCAAGGAAGAAATCATAGGCCAGTGGCGTGACGACATAGAACGCGAAGCTTGCGCCCAGAAGGAACATGAAGGGCGAGGCCAGCATGAAGGGCAAAAACGCGTTCTTTTCCGACTTATACAGCCCCGGCGCCACAAAGCGCCACATCTGCATCCCGATATAGGGAAACGCCAGAATGAACCCGCCCAGCAACGAGACCTTGATGGCCACAAAGAAACCTTCCTGTGGCGAGATGAAAATCAGGCCGCAATCCTGTCCACGCTCAGTCAGTACCTCGCATAGGGGATTGGTCAGAAAGTTAAAAAGCGGCGTGGCCACGGTAAAGCAGATGATCATCCCGACCAGAAAAGCCACGACGCAGTGTATCAACCGCGTGCGCAGCTCGGCCAGATGCTCGATCAGGGGGGCCGAGGTATCTTCGATCTCGTCGGTCTTGCTCATGTCTTGCTTTCAGTGTTCAGCGCAGCCTCGGCCTCTTCAGCCTTGGCCAATGCGTCGGCAGCTTCCTTGGCTTTGCGTTCGGCGGCGGCACGTGCTGTGGTGGCCTGAATTTTCTTGGCCTGCTCGGCCCGTTCTGCCGCCAGTTTGCCGGTTTCGCTGTCAGGATCGAACTTGGTAGGATCGATGCTTTTGGCCATATCCTGCGCGGCTTGTTTGACACCGTCCATGGCAGAACCCACAGGATTCGCGGCAGCGTCGAGACCTTTCTTGATCTCGTTCACGCCAGCCTGATCCGCAGCCTCGTTCATGGCGCTGCTGAATTCGCGCGCCATGCCACGGGCTTTGCCGACAAAACGCCCGACATTGCGGAACAACACCGGCAGGTCCTTCGGCCCCACAACGATCAGGGCAACGATGCCGATGACCAGAAGTTCGGTCCAGCCCAGATCAAACATCTGCGCTTACGCCTTGTCTTTCTCGGTTTCAGGAGTGACGTCCTTGGCCATCTCGGACGCATCTTGTTCCAGCTCTTCCGTGCCATCCTTCACGCCCTTCTTGAAGGCGGTGATACCTTTGCCAACTTCACCCATCAGCGAGCTGATCTTGCCGCGGCCAAACAGAACCAGAACCACAACGGCGATCAGCAGAAGACCGGGAAGGCCGATATTGTTGAGCATGTCTTTTCTCCTCTTTCATCGGCACCCTTACGTGCCGGGAATATGAACTGGCTCTGTGTTTACGCCCGGATGCGTTGCCTCAAAAGGGAACAAGTGCTGTTTGAAGGTAAAAATTGATATGATCCCGCAGAATCTAAGGGCTCGCATTTTCCAACTGACAGGTTTATGTCAGTTGGGTAGCATTACGAAGACGGTATCGAAACCTGGTCAACGGAGACCCAAATGACCCATGTTGCTGAAATCGTCACCTTCACCCTTGCCAATGGCACCACACCGGAAGAATTTGTGAAACTCAGCCAAGCCTCAGAAGCCTTTGTCCGCAGCGCACCGGGCTTCGCCCATCGCCAGTTGAGCCAGGGCGAAGACGGGCGTTGGACCGATTATGTCGTCTGGACGGACATGAAGGCGGCCAAAGACGCCGCCGCGCAATTCCCACAACAGGACTTCTGCGCCGGTCTGATGGCAGCCATCAATCCTGACAGCATTCAGATGCGCCACGAGAACGTGTTATGGAACATGACCGCCTAAGCGCGGTCTGGACGGCGTAATATGCGCCGCACGGATCGTCTTTTCGACATCATACAGATCCTGCGCGACGGCAAACTGCACCGTGCGCAGGACATTGCGGACCGGCTCGAGGTATCGGTCCGCACCATCTATCGCGATATGGATACGCTGGTGGCTTCGGGTGTTCCGGTCGAAGGCGAACGCGGCGTGGGCTACATGGTGCGCGAGCAGATCACCCTGCCCCCGCTGAACCTGACTACAGCCGAGCTTGAAGCGCTCAACCTCGGTATGGCTATCGTGGCCGAGGCCGCCGATCCTGACCTGAAAGCCGCTGCCAATTCTCTGGCTGACAAAATCGATGCCGTCTTGCCCACGCAGGTAATAGCCGAAGCCGACGCATGGAAGTTCGCCGTTTACCCCTTTGCCGATGCCGCCCGTGGGCTGGCACATATGGCCCCGATCCGCGCAGCCATCAAATCGCGCCAGAAACTTCGCTTGTCATATCAAAGGATCGACGGGGTTCTGACCGAACGCACCATCCGCCCGCTTCACATGGAATACTGGGGCCGCGTCTGGACCCTCACCGCTTGGTGCGAACTTCGTCAGGGTTTCCGCGTCTTCCGTATCGACCTGATCGAAACTATCGCGCCGTTGCCGGAACTCTTTGCGGACGAACCCGGCAAACGCCTGAGCGACTACGACCCAAACGTCTGACCTTCTTCATCTTTTCAAAAATACTCCCGCCGGAGGCATGGCCCGAAACGGGCCATTCATCCTCACTTCAGGTAGGGCTCTGGATCAACAGACTCGAACCCTTTGCGCACTTCAAAATGTACATAGGCGTTGTCTCCACCCCGCAACTGCGCCAGCTTTTGACCACGACGCACGCGGTCACCTTTCTTTACGGTAATGTCGTCTACGTTGGCATAAACTGTCAGCAGATCGTTTTTGTGTTTAACCACGATGATCGGAACCTGATCCGCATCCGCCGTTATCGCCGCAACCGTACCTGCCTCGGCCGCTGTTACAGCCGTACCGGGTGCTGCGGCTATGTCGATGCCTTCATTCTTGCCCTTGTTGTAGCCACGGATGATGGTACCGCTTACTGGCAGTGAAAGGGCCGAAGAGCGCGTATTGGTCGGGGCTTCGGCCGTCACATCCGGTGCCTCAGCTTTGGGTGCAACTTTTTCTTCAGGCAGCGGCTGGGTGGCGCTTGGCGGGGTCGGTGTTGGCGATCCCTGCCCCGGCTCGGTCACTTCAGTGGCCGCAACAGGTGCCGCAGCCGCCGCAGCGCTTTGCCGTGGTGCAGGCTGGTTCTTGACCGGAATCAATAGAAACTGACCTTCGCGCACGGTAAAATCGGGCCCAAGCCCGTTCCACTCCGCAAGCGCGTCGACCGGCACCTGATAGAGCCTCGAGATGGTATAGGCCGTCTCGCCCCGTTTGACCTTGTGCCGGACCGGTTCCGGCCCCGAAGGCACAGGGGCGGCGGTTGGCGCGGGTTTCGCTGGTTCCAATGTCGTTGTCTGAACCGAACCCGTATCCGGGGCCTGATCGATCGCACTTCCGGCCACCGAAGCGATATCCACCCCGCTACCGGCACCGACCGAGCGCGGCAAGGCCAGCACTTCGCCTTCTCGCAAACTGTCGGTGGCCTGCAATCCGTTGAAGCGCGACAACTCACTTTCCGGCAGGCCAACACGCGCGGCAACGTCACGCACTGTGTCGCCCCGACGGGCTACGGCAACCTGATAGTTGGGATAAGTGATCACACCCCGGCTGTCCGGTGTGGGCCGCGATGTGGTGGAAGCTTGCGCCGCATCGGCAGTCGAGAACCCACCGACCTGCCCACGCAGATCATAGTCCAAGGGCCCTTCACACCCGGCCAAAACGACGACAGCGACCAGTCCGGTCGCGCAGCGGCGCATAGCTGATTTGGATACTGCTTTCATAATTCTGTCCTCAAAGCCTGCCCCTGTTGTCCGGGGTTCCGGCGACCAATTCACAAAGCCTGTTACGTCTCGTCCTTCCCAAGCCCCTCCAGCAGAGGCACAAAACGAACCGACGTCAATTCATCATAGTCCAGACCGGTTTCAGTGCGCGTCACTTTGATCAACTGCTGCACGGCGTCCGACTGACCCACGGGTAAAACCATAATACCCCCGATTTTCAGCTGCGCCAAGAGCGGGCCCGGAGGGTCTTCGGCCGCTGCGGTCACAATGATCCGATCAAACGGCGCCTGTTCCGGCAAACCAAAGGATCCATCCGACAACATGGCAGTGATATTCGTCAGTCCCAGGTCGGCAAACAGCTTACCCGTTTCATTGACCAACCGCCTGTGGCGTTCGACCGTGTAAACCCGGCGCGCCAGCTTGGACAGGATCGCCGCCTGATAGCCTGAACCAGTGCCAATCTCGAGCACGGTGTCCCGTGCACGCACATCCAGCGCCTGCGTCATCAGCCCGACAACCGAAGGCTGGCTGATCGTCTGGCCGCAGGCAATCGGAAGCGGCATGTCCTCATAAGCGCGGTCTGCAAACAGGCCGGTGACAAACCGGCCCCGGTCCACCTGCTCCATCGCTGCCAGAACGCGCGCATCGGTCACGCCCCGTTTGCGCAGGGCAAACAGGAACTGCATTACGGTTTCAGGGTCCAGTCCGCTCATTCGACTGCCTTCAGCGCCTCCAGCATGTCGTAGGCGGTCAGGTCAGCACGCATTGGCGTGACCGAGATATAGCCTTCCAAATTGACCGCCGCATCGGTGCCCGGGGCGGTTGGGTTGTGCTGATAACCGCCTTTGATCCACAGGAACCGCCGCCCCGAGGGCGAGCTGTGCGGTTCGACCGAGAAATGCGTGTCGCGCCGGAAGCCCTGCGCTGCAACGCGCGTGCCCAGCACCTCATCTGCCGGAACGGGTGGGAAATTCACGTTATAGAACAGGCGGTAATCGCCCTGCTCGGCCGGATTGGCATCCAGAATACGCCGGACCAGATCAGCGCCAAAGCGTGCGGCGGCCTCAAACGGATCATCCAGCCCAAGATTGCGCGGGCCGAAATACTGCGACAGTGCAATTGCAGGCACACCTTGCAGGGCTGCCTCCATCGCACCGCCAATCGTGCCGGAATAAAGCGTGTTCTCAGCCGAGTTGTTCCCCCGGTTTACACCGGACAAAACCAGATCGGGTCGGCGGTCTGCCATCACATCATGCAGCCCCGCCAAAACACAATCCGCAGGCGAGCCTTCGGCTGCATAGCGCCGCTCGCTCAGCTTGGCGATCATTGTGGGATGGGTGTAGCTGATGCAATGCCCGACCCCGGATTGCTCGAAGGCAGGCGCAACCACCCAAACTTCGCCATCCGGCCCAGCCAGTTCGGCCGCAATCGCCTCAAGCGTGATCAAGCCCGGAGCGTTGATCCCGTCATCATTGGTCAGAAGAATACGCATATGCCCGTTTTACCCCCGCGTTTGGCCCTTGATAGACCCCGGCCTGCGTTGCGGCAAGCGACGCAGGACTGCAATCTGAGGCTTTCGCGCACCACTTGGGTGGAAATCGTCAGGTCAGGTTTTGCTCTCGGGGAATACAAAACACCTGTCCCGGCGAATGGTCAGCCACATGACGCGACCCGGACCCGGCACAAAGACATTTGGAACCGTCGCCTTGAGGATCGAGCCATCATAATCCATGCGAAACTCTACAAGGCTTTCGTTTCCAAGAAAGCGCGCACGCTCGACCACGCCCCGCGCAGCCACACCAGCCGAGGGCGTAGGCGAAGGCCCCTTACCGTTGCGGTCAAAGTCCAGCTTGACGTGCTGCGGGCGGAATACAATTTCGACATCTGTTCCATCCGGGATACCTGGCGCAAGAAACTGACCAAACGGCGTATCAGCCAACGCCCCATTGACTTGCGCCCGCAACACGTTGACATCACTGAAAAAAGCCACGGCAGCTTTATCTGCTGGTCGAGTGTAAACGTTATAGGGCGCGCCTTGCTGCACCACCTTACCACGCCGCATCAGCGCGATCTCATCCGCCATGCGCATCGCCTCTTCCGGCTCGTGCGTGACCAGCAAAACGGCGGCGTCCTCTTCCTTGAGGATGGACAGCGTTTCGTCCCGAATGCCATCACGCAGACGGTTGTCGAGACCAGAAAACGGCTCATCCATCAACATGATCCGAGGGCGCGGTGCCAAGGCGCGGGCTAGCGCCACACGCTGCTGCTCACCCCCAGACAACTGATGCGGAAACCCGTCGATGAAGCGCATCAGATCTACTTTGCGAAGCAGTTCTTCAACCCGGGCGCGTTTTTCATCCTTGCTGCCTTTCAGGCCAAAAGCGACATTGTTGGCCACGCTCAGATGTGGAAACAGCGCGAAATCCTGAAACATCAGGCCAATCTCTCGCCGTTCCGGGGGAACCCGGAAGACAGTGTCGCAAATCAGCTTGCCATCTACGTATATCTCGCCCGAGTCCTGCATCTCGACCCCGGCGATCATGCGCAGCGTCGTGGATTTGCCGCAGCCCGACGGCCCCAACAAACACGTCACCTTGCCCGCCTGAACGGTCAGTGACACGTCATCCACCACAACCCGCCCCTCGAAGCGGCGGATAATGTTGCGAATTTCCAGACGTGGAGGAGTTGCGTTACCTGACACCGATGGACCCCAATTGCCTTTCCCGATCAATTCCATCGGGCTTAGGCGGGGATAGCAACCCCGCCCCTCAGGTGCAAGGGATCAGCAGCAGCCGCCGCCCGAGGATGCGGTTTCACCCACGGCCTCAAACGGGCTTTCACCGCCGCAGCCTTCGAAGATGCCGTAATGGGTCGAGAAGTCACCGATAAAGTCAAAGTGCCGCGCGAACCGCGTGTCCTGCAGCATCATCCATGTGTTGCCGCAGACCGGAAAGACCTTGCCGGTTTCGATGATGTGATGATCGTCCAGAACAAACTCATGCGGGGCGTTGGGCACAGTGCCCTTATAGATCACCGCCTGGCCGTAATCTTCGCAAGCCGGTTCCAGTGCGGGCAGTTTGAACAATCGATACGTCGCCGACAGGAACTTAAGCGGTGCCACACGTGCTTCGAGCGCGGGATTTTCGATAGTCAACGGACGGTGAGTCTCGCGTCTTGGATCACCAAAACCGGCCTTACGGGCCATCGACAGGAAGTCATTCCAGTACAATGCACCCGACAGGCATTCGCCATACAGCACTTCATCCTCGGCCATCGCCTGCGGGATACGGCGGTCTGCGTAAACGTCCGAGAAATACATCTCGCCGCCTTCTTTCAGCAGCCGATGCGCGCCGCGCAGAACTGCATCTTTGTCGGTGGCCAGGTTGATGACGCAGTTCGACACGATGATGTCGAAGGATCCGGGCTCCAAGTCCAGCTCATCCAGCTTTTCGATATAGCCGTGATGGAATTCAACGTTGCTTTTGGCGTGCCCAAAGGCTTGGGCGTGATAGTCCTGATGCGCACGGGCAACCTCCAACTGCTCGGGCGTCATGTCGACACCAACCACCCGGCCCGTTTCGCCCACCATGGCTGACAAAGCATAGACGTCACGCCCCGCGCCGCAGCCCAGATCGAGGATCGACATGCCCTCAAGATCCAGAGGCGCGATCAAACCACAGCCGTAGTACCGGGTCAGCACGTCGTCATGGATTTTCGACAGGATCTTTTTCACGTGATCCGGCATGTCATCGGGCGTACAGCACGCGTTGGTCTGCAAATCCGCGCTGCTCTGCAGGACTTCACCATAGTAATTCTGCACCGATTCATGCTTCATCGCAGTCTTCCCTTCATACTTGGTTGGTCCGCAGGTAATGCAGCGCGCTGTGTCAAGCAATCCAAAGCCTGCGTTTTTTACAAAAACGTTAACTTTATATGTGGGCCTAGCCCAGCAGCTCGAAATCGACACCTGCACGAACCTTGCCGTTCACTTGCACCTCAAGACGATGCGCACCGGGCACCAGTTTGAACGTTGTGGCGTCGCCCTTCAGCTTATGACGTTTGCTTAGGTGCAAGCGACCATTCTTCAGCGCCGCCTGCTTGAGTTTATGCACCTTGGCCGAGGTTTTCCCACCAGGGCGTTGGAAATGAACAATATAATCCACCAGAACCGGCTGTTCGCCTGCACCGGTCAGGGCAACTGAAAACTCAAGCGCATCACCAATCCGGGCTTCAGAAATCACATCAATTGACGCAGCTATTTCAGCATCCGGATCAAACCCCAGCACCTTCATCGCCTCAGGGTGTCCTGCTTTCACCAGCCCGCGCAATGTGTGCGACGTCATCCAATTCAACTCGGCCGTGTTTTGTTGCCCAGCAACGCGCCACTTTTTCAAGCGTTCCAATACCAGTTCGGGGTTCTTCTTGGTGATGTCGTTCAGATGGTTGGCCACAGACCGGGTGACATAGCGTGTGCCGTCCCCGTGCAGCTGGTCCAGCAACGGTAGCGGATCGGTCAATTCCAGATCAATCCCCTGTCCCCATGGTAACCGGGGGCGTGTGCCCTCGCTGACCAACCGGCGCACATGATAACTGTCATGGCTGCACCACTGTTGCATCCGCTTTATCACAGCATCAGGGGCTTGATTCAGAAACGGGCGAATGGCCCACTCCATGGAAAACCGCTGTGTTATCTCTTCCAACACATCCAACGCCAGTTCCACATGATCCTGCCCGATCGCCGCCACCCATTCGCCCAAGGGGGCAAAGATGAAATCTCCGAAATCGTCATCTGTTTTCGTGGGGTCCAAAGGCGGCGGCAAAGCCCGCAGGATGACGGGGGCAACCGTTGGCAGGCCCCCCGGCACAGCCTGTTGAAGACAGTCTGAAATCCACGCCATTCTCTCTTTCAGTTCCAGTTCCAGCAGACGCGACATGACCTGTGCATGAAACGCCTCGGCATCAAAAGACGCATCAGCTGCGTCAAACAAACCCGCGAGATAACGGGTTTTTTCCGCATTGAACAACTGGTCTTTTAAAGAGAAATTCTGAGCCATGTTTACATCGTCATGTTTCCGGCGCCACCGTCCAGCAGAATGTTCTGCCCGATTATGAAACCTGCCTGTTGCGAACAAAGAAACGCGCAAGCGGCACCAAATTCCTGCCGCGTGCCGTAGCGGCGTGCAGGGATCGTGGCTGCTCGGTTTGCACGCGCCTCATCCATCGAAATGCCTTGTTGCGATGCGACACCGCTGTCCAGTGAATCCGCCCGGTCGGTGGCATGAATTCCCGGCAGCAGGTTGTTGACATTGACCCCAAAGGGCGCAACCTGACGCGACGTGCCGGCCACATATCCGGTCAGACCCGTGCGCGCCGCGTTCGACAACCCCAAGGCCGGGATCGGAGCACGCACCGATTGCGACGTGATGTTGACGACACGCCCCCATCCTTTGTCGATCATTCCGGGCAACAGTGCTTTCATAAACGCAATTGGCGTCAGCATGTTGGCATCCAACGCCTTAATGAAGTCGTCACGATCCCAGTCCGACCACAAACCCGGAGGGGGGCCACCTGCATTTGTCACAAGAATATCAACGCCCTGCGCCGCATCAATCACGGCCTTTTGCCCTTCGGCTGTGGTGACATCACAGGCAACGGTGTTCACCTTGACGCCGTAGTCATTCTGCAGACGCGCAGCCTCAGCCTCCAAAGCGTCAGAACCCCGTGCGTTCATCACCAGATCAACGCCTGCTTCGGCCAACGCCTCGGCGCAGCCCAATCCCAACCCTTTGCTACTGGCACACACCAGCGCACGTTTTCCCTGAATGCCAAGATCCATTCTGATCCCCTTTGCCTGTCTTCGTGCGCATGTCTAGCACTGGCCAGACAAAGAAGACCAGAAACGGTTCGTTCATCAATAAAAGAACTCTTCCCGCACAATCTTGCCATCGGCAACGTGGTAGACACCCACTTCGCGCATATCGAAAGCTTCACCGGTATCTTTCACAGTGCCCTGCACTTCGAAAATCACGGCAAAACGGTCGTCACCATGGGGAAACGGGTCACTGACGGAAGCCCCCGAGACTTCATGGGCACTTTCCCACCACTCATGCTTGCCACGTATGGCTTCCACGCCGTGGGTTTCGCGCCCCATGCCTTGAAAGTCCTGCCCTTCGACCGAAACAGCATCGGGAGCGTAAAGCTTAAACAGGTTTTCCTTGGCACGGTCCTCACGGCATCCGGCGACCAGTTCATCTGCAATCTCTTTCAAATTCATTGATCCTCTCCATTATTTGTTCACTATATGTTCTTATTGCCACAGGCACATGATTCGAACCACCCCCTTTGTCTTGCTTCGGCGGGTTTCCCCGCATATACGCGCGCTCATGCTTGATACCTCGAACCAACCCACCCTGCCGCCCGAGATCGCCCGCCGCCGGACATTCGCCATCATCTCGCACCCGGATGCGGGCAAGACGACGCTGACGGAAAAGTTCCTGTTGTACGGGGGCGCGATCCAGATGGCCGGTCAGGTGCGCGCCAAGGGCGAGGCACGGCGGACGCGGTCGGACTTTATGCAGATGGAAAAGGATCGGGGCATCTCGGTTTCCGCATCGGCCATGTCGTTCGACTATGACAATTTCCGCTTCAATCTGGTGGACACACCCGGTCACTCGGACTTTTCCGAGGATACCTATCGCACGCTGACTGCGGTGGACGCGGCCGTCATGGTGATCGATGGTGCGAAAGGTGTGGAAAGCCAGACGCAGAAACTGTTCGAGGTTTGCCGTCTACGCGATCTTCCGATCCTGACCTTCTGTAACAAGATGGACCGGGAAAGCCGCGATACGTTCGAGATCATCGACGAAATTCAGGAAATGCTAGCCATCGACGTCACGCCAGCCGCTTGGCCGATTGGCGTGGGCCGTGATTTCATCGGCTGTTACGACATGCTGCGTGACCGGCTGGAACTGATGGACCGCGCTGACCGCAACAAGGTGGCCGAAAGCATCCAGATCAACGGGCTGGACGATCCTAAATTGGCCGAACATGTGCCCGAGCATCTGCTGGAAAAACTGCTGGAAGAGGTCGAGATGGCGCGTGAACTGCTGCCAGCACTTGACCCGCAGGCGGTTTTGGAAGGCCACATGACCCCGATCTGGTTTGGTTCGGCGATCAACTCGTTTGGCGTCAAAGAGCTGATGGAAGGTATCGGTGCTTATGGCCCACAGCCGCAGGTTCAATCGGCGGAACCGCGTCAGATTGCGCCCGACGAAAAGAAAGTCGCAGGCTTTGTCTTCAAGGTGCAGGCCAATATGGACCCCAAGCACCGCGACCGGGTTGCCTTTGTCCGTATGGCTTCAGGTCACTTCAAACGTGGCATGAAGCTGACGCATGTGCGGTCCAAAAAGCCCATGGCGATCTCGAATCCGGTTCTGTTCCTTGCATCCGACCGCGAACTGGCCGAAGAGGCTTGGGCCGGGGACATCATCGGCATCCCGAACCACGGCCAACTGCGCATCGGCGATACGCTGACCGAGGGCGAGGCGCTGCGCGTTACCGGCATTCCTTCGTTTGCGCCGGAACTGCTGCAAGGTGTCCGCGCGGGCGATCCGATGAAAGCTAAACATCTGGAAAAAGCCCTGATGCAATTCGCCGAAGAAGGCGCGGCCAAAGTGTTCAAACCCTCAATCGGGTCGGGCTTTATCGTCGGCGTTGTCGGCGCGCTGCAATTCGAAGTGCTCGCCAGCCGGATTGAGATGGAATACGGCCTGCCCGTTCGGTTCGAGGCGTCGCAATTCACTTCAGCCCGATGGGTCAGCGGTGACAAGGCCGAGGTCGAGAAGTTCGTCAACGCCAACAAGCAGCACATCGCCCATGATCATGACGGTGACATCGTCTATCTGACGCGCCTGCAATGGGACATCGACCGGGTCGTGCGCGACTATCCGGCGCTAAACCTGACCGCGACAAAAGAGATGATGGTGTGATCCAACTGGCTGATTGCGCAGCCGAACCCGGCTGTGCAATCCTGCGCACATGAGTGACGACGAACTGACCTATCCCGGTGGTCTGCCAGACATGCTGGACAGCTATGAGAACCGGCGCAGTCCGTTTCAGTTCGGCACCCTCACGCTGCCCGATCCCGACGTTGATCTGGATGATCTGGCCAGACGCACGGTTCCAGACAGCGCCACCGAAGTGCCGGTCGGACGCAGCACCACGTGGGATCGCAAACGCGCCCAAATCGCGCGCGAGTTTGTTGGTCAGTCGGAACTGGCCTTCCTAAACGCGCAATTGATTTCGAACCTTAGAAAACGGTCTTTTCCCCGCCACGCGCCAGCCCTTTTCTGCCGATTGTGGGACGAACAGTCCGATCACCTGCTGGCCACACTCGACCTGCGCTGGCTGGTGTCTTCGGTTCAGACATTTGCAGACCACGGCCAGACGGCGACACAGCGCGAGGTGGGTCACGCGTTGCGGATGCTGTTTGGTCTGATGAAGCTTTACGAATTTGAACGCCTGTTCTCGGGTCTGGCCCCAGATTCGCCCTTTCGGTTCGAAGACAAAAACCATGTAGATTTGCCCTTTCAGATGAAGGGTTTTTCTTTTGAAAAAGGTGGGTTGGACGTCAATCTTATCGCCCCAATCTGGACCCAGGCGATGCACGACCCAACCATCGCGCCGCTGGTCGATCACCTGATGACGGAACTCAACAAAGATCCCGGCGGTGTCTTTCGCCGCCTGAAACAGATGCGCGACGCCCGCGCGACGCGCGCATGACCACCTGGGGTATCGTATCGATGGTTCGGGGTTCGACCGAGAACGTACTGCGCTTTGTGGCGCATCACCTCGAGCTGGGCGCAGACTTCATGTATATCTACATGGACGAACCCAACCGGCACACCTTTCGAGCGCTCAGGATGCACCCCAAAGTGCGCGTGCGGGTTTGCGACGATGCGTTTTGGGAAAAGCGAGGACGTGCAAGGCCGGAAAAGCATCAGGTCCGTCAGACGGTTCACGCGACATTTGCCTATCGCAACACGCCCCTGGATTGGCTGACGCATATCGATGTAGACGAGTTTCTTTGGTCCCCGATCCCGATCGCCGAAGTGCTGGGCAACGTGCCGCCCAACCTCAACGCCGCACGCGTCCGCCCTATGGAAGCCCTGGCTGGCGGTGACGATCTGTACAAGGCACACATCCCCCAGGGCCCCAACCGCGAGGCTCTGGTCGAAGCCATCTACCCGACCTACGGAGCATTTGTTCTGGGCGGTTTTCTCAGCCACGTGCAGGGCAAGCTGTTCGTACGAACCGGTCTGAAGTACCTGAACTTCCGCATACACAACCTGTTTCAGAACAAAAAACTGCTGCCTTGCAAATACGAGCTGCCCGAAGTTGAACTGTGCCACCGACACGCCCCGGATTGGGATCACTGGATCGGGCATTACCAATTCCGCATGGATCGCGGCTCGTATCAGGCAGGCATGGCCCCAAATGTACCGCGCGAGCAAGGCGGGCTGAACAAAAACGAACTGCTCAACTGGATTGAGGACGAACAGGGCATGGAAGGACTGCGCGCTTTTTTCTATGAAATGAGCGGCGCAGACCCCGAAGTGCGCGCTCGACTGGACCGGCACGGCCTGTTGCGGCACCGCCCCCTGGATTTGGATGCAAAAATGGCGAAACACTTCCCCGGAAGCTGCTGAATTGTTGCGGAAAATCTTGCGAACAGTCTGCGTGCCCCGCATTAAGCCGACTTCATTTGACCCTGACCTACGTTTTTGTTATGTCCGCCCCCAAGCCGAACAGGCGCATTGCGCGCATGGCCATCCGGGCCCGGCACATCTTTGACGCGCGGGCCAGGTCAAGTGTCCGCAAAAACCGGACTTACATGACAAAGTTTAACGAACTGAACCTGAACCCAAAGGTCCTCAAAGCCATTGAGGAAGCCGGATACGAAACTCCCACTCCGATCCAGGAAGGTGCGATTCCGCCTGCTCTGGAAGGTCGCGATGTTCTGGGGATTGCGCAGACCGGCACTGGCAAAACCGCCAGCTTTACCCTGCCGATGATCACTCTGCTGGCCCGTGGCCGCGCCCGTGCACGCATGCCGCGTTCGCTGGTTCTGTGCCCGACACGGGAACTCGCCGCGCAGGTGGCTGAGAATTTCGACACCTACACAAAGCACCTGAAACTGACGAAAGCGCTGTTGATCGGCGGCGTCAGCTTTAAGGAGCAAGAGGCGTTGATCGACCGGGGCGTTGACGTTCTGATCGCCACGCCGGGCCGCCTGCTGGACCATTTCGAACGCGGCAAGCTGTTGCTGACCGGTGTTCAGATCATGGTGGTGGACGAAGCCGACCGGATGCTGGACATGGGCTTTATTCCCGATATCGAACGCATCTTCTCGCTGACGCCGTTCACGCGCCAGACCCTGTTCTTCTCGGCCACCATGGCCTCTGAGATTGAGCGGATCACCGACACCTTCCTATCCGCCCCTGCCAGGATTGAGGTTGCCCGTCAGGCCACCGCATCCGAGACCATCGAACAGGGCGTCGTCATGTTCAAAGGCGGTCGCCGCGATCGTGAGGCCAGCAACAAACGCAAAGTTCTGCGTGCGTTGATCGATGCCGAGGGCGACAAGTGCACCAACGCGATCATCTTCTGCAACCGTAAGACAGATGTGGATATCTGCGCGAAATCGCTGAAGAAATACGGCTATAACGCTGCCGCGATCCATGGTGATCTGGACCAGTCGCAGCGCATGAAAACGCTGGACGGGTTCCGCGATGGATCGTTGCGCCTGCTGGTGGCCTCGGACGTCGCCGCGCGGGGTTTGGATATTCCTTCGGTCAGTCACGTGTTCAACTTCGACGTGCCCGGCCATGCCGAGGACTACGTCCACCGCATCGGCCGCACCGGTCGCGCCGGGCGCGAAGGCAAGGCCATCACGATTTGCTCGGGCCGTGATGAGAAAGCTTTGGATGCAATCGAAAAGCTGATCCAGAAAGACATCCCGCGCATCGACAACCCGGTCAAGGAAGAGGCCAAGCCCGAAAAGCCCAAATCTGAGAAACCGAAGCCCGAGAAAAGGGCCAAAGA
Organism: Ruegeria sp. HKCCD4315; assembly: GCF_013112245.1. Classification (NCBI taxonomy): domain Bacteria; kingdom Pseudomonadati; phylum Pseudomonadota; class Alphaproteobacteria; order Rhodobacterales; family Roseobacteraceae; genus Ruegeria; species Ruegeria sp. HKCCD4315. Next base: position 1,353,850 of record NZ_WVRN01000001.1, on the reverse strand, counting down.
CCAGGAAGGCGCTAAGGACACCCGGAAAGAGCGCGAACCGAAAGGGCGCGGTCGAGGCCGCAAGGCTGATAACGGTCCGGTTGTTGTGGGGATGGGTGATCATCTGCCCAGCTTTATCGCTCTTAGCTTTGATGAGCGTCGTGCTGGCTAAATTGCCAGCACCAGAGCCAGTATCGAAAGCCCCAGTAAAGTCATTCCGGCGATCTCTCGCCGGGTGATCGTTTCACGGAAGAACAATGTCGAGGCCATCAAGCTGAGGAGCAATTCGACCTGCCCCAAAGCTTTGACATATGCAGCGTTTTGCAAGGTGAAGGCCCAGAACCAGCAGAACGACCCACCCAGACTGGTCAGCCCGACAAAGATGCCGGTGGACCGCGTTTGCCAGACTGCGATCAACTCGGACCGATCGCGCCACAACAGCCACAGCCCCATGCTGAGAAATTGAAACGTGACTACGGCGGCCAGAGTGACCAAGGCCCGAAACCACGCATCGACCTCACCCAGCTGCAACGAAGCACCGCGATAGCTGACGGCGGAAAATGCAAACAGCACACCCGAACCAAGCCCAAGTTGAGAGGCGCGGTTGGTCAGATGCCGCCACCAAGCCCCATCACCTCCGGGTGTTTTCGACAGCAGCAGAACTGCGGCAAGCCCCAACAGAATGGCCACAAGCGCACCCGCTGACACGCGATCCCCCAGCACAAGAAAGCCGACAATCGCGGTTTGAATCACTTCGGTTTTCTTAAAGGTGATCCCCACCGCAAAGTTGCGCTGCTTGAACAGGGCAACAACACAAATCGTCGCCAGTATCTGCGCCGTCCCGCCGATCACCGCGTATAGCCAGAACAAAGGGCTGAGCGGTGGCAGGCTTGCCCCCGTTACCTGCAAAGCGACCATCAAACCCGCAACGGCCAACGGCATGGAATAAGCAAAGCGCGCAAACGTTGCGCCAGCCGCAGACAGTTTCACACTGCTCAGCGACTTTTGCAGCATGAAACGTACCGTCTGAAAACTGGCGGCAGCGATGGTGACAGGGATCCAGAGACTCATGCCACCCGTTGTGTCGTCAAATCAGGACTTTGGCCAGAGCGGATGCGGCACAGGGTCTTTCGCGCGCAGCAGATACTGCCGGAAAATTTGCGCGTAAGACCGGTACACGTAAGCCTCATTGCAGGCCAGATACCTATCCTTGCCGTCTTCATACAGTTGCGGCAACTGGTACCACGGGGCGTTGGGGTTCATGTGATGAACCACGTGCAGGTTGTTGTTCAGAAACAGAAAAGCCAGCGGGCCCCGGTCTTCGATAATAACCGTACGCGCACGGGATTTTTCATGCGCACGGTGCTCAAGGAAGGTCCGTATTTTTAGCAGCCCCAGCCCGAAATAGGCAGAAATCAAATAGGCCCAAACCGGCATAGACGACTGGGCAACAACCCACAGCACCACCGCCGCACCCGGCAGGTGCAAAGCCCAAGCCAGCAGGATATCCTTGTCCCAATGCCGCGCGCCTCGCCATTCGTCGCGCAGAAACAGAACTTGTCCGATAGCCGGGCCCAAGACCATGCGCCCAAGCAGCGTGTTGTTGACCGCCAGCAGCTTTTGTAAGCCGCGCGGAAGAGTCGACCAGACCTTGGGATCCAAATAGTTCGATTCCGGGTCGTCATATGGATCGGTCAACGCTGCATCCTGATGATGCGCCAGGTGCAAATCCCGAAAGCGGTTGTACGGGATGAACAGCGTCAGCGGCAGCGCCATCAGCGCCTCGTTTACCCATTTTGTGCGGAAAGGATGCCCGTGCAGGGCCTCATGTGTCAGCGACGAATGCAGCGCCGCAACAACAGCAAGGGCTGGAACGGCCAGCCAAACTGACAGGCTTGCCAACCAAAACAGACCTGCAAGCCACGCCCCATAGCAGGCAATGATCAGGAACAATGTGCCCCATTCAGGCGATTGGGAAGTGGGTCGCTCAGCCATTGCGCCCCCACGAGATACCTGCCCAAACCCGCTCGTAAATCACATACATGGTCAGGCCAATGGCGGTGTTCACCAGCGCCACAACCCCGCCCACAGTAGCCGAGCCCGTGGCAATCAGCCCCACAACAGTCATGGTGACAAGCCCCATGACATTCCAAACGATTGCTTTCACGACAGATCTTCGCCGCGTTTCCATTCCGACCCTCAGTCTTTTTGCTTTTTTCAAAGGGTTACAGGGCGATGGTCATGGTGGGAATTCTGAATATGATTAACAAAATTCAACATCTATGATATTTATCAATATATGCAGGAAAAAATCGACAAAAGAGATCGCGCCGCTCAGTTCCGTCAACGTCTGGCTCAGGCGATGGAGCAGCGAGACATCAGTCAAAGCGCGCTGGCACGGCACATCAGTGTTGATCGTTCGACCGTATCGCAGCTTTTGACCGGGCATGGTGCGCGTCTGCCCAACGCGCATGTGGTCGGAGGATGCGCGGCCGCACTTGGTGTTTCAGCCGATTGGTTATTGAGCCTCTCTGACAGGCCCGAAAGCGCGGCCGAGCTTCTGGCCAGCTCTCTGAGTTTCACCGAAGCCCCCCGCGCGCTGGTCGATGAACGGATCTTCGAGTGGCACAAGGAGGCCGCTGGTTACAAGGTTCGCTATGTCCCGGCGACCCTGCCCGACATGCTCAAGACCCGTGCTGTGCTGGAATGGGAATATGCCCCGCATCTGGGGCGCACGGCAGATCAGGCCATCGGCGCGTCTGAGGACAGGTTGGCCTGGATGCGCAGCGCGCAATCGGATTATGAAATCGCCATGCCGCTGTTCGAAATCGAGAGCTTTGCAAGCGCCACAGGGTATTACAGCGGCCTTAGCGCGCAGGTGCGGCTGGAACAGATCGACCACCTTCTGACACTTTGCGATCAGCTTTACCCCAGAATGCGGATCTATCTATTTGATGCCAAACGCCTCTATTCCGCGCCGGTGACGATTTTCGGCCCCCTGCTTTGCGTGTTCTACGCTGGCAGTCACTATATGGCGTTCCGCGACCGGGACCGAATCGAAACCTTTACACGTCACTTCGACACGCTGGTGCGCGAAGCTGATGTGACTGCCCGAAACTTTCCCAACCACCTGCGGCAGCTCAGATCCAGAATTTCTGAAACCACATGATGCGGGCAGACCAATCCTGTGCTATGGTCCGTTGGCGCGAACCTTCGGGCATTCCGACCACAGACGGAGGACCACAGGAATGGACGCATTACAAACCGCTCAATACGCACGTGCCCTTTACGCCGCTCACGGAGACCGGGCCGAGGCCGAAGCTGCGCAGAAAATGCGCGAATGCGAGGCTGCCGGAAACCAGCAGGAAGCACAGGACTGGCAGGCGGTCCGTCAGACCATCCGCCAGATCCGTGGGCCAAATCAGGGCTAGATCACAGTTTTGGGTCAGGATTAACCGTGTGACCATCCACCGCGATGACCTGACCCGACACCAGCCGCGCCGCATCTGACGCAAGGAAGACGGCCATATTGGCTATGTCCTGCGCTTCGACAAAGCGCCCCATGGACGTGCCTGAGGCATAGCCTTGGTACACCGCATCGCGGCTCATGCCTTTGGCTTCTGCCTCACGGGCCAGAACACCTTCCATGCGCGGGCCTTCAACTGCGCCTGGGCAGATTGCGTTTGCGCGTATCCCATGCGGGCCCAGTTCCATCGCAAGTGTTTTCATCAATCCAATGACCGCCCATTTTGCCGAGGCATACGGCGCACGAAACGGATAGCCGTACTGACCTGCCGTCGACGAAGTCAGGATGATGCTGCCCGCCCGCGCTGACTTCATCAACGGGGCGGCATATTTGGCAGCCAGAAACGCACCGTCCAGATTAACCGCGACGCAGACCCGCCAAGCGTTCAAATCGATGTCTTCGATGGCATCCGTTGGCCCTGCTATTCCGGCATTGGCACATAACGCATCCAAACCACCCGCCTGCGAAACAGCGTCAAAAACGCCGCGCATGTCGGCCTCATCCACAACATCCGCGCGATGTGCCGTCCAATGATCCGGAACAGAATTTAATGCCACCGGATCGATATCCGTGACCCAGACATCATATCCAGCCGCATCAAACGCTTCGGCCATGGCGCGACCGACACCAGACGCGCCAGCGGTCACAAGCACCCTTCGTCTCATGAGGGCTTCCGAATAGCGGCCCCCGCACCTTCGGGGTAGGGCAACGCGGACTGAGCTTCGGCAATACGAGCCATCGCCGCTTCGATTTCAGGGGAAGGAGGGCTGGGTCGGCGCGTCTCGAGACTGACATGCAGCAAAAAGCTTTCGCCTGTGGCCAGCAGCTTGTCGCCTTCATACATGCTGTGGAACACGTGCAGCTTCTTACCCTGCCCCAGCAGCATCTGCGTGCGCACCTCGATCTTTGCACCCGCGTTGACCTCATCGATGTAACGAATGTGGTTTTCGGCGGTGAAGTAACTGCCGCCCGACGAGATGTACTCCATGTCGCAACCGATGATCTCCATGAAGCGGTCCGTGGCGGCGGCAAAGGCCTCCAGATACTTCGCCTCATTCATGTGGCCATTATAGTCCGTCCAATCCAGCGGGACGGCGCGCGACAGGGTCAGGATCGGCTGGCTCAGGTCCGCCTGATCCAATGTCGGCAAGGCACCCGGTTTTAACAGCGCATCATGCTGGTTCAGAGCCGCGCCTGCCCCATAATTCTGCGCCTTGAGGGCCCGCATCATACCCACAAGGTTGTTGTCGCGAATGCGCTCCAGTTCGCGGATCGAGTGCATCCCAGATTGTGCGTCGGACTGATCGGCGATCATATCGACCAGCTCATCGGTGAATTCGGGCACATCCATCAGCTTGGTCCAAGGCCATTTCAAAGCCGGACCAAATTGCGCCATGAAATGACGCATCCCGGCCTCGCCCCCGGCCACGCGGTAGGTCTCGAACAGGCCCATCTGCGCCCAACGGATGCCAAAGCCCATCCGGATCGCCTCATCGATTTCTTCGGTCGTTGCAATGCCGTCCTTGACCAGCCACAGAGCCTCTCGCCACACCGCTTCAAGGAACCGGTCCGCAATATGCGCGTCAATTTCCTTCTTGATGTGCAGCGGGAAAAACCCGACCGATTTCAGCAACTCCTGCGCGCGCGCGACCATTTCGGGCGGGTTCTTGTCGGTGGGCACCAGCTCGATCAGCGGCAGCAGGTAGACCGGGTTGAACGGATGTGTGACGACGATCTGCTCGGGGCGCAGCGCGCCGTCTTGCAGTTCCGAGGGTTTGAAGCCGCTGGTCGACGACCCGATGATTGCGCCCGGGTCGCAAGCTTCTTGCAAACCCTTGTAGACTTTTAGTTTCAGATCCAGCCGTTCCGGCACACTTTCCTGAATCCAAGTCGCGCCTTCTACGGCGTCGGCCATGTCATCATGAAAGCTCAGCGTCCCTTCGGCCGGCAACGGCACATCGCTCAAGCCCGGCAGAGACCGTCGCGCATTGTCCAGAACCTCACCAATCTTGCGTTCTGCTTCCGGGTCCGGGTCGAACACCCGGACGTTCCAGCCATTCAGCAGGAACCGTGCAGCCCAACCGCCGCCAATGACCCCACCCCCGATGATTGCTGCCGTTTTTGTCATATCGTCCTCTAATCGATACAGATCACTTGTGCCTGCCCCGCCTCATCCAGATGCGAAATACATCCGAATTTCGGCGTAACGGCACTGCATTGTTTGGTGTCCGACAGGCAGAACCCTGCACAATCGGAGGCTTTTTCACAGGACTCCCCGGCGTCTGGCAAAGGTTCAAAGCAGATAAACTGCCGGAGTCGCCCACCCACCTCATAGCGTCCACCCTTGGCTTCGCACTCCTGGCGGGCCAAGTCGTCCTCTGTGGCTTGCGCTGCCCCTTCCCGGGGTAGGCACAGCATCAGGAGCGCCACGCACATCACCAGAAACGCTCGCATGGTTTAAATCCTTATGCTGACACCCTGAGCTTTCGGATTGGGCCGTCCAACGCGAACAAATCAGTTTTTGGGCGCGCGTTTTTCCAATCCCAACTTCTCGCGCACTTCTTGCGGCCCGATGACCCGTGCGCCCATATTCTCGATGATGGTCCCGGCCCGTTCGACCAGTTGCCAGTTCTCGGCCAGCACGCCCTTGTCCAGCCACAGGTTATCCTCCAGACCCACGCGCACGTTGCCGCCCGCCAGCACCGTAGCGGCGACATAAGCCATCTGGTTACGCCCCAGCGAAAATGCGCTGTAGGTCCAATCATCGGGGACATTGTTCACCATCGCCATGAAGGTATTCAGATCGTCCGGCGCACCCCACGGCACACCCATGCACAGCTGAACCAACGCGTTGGGCTCCAGAATCCCCTCTTTCACCAACCGCTTGGCAAACCATAGGTGGCCGGTGTCAAAGGCTTCGATCTCGGGCTTTACCCCCATATCCGTCATCATCTGTCCCATAGCGCGCAGCGCACCGGGCGTGTTGGTCATGACGTAGTCGGCCTCGGCAAAGTTCATGGTGCCACAGTCCAAAGTGCAGATTTCGGGCAAACACTCGGCAATATGCGCAACGCGCTCCGACGCGCCGATCATGTCAGTCCCGGCCTCATTCACAGGAAACGGGCTTTCAACGCCCCCAAACACGATGTCCCCACCCATCCCCGCGGTCAGGTTCAGAACAACGTCCACGTCGGCGTCGCGAATCCGGTCTGTCACCTCACGATACAGGTCCAGCCGACGGCTTGGCGCACCGGTTTCGGGGTCACGCACATGGCAATGCACAACTGCAGCCCCAGCCTTGGCGGCAGCAATCGCGCTGTCGGCAATCTGCTGCGGCGAGCGCGGTACATGAGGGCTGCGATCCTGCGTTCCACCCGAGCCGGTCACGGCGCAGGTGATAAAGACATCACGGTTCATTTCCAGAGGCATGGCGTTTTCCCCAAGTTATACCCGGTTTTGACCTGAGTTTTCCCCAGGCTTCTCCCCGGATTCCGATTTGCGTTCTGACCCGACTCTGGCGCAGCCTTGGGAAAACAACTTGCCAGAATGCGAATCGAACTTGATGCAATCCGCAAAAAACATACTGCAACCCGAACATCGCGCCCTGAAAACGGCGGTGCTGGTGCTTGATGACTGCAACACGCTCAGCTTCGCCTCGGCCGTCGACCCGATGCGCGCGGCCAACCGTCTGGCCGACCGCCCGGCTTTTGACTGGGACTATGTGACAGCGACACCCGAACCGGCAATGCTGACCAGCGCCCTGCAAGTGCCCGGCATCCCGCTGGCACGTCTACAAGGCTGTGACCTGATGATCGTTGTGGCCGGGTTCCAACTGGCCCGTCACGCCACCCCCAGCCTGCTCGCGGGTCTACGCCGGATCGCAGGCACCGGTGCAACAATGGCAGGCATCGACGGCGGCCCATGGCTGCTGGCCGAGGCCGGGCTGCTTGACGGTCACGCCGCCACCACCCATTGGGAAGACTTGGAAAACTTCGCCGCGCGCTTCCCCGAGGTCGATGTACGCCCTGACCGCTACACCGTCTCGGACACTAGGCTGACGTCAGGGGGCGCGATCCCAGCGGTTGAGATGATGCTGCACATCATCGCCGCCCGCCATGGCGCGGGTTTCGCGGCGCGCGTTTCGGGCTTGTTCCTCTACGAAGGCGCTCCAGACCCTGCCAAACCGCAAAGTCGCACTGGCGCACCACACCGCCACACAGCTTTGACCGCCAAGGCCAATTCACTGATGCAGGACTCTTTGGATGACCCCCTGCCGCTTGCCTATATCGCAGACCGACTGGGCACCAGCCCGCGTACGTTGCAACAACAGTTCCGTCTGCGCCTGAACACCACGCCGCAGGACCATTATCTGCAACTGCGCCTGGCCGAGGCCCGCCGACTTGTTACCGACACCGACATGCCGCTGATGGACGTGGCGCTGGCCACGGGATTTGCCTCACAATCCAGCTTTGCCCGTGCCTTTCGCACCGCGCACGGCCAGTCCGCCCGCGACCTCAGGCAAGAGCGCGCGCACCCCACCCATCACTGACCGGATCCAACTTCATCTGGCTAAAAATACCTCGGGGGAGCCGCCGAAGGCGGCGGGGGCAGCGCCCCCTGCCCTCAGTACGGCATTGGGTGCGCCTTATGGGCTGCATCCAACTCTGCCAGCACCTCATCTGACAACGTCAGATCCGCGCCAGCCAATACGTGTTCAAGCTGCTCAATCGTGGTCGCGCCAAAAATAGCGGACATCATGAACGGACGTGTACGACACCAGGCCAATGCCATATGCGTCGGATCCAAGCTATGGCGCGCAGCAACGTCCAGATAAGCCGCGACCGCATCAAACACCCGATCAGACTTGCGCCCGCCCAGTTCAGGCGAAAGCGACATGCGCGAACCGTCCGGGACGGCACCACCCTGATACTTACCCGTCAGCAACCCGGTACCCAAAGGCGAGAACGCCATCAGCCCGACATCTTCATGCACGCATAGCTCGGCCATATCCGTGTCGAACAGACGACAGAGCAGAGAATATTCGTTCTGAACCGATGCCACACGCGGCGCACCCATCTTTTCGGCCAAACGCACCCACTGCGCCGTGCCCCATGCACTTTCGTTGGACAGACCAAAGGCGCGGATGTTGCCCTTGTCGACCTGAGCCTGCAACGCCTCCAGACACTCCTGCATGTTCTCTAGAACGTCATCGGTGTTGTGCCCGGTTGGCGCAAAATCCCAATTCTGGCGGAACATGTAGCTGCCACGGTTCGGCCAGTGAAACTGGTAGAGATCAATGCACTCTGTCTGCAACCGCTTCAGTGACCCTTCGATCGCTTCGGGGATCGTCTTGCCTGTGATCGGCGCACCGTCGCGTACAAAGGACAACCCCTCGCCGGAATGCTTGGTCGCCAGAATGTAATCGCTCCGCCGCGCCGCATTGGCCGCGTTCCAGTTGCCCAGAATCTCTTCGGTGCGCCCGATCGTTTCTTTTGAAACCGGGTTCACCGGATACATCTCGGCTGCGTCCACAAAGTTGATGCCAGCATCCAGCGCCATGTCCATCTGCTTGTGCGCATCGGCTTCGGAGGTCTGTGTGCCAAAAGTCATGGTTCCAAGACACAGTTCGCTCACCATAATTCCTGTACGGCCCAAGGGCTTCATTTGCATCTTTCAAATCTCCCGAAAACGGCGTCGCCCGTCAGGCTTCAGCCTTCTTTTCCCACCGCCCGGATTCCTCCGACCAGTATTGTGCCGAACACCCCGCAGCGGTCAGCGATTTCCACTGCCCCCGCGCGTGTTGAACAGCCATATCGTCATTGCCATCAAACAGGATGCACACACGTTCCATCGCGGTGACTTCTTCCGCCTCGACCGGCGCGCCGTCAACGGCCATGACGCAGGACGCGCCATTGGCAGCTTCCGAACCTGTGGTCAGCAAAATTGGCTGCTCTGCGTCATGGGGGCCACCTTCGCGGCCATGCGGCAGGAACCCGTCTTCGGGCCCCAGCCACAGCTTTTCATCCAGCCAGTCCATCCGCGCGGGGTCGATGCCCCGCACGTCAATCTTCCACCCGGCCTGCCGCGCCTTGTCCAGCAGCACCGGCAAGGTGCGCTCCAGCGGCTGGCGGGTCAGGTGGTAGAAATAGACAGCGCCCATAAGCCTACTCGAAATTGTCCTGCACAAACCGGCTGAGCGCGCGAACACCCCAACCGGTGGCGCCTTTGGGTGCATAAGATGTCTCAGCGGAAACCGAGGCCACACCCGCGATATCCAGATGGATCCAAGGCGTTTCTTCTTTGACAAACCGTTGCAGGAACTGCGCGGCGGTGATCGAGCCCGCGGGCCGACCCCCTATGTTTTTCATGTCGGCGATTCGCGATTTCAGCAACTTGTCATAGGCATCGCCCAACGGCATCCGCCACGCGCCTTCATCCTCGGCCTTGGCGGATTTCAGGAATGCGTTGCAGAATGTATCGTTGTTCGAGAACACACCGGCATTCTCGTGCCCCAGCCCGATGATGATCGCGCCGGTAAGCGTGGCCAGATCGATCATGCCAACGGGGCTGAACCGTTCCTGCGCGTACCACATCACGTCGCACAGAACCAAGCGACCTTCGGCATCGGTGTTGATGATCTCGACCGTATCGCCTTTCATAGACTTGACCACATCACCGGGGCGTGTGGCATTGCCGGATGGCATGTTTTCAACCAATCCAACCAGACCAACGACATTGGCCTTGGCCTTACGCTTGGCCAGCGCGCGCATGGTACCGGCGACAACACCTGCGCCACCCATATCCATGGTCATCTCTTCCATGCCACCCGCTGGTTTCAGAGAGATACCGCCTGTGTCAAACACCACACCCTTGCCGACCAAAGCCAGCGGCGCATCGCCCTTGTCACCCCCCTTCCAGTGCATGACGACCACTTTGGACGGGCTGTCCGAGCCCTGCCCGACGCTCAGCAATGTGCGCATTCCCAGCTCGGCCAGCTTGTCTTCGTCCAGAACTTCGACCTCAAGGCCCAGCTCCTGCATCTCGACCAGGCGGTCGGCGAATTCGGAGGTTGTCAGAACGTTTGCGGGCTCATTGGTCAGATCGCGGGTCATCCGCACGCCATCAGCAATTGCGTAAAGCGGCGCAAATTCCGCCTCTGCCTCGTCAGGTTTCGAATGGCTGATTGTGACCGTGCCTGCGTCTTCGCTTTCTTTGGTCTTATGCGCGTCAAAGTCGTAGCTGCGCAGCGCGATACCCAAAGCCAGATCTTCTGTGCGCGCCTGATTGCCAACCATCACAAGCACGTCCTTGCCGCCTGCCAGCTTTGCCACAGCAGCACCCGCCTTGCGCGCCTCGTCCGCCTCAGGGCGGCGCGGCAGCACCAGAACGTCCAGGGCTTCGGCCACCATCCCCGCAGGCCACGCCAGCGAGATCACATCTGCAGTCTTGGTTTTTTCGAAAGACCCGCTTTCGACCAGCCGCGCGACAGCCCCTTTTGTCAGACGGTTAGCCCTTCGGGCGGCGGGGCTCATCTTGCCGTCAGACGGGATGATGATAACCACCCGACCTTCGGCCTGCGCCATCGCATCCAAGTCAAACTCCTGAAAGCGGATCGGTACCAGACTGCTCATTGTAAACTCCTCAAATTCTGTTCCCCAAGACCTAGCCCGCGTAGCACCGCTTGACCAGATAGCAGTTTTCCCCGGCCTTCAATTGCATTAAGGTCTCCGAAAAATAACCGGCAGGCTCGGGGGAGAAAGACGTGGCACGAGAGGGCAGGCATAAGCCGTTGCGCAGAACATTCTGCGCGCGCGCAAGCGGCCCGAACGCCCGTGTTGCAAGCTTTGCGGGGGCGCGCCTGTGATCCTCGACCGCTACTTCGCCCGACGTTTCATGCAGAGTTTTCTGGTCATTGGCGGCATTTTCCTAACACTGATGATTCTTATCGATCTGATCGAACAGATTCGCCGGTTTGACGATTATGACCTGTCTTTCGGTCAGTTGTTGCAACTTACACTGCTCAACACACCGGCCGCGATCAGCGAAATGCTACCGCTGCTGGTCATTTTGTCGACCATCGCCCTTTTCGTAGGGCTTGCGCGCACCTCAGAGCTTGTGGTGACACGTGCCACCGGCCGCTCGGGCATCCGCGCTTTGGTGGCGCCTGTCCTTCTTGCACTCACCATCGGTGTGCTGGCCGTGGCATTGCTGAACCCAATCGCCGCTGCCACCTCGGAAGAGTTCCAGCGCCTGTCCGATTCCTATCGCAACAATGGCAGCTCTGCCCTGTCGATCAGCAGTGAAGGGTTGTGGCTGCGCCAATCGGCGGAAAACGGACAAGCGGTGATCCACGCGCGGGGCACCTCAAACGGCGACAAGCTGGGACTGGACGACGTGACAGTGATCACATTTGCACGCGATGGAAAGCCAACCCAACAGATCATTGCCGACCGGGCCGATCTGGAGGATGGCCGGTGGATTCTTTCCAACGCCAAGATCTGGTCCATGCAAGACGGTGGGAACCCCGAAACCAACGCCGTTGTTCATGACCGCCTGGACCTTCCGACTTCGCTAACCCGCCAGCGCATTCTCGACACGCTGGGACAACAAGATTCCGTTTCGGTTTACGACCTGCCGCAACTGATCGCGGATCTGCGCGAAGCAGGCTTTTCGACCAAACAGTATGAGGTCTGGCTGCAAGTGCAACTGGCACGCCCCTTCTTTCTGGTCTCGATGGTCCTGATCGGAGCAGCCTTCACCATGCGTCACGTCCGCTTTGGCGGAACGGGTATTGCGGTACTAACAGCGGTTCTGCTTGGCTTTGCCATCTACTTCGTCCGCAACTTTGCGCAAATCCTCGGGGAAAACGGACAATTGCCCACATACATCGCTGCCTGGGCACCGCCCTTTGCTGCCATTTTGCTGTCTCTTGGCTTGCTGCTTCATGCGGAGGACGGCTGATGCGGCGCTTTGTTCCCCTCTTGCTGACCGGCGCGCTGGCATTGTCCGCCCCGGCACCCCTTGTGGCCCAATCGACGCCTGCACAGCCTCAGGGCGCAGAAACGCAGGAAGAGCCCGCCCTGCTGGTCGCCGACAAGGTTTTCATCACGCCTGAACGCAAACTGGTGGCTGAAGGCAATGTCGAGGCTTTTCAGGGCGACATCAAGCTGTCCGCTCAGCGTGTGACTTATGACCGTGAAACCGGTCAGCTGACACTGGAAGGCCCCATCCGTATCGATCAGGGCGGTCAGACAACGCTGCTGGCGGACTCTGGACAGCTCGACAGTGGCATTCAAAACGGTTTGCTGATCGGTGCACGAATGGTGTTTGACCAGCAGGTTCAGATTGCTTCGGTCCAGGCAAAACGAGCAGCGGGCCGCTATACACAATTCAGTAAAGTCTCGGCTACGTCCTGCCATGTCTGCGCCAACGGCAAGCCGCCGCTCTGGCAGATTAGGGCCCGTCGTGTCACCCATGACCAGTTGGAACAACAGCTCTATTTCGAAGGCGCGCAGCTTCGGGTGCTGGACTACCCGGTATTCTATTTCCCCTATCTGCGCCTACCCGATCCCACGCTTGACCGCGCGACAGGCTTTCTGGTGCCTTCGATCCGCAGTACCTCACAATTGGGAACAGGCGTTCAGGTTCCGTATTTCATCAAGCTGGGGGACCACAAGGACCTGACGCTGACACCTTATGTATCAGGCAACACGACAACGTTGGGTTACAGATACCGTCAAGCCTTTGTGAACGGACGTATTCAGTTAGATGGTGCCTATACCCGCGATGACATTCAGCCTGATCAAGATCGTGGCTACCTGTTCGCAAATGGCTGGTTCAACCTCAAGAATGACTACCGGCTGACCTTCCAAGTGCAAACCGCCTCGGATGATGCCTATCTTGTGGATTACGGCCTGCCTGATCCGGACCGTTTGCGCAGTGAACTTTCGCTGGAGCGGATCAAGCGAGATACCGCATTCAAAACCAGCCTGATCCATTACAAAACGCTGCGCGAAAGTGAAAACCAGGACGAAATTCCGTCTCGCGTATTCGATTTGAATTACGAAAAACGCTTTTTCCCCGGTGCTTTGGGCGGCGAAGTGCGGCTGGCCTTTATCGGCCACGCCCATGAACGTACAAGCGACGCAGACATTGTTGGCCGAGACATCGCCCGCGCCACGTTTGACGCAGAGTGGCTGCGCAGCTGGACCTTCGCTTCGGGCCTGCGCGCCGACGTAACGCTGGGGGCATCTGTCGACACGTTCAACATTCGCCATGACAGCAATTTCCCCTCGCAGGTCACACGCTCAACGCCAAGGGCTGCTCTGACATTGCGCTATCCGATGACGCGGCGCGAGCAATCAGGTGCCGTGCAATTCCTTGAGCCCATCGCTCAGATCGGATGGACGCATGTGTCGGACACAGACGTGCCAAATGACGAGAGCACTTTTCAGGAATTCGATCAGGGTAACTTGCTGGCGCTCTCGCGTTTCCCAGCGGAAGATCAGCGCGAAGACGGTGCAACAGGTGTTGTTGGCCTGAACTGGGCCCGTTACGGTGCAGGCGGCTGGCAGGCGCTGGCCACCGTCGGTCAGGTGTTCCGGGCGGATGCCGATCCGAATTTCACCCTGACATCGGGTTTGCAAGGCACCTCATCCGATCTGCTGATCGCAGGACAGATTCAAACCAACAATGGCTGGTCCCTTGGCGGTCGCGGACTGATCGACAGCGATTTCAGTTTTGTCAAAGCAGAACTGCGTGGTGCCTGGACAAACGAGGTTGCGAGGATTTCCGGCAGTTACATCTGGCAGGAACCGGATCCAGCGGAAAATATCGTCGACGAGATCTCGGAAATCTGGCTTGTCGGCCGGTATCAGGTCGATCAGAACTGGCTGACGAATGCCCAGGCGCGCTATGATCTGGGCCAATCCGAACCGATCCGTTTGGGTCTGGGCGTGACATATCGCAACGAATGCGTGCAGGTTAACATGTCTGTAAGCCGGCGCTTTACTTCAACATCCACTATTGAGCCTTCGACAGAATTCGGGTTTACCCTGTCATTGACAGGGTACTCTGTCGAAAGCGGTGGCAAGACATACAAGAGAACATGCAGTTGATATCAGGTTTCTCCAGGTTTCTACGTTCCGGTTGGCTTAAACCGGTCGCACCGGCGCTGACTGCCGCGATTTTCGCAGTTGCAGGCACGCATTCCATGGCGCAAAGCCTGTTTTCTCCTGCGATCCGGGTCAATCAGGACATCGTTACCTGGTACGAACTCGAACAACGGCTGCAATTCCTGAACGTACTGGGCCTGCCCGGCGGCAGCGAAGCCGACGTGCGAGACGCCCTGATCAATGCAAAGCTGCGCCAACAAGTCATGCGCGAAGCTGGCGTGCAAGCGGCCCCCGAGGCCGTCCAACTGGGCATCGACGAATTTGCGTCGCGCGGCCAGTTATCCTCGGAACAGTTCCTGCAATTGCTTGGGGAATCAGGCGTCGACCCTGAGACCGTTCGGGATTACATCGCGGATCAGTTGGCTTGGCGTGACTACATCAGCTCACGCTACCTGTCTCAGGCGCGTCCCACCGAAGATGAGATCGACCGGGCCCTTGGGCAGACCGGGGGCGGTGGGCTTCAAGTCCTTTTGTCCGAAATTATCATCCCGGTGAATCAGCAAACCGTTGCGCAGACCGAACTGCTGGCTCAGGAAATCTCGCGGCTGGAAGGTGTTGATGCGTTTTCGGCAGCCGCAGCACAATATTCCGCAGCCGCCACCCGTGATCAGGGCGGACGGTTGGACTGGCTGAACATCACAGACCTTCCGCCAGCTCTGCAGCCTGTAATCCTGGGACTTCAAAACGGAGAGGTCACGGATCCCATTTCGTTGCCAAATGCTGTCGCCTTGTTCCAGATGCGCGGCCTTCGTGAAGTTGCAACCTCAGCCGCCCCGATCTCAAAGCTGGATTATGCGATCTACTACATCCCAGGTGGCCGCAATGCCGACGCGCTGTCGCAAGCCACACGCCTGAAAGAAGAGATCGACACCTGCGATGACCTTTATGGAATCGCCAAGGATCAACCCCCAGAAGTCTTGGAACGCATCGACGCCGCCCCTTCTGAGGTGCCCCGTGATGTCGCGGTAGAATTGGCCAATCTGGACCGCAACGAGGTGTCTACAAACCTGACGCGCAACAACGGTCAAACGCTGATGTTCCTGATGCTGTGCAACCGCACACGTGATCTGGGTGAAAACACCTCTCGCGCGGACGTGGCCAATGCCTTGGCACAGCAACGCCTTACAGCCTTTGCCGAAAGCCTGGTGGAACAGCTGCGGGCCGACGCTATTATCGTTCAGGAATGACCCGCCCAATCGCGTTCAGCTGTGGTGAACCGGCGGGGATCGGTCCCGAAATAGCGGCCAAAGCTTGGGACGAGCTACGCGGCTCCTGCCCGTTCTTCTATATCGGCGATGCCAGCCACCTGCCTGCTGGGACTCCGGTCGCGGAAATCGAAGATCCCGCGCAGGCCCTGACGGTCTGCGATCAAGCGTTGCCCGTCCTACAACTGGACTTCCTGGTCCCCAATGTGCCTGGCCAGCCCGACCCCGCCAATGCACCTTCTGTGATCGATGCCATCGAAACCGGTGTCGACTTGGTAAAAGCAGGACACGCCTCGGCGCTTTGCACAGCGCCCATCCACAAAAAAGCTCTGATAGACGGGGCCGGATTCAGCTATCCCGGCCATACCGAGTTTCTTGCCGCCCTTTCTGGAACGCAACGGGTCGTGATGATGTTGGCCAGCGATCAACTGCGTGTTGTGCCTGCTACAATTCATATTCCGTTGTCACAAGTTCCAGAAGCCCTGACCCCGGATCTCCTACGCGATACGATCGAGATTACCGCTGCTGGCCTTCGCAAGCAGTTCGGCATCGCCAACCCGCGCATCGCCATCGCTGGCCTCAACCCTCATGCGGGCGAAGGCGGCAAAATGGGAACTGAGGAAGGCGATTGGATTGCCTCGCTTGTCGCTGAACTGAACCTCGATGGCGCGACGCTCACTGGCCCCCACCCGGCAGATACGCTGTTTCACGCCGCGGCCCGCGCGCGCTATGATGCGGCGATCGCGATGTATCACGATCAGGCCCTGATACCGATCAAAACCTTGGATTTCGACCGCGGCGTGAATGTGACACTGGGCCTGCCCTTTATCCGAACGTCGCCGGATCACGGCACAGCGCTGGACATCGCCGGGAAAGGCATTGCCACGCCCACCAGCCTGATCGAGGCCCTGAAGCTCGCTCAACGCATGGCAAAAAGCTCTTGATCCTTCACCTGGCTGAAAATACCTCCGCCGGAGGCAAAAAATCTCTGGCGCACATGCGCTCCTTTGCATCACGGTAATCGGATCATGAGCGCTATCGACAATCTTCCCCCGCTGCGCGAGGTCATCGCAACCCATCAGCTCTCGGCGCGCAAGTCATTGGGTCAGAACTTCCTGCTGGACCTTAACCTGACCGCCAAGATCGCCCGTCAGGCCGGGGACCTGACTGAATGTGATGTGCTGGAAATCGGCCCTGGCCCCGGCGGTTTGACACGCGGGCTTTTGTCTGAAGGCGCGCGCAAGGTCGTCGCACTGGAAAAAGACACGCGCTGTATCGCTGCCCTGAACGACATCGCTGCGGCGTATCCCGGACGGCTTCAGGTCATCAACGGTGATGCGCTGGAAATCAACCCGCTGGAACACCTGACGCCGCCGATCCGCGTTGCGGCCAACCTGCCCTATAACGTGGGAACCGAGTTGCTGGTCCGTTGGCTGACGCCACCCGAATGGCCACCTTTCTGGCAAAGCCTGACGCTGATGTTCCAACGCGAAGTTGCTGAACGTATCGTCGCTCAACCCGGCAGCAAGGCGTACGGCCGTCTCGCCATCCTTGCGCAATGGCGGGCTGAGGCGCGCATCGCCATGTCGCTGCCCCCAGGCGCGTTCACCCCACCGCCCAAGGTGTCCAGCGCCGTGGTTCACCTGACCGCCCTGCCCGAGCCCCGCTATCCTGCCGATGCTGCCATCCTGTCCCGTGTTGTGGCTGCGGCCTTCAATCAACGTCGCAAAATGCTGCGGGCTTCATTGAAGGGCGTGGCCCCCGATATCGAAGACCGTTTGCTGGCGGCAGGGATTCAGCCCACGGAACGCGCGGAACAAGTTCCGCTGGAAGCGTTCTGCGCACTGGCCCGCGAAGTTCAAAAGACCTGAAAATAAAAAGCCCCGGTTCTACCGGGGCTTTTCGTTCGATCTGTTGCTTGGCTTATTCGGCCGCTTCCGGTGCGTCCCCATCGGTTTTAGGGGCCTCTTCGCTCACCGGTGCAGCTTTGGGCTTCCGCGCCCGCGGCTTGCGTGCAGGTTTTTCCTTTTTCTCCGGAGCTGAGCCTTCAGCCTCTTTGCTTTCCGGAGTTTCAACCAACCCGCTTTCAGGTGCGGCCTCGGGGGCTGCGAAATCCATCACATCCGGCTGCGGCGCTTCGGCCGGGTCGGCCTGACGGGCGGCTTCGCGTTCTTGACGTTCGGCGCGTTCGCGATCCCGTTCGGCCTGGCGTTCGCGGTTCTGGCGCTCCTGCTCTTCCCGGCGGGCTTCCATTTCGCGCTGCGCTTCGCTCAGCATTCGCAAGTAATGCTCGGCATGCTGCTGAAAGTTCTCAGCCGCCACACGGTCGTTTGACAGTTGCGCGTCACGTGCCAGTTGATTGTATTTGTCAATGATCTGCTGCGGCGTGCCACGCACTTTGCCCTCGGGGCCCGAGCTGTCAAACACACGGTTTACGACGTTGCCGCCGGAGGGACGATTGCGGTTATTCTTGGCCCGCGAGCGGGATTTGGAAGATCTCATCTTTCTCTACGTCAGCCTTGTCAATTCGCTGTCGAACCACCCGTGTTTTGCACTGCTCTAAGGCGTTTGCCGTGACGGGATCTCGACTTTTTTGGGCTTGGCGTCAGGGGTGCGCTGCAACAGCGTCAACCTCGCCGACTAATCCTGAGTAAGCATGTCCTGACCGCGCAGACAAGAGGAATCTCGGGTTTTCACCAGGTTTTTTGGTTCGGGCAGCGCTTTTTGGTCGCAATCCTGCCGATCAACCCGGCATTTTTGCGCCAACCACACGGTCGCGCCCATCCAGATCAGGGATCACACAAACATCTACAAGCCCTGCCGCATCAAACAAAGCGGCAACTTTTTTGGCCTGCGTTGGGCCTATTTCAACAAGAATCCGCCCCCCCGGCAGAAGAAAATCGGGGGCTGACGCGGCAATCCGACGATATGCACCCAACCCGTCTCCTTCGTCGGTTAGGGCCATACGCGGCTCGTGCTCTTTGACCTCTGGTGACAATTCGACCATTTCGTCCACTGAGATATAAGGTGGATTGGAAACAATAAGGTCAAACTGACCATCAATGTTTTCAAACCAATCCGAGCGCACAATATCCACTCTCCCCTGAACTTGATGCTCAATCGCATTTGCACTGGCTTGCAGACAGGCAGCTTCGCTCAGATCGGCCCCGACGCCTGACGCGCTGGCACGTTCGGCCAGCAACGTAATCAGGATGCAACCCGAGCCGACCCCCAAATCCAGAACGTGATCAAACGGCGCGCTCAGGGCTGCTTCGATCAGGGTTTCGGTTTCGGGTCGTGGATCCAGAACATCCCGGCTGACCCGGAACCGGCGCCCATAAAACTCTCGTTCGCCTAACAAATGTGAAACTGGCACCCGAATGGCGCGAAGCGAGATCAACTGGTCATAGCGCTCGGCAATCTCGGGCTGCAACTCCTCGGGCGCAATCAGCGTCACCCGACTGGCTTCTATGCGCGCCGCATGGGCCAGCAGCAGTCGTGCATCGCGCGCGGGGTCATCCACGCCAGCCGCCCGCAGACGGGCCGTTGCCGCCACCATGGCCTGTGCCGCTGTCTGCAGGCCGGTCATTGCGCCATCTCGGCAAGCAGCCGCGCCTGATCATCAGCCGTCAGCGCATCGATGACCTCATCCAGATCGCCCTGCATGACCTGATCCAGCTTATAAAGCGTCAGGTTGATGCGGTGATCCGTCATGCGACCTTGCGGGAAGTTATAGGTACGAATACGTTCCGAACGGTCGCCCGAGCCCACCTGACTGGCCCGATCTGCCGAGCGTTCACTGTCAATCCGCTGCCGCTCCAGATCATAAAGCCGTGTCTTCAGCACCTGCATGGCAATCTCGCGGTTACGGTGCTGTGACTTCTCGGAACTCGTTACAACCAACCCCGTCGGAAGGTGCGTTATCCGGACCGCCGAGTCGGTGGTGTTGACGTGCTGTCCACCCGCGCCTGAACTGCGCATCGTATCGATTCTGATGTCATTTGCGTCGATCTGGATGTCCACATCCTCGGCCTCGGGCAGAACCGCCACTGTCGCAGCCGATGTATGAATCCGCCCGCCACTTTCCGTCTCGGGTACGCGCTGCACGCGGTGCACGCCGGATTCGTACTTCATCCGGGCAAAGACATTGTCGCCCTTGATATGAGCCACGACCTCTTTGATGCCGCCCAAATCCGAGGCCTGTTCCTCGATAATCTCAAACCGCCAGCCCCGCGCCTCGGCATAGCGTTGATACATGCGCAAGAGGTCGCTTGCGAACAAAGCGGCCTCATCGCCGCCGGTTCCAGGGCGAATTTCCAACATCGCCGGGCGCGCATCGGCCGCGTCTTTTGGCAGCAACGCCAATTGCAGGGCCTGTTCCGCCGCAGGAATACTGGCCTGTAGCTGAGGGATTTCCTCTTCGGCCAGTTCTTTCATGTCCGGGTCGGCCAACATCGCCTGGGCCTCGGCCAGATCCGCGACCAGCTGCCGCCAGGCCATGATCTGATCAACCACCGGCTTGAGGTCGGAATACTCCTTGGCAAGCGTCGCAATATCGCCCCCCGACACGCCATCGGCCATGGCTGCTTCGAGGTATTGAAAACGCTGGGTGATCTGTTCAAGACGTTCTTCGGGGATCATCCGGGCGGTGTCTCTCATCCCGGGGCTTTGGTCAAGGGCAACGTCATGCTAAGCTTGCTGTCATGAAACGGATTTTGCTTGCTTTACTGCTGACATCCACGCCGGTTTTCGCTGATTACGTCGGCCCGGACGGTAAAACCCGCGATTGCTATTGCACCGACACGTCCGGGACGCGCATCGAGTTGGGCGAGATGATCTGCCTGCAGGTCGATGGCCGCATGTTCACCGCGCAATGTCAAATGTCGCTGAACGTTCCCATGTGGCGAGAGGTTCAGGAAGGGTGCCTGTCATCGGGGTTGCAAAGTAAACCCTTTGGGAAGGCAGCTTCGGACGACGCGTCTTAAACCACCGCCACTCAATTACATCTTCTGCAACCACCCATCGACCCGCGCTTTGTTCACGCCAAAATCTTTGCGCCCAAACCGCAGGCGGCCGTGAACGCGCAGAGAGTTGCCGTCCTGCTGAACCGTGGTGTAGTCGGGAAAGCCGATCCATTTCGTGCGGGTGATGTAGGTGATCATGCCTGCATCGACAGACCCTGCCAAAACCGATGTGCGGGGCGTGGCGCGGATGATCTGGTCCAGACGCTGCAAACCTTCGGGGCCGGTTTCGACAACGCGCACCACACCGCCGGGCAGGTCCTGATCCACGGGTGCGACCGGCGCAACATTCCATTGCGCAGGGTCGGATGGGGCCAGCCGGATATAAGCGCCTAGTCCGATCACAAGCGCGAGCACTGCCCAAAGAACCATCTTTTTCATCCCACTTTACCCTCTGGGGCAAATCCTAGGCGGATGAAGCGCCTGCACAACCCGTTCCACACCGGTTTACCGCGACGTCACCCCCGGCAGGATGCACAGCATCTCATATATCAGGTTCGCCGCCGTCAGCGCCGTGTTTCCCGATGGGTCATATGGTGGTGAGACCTCGACAAGGTCACAGCCCACCGCGTTCACCCCTTGCAACGCATGGATCAGTTGCAACGCCTGTGGGGTCGTCAGCCCCGCAATCTCTGGCGTGCCGGTGCCCGGAGCAAAGGCCGGATCCAGGCTGTCGATGTCATAGGTGATATAAACCGGATGCTCACCGATGGTCTTGCGAATCTGCGAGCCGATCTGGGTCAGGTTCTGCTGCCACAGCTCCCAGGCGGGAAACTGGCGAAAACCCCAATCCTTGGCCTCGGTAAAGTCCGATGCCGCGTAGCCTGATCCACGAATGCCGATCTGAAAGGTTTTGTCAGGAACGATCAGCCCTTCTTCGTAGGCGCGGCGGAAAACGGTGCCGTGGGTTTCCTTTTCACCAAACATCTCGTCATTCACGTCCGCATGGGCATCCACATGCACCAGCGCTACCGGCCCGTGCTTGGCGGCAATCGCCCGCAGGATCGGCAAGGTGATTGAATGATCACCCCCCATCGCCACCGGGATGACGTTCTTTGCCAGTATTGCATCATAACTTTCTTTGATGATCCTCAGGCTGTCCGACAATGAGAAGGTATTGATCGCCAGATCCCCGATGTCAGCGATCTGCAAGCTGTCAAACGGGGCCGCCGACGTGGCCATATTATAGGGCCGGATCATCGCGCTTTCACTGCGGATCTGTTTCGGGCCAAACCGAGTGCCCGACCGCCACGAGGTGCCGATATCCATCGGAATGCCAAGCACCGCCACGTCCAGCCCCGCCAGTGACGCGGCCTGTGGAAGGCGCATAAACGTGTTCGGCCCCGAGAAACGCGCCAAGTCATTGCCGCTGACCGGTTGGTTGAATTCTGTCATGCGCGTGCCGCCCCATCCTTTTTTTTACGTCTTCCAGCACATACCGGAAGTATGGCTAACCAGAAGTTAACGGGTACCCAAACAGGTTTACTCTTTCTCTTTGGCCAGCTTATCCCATCCCAGCAGACAGATGATCTGCGTCGCCACATGCGCCCCGGCAATCGCCGTTGCGCCGGATGTGTCAAAGGGCGGAGAGACCTCGACTACGTCTCCGCCCTTGATGTTGATACCGGCAATGTCGCGCAGGATGATCTGTGCCTGAATGGAACTTAACCCGCCCCAAACCGGCGTGCCGGTACCCGGCGCAAAGGCTGGGTCCAACCCGTCGATGTCGAAACTCAGATAGACTGGGCTGTTACCCAGTATACCCTTGATCTTCTGTGCGACCGCCGCAGGGCCAGATTCATAAACCTCACGCGCGTCGATTATGTTGACGCCCAGTGTGTCCTCATTGGTGGTGCGAATGCCCACCTGGACCGAGCGTTTCGGGTCCACAATCCCCGACTTCACCGCCTTGTAGAACATTGTCCCGTGATCAACGCGGGACATGTCATCATCGGCCCAAGTGTCCGTATGCGCATCAAATTGCAGCAATGACATGGGTCCGTATTTCTCGGCATAGGCTTTCAGGATCGGGAAGCTGATATAATGGTCCCCGCCCAGCGTGACCGAGGCCACGTCAGCCGCCAGAATGGTGCGGATGTGATCGGTTAGGGTGTCGGGAAAGGCCGGGATATTGGCATAGTCATAGGCCATGTCTCCGTAGTCCACGATGGCCAGTTCGCTGAGCGCATCAAAAGGCCATCCATAAGGCGCGTCAGGCGATTGCAGGGCGCTGGCCTCGCGGATCGCACGCGGGCCAAGGCGCGTGCCGGGGCGATTGGTGACAGCCTGATCAAAAGGCACCCCGGTCACCGCGATGTCTACGCCGCTTAGATCTTTGGTGTACAGCCGTCGCAGGAACGAGGTCGCCCCGCCAAAGGTGTTTTCATAAGACAACCCTTTAAGGTCCGGGTTGGTGAACGCCTCGTCCACCTGATTCTTTGCGTCTTCCAGTGCCATCTGTTTACCCCATCAGCCCAACGGCTGCGTCTTTTCCACGATACGTGCGAAAAAGGACGCGCCGACCGGTGCGATATCGTCGTTGAAGTTGTACTTGGGATGGTGCAGCCCTGCCCCCTCGCCTTGCCCCAAGAACAGATACGCGCCGGGCCGTTCCTGCAGCATGTACGAGAAATCCTCGGCCCCCATTTCGCGGCCTGCGTTGGCGATCACTCGATCCTCGCCCGCAACCTCACGTGCCACGTCAGCAGCGAAGTTGGCTTTTTCGGCATCATTGATCGTTGCGGGATAGTTGACGTCATAATCCAGTCTTGCCTCAACCCCATAAGACGCCGCCTGCCCCTGTACGATCTGCTCCATTCGCTCCATCACCATTTTCTGCACAGCCGGATCGAACGTGCGTACCGTTCCATTGATAAAAGCCGTGTCGGGAATCACGTTGTTGACCGTGCCCGAATGGATTTGCGTGACCGAGACCACTAGATCGTCCAAGGCATAGTGGTTGCGGCTGACAATCGTCTGAATAGCTTGCGCGATACCACAGGCCGCCATTACAGGGTCGCGCGTCTCGTGCGGCATAGCACCGTGGCCACCGACACCTTGGATATGTACCTCGAACGTATCAACCGCCGCCATGATCGGCCCGGGCGTGGTATAGAACGCCCCTTCTGCAAAACCCGGCGCGTTGTGCAGCGCATAGACCTGAGAAATGTCGAACCTCTCCATAATGCCCTCTTCCACCATCACGCCAGCACCGCCACCTTCTTCCTCGGCAGGCTGAAAGATCAGCGCGACGCGGCCGCGGAAATTCCGCGTCTCGGCCAGATAGCGTGCAGCCCCAAGCAGCATCGTCGTATGCCCGTCGTGGCCACAGGCATGCATCTTGCCCGGATGTGTCGACGTGTACTCCACCCCGGTTTCCTCGGCGATGGGCAAAGCGTCCATGTCCGCGCGCAGGCCGATGGTCGGGCCATCCTCCTGCCCGTTGATGATCGCAACCATTCCGGTCTTGGCGATGCCTTCATGCAGTTCATCCACCCCGAACTCGCGCAGACGCTCGGCCACAAAGGCGGCTGTCTCATAGCACTCGAACTCCAATTCAGGGATCGTGTGCAAATGCTGCCGCCATGCGGACATATCGGCTGAGAAATCGGCAATTCGGTTGACGACGGGCATCTGGGGTGGACTCCTGATCAGGACTGCGGAATGGATGCATCTGACACCGGAACGAAAGGGTTCGCAATGGCCGAAAATCCTCTGATCCACGACAGCGACGCTGGTATCGAGCGTTTGCTGGAAATCATGCGCCGCCTGCGCGACCCGCAAAGTGGCTGCCCGTGGGATATCGAGCAGGATTTCGCGACCATCGCACCCTATACGATTGAAGAGGCGTATGAAGTCGCCGACGCCATTGAGCGCGAGGCTTATGATGAGCTGAAAGGAGAACTGGGCGATCTTCTGTTCCAATCTGTCTTTCACGCGCAAATGGCTGAAGAGGCCGGGCATTTCACCTTTCAAGACGTGGTTCGAACCATGTCGGACAAGATGGTCAGCCGCCATCCGCATGTGTTTGGTGACGAGTCCCGCGACAAGTCAGCCGATCAGCAGACCAAGGATTGGGAAGCAATCAAGGCCGCCGAGCGTGCGGGCAAGGAACAGAAAGGCGCGTTGGACGGTGTCGCGGCGAACCTGCCCGCCCTGCTGCGCGCTCACAAACTGCAAAAACGTGCCGCTCGCGTGGGCTTTGACTGGCCCGATGCCAGCCATGTGTTGGCCAAGATCACAGAAGAAGCGGCCGAATTGGAAGAAGCGCGTGACAGGATGGACGCCGATGCGCTTGAGGACGAATTCGGCGATCTGCTGTTTGTGATGGTCAATCTTGGGCGCCATCTGGGTATCGAACCCGAGGCCGCCCTGCGCCGCACCAATGCCAAGTTCACCCGCCGCTTTGAACAGGTCGAAGCCCGTCTGGCCGAGCGGGGCAAAACCCCCGCACAAAGCGATCTTGCCGAGATGGATGCGCTCTGGGACGATGTCAAAACCGAGGAACATCGCGCCAATGGCAAACTCCCGCCGGTGGACGCGCCGACCGGGGCCTGAAACTGCTGGACAAGTGCGGTGACACTTGCGAGTGTCCGCGCTTCAAGACCCCGGAGGCACAATGGCACCGCGCAAAATCATCATCGACACCGACCCCGGACAAGACGACGCCGTCGCCATCCTGCTGGCCCTGGCCAGCCCGGATGAGATCGAAGTTCTGGGCATCACTGCCGTTGCCGGGAACGTACCTTTGGCGCTCACCGCCAAGAACGCTCGGATTGTCTGCGAACTGGCGGGCCGGGCGGATGTTCCTGTCTATGCGGGATGTGATCGCCCTTTGATCCGCCCTCTGGTCACGGCAGAACATGTACATGGCAAAACCGGATTGGACGGGCCCGTTCTGCCGGACCCTGAAATGCCGCTGGCGGACGGACATGCGGTTGATTTCATCATTGAGACACTGCGCAAACATGAATCGGGCACCGTGACACTCTGCCCGTTGGGGCCACTGACCAACATCGCCATGGCGTTCCGCAAGGCCCCCGACATCGTCGATCGGGTGCAGGAAATCGTGCTGATGGGGGGCGCTTATTTCGAAGTGGGCAACATCACCCCCACAGCCGAATTCAACATCCACGTCGACCCGGAAGCCGCTGATATTGTTTTCAGATCCGGCAGGCCCATCGTGGTCATGCCCTTGGATGTCACGCACAAAGCGCTGGTCACCAAACCCCGCAATGATGCATTCCGGGCATTGGGAAACAAGGTCGGCATTGCAGTGGCGGAAATGACCGACTTTTTTGAACGCTTCGACAAGGAAAAATACGGCAGCGCGGGCGCCCCTTTGCATGACCCCTGCGTAACCGCTTATCTGATCCGGCCCGAATTGTTCTCGGGCCGTCATGTGAATGTCCAGGTTGAGACCCGGTCGGAACTGACCATGGGCATGACCGTCGCCGATTGGTGGGGCGTGACCGACCGTGCACCTAATGCGCTGTTTGTTGGCGACCTCGACGCGGACGGCTTTTTTGCCCTGCTGACAGAAAGGCTGGCCCGACTATGAGCGCCGCTCTGCGCCTTGCGCGCCCCGAAGATCTGGACCGCCTGATGGCGCTGGTCACTGCGTTTCATGCCGAGGCGCGGATCGAACAGGACGCTGACAAAACCCGAAATGCCCTTGCCCCCTTGCTGGAAGGCATCCCCCATGGCTGTGTCTACCTGATTGGCCCGGGACGCGCGCCGTTGGGCTATATCATCCTCACCTTCGGCTGGTCAGTCGAGTTCGGTGGCATGGACGGGTTCGTAGACGAAATCTATATCCGCCCTGCCGTCCGCGGCCGTGGCATCGCCACCGAGGTTTTGCTGGATCTTCCCAAGGCATTGGCCGGAGCGGGTCTGACCGCGCTTCATCTTGAAGTGGACAGAACCAATGAGGCCGCTCAGAAACTGTACCTGCGTACCGGGTTCAGACCCCGCGAAAAGTACATGCTGATGAGCAAGGCGCTTTAGCGCGATTCTCCCCGGAAGATATTGGCGGGATTCATGTCCTGAACCGGATCATTCGCCGATACTTCTTCCCCGGTTATCGGGTAGGTTCCCGGACCCGCACACGCGGACAGAATGGTTATGGACGTTGCGGCGATTATCAGAAGGAATTTTGATACAGACATCGTAGCCCCCTTTCTGTAATGAACCGAGGTTACGGGATTCAGCGCGGGCATAGTTAGTAACAAGTTCACACATAATAAAATTTAAGCAGATCTAAAGCGGACAAAATAAGGCATTTCGGCGCGTAAAACGCTGATTAAATTCAATTATCGTTATCTTTACTTTTTTTGACTTCCGTGAGCTGCATTTCAAAAAAGAGCAGATGATCCCGAGCGATTTCTGGAATCTCAGAGTAAGCACCACGCAGATGGAACCCTAAAGACAGGTATAATTGAGTCGCGGCTTTCAGCGGTTTTCCGGTGTCCATTCGGATGTAATCGAAACCAAGATCCCGACAGGTTTCAATCAGCGACAGCATGATTGCACGCCCTGCACCGGATCCCCTTGCTGTATCCCTCACATACACCCGCTTTATTTCGGCCACACCCGGCGCAATTGTGTGAAACATGCCGCAACCAATCGGCTCTCCGTCAAGCATGGCCAGTTTGAGTCCGCCGTCAGGCGGTGCATGATCTGCTGCCAGAGTGTCCATCAAACGGGCGTATTTTTCCTTGGCGTAGAAGGTTTGGACGATCTGGACAGATCGCTCATCCAGCGTCAGCAGGAAATCCCGATAGTCCCAACACAAACGCCGAACCGCGTTCAGCTGGTCCGGCGTTTCTGGTTCAATAATCTTCAGCAAGACGTGACCCCCGGATCGCACCCAAGGGCCAGCCTAGCACCACACGGGTTATTTGCGAAGGATCGACGCGCCCGCGTATTCCGCGACCTCGCCCAAAGATTCCTCGATACGGATAAGCTGGTTGTATTTGGCCAACCGGTCCGACCGGGCCAGAGAGCCGGTTTTGATCTGACCGCAATTGGTCGCCACAGCCAGATCGGCGATGGTGGCATCCTCGGTCTCACCCGAGCGGTGGGACATAACGTTGGTGTAACGCGCACGGTGTGCCATATCGACGGCGCGCAGGGTTTCGGTCAGCGAACCGATCTGGTTCACCTTGACCAGCATCGAGTTCGCGCAGCCGCGTTCGATCCCTTCGGCCAGACGTGCGGGGTTGGTCACGAACAGGTCGTCACCCACCAGCTGCACCTTGTCGCCGATGGCATCGGTCAGGGCTTTCCAACCGTCCCAGTCATCTTCGGACATGCCGTCTTCGATCGAGATGATCGGATAGTCATTGACCAGCGCCGCCAGATAGGCTGCATTTTCTTCGGACGACAGTGAGATACCCTCGCCTGCCAGAACGTATTTGCCGTCTTTGAAGTATTCAGTCGCGGCGCAATCCAGCGCCAGGTGAATTTCTTCACCCGGTTTGTAACCCGCTTTTTCGATGGACTTCAGGATGAAATCCAGCGCTTCGCGGGTCGAGGCGATGTTGGGGGCAAAGCCACCCTCATCACCGACACCGGTGGCCAGACCAGCCGCCGAGAGCTCTTTCTTCAGTGTATGAAACACCTCGGACCCCATGCGCACCGCCTCGCGGATGTTCGCGGCCGAGGTCGGCATGATCATGAATTCCTGAATGTCGATCGGGTTATCCGCGTGCTCACCGCCGTTGATGATATTCATCATCGGCACCGGCAGAACACGGGCTGAGGTGCCGCCGACATAGCGATACAGCGGCTGCGTGGTAAAATCTGCTGCGGCCTTGGCGGTCGCCAGTGAGACACCCAGAATGGCGTTTGCACCCAAACGGCCCTTGTTTTCGGTCCCATCCAGCTCGATCATCGCCTGATCGATGGCCACCTGTTCGGTCGCGTCGAAACCTACCAGTTCTTCGGCGATCTCACCGTTCACGGCGGCAACGGCTTCCAGAACACCCTTGCCCATGTACCGCGATTTGTCGCCGTCGCGCTTTTCCACTGCCTCATAGGCACCGGTTGATGCGCCGGACGGCACGGCAGCGCGGCCCATGGTGCCGTCTTCCAGAATGACGTCGACTTCAACCGTGGGGTTGCCCCGGCTGTCCAGAATTTCGCGTGCGTGGATGTCGATGATGGTGCTCATGAGGCCTGTCCCTATGGCTGCAGTCGGTTGCACGCGTCATAGCAGCACCGGCCCAAAAGTAAACCGTTTCCGTTAACGCTAACACGCATATTTACCGCCCTTTAGGGCTAACAGTATTCTGTTTGCGCCAACAAGATCAGGCTGGGACAAGTTCGCGAGCCAATCGCCGTTCGCGGACAAAGGTGTACAGACCGGACCCGATGATAAGGGTCGCGCCCGCCATTGTCAGGACATCTGGCCGCTCACCAAACATCAGCATCCCCGCAAGGATCGAAAACACCAGACGTGTATAGCGGAACGGCATAAGAGCCGACGCTTCGCCCACACGCATTGCAGTAACAATGCCGTAGTACCCAATCACGCCAAACCCTACGGCGCCTAAATATGGCAGGGCTTGTCCATCCTGAAGTGGTGTGAAGGATGCACCAGACATCGCCATCAAAAGTCCCCCGGCCAGCGCAACGGCGATATAGGCCTGCATTGCTACAACGGTCGAGGCCACCCGCACGTCCAGCTTGCGCGTGATCAGATCCCGTGCGGCAATGGCAATGACGGTCAACACCACAAACAGGGATTCGGGCTGGAATCCTTCCAAACCAGGGCGGATGATCATCAGAACGCCGATGAAACCAACACCAATGGCGCTCCAGCGCCGCCAGCCAACCTGTTCACCCAGAAACAGTGCCGCCCCCATGGTGACAGCAAGGGGCATGGCCTGAAACACGGCGGCGACCGTGGACAGATCAATCAAAGACAGTGCTGTCACAAAGGTCACCGCCCCGACCCCTTCGGTTGCCGCACGTACCATTGGCAGTAATTGCCAGGCCACCGGATCAAAAATCCGCTTACGCGAGACCAGTGACAAGATGGCGAACACGACGCCACAGACCAGACCGAGGAACACCATGATCTGCCCAGTCGGTACAGAGACCGACAAGACCTTGATGAACATATCTTCAAGTGCAAAGGCCGCCATCGACCCTATGAGCAGCAGAATGCCGTTTACGTTGTTCATTTGCGCGTCCACAGGAAAAGGGCACATCCGGTGCCTATCGCGCACAACAACCTGATGCGACGGCCGCGGGCAAGACAAATTCCCGTCACGCTTGATGAATTAACGTGGGTTAATCAATCGCGTTTCGTGATGGATCAGTCCTGTTCCAGCGGCACGCCGTACAGTTCCAGCCGATGACCTTTCAGCTTATATCCCAGTTTTGCCGCGATTTTTTCCTGAAGGGCTTCGATTTCGGGGTCGACGAATTCGATAACCTCGCCCGATTGCATGTCGATCAGGTGGTCATGGTGATCACGCTCGGCATCTTCATACCGCGCGCGGCCGTCGCCGAATTCCAGACGTTCCAGAATCCCGGCCTCTTCAAACAGTTTGACCGTCCGATAGACCGTCGCGATCGAGATACCTTTGTCGACGGCAGAAGCACGTGCATAAAGTTCTTCGACATCCGGATGGTCGTCGCTTTGCTCCAATACCTGCGCGATGATCCTTCTTTGACCGGTCATGCGCAGGCCCTTGGCCTCACAACGCCCAATAATCGTATCCGACATGATGCCCCTCAGACTTGCTCGGGTCTCTGTCTTAGTATGTCTGCGCCGTTTGCGCCACAAGGATTTCTGCTTTTCCGCTGATCTCACGCGGCACGTGTCAGATCGGCCCAAACGGGCAGATGATCCGATGCGATATGCGCCGGGCGCGCGTCGTGAACCCCATGTGCAGTGGCCTGCACCCCTGCGCCCAGCGCGATCCGGTCCAGCGCGCCCAGAGGTTGTGCTGCGGGAAAGCTGGGGCGAGGCGGTAGAAAGCGCATTTCGGGGGCCAGATGGTCCAGAACTGGTTGTCGCGACCATTCATTGAAGTCCCCGGCCCAGACAGTTGGCATCTGGTCAAGATCGTCGTCACAGCGCCGGATATGCGAAATCTGTTGCCTACGGGATGCGGGCAACAGCCCAAGATGCATCCCCATCACCCGCAGCGGCCCGATTTGAGTGTCAAACTCGACTCGGACAGCCCCGCGCGGCTCTAACCCCGGCAATTCGTGATGCCCTGTTTGCCGGACTGCAATGCCGTCACCACGCCAGATGACCGCATTGCCATGCCACCCAAGGCTTCCGGCCCCGCCCAGATCGACGATCTGCCAACCCGCCTCATCCAGCATGAAATGCGGCAGGGCCGCCGGGCGGGGCGGCAGGCGTTTGTCAGCCTCTTGTAACACAACGATGTCGGCCCGCATGTGTTCGATGACCTGCAGGATGCGCTGCGGTTGACGCCGGAAATCCAGCCCGAGGCATTTTTGAATGTTATAGCTAGCGATACGTAGGGTTGAAGACGGTTTCATAAGGGCTTGACCAATGGGCTTGCGCCCAATGTGCCACCTCTGGCGCGGTGCGCAACCCCTCTGTTCGGTTACGGAACGAATGCCTTGGACAGAAACAAAGCCAATTGCACGGTTAATTGGCAAACGACCTGCAAGCGATCACCAAAGGATTGTTCCTTTTGATCCTCTGCTCTATCCGGTTGCAGTGGAACGGCGACACCGCCACAACTCGAGGGGCTGAATGGAACTGCATCAGACACAGCCGGACAACAGCACCCGCGCCAGCCTGGTTCTGGTCATGGGTGGCGCGCTATGGGGGCTTTACTGGATCCCGGTTCGGTTCTTTCTGGATCAGGGTCTGACCGGCCCCTGGCCCGGGATTGTCATGTACTGCGCGGCCCTGATCGCCTTACTTCCGTTTATTTGGAGCGATCGGCAAACGCTGGTGCGGGAATGGCGCAACCTGATGCTCAGCGGCATGTTCACAGGGGCCGCGTTTAGCCTGTATTCCATCAGCCTGGTGTATACCGATGTTGTGCGGTCCATCCTGCTGTTCTACCTCACGCCGATCTGGGGAACACTTCTGGGTGTTTTGTTTTTGGGTGAGCGTCTCAGCCTCATGCGCCTTGCTGGTCTTTTCTGCGGGTTGGGCGGTCTTTTTGTTGTTCTGGGCGGCGCGGGTTTCGTGCCCTGGCCGCAAAACATAGGCGATTGGCTGGCATTGGCCTCAGGCATATGCTGGGCCCTGGGCTCTATGGGCCTTTATCGTGTCAATCGCATCTCGATTTCGGGGCAGGTCTTTGCCTTTGTTTTCGGTGCGCTGATCCTGTCCCTATTCAGCCTTCTTGCTCTGCCCGAGCAGGCTTTACCATCCATCGCGCAAAGTGAAGCGATCCGCATTCTTCTGTTGGCCCTGTTGTCGGCCTTTTACGTCCTGCCCATGATCTACATGACGATTTGGCCTGCGACGAAGCTTTCCCCTTCAAGGGTCGGCCTGCTGCTGATGAGCGAAGTGGTCGTCGGAATCGCATCTGCTGCCGTGCTATCCGGAGAACCCTTTGGCCTACGAGAGTTTCTGGGCGCTGCGCTGATCGTCAGCGCCGCCGTGTTGGAGATCGTGCGAAAGTAGTGTCGCCCTATGGGTCATGTCCCACAGAAGGTTGCGTGCACCACCTCGTTCTTGGCCGGGGGCCGTTTCAAATCTGCGTCGTCATCCTGATCATCGTAAGGCCGAGCGAGGACGGCATTCAGCCGATGGAACGGCGCGTAATCCCCTTGTACCGCCGCTTGGATCATCTGTTCGACACGGTGGTTACGCGGAATAAACGCCGGGTTAGCAGCGGCCATCACGTCGAACGGTTGCGCTTCGCGTTCTAATCGCGCGCGCCAGCCCTCGGCCCAACTGTCATAGCTGGCGGGGTCAACAAATTGATCCCGCGCGGTATCGCTGCCCAGCGCCCGGAATGTGTTGGTGAAGTCCGCCTGCCCTTCGGCCATGCGTTTCAAAAGATCCGTCACAAGCTCTAGATCAGCGTCTTCGTCAGCCGTCAGACCGATCTTGGCCCGGAACAGGGTCAACCAATTCTGCTGCAAAAGCTCTGGCATGGCATGGACGATCTCGGTCGCCTCTTCGACAGCGGCCTCCTTATCATCCATCTGCTGGATCAGCGACGTCGCAAGCTGCGCCAGATTCCACACAGCAATGTCGGGCTGGTTCGAATAGGCATAGCGCCCCATCCGGTCAATCGAACTGTAGACCGTGTTGGGGTGATACGTGTCCATGAAAGCGCAAGGGCCATAATCAATCGTCTCACCCGCGATCGAGCAATTGTCAGTGTTCATCACCCCGTGAATGAACCCCACGCTCATCCACTGCGCGATCAGCTTGGCCTGTGCGTCCCGCACCGCCCGCAACAGACCCATAGGCCCGTCAGCCTTAGGATAGTGACGCGCGATGGCGTATTCCGTCAGTCGGCGCAAACTGTCCAGCTGCCCCCGTGCGGCGAAAACCTGAAACGTACCCACCCGCAGATGGCTGCTGGCCACGCGCGTCAACACCGCCCCCGGCATCGGGCCTTCGCGAAACACCGTTTCGCCCGTTTCCACAGCCGCCAGAGCACGCGTGGTCGGAACGCCCAGCGCGTGCATCGCCTCAGACACCACATATTCGCGCAGAACCGGCCCCAGCCACGCCCGACCATCGCCACGGCGCGAAAAAGGCGTGGGGCCCGAGCCTTTCAGCTGTATGTCCCGGCGCACCCCATCGGTGCCCACGGTCTCGCCCAGCAGCACCGCACGCCCATCCCCCAATTGAGGGTTATACTGTCCGAACTGGTGCCCAGAATACAGCTGCGCAATGGGCTCTGCACCTGTGGGCAGACGATTGCCAGCAAAAGCCTGGGCCATGTCCTGCACATCTCCTGGGGTGATCTGCAGCAACTTCGCCAAATCATCGTTGAATGCAATCATCTGCGGTGAACGCACGGGAACCGGCGCCTGCCGCGCAAAAAACGCATCCGGCAGACGGGCATAGGTGTTATCGAAGGGGATCGTTAGGGTCATGTCGCACTACATATTGTTCAGGCGCACGAATACCATAGCGGATCGTATCGTCCCGTGCATAATCGCGCCGAACCAAGAGGGCACTTATGACCGCACAAGACATTATCGATCACCTGAACCTGCAACGTCATCCCGAAGGCGGTTGGTATGCCGAGACATGGCGTGCCAGCAACGCAGGCCGCCCCACCGGCACTTGCATCTATTTCTTGTTGCAGGCCGGTGAAAGCAGCCACTGGCATCGGGTCGACGCCACCGAGATCTGGCTCTACCACGCAGGCGCACCTCTGTTCCTATCGCTCAGCGCGACGGATGCGGGGCCTGCGGTCGATCATCTGCTGACCCCTGACCTGTTAAAAGGCGCGCCGCAGCTGATCGTTCCGGAAGGCCATTGGCAGGCTGCACGCAGCACGGGCGACTACACCTTGGTCAGTTGCACGGTCTCTCCCGGCTTTGATTTCGAAGGTTTTGAGTTGGCCGCGCCGGGCTTTGACATCCCAAGGGAATAGCCCGACCCAAGAAATCTCTGAAAAGTTGAGTTTACAGACGGCTCAGCTTTGACCATCCTGTACCCGTAACCGTGTGTGACGGAGTATCGAGTGAGCATGGAGCAGGTCTGTTTGACTGTCCTTATTCTCTGCTTAAGTGCAGGGATTACAAGCGCCAGCCCGGACTGTGCAGATTCTGGCGAACCGTTGGATGTTTCATTGCCCAGCGAGTCTACAACTGCCGAACCAGCCGCGCAGACGCCCGAAGACCTGTCCCCATGCGCGGCCATGCAATTGGAACAAGGACGCGAGCGGATGCGCGAACGTGGGGCCGTCTGCGGCGACTGGACCATATTGGGCGAAACGCGCAAAACCCTGAAAAGCAAGACCCGGGGCTGCGGCATTGCCAAACCGGTTCGGGTCTACCGGATCTCAGATGTTGCCCTCAGTCAGTTTTCGCTGATGGATTGTCAGACGGCGGTCACGCTGAAAACATGGATCGAAACCGTTGCCAAACCCGCCTTTGCCGAAATAGGCGGCGGACTCAAGGGCATGCGGGTAGTAGGGCACTATGCCTGCAAAACCCAGAACAACCAGCCACGCGCGCGCCTGTCTCAACATGCACGCGGGCGGGCCATTGATATTTCGACCTTTGTTCTTCAGGACGGCACACAAATCACCGTTAAGGACGGATGGACGGACAAGACCCAAAGCGCGGTGTTGCGCGAGCTGCACAACGGTGCCTGTGGCGTGTTCAGTACCGTACTCGGCCCGGACGCCGACCGCTATCACGTTGGGCATTTTCACTTTGACACAGCCCAGCGCAAAGGCGCTCCGGTTTGCCGCTAGCCCTTCGGGCTTGACCGGACTTAAACCGGGTTTAACGATGCCGGTATGGACCACAAAGACCTGATCGCTTCTTTGCCTGCCGAAACTAAGGACCGATTGCAACGCCGGTCGAACTCCGCTGGGCTGAACCATCTGTTGATCTATCTGGCGGCGCTGGCGGCCCTGAGCGCCGCAATTTTGGCGCAAATCCCGTTCTGGCCGGTCTTGGTCCTGCCGCAAGGCGTTTTGCTGGTGTTCCTCTTCACCCTCAGCCACGAATGCACCCACAAGACCCCTTTTCGTACAGGGTGGCTGAACGATGCGGTCGGACATCTGGTCTCGGTCCCAATTGCCCTGCCCTTTACGTGGTTCCGATATTTCCATCTGGCCCACCACAAATGGACCAACGACCCCAAACGCGACCCGGAGCTGGATGGAAAACCGCGCCCCGACAACTGGCCTGACCTGATGATCTACCTGAGCGGTTGGACCTATTGGAGCGGCATGGCAAAGGTTCTGGTTCAAAACGCACGCGGCCACCTGGACGCCCCTTACCTTCCGAAGCGCCAACACAAAGCGATGAAGGTCGAAGCGCGCATTCTGCTTGGTCTCTACGCCTTAACGCTCATCAGCCTGACCTACAGCACGATGCTGTTCTGGGTCTGGCTTCTTCCTGTGCTGGTCGCTCAACCCGTTTTACGCCTTTACCTGCTGGCCGAGCATGGCCTCTGCCCGCCAGTGGCGAACATGCTCGAGAACTCGCGCACAACCTTTACCAACCGGGCCTTACGGTTTTTGGCCTGGAACATGCCGTACCACGCCGAGCATCACTCCTTTCCAAATGTCCCGTTCCACCACTTGCCCGAGTTGCACGACTGGACGCGCGCGCACTTGAAATCCACATCCACCGGTTACACGGAATTCACCAAAGACTACGCCCGAACGCTCAACTCATAAGATCCGTTCTTCATCTGGCCCAAAATATCTCGGGGGAGGCGCGCTTGCGCGGCGGGGGCAGCGCCCCCTAATCGCCACTTCGACTTTTGATCAACATGCTGATTAAAGGCACCAACACTGTCGCCATCGAACCCAATGGATTCGCCCCGATGCTTTTGACGGCCTGCACAACTTCGCGCGCTTCGGACGCCATCTCTTCCAACTCATCCTCGATATCTGCAATTGCCATGTCGCGAACTTCAACCGCCGGGGCGACTTCGTCCTCTGCGTTGCTGCGTCGCGCGAACAAGACCAGCAGACAGGCGAACGCAAGATTGCCAAGTGCCAGTAATGCAGCGGCCGAGGCAGGAGACATGGAGTTTTGCAGAGCAAAGAACAAAGCAACGTTCACAAGCACCAACGCTGACAGGGCAGCAATGCCCGCGATCCCCATCAAAATAGTCTGCTGTTGAACCACGGCCAGACGGCGCCGGGCGATCAGACGTTCCGTCCGATAGATCGTCACCAGATTTCTACTCAATCTGCTCATGGGTCCCTCCTAACCTTGTGCGCGTCCGACAACGTATCCCAGCGAAAACGCAATCAGTAACGCAGTCATCGGATAATCCTTCTGCAGGCGGCCGAATTCCTCGACCACGTCCTCTCCCAAGGACTGTGCCTTGCTCAGATCAATGCCATGCTCTTCAAGCAGCTTTCGGATTTCATCTGATGTCTTGACGCGTTCGGGCGCGTCCTTGAGCTTCGGGTCTTCTTCAACCCGCGCTTCCAACGTCGCGTTGCGCTGCCGTAGTTTCTCTAACTCTGTTTCAAGCTCTGCTTTTGTCGCCATAATGCCTTGCCCTCAATCCATGGGTCTGAGGCAACCGTCGCACAACAAGTTGTTTTTTTGAACTGTTTTTGGGTAATGCTACCCAACGGCATCCATCGAAACCGAGCTGACCACTCCGCCCCCGACCAGTGCCTGAACACCGGTTGTGCCGGGGCACGAGGTCGGCAGGCCTCGCGCCACGCGCACCGCCAGATAGGCAAAAGCCTGCGCCTCAAGCATATCGCCATCCAGTCCCACCGCCTCAACCGGTTCGACCGGGCAGTCCAACGACACGCGCAGCATCTCCATCAAAACCGGATTATGTCGCCCACCGCCGGTGACCAGCACACATGACGGAGGTTTTGGGCAATGCTCCATCCCTTGCACGACCCCCGCGGCACACATCCCGGTCAGGGTTGCCACGGCATCCGCATCGTTCAATTCCTGCACCAGACCGATCATTTCCGAAAAATCATTCCGGTCCAATGATTTCGGCGGCATCCGGGCAAAGTATGGCTCGGCCAAAAACAGCTCTAGCGCGCCCATTTCGACGGTGCCATCACGTGCAAGCGCTCCGTCCCGGTCCATCGGCAGCCCCAGCCGGGCTTGCATCAGATCGTCAACAGGCGCATTTGCAGGCCCGGTGTCAAAGGCCAGCAAAGCACCCGGCGCTTCGGGTCCGTCAAAGGACGGATCAACATAGGTCAGATTGCCGACCCCACCCAGGTTCAGAAAGCACAGGGGCCGATCCGCACCAAACCACTTGGCGCAGGCAAAATGAAAGAACGGCGCCAGCGGAGCCCCCTCGCCCCCCATCGCCACATCATCGCTGCGGAAATCCCAGACGACCGGACGCCCCAACGCCTGCGCCAGTCCCAGACCGTCACCCACTTGCAAGGTGCCACGCCCGCGCGGCTCATGTGCCAGGGTCTGGCCGTGAAAACCGATCAGGTCGACCTCTTCAAATTCCGACAGTGCTTCGGCATGGGCAAAAGTGACCAATTCGGCGGCTGCATCGACATCTGGCCCGTGCCACTGCCCCAGCGCCCTACGCAACACGTCGCGTTCAGCGTCAGTGTAGGCGCGATAACCGCTTGGCCCGAACCCGATGATCTGGTGCCCGTCGGTTTCGACCATCGCGGCATCCACCCCATCCATCGAAGTCCCCGACATTGCGCCCAACGCCCGGATCACACCGTGTTTGCTGATGGTCTGGCTCACGCCTGCCTCCTGATCTGGCTGTTCTTTTCGCCACATCCGGGTCTTTGGGTTCACCTCTGGGTTGCAGCCCGGTCAAACTGCCTTTTGTTTGCACAAAAACGCAAGCGTTCTCATCAGGCGGCATTCATTTTTCGCAAATCGCGTGGCGGGATCGACACCCGACACACTTATGAAAAGGTGGCTTTTCCTCCTGCGCGCTGCCGCCTATACAGTGCCCCGCAACATTAACCCAAAGGGCACGATATGACCTACCACCCCAAATCGGATTTCATCGCCACGATGATCGAGCGCGGCTTTCTCGCCGACTGCACCGATTATCAGGGCCTTGACGACGCGCTGATCAGTGGGTGCAAACCGGCCTATATCGGCTTTGATGCAACGGCCAAGTCGTTGCATGTGGGCAGCCTGATCCAGATCATGATGCTGCGCTGGTTCCAGAAAACCGGCCACCAGCCGATCACCCTGATGGGCGGTGGGACGACCAAGGTGGGCGATCCGTCGTTCCGCGCGGATGAACGCCCCCTGCTGGGCCCCGAACAGATCGACGAGAACATCTCGGGCATCAAGAAGGTGTTCGCCGCCTATATCGACTATGACACGGACGCCGAGAACAAGGCGCTTATGCTGAACAATGCCGAATGGCTGGACGATCTGAACTACCTCGATTTTCTCCGGGATATCGGGCGCCATTTCTCGGTCAACCGGATGCTGTCGTTTGAGTCTGTGAAGTCGCGGCTGGATCGTGAGCAGTCGCTGAGCTTCCTCGAGTTTAACTACATGATCCTTCAGGCTTATGACTTCCTGGAACTGAACCGCCGCTATGGCTGCGTTCTGCAGATGGGCGGCTCGGATCAGTGGGGCAACATCGTCAACGGCATCGACCTGACCCGCCGCGTGCTGGATCACGAGATCTACGGCCTGACCTCGCCTCTGCTGACCACCAGTGACGGCAAGAAAATGGGCAAGTCTCAGGACGGTGCGGTCTGGCTGAACGCTGAGATGCGCTCGCCCTATGAGTTCTGGCAGTTCTGGCGCAACACAACCGACGCGGATGTGGGCCGGTTTCTGAAGCTCTACACTGAATTGCCGGTGGATGAGTGCGATCGTCTGGGCGCCCTTGCCGGGTCCGAGATCAATGAAGCCAAAATCCGTCTGGCCAATGAGGTCACAACCCTGCTGCATGGCGCGCAGGCTGCGGCCAACGCCGAAGCGACCGCGCGTGAAGTGTTCGAGAAAGGCGGCGTTGGTGGAGATCTGCCAACACTGACCCTCAGCCCTGACGAATTGGGTGACGGCATGTCCATCGTGCAGATCATCGTCAAATCGGGTTTGGCAAAATCCGGCAAAGAGGCCAAGCGCCTGATCGCCGAGAACGGGGCCAAGCTGGATGATGCTCCGCTGACCGATGCAGGGCTGATGATCGACGCAGGCGCGCTGTCATCGCCCATCAAGCTGAGCGCTGGCAAAAAGCGCCACGCGCTGGTTCAGCTCGGCTGACAAGGCCTCAATC
Source organism: Ruegeria sp. HKCCD4315 (assembly GCF_013112245.1). NCBI lineage: Bacteria > Pseudomonadati > Pseudomonadota > Alphaproteobacteria > Rhodobacterales > Roseobacteraceae > Ruegeria > Ruegeria sp. HKCCD4315. The sequence continues at coordinate 1,314,071 of NZ_WVRN01000001.1, read as the reverse complement.
AGAAGAGGCAAAGCAAAAAACGGCCACCCAATCGGGTGGCCGTGTTGCTTCGTAAGACGGGGTGTTTACCTAAGTCCCTTTCCGCCCCCTCGACCGCCGCCACGACCGTTCCGGTCATCGCCGCCTTCGTCATTGTTGGCGTTGTTGCCCCGGCCCGGGCTGCTGCCTTCGCCGCCATTCCCGCTACCGTTGTTGCCTTTGCTGCCGCCTTTGCCGCCTTTACCTTTACCTTCGCCGCCTTTGCCGCCGCCTTTGCCTTTACCTTCTCCCTTGCCGCCGCCTTTTCCGCCGCCATCACCGGGTTCACCACCGTCTCCGGGTCCACCGCCATCACCGGGTTCACCACCGTCTCCGGGTCCACCGCCATCACCCGGTTCGCCACCATCACCGGGTTCACCACCATCACCGGGTCCGCCGCCATCACCCGGTCCGCCGGCATCACCAGGATCACCACTGTCACCGGGACCGCCACCATCGCTCGGGTCGTCGCCATCTCCGGGTTCACCACCGCCTGGCGATCCTGGACTTCCTGCATCTGCAAACGCTTCACCAATCGGTTCAGATCCCCGGCTTTCACCACGGTTTTCACTTGATCCCGAAAGGCTTGCCGTCGGCAAGTCCGTCAGTAGCGCGGCGAGACCCGGACACTGTGCCCCGGTCACGTCCAACGTTGTCTCGAAATCCGACCGTCTCTGAAGCCTGTCCAGAAAACTCGGCGTCACCTGCACACAATCACATAGGCCCGCATAATCCCCGGCATTCGCCAGGCTGCGGGCTGTTTTTCCAGTACAGGTTTCCGGTGCAGCAGATGCACTGCCAATCATCACCAATCCAAAAACAGGCGCGACAAATACAGCGCCCAGCGTTTGTTTCTTACTCATAACCATATCAGGACCTCCTGGCGAAAAAACACATGACGGCCCCAACATCTTCACTCACAAACAGGCGCGTTTTCGTGAGGGTCGGATTAATTTGTCTTCAGGAACGCAAGCACAGCCCGGATGGGCAGCGTCATCATCAAAAGTGTGGACACCACCCCCGCGTAGCAGTTATTGAACAAGTGTTCATATCTCTGGGAGGAGTTCACCATGCACCTGTCCACCACAGCAGCACTCGTCACCGGCGGCGCTTCCGGTCTCGGCGAAGCCACGGCCCGCTATTTTGCCTCTGAAGGTGCGCAGGTTACCATTCTGGACCGCGACGCGGATCGCGGCGCAAAGGTCGCTGCCGAAATCGGGGGTCACTTCGCGCAGACGGACGTGACTGATGAAGATTCGGTGGCTGCCGCCGTGCGCCATGGCGTGGAGAAGATGGGCAAGATCACTGCTGCCGTAAATTGCGCGGGCATCGCGTATGGCATCAAAACGGTCGGTAAGGATGGTCCCCACCCTTTGGATGCCTTTCAGCGCACCATCGACATCAATCTGGTCGGCACTTTCAACGTGTCTCGTCTTGCCGTCGCCGAGATGGCCAGGAATGACCCCGAGTCCGATGGCGCGCGTGGTGTAATCATCAACACCGCCTCTATCGCCGCCTATGACGGGCAAAAGGGTCAGGCGGCCTACGCAGCGTCCAAAGGCGGTGTCGTCGGCATGACCCTTCCGATGGCCCGTGATCTAGCCTCAACCGGCATTCGCGTCATGACAATTGCACCCGGCATCTTCATGACACCGATGCTGGCTGGCCTGCCCGAAGAGGTACAACAACAGCTCGCTGCTGACGTCCCGAACCCGCCCCGTTTGGGCGACCCGAAGGAATACGGTCGTCTGGCCGGTTTCATTGTCGAGATGGGTTATCTGAATGGTGAGGTCATCCGCGTCGACGGCGCCCTGCGCATGCGCTAAACCTGCCCCATGTCGGAACGTGAAAAAATGCAGTCCGGTCAATGGTATTGCTGTCTGGACCCGGAACTTGATGCCTTACGCGCGCAAGCGAGACACGCCGTTCACGCGCACAACAATTGCCCACCCGACGCACGCGGCGCGATGGCACCAGAGCTACGTGCCTTGCTGGGTCAAGTAGGCGAAGACTGTTTCCTCGAAGCCCCGTTTCATTGCGCCTATGGGATGAACATCCATCTGGGCAACCGGGTCTATTTCAACGCGGGCTGCGTGGTATTGGACACAGCCCCGGTACGGATCGGGGACGACTCAATGTTTGGCCCCCATGTCCAGATCTATTGCGCCCAACACGCCAAGGACCCGGCTGAACGGGCGCAAGGGCTGGAAATCGGCTTGCCGGTTACAATAGGCAAACATGTGTGGGTCGGTGGTGGCGCGATCCTGTTGCCCGGCGTCACTATCGGCGACAATGCCACGATTGGCGCAGGCAGCGTCGTCACCAAAAACGTTCCCGCCGGAGAGACAGTCGCAGGAAACCCTGCCAGAGGTCTGAAGCCTTAAGCGCTTTCAGCCTTTTCTTCGAGCATTAGCCACTCTTCCTCTGCAGCCGAAAGCTTTTCTTGCCGCTCCACCAAAGCGTCGGTGGCCTTCTGGAACTTGACAGGCTCGCGGGTGAACAGTTCGGGATCAGACATCAACTCTTCCAGCTTGGCGATCTCGGCCTCCAGGCGCGCGATCTCGACGGGCAGTTTTTCCAATCTGTGTTTTTCCGAGAAAGACAGACCCGATTTCGGCTTGGCCTCTTGCTTGACCTTTGGCTTTGAAGCTTTTGCTTTTTCTTCTTTTTTGCCCGTCACATCACCGCGTTGCGCGATGTAATCCGACCACCCACCGGCATAAACCGTGGCGCGCCCATTGCCCTCCATCGCAATGGTCGTCGTGGCCACACGGTCCAGAAAATCCCGGTCGTGGCTGACCAACAGAACCGTGCCGTCGTAATCGTCCAAAAGCTCCTGCAACAAGTCCAGTGTCTCGACATCCAGATCGTTGGTCGGTTCGTCCAGCACCAAAAGGTTCGAGGATTTCGCCATCAGCTTCGCCAGCAATAGCCGTGCTTTTTCGCCACCAGACAGGGACTTAACGGCCGCTCTTGCCTGCCGTTCGTCAAACAGAAATTCCTTGAGATAGCCAACGACGTGCTTGGGCTGTCCGCCCACCATCACCTGATCGGCCTTACCCGACACCCGCATCTCGGGGTCACCGGTCAAACTGTCCCAAAGGGACATCTCGGGATCCAGTTGAGCGCGAGTTTGGTCGAACACAGCGATCTCAAGGTTGGTGCCCAACGAAACCGAACCCTCATCCGGCTCCACCTGTCTCAACAGCATTTTCAGCAGCGTAGTCTTGCCCACCCCATTAGGTCCGACAAACGCCACGCGATCACCGCGCTGCACCAGAAGGTCAAAATTCCGAACAATCTGCTTGTCGTCGAACCCCTTGGCCAAGCCCTTGGCCTCAATGACCTTACGACCCGACTTTGGCCCCGCTTCAAGCGTCATGGCAGCGGAACCCTGACGTTTGATCTGCGCCGCCTTTTCCGCCCGCAACGCTTGCAAGGCCCGTACCCTGCCCTGATTGCGTTTGCGCCGGGCGCTGATGCCCTCGACTGCCCATTTCGCTTCGGATTTGATCAACCGATTCAACTTGTGACGCTGTTGGTCTTCTTCTTCCCAGACCTTGTCCCGCCAGGACTCAAACGCATCAAAACCCTGCTCCTGCCGTCTGACAGCCCCTCGGTCGATCCAAAGCGTCGCCCGCGTCAGTGCCCGCAAAAATGCCCTGTCGTGCGAGATCAATACAAAAGCCGCCCGGGTTGATCCTAGTTCGCGCTCCAGCCACGCGATGGCTTCAATATCCAAATGGTTGGTTGGCTCGTCCAGCAGCATCAGATCGGGGGCTTCAGCCATCAACTTGGCCAATGCTGCCCGTCGCCGTTCCCCACCCGAGGCTGTCTCAACGGGGCGAGAAGGATCGAACTTCAGCCCTTCACCCGCCCGTTCCACCTTGTACAATTCGCCCGGCTCCAACCCACTAGAGGCATAGTCCCCCAGAGTTGCAAACCCCTCCATCGTTGGGTCTTGCTCCATATACCCTACGGATTTCCCCGGCGGTACAACGATCTCGCCCTGATCAGCTTCAACCAGTCCCGCCATCACTTTCATAAGGGTCGATTTGCCCGACCCATTGCGCCCCACCAGTGCCACGCGGTCACCGGGTTGGACAACCAGATCAAGATCGGAAAACACCGGATCGCCCCCGAAGGTCAGGGAAATGCCGGACATCTGCAACAAAGGAATTCTCGCCATGCCCGCCAGCTAAACCGGCAGTCACACTGCGTCAACGCCCCAGCTTCACCTTTTCGAAAATACTCAAACTACCGGGCCACCGCCCGCAGCAGACGTTTCCGCGCTGGGGGAATCGCCCGGATTTCCAACCCGGTAAAAACGTGCAGCGTGTTCATGTCGCGATCCACAACCGCGTGATCACTGACCCAGCCACCCATCATCAGATAGGTCCGCAACAAAGGCGGCATTCGTAACATCGCCTGCTTCAGATCCGGCCTGCGCCGCAAACGCGTGGCAAAGCGAAAAACATCCGGTGCCTTCACCCGCGGCAGCCATCGTTTTGGGGCCAGATGACGGTGTTTGAGCATCGCAAACGCGTCCAGGTACTGTTCGGTCTCGGTACCGGCAAAGGACGAACACCCAAACAACATCTCAACGCCGTTCTGATCCACATAAGCAGTCATCGCACCCCACGCGACGCGCAGAATATCGGGATCACTGCAATCGGGGTGGACACAGAACCGCCCCATCTCGACCATTCTGCCGTTGAAACCCTCAAGCGAGCTTAGGTCGTAGAACTGCGCAGAATAGCTGCGCCCGACTTCTCGACCGTGATCCATACTCATCATACGAAAACAACAGACAAGCCGCGCGTCAGTGCGCATGTCCTCGACCAAAACGTGGCAACACCGCCTGTCGAACGCATCAGTGTCCAGCTGCTGAGTGCCAAAAGCCTGTGTGCGCAATGCCTGTGCGGCACTGATGTCTTCAGCCGACTGCGCCAATCGGGCGCGATAGCGCCCTTTGCTCAACAAAACCGCTGTCGCCACGGTCGCATCCTCCGGGGTTGCCGACCCAATGTTGTCTTCATGACCTCGCTGACACAAGACATGTGACCGTCTTGTGACCAACGCAAGTCAGCAGACCGAATTAGTTGGCACCCGGAATGTTAGCCGGGTTGAAGTTGCCGATATTGCCAAGCAGCTGACGCAGGAAGCCTTTGTCCTGAACGTTGGAATCAGTCACACGGCGTTCCAGGGGAATCACGATCCCGTCTTCCAGGCCAAAACGCTCGATGTTTCTGACCACGCCACGTTGGTCAAAGCTGATGGCAACCAGTTCACGCGATACGACCTCAGGCCGTTTCGGGCCGTAGTGCCGCACCCGCGAGCGGACATAGTAAAAGCCTGAATCCCGCACCACACCCGAAGCGCCCGGAGCACCGATGGCTTCTTCCACGGTGTCGCGCGTATCGACGCCAACCTTGATTTCCGCCAGTTCCTCGGCCGGGGGGACATAGCCGTGATTCTTGAAGATGGGCGTACAGGCCCCGACCGCAGCCAGACAGGCAACAAACACAAGCGATTTTGTCGCTGGTTTCAACCGGTTCATTACCTTCAACATATGCACCCTCTTGCCTTGGCCTCTTGCGGCTTCTATCCGATTACAGAAACCGCTGCCACGGTTCAACACATAGAAAGGCTCACAAATGAGCAACCTTACATCACTTCGGGTGGCCGATCTGCCTCAGAACGCTCCAACACCGTTCGATCTGCGCCCTTCTGCCGCTTCGTTGGACGAGATTCGGCAAGATCTGGGATTGCTGGGTTTGCGCAAGCTCAGCTTTGTCGGAGAGGTCCGAGCGCAGGGCAAGCGCGACTGGGTTCTCAACGGCAAGCTTGGAGCCACTGTCATCCAGCCCTGCGTCGTGACCCTCGACCCTGTCACAACCCGTATTGATGTCCCGGTTCATCGCACCTTTCTGTCCGATTGGACCGATCCTGATGAACCCGAGTTCGAGATCCCCGAAGATGACGAATCCGAACCGCTGGGTCCCGAGATTGATCCGGCACTGGTCATGGTCGAGGCGCTGGCGCTGGCATTGCCGCAATACCCACGCAAGGACGGGGCAGAACTGGGCCAGGTCGACTATACAGAGCCAGGCAAACAGGCCATGACCGACGAAGACGTCAAGCCATTTGCCGGATTGGCGGGTTTGCGCGACGCGCTGAAAAAAGACGAGTGACAGGGGGCTGATTTCCTGTCATAGCAGGCGGCCAGAAAAATCGCTTGAACATGACGAGAATCGCAGTATTTTCGCGCGCTCATCGGATTTTGGGTTGGACATTGCGGGGCTGGTCGCCTAAACGCGCGTCAAACCACGATAAAACGAAATATGAAACCCGGTCGGCGGCGAATCTGCTGACCCTCAGTAGACAAAGGTTGAGACCATGGCCGTCCAACAGAACAAAGTTTCCAAGTCGCGTCGCAACAACCGCCGCGCACACGACGCTCTGGTTGCTGCAAACCCGAACGAATGCCCCAACTGTGGCGAGCTGAAGCGCCCGCATCACGTTTGCGCATCCTGCGGCCACTATGATGATCGTGAAGTCGTCGCACAGGCCGACGAAATCGACCTGGACGAAGACGCAGCCTAAGCCTGATTGAGCGCAGGCCGAGGCATGACTGAACAGCCCACGCACGCCGGACGGATCACCATCTCGGTCGACGCCATGGGTGGGGATGAGGGTCCCGCAGTTGTTGTTGCCGGTCTGGCGAAGTCGGCTGACAAGAACCCGGATATTGGGTTCTTGCTGCACGGTCCCGAGCAGGTCCTGCGAAAGCTAGTCGCAAAACGGCGTGTCCTTGAGGGGCGCGTCGTTTTTCGTGATTGTCCGGACGTCGTCACGATGGAGGACAAGCCAAGTCAGGTTGTGCGCAACGGCAAGCAAACTTCGATGTGGTCCACGCTGGAGGCTGTGCGCCAGGGCGAGGCACATGGTGCGGTGTCTTGTGGAAACACCGGTGCGCTGATGGCGCTGTCGATGATGCGCCTGCGCAAACTGCCGGGCGTGAACCGCCCGGCCATTGCGATTCTGTGGCCTTCGCGCAACCCTCAGGGGTTCAACGTGATGCTCGACGTAGGCGCCGACGTCCGCGCCGACGCCAAGGATTTGCTGCAATATGCCCTGATGGGCGCTTCATATGCGCGCAATGGCATGGCGCTTGCACGGCCCCGCATTGGGTTGCTGAATGTCGGCACCGAAGAACACAAGGGCCGCGCCGAGCTGAAAGAAGCGCACGCAATGATCACCGAGTTTGCAGAGCAGGCAAATTTCGAATTTGTGGGCTTTGTCGAAGGCAGCGACATTCCGGGCGATAAGGCAGATGTCATTGTCACGGATGGGTTTACCGGCAATGTTGCGATTAAGACCGGTGAGGGTACAGCCAGCCTGATCGGTGACCTGCTGCGCCAGGCGTTCAAGTATTCTCCGCTGTCCCGGCTGGCGTCAATTCTGGCGATCACCTCGCTAAACCGTCTGAAGAAACGGATCGACCCAAGGCGTGTGAACGGCGGCGTCTTTCTTGGGCTGAACGGCACCGTGGTGAAATCTCATGGCGGCGCAGACGCGACCGGCGTGTCGGCTGCAATCAAGCTGGCCTTTACGCTGGCGCAATCGGGCTTTTCCGAAAAATTGGCCGCGCGGGTTGCATCCACAGCCCAGCTTGCACAAGATGCCGCGCAAGCTGCGCCGCAGACCGAAAAATAATCAAAAAGGCAGTACCCCAACATGGCAGGCCGTTCAGTTGTAGTAGGTGTCGGGCATTATTTGCCGGAACGCATTGTTCCTAATTCCGAGTTTGAGAAAACGCTGGACACAACCGACGAGTGGATCCGAACGCGATCGGGTATTGAGCGGCGCCATTTCGCAGCCGAAGGCGAAACGACCTCGGATCTGGCGACAAAAGCTGCCGAGGCGGCCTTGGCAGATGCCGATTTGAGTGCGGATGACATTGACGCCATCGTCGTAGCGACATCGACCGCTGATCTGACCTTCCCGTCTGCGGCAACCATGGTTCAGGCCCGGCTTGGCATGACCAAGGGGTTTGCCTTTGACGTACAAGCCGTATGCGCGGGATTCGTTTTTGCACTTTCCAACGCAAATGCGCTGATTGTTTCGGGTCAGGCCAAGCGCGTGCTGGTTATCGGCGCCGAGACGTTCTCTCGGATCATGGACTGGACGGATCGCTCCACGTGTGTCCTTTTCGGCGATGGAGCCGGAGCGTTGGTGTTGGAAGCTCAGGAAGGCAACGGCACTTCGGATGATCGCGGCATTCTGGCAACCGATCTGAACTCGGACGGTCGCTACAAGGATCTGCTCTATGTCGATGGCGGAGTATCTACTCAATCCACCGGGCATTTGCGTATGCAAGGCAACCAAGTGTTCCGACATGCTGTTGAAAAACTTACAAAAACTG